>NZ_BJZU01000060.1 GCF_007992195.1 Methylobacterium oxalidis | reverse complement strand
CGGGAGAGGGGGCCCGCGCCACGACGTTCGGGCCCGCGCCCGACCGCCTCACGCCCGCAGCGGCAGGCGCACCGTGAAGGTCGTGCCCGCGCCGATCGTCGAGGCGAGGTCGATCTGGCCGCCGAGCGCGCGCACCAGCGCGCGGACATGCGCGAGGCCGATCCCCTCGCCGGGGCGGTCCTGCGGACCGGAGCGGCGGAACAGCTCGAAGACCCGGGCGTGGTCGGCCGCCGCGATGCCGCGCCCGTTGTCGGACACGGTGAAGACCGCGCCCTCCCCGACCCGCCGGCCCGCCACCGCGACGCGGCCCGGCCGGTCGGGGTCGAGGTACTTGACCGCGTTGTCGAGGAGGTTGCCGAAGATCTGCTCCACGGCGAGCCGGTCGGCCGTGAGGTCGGGCAGCGGCCCGATCTCGACCGCGGCCCCGGCCCGGGCCGCCTGGTGGCGCTGCGCGTCCGCCAGCCCCCGCACGAGCGCGCCCATGTCGAGCGGCTCGGGCCGGAACCGGCGCTCGCCCTCCCGCGACAGGCGCAGGATCGCCGCGATGAGCCCGTCCATCTTGGCGACGGCCGCCCGGATGAAGCCGAGGGACTCGGCGAAGTCCCCGTCGAGCCGCTCCGCCTCCGGGTGGCCCCGCAGCGCCCCGGCGATCTCGGCCCGCAGGAGCTCGAGCTCGCTCGAGAAGCCCATGATGTTGACGAGGGGCGCCCGCAGGTCGTGGCTGACGATGTAGGCGTAGCGCTGGACCTCCTCGCTCGCCTCCCGGAGGGCGAGCGCCGCCTCGCGCTCGGCGGTGATGTCGGTGTTGGTGCCGAACCAGCGCAGCACCGCCCCCGACGCGTCGCGGATCGGCGCCGCCCGCGACAGGAACCAGCGATAGCGTCCGTCCGCCCCGCGCAACGGGAAGGTGTCCTCCCAGGGCTCGGCCCGGCGCACCGCGTCCACGAACTTCGCGGTGACCGCCTCGACGTGGTCGGGGTGGTGCACGGCCCGCCAGCCCCAGCCGCGCATCGCCGCGAGGTCGGTGCCCGTGTAGTCGAACCAGCGGCGATTGTACCAGTAGAGGGCGCCCGAGGCGTCGGCCATCCAGGCGAGCTGCGGGATCGTGTCGGCCATCACGCGGAAGTCGCTCTCGCGGGCGAAGAGCTCGGCCTCGGCGCGCTTGCGGTCCTCGATGTCGATGCAGACGCCGGCCCATTCCAGGATGCCGCCCGCCCCGTCGAGGACGGGCGCGGCGCGGCCGTTGAACCAGCGGTAGGCGCCGTCCCGCATCCGCACCCGGTACTCGACGACGTAGCGCGCGTGGCCCGCCACCGCCGCGCTCCAGGCGGCGACCGTGGCGGCGCGGTCGTCCGGGTGGATCGCGTCGAGCCAGCCCCAGCCCCGCACCTCGGCGGCGCTCTGGCCCGTGTAGGCGCGCCAGGCCGGCATGTCCTCGACCTGCCCCTCGGCGTCCGTCGTCCAGGTGATCTCGGCGATGGCGGCGACGAGGGCCCGGTGGCGCTTGTCGGTGAGCGTGGTCAGGGGGCGGCCTCCAGCGGGCGGGCGGCGGGGAGCGCGGCGAAGCTTACGCCAGCGCCCGGGACCTGTGGAAGGCGCGGGCCGCGGTTGCCCGGCTACACGATTTTGTTAGAGGGAGCCGGACGCGATTGCGAAAGGCGGCTTCATGACCGAGATTCGGCCGTCCCGGCAGAGAGGAAGCGCGGCGTGAACCCCGTCCACATCATCATGGTCGAGGACGACGAGGGCCACGCCCGCCTGATCGAGCGGAACATCCGCCGCGCCGGCGTCAACAACGAGATCACCGCCTTCCGCGACGGCACCTCGGCCCTCGCCTACCTGCTCGGCCCGGACGGCACGGGCCGCGTGCAGGCGGGCCGCTCGCTCCTGATCCTGCTCGACCTCAACCTGCCGGACATGACCGGCATCGACATCCTGGCCACGGTGAAGGGCAACGAGCACCTGCGCCGCTCGCCCGTGGTGGTGCTGACCACAACCGACGACCAGCGCGAGATCCAGCGCTGCTACGACCTCGGCTGCAACGTCTACGTGACGAAGCCGGTGAACTACGAGGGCTTCGCCAACGCGATCCGCCAGCTCGGGCTGTTCTTCTCGGTGATGCAGGTGCCCGAGACCGCCTGATCCGACTGCCCTTTTGCGGCTTCAATGGCGTGCGATGGATCGGCGTCGCGCGTGACCGGCCGTCCGGACTGCCGATGGAGAACGTTGCCCGCGGTGGCCCTGCGCATCCTGTACATCGAGGACGATCCCGGCCTCGTCCGCCTCGTGGCGCGGGCGCTGCGGGCCCGCGACATCGCCGTGGAGCACGCGGCCGACGGCCGGGCCGGGCTCGCGCGCATCGCGGAGGGCGGCATCGACGCGGTCGCCCTCGACCATCACCTGCCCGGGGAGACCGGTCTCGACATCCTGGCCCGTGTCCGCGCCCTGCCGGCGCCGCCGCCGGTGATCTACGTGACGGGCTCCGAGGACCTGCGCATCGCGGTGGCGGCCCTGAAGGCGGGGGCGGCCGACTACGTGCTCAAGGACGTGGCCGGCCATTTCCGGGAGCTCCTCGGCGAGGCGATCGAGGCGGCGCTGGCGCAGGAGCGGCTGCGCCGGGAGAAGGCGGAGGCCGAGCAGCGCCTCGCGGCCAGCCAGGAGCGCCTGAGCCTCGCCCTCGGCGCCGCCGGCATGATCGGCACCTGGGACTGGGACCTCGCCGCCGACCTCGTCTACGCCGACGCCAACTTCGCCCGGATCTACGCGGTCGACCCCGAGGCCGCCGCCCGCGGCGCGCCGCTCGCCGCCTACGTCCGGAACGTCCACCCCGACGACATGCCCGCCTTCCGGGCCGCCCTCGACCGGACCTTCGCCGGGCGGGACGAGTTCTCCGCCGAGTACCGCCTGCTCCAGCCGGACGGCGGCACGCGCTGGATCCTCGCCCGCGGGCGCCTCGTGCGCGGCGCGGACGGGCGGCCGACGCGCTTCGCCGGCGCCTCCGTCGACATCACCGACCGGAAGCTCGCCGAGGAGCGGCAGCGCCTGCTGATGCAGGAGCTCGCCCACCGGGTGAAGAACACCCTGACCCTCGTCCAGGCGATCTGCCTGCAGACCCTGCGGGGAGACGCCTCCCTCGCCGAGGCCCGCGAGGCGGTGACGGCGCGGCTCCTCGCCCTCGCCCAGGCCCACGACCTGCTGCTGCAGGGCAGCTGGAGCGAGGCGAGCCTGCGCACCCTCGTCGAGGGCACGGCCCGGCTGCACGGCCACGGCGAGGCCGGGCGCTTCCGGGTGGCGGGCCCCGACGTGACGCTCGGCCCGAAATCCGCGCTCTCGGTGGCGCTCGTCCTGCACGAGCTCGGCACGAACGCGGCGAAGTACGGCGCCCTCTCGACGCCCGAGGGGCACGTCGCCGTCTCCTGGGAGCAGGCGGCGGACGCGGAGGAGGCGCGGCTGAACTTCCGCTGGCAGGAGATCGGCGGGCCGCTCGTGAGCGCGCCGAGCCGGCGCGGCTTCGGCTCCCGCCTGATCGAGCGCAGCCTCGCCGACGGCCTCGGCGCGCGGGTGCGCCTCGCCTACCCGGAGACGGGGGTGACGCTCACCCTCGACGCGCCGCTCGCCGCCCTGCGGGCGTGCTGAGGGAACCCGTCAGGCCGCTGCGCGCCCCCTTGCGGCGCCCTCCGTCAGGTGTCATCTCTGAGACGACACCTGACGTGAAGGCTGCACCATGACGGACCGGACGGGCATCGACGCGGCGCCGGCCGATCTCGACCGGATCGCCGAGCTTCTGGGCGGCGCCCGCGTGCTCCGGCACGCTCCGAAGACCCAGCTCGACGCGCACGAGATGCTGCTGCACGGCCTGCCGGGCCGGGCGTTGAACCACCTCGTCGAACGGCTCGTCGTCCTTCAGCACACGCCGTCGCTGGAGAAGGCGATCGGGATGAGCCTGCGCACCTTCCAGCGCCGCCGGGACGTGCCGGCCAAGCCCCTCAGCCAGGAGCAGAGCGGGCGGACCTGGAAGTTCGCCGAGATCCTCGCGCGGGCGACCGCCCTGTTCGGGTCGCAGGAGGAGGCGGAGCAGTGGCTGGAGCGCCCGGCGCTCGGCCTCGACGGCCGCCGTCCGATCGACCTCCTCGCGACGCCGGCCGGCGTCGAACTCGTGGAAGATCTGCTGACGCGCCTCGCCTACGGCGTCTACGTGTGACGCCCCTGCCGAGCCTCCTCGGAGGCACCGACCTCGTCGCGTGGCGCCTCGATCAGGCGGCCTTCGCGCCGACCTGGGACAGCGGCGAGGGCGCGTACCGGGTCGGCGGACGCTGGAACGGGCGCGGTGTCCGCGCGGTCTACTGCGCCCTCGACCCGGCGACCGCGATCCTCGAAGTCGCCGTGCACAAGGGCTTCCGGGCCCTCGACACCGTCCCTCACGTCCTGACGGCCGTGAGGATCACGCAGGCGGAGCGCGTCCACGTGGTCGAACCCGCCGACGTGCCGAACCCGAACTGGCTGCGGCCGGGCATCCCGGGGGCGGGCCAACAGGCGTTCGGCGACGCGCTCCTCGCCCATCACGGCTTCGTCGTCGTCCCCAGCGCGGTCTCGACGCGGAGCTGGAACCTGATCTTCGTCGCCGGGACCGCGGCCGGCGGCTACGCCCTGCGCTCGCAGGAGCGGTTCGCTCTCGACACGCGCCTGCACCCGCCGCGGGACGCGTAGCCCCTACCCCGCCTCCTCGGGCTCCGGCCCGCGGGTGACGTCGAGGCCGCCGCCGGTGCCTGCGGGCGGGCCGACCTTGACCGGGGCGCCGGTGCGGGCGGACTCGTAGATCGCCTCCATCAGGACGTGGTCCTGCAGGCCCTCCTCGCCCGGCGTGCGCGGGCGGCGGTTCTCCAGGACGCAGCGGGCGAAATGGTCGATCTCCAGGGCGAACTGGTTCTTCTGCGCCAGCACCCGGTTGTCGCGGGATTCCTGCTTGCCGTCCTTGTGGGAGACGACCAGGCGCTGGCCCTCGTAGGCGAAGGCGTTCTCGAGCGCGATCTCGGCGCTCGGCGTGTGCACGCTCATGCGCCGTGCCTCGTGCACGCCGTAGCTCGTCAGGCACTGCGCCACGACGCCGGAGGGGAAGCGCAGCGTGAAGCCCACCGTCTCCTCCACCTCCGCGAATTTCGGATCGTCGGCGGGCGAATAGAGGTGCGCCTGCACGAGGACCGGCTCCTCGCCGAGCGCCGCGCGCGCCGTGTTGAGGCAGTAGATGCCGATGTCGGGCAGCGCGCCGCCGCCCGCCAGCGCCTTCTTGAGGCGCCACTGCTCGGGCAGGCCCGTGGTCTGCGCGTTGACGGCCTGGATCAGCCGCGGCTTGCCGAACGCGCCCGAGCGCACGAGGCGGGCCACCTCGCGGTTGTAGGGCTCGTACTGGCAGCGGTAGGCGATCATCAGCCGCACGTTCGCCCGCTCGCAGGCGGCGATCATGTCCCGCGCCTCGGCCGAGGAATTCGCCATCGGCTTCTCGCAGAGCACGTGCTTGCCCGCGCCCGCCGCCGCGAGCACCTGCTCGCGGTGCATCCCGTTCGGCGTCACGACGTAGACGGCCTGGACGGCCGCGTTCTGCTTGAGCCTGTCCCAGTCGCCGTAGCCGTAGACCGCCTCCGGGGCGATCCCGTACTGCTGGGCGACGAGCTTCGCCTTGTCGGGCGAGCCGGACATCAGCGCCACCACGCGGGACGCCTTGCACTCGGCGAAGGCGGGCAGAAGCTCCTCCAGCGTCAGGCGCCCGAGGCCGACGAGGCAGAAGCCGACGCGCTTCTCCACCGGCATCGGCGCCGGGGGCGGCGGCGGCGTGCGGTCGCCGGGGCCGCGCCAGTTCGGGAAGACGACGCGCCCGCCCTGCACGGCGCCGGTGTCGGCCGGCACGGCGGGGCCGCCGGGCGGGTTCTGCGCCGCCGCGACCGGGTTGGCCATGGCGAGCGCCGCGCCGGTCAGCGTCGCGCCTCCCGCCCGCAGGAGGTTGCGCCGGGACAGATGGATGTCGTCGTCCGCCATGGGCCTGCCTGTGCCTCCCTGTACCGTCCCGATGGTGTGATCGCGGGTGCCGGGCGCGGGCCCGTGCGGGCCGCCGGCGCGGGGTGCGCGGGCCGGGAGCCGGCCGCATCCCCGTCCCGGGCGAACGCCGCCGCGGAAGGGAGTGTTCCGAGATTGGACCGCCTCAGGCGGGGGGCGGCGGGTCCGGCGCCTCGACCTCGCCCCGGCGCTGGAGCTGAAGCGCGACGAACCAGCACAGGGCCGCCCAGGCGGCGCCGACGCACCAGCCCGCGAGCACGTCGCTCGGCCAGTGCACGCCGAGATAGACCCGGCTCACGCCGACGCAGAGGGTGATGACGATGCCGAGTGTCAGCACCAGGGCCTTCACCCCCCGGTGCGGGTCGACGCGGGCGAGGAGCGTCGCCAGGGTCAGGTAGGCGATGGCCGACATCATGGCGTGCCCGCTCGGGAAGCTCGCCGTGAACACCTCCATCCCGTGCGGCACGAGATCCGGCCGGGGCCGGTGGTAGAACAGCTTGAGGACCGTCGAGACGATCTCGCCGCCGCCCACCGCCGCCACCACGAAGGCCGCGATGCGGCGCTTGCCCGCGAGCGCGAGGTAGGCCGTCACCGCCACCGTCACGAAGACGATGGTGAAGACGCTGCCGAGCCCCGTGATGTCGCGCATGGTCTCTTCCAGCCAGCGCGGGCCGATCGGGTCGGCGAGGTCGGCCGGGTTGCGCAGGGCCAGCAGGATCCGGCGGTCGAGGGCCTCGGTGGAGCCCTCCCCCACCGCGTCCGCGAGGGCGAAGAAGCCGAAGCCGAGGAGGCTGACCGTGAGGAGGGCGGCGAGAGGCCCAACCTCGTTGAGGCGCAGGCGCAGCCACACGCCCATGGCCCGGCCGAAGAGCGGGTTCCCCCGCGCGGTGTGGAGCGCCTTCACCGATCGTCTCCCCGGAAGGTGCGCGCGCTCACGAGAAGGCTCCGAAGGCGAAGCGGGACCGCTCGTCCCAGGGGCCGCCGCGGTAGCGCCACAGGATCAGGCCCGGCGCGGTGAAGCGGAACGGGCGGAACGCCCCTTCGAGCTCGGCGTGGAGCGCGCGGGCGACATCCGGCTCCACCTTGTTCTGCACGGTGACGTGCGGGCGCCAGCCCTGGCGGTCCTGCGCCGTGAGGTGCCCCTCGAAGGCGCGGGCGAGGCGCGCCCGCAGCGCCGAGAGCGGCTCGGATTCGAGCACGAAGGCGACGCCGCGGCCGAGGAAGCGCAGGCCCGTCACCGCCACCTCCGGCGGCGCGACCGTGCGCGCCAGCGCGGCCACCGTCTCGGTCACGCCCCGCTCCTCGGGGCCCGGCAGGTGGTGGAACAGGGTGACGTGGGCGGGGATGTGGTTCAGCCGCTCCGGGAAGTGGCGCCGCCGCAGCCCGTCGAGATGCGCGAAGGTCTCCGCGTCGAGGTCGAGGGTCAGGATCAGCGGGTCGGCTGTGTCGTCGGGGCGCATCGGGCCGAAATGGCGCGCCGGCGCGGGAGGTCCAGGGCGGGGCAGCGATCGCCATCGCGGGAGCCGCCCCTCAGGTCCAGTAGAGGACCCGGGCGGCCGGCAGGTCGCGCGCCAGCAGCGCCGTCAGGCTCCCGCGCATCTCGGCCATCAGGTCCTTCGGGTAGACGTACTTCGCGCCGCCGAACTTGGTGAGCTTGCGGCTGCGCGCGGCCTCGTCCATCGGCAGGTCCGAGCCCGGGTACCAGCCCTCCAGCACCGCCTTGGAGCCCGGCGTGAAGCGGTGCGTGATCAGCTCGGCCGTGAGGTCGAGGTCGGTCACGCCTGCGAGTTCCCGGGCCGCGTCCGCGATCAGCGCCCCGTAGGCCTCGCGCCAGCCCGCGAAGGCGAGGATCGGCGCGATCGTGAGGCCGACCGGGTAGCCCGCCCGCGCCGCCGCGCCGAGGGCGCGCAGGCGCTCCGCGAGGGGGGCGGTGCCGCCCTCGTAGCGGGCGGCCTGGCGGGCGTTGACGGAGAAGCGCAGGCGCGTGCGCCGGTTGTGCGGCAGGCCGAGCAGGGGCTCGACCGCGGCGAACTTGGTGGTGGCGCGCAGCTGCACCGGCGCGTCCCAGGCCCCGAAATGCCGGATCGCCGCCCCGAGCGAGCCCGTGAGGTGCTCGATCCCGAGCGGGTCCGTGTAGCAGGACGCCTCGAAGGTGGTGCCCTCCGCCGCGCGCTCCGCCGAGGCGGAGGTGACGGCGCCGCGGCCCGCGTAGGCGGCGAGATTGCCGAGGATGGCGTCGAGGTTGGCGTAGACCCGCGTCACCGGCGGGCCGGAGAGCGAGCCCGCGAGGTAGCAGTACTGGCAATGGGCGGGGCAGCCCTCCGCGAGGTCGAAGCGCCAGTCGGCGGAGGGTGGGATCGGCTGCAGCCTCAGCTTCGTCGGCGGCGCCACGACGAGGGCGAGCGTCGCCTTCGCCTCCGCGTAGGCCCGGCGCGGGTCCGCGTCGCGCAGGCCCGTGAGCCGGTTGGCAGGCAGGCGCTCGACCGGCAGGCCGAGCCCTTCGAGGCGCGCCAGCATCATGCGCCCGTGGGCGTGATCGAGGGCCGCCGGCGTCACGAGCACCCGGCGCGGGCGCCAGAGGCGGGCGGGCCGGGCGGCGGGTTCCCGCGCCGGACGGGCCGCCGGGGCGTCCGGCGGCCGCAGATCGAGGCTGTCCATGCCCGGCAACGCGGGGGAGCACCTCCCGGGTCCGGGCGCTATCGCCGCCCCGCCCGAGCCGCTAAAGACGCGCCATGCTCCGAGACCGCCGGGAACCAGCCGCCCCAGATGCCGCGACCGGCGCATCGAGCGTCCATGTCGGGCGCGACGGCTGGCTGTTCCTGACGGGGGGCAGCAACCGCGTCCTCGCCCAGTACGGGCGCGGCCTGCGCCGCTGGTGGCTGCTGCGCGCCTGGGCGCGGCTGATCGAGGCGCGGACCGCGCGGGCCGCCCGCCTCGGCATCCGCTGCGTCCACACCTTCGTGCCCGAGAAGCTCTCCGTCTACGACAACCTGACCGGGGGCCTCGCCTACGACCCGGGCCGGGCCTCGACCCGCATCCTCGCCCGGCGCCTGATGGGGCAACCGGGCTACGTCGACCTCCTCGCCCCCTTCCGCGCGGCCCGCGACGGACCGGCGCCGCTCTACCAGCGCACCGACACCCACTGGACCGTGGACGGCTGCCTCCTCGCCTACCGGGAGCTGATGCGGGCGCTTCACGCGGTGCCGCCGGCCGGCATCGGCGAGCGCCCGCGGTTCGAGATCGACGGGGTGCGCGACCTCGGCGCGAAGCTGCCGGGACGGCCGAGCGAGATCGTGCAGCACTGGGTGCTGCAGCGCGACGCGGTGCGCAGCTACGCCAACGCCCTCGTCGAGACGCACGAGGCGGCCGGGCGCGGCGACGAGCTCCACACCGGCGCCCACGTGATCTACCGGAACGCGGCGCCCGGCATCGACCCGCGCCGGGTGATCCTATTCGGCGATTCCTACGCGCATTTCGCGCCGATCCTGCTCACCGGCCTCTTCGCCGAGAGCTTCGCCGAGGTGCATTTCGTGTGGTCGTCCGCCCTCGACTGGACCTACATCGAGGCGGTGCGGCCCGACATCGTGGTGGCCGAGCTCGCCGAGCGCTTCCTGACCCGGCTGCCGAAGGACGATTACGACGTGGAGACCGGACGGCGGCGGGGCCTCAAGGCCCCCGCGGCGCGCCCGGCGGTCGCCCGCGCGGCCTGAGCGGGCCGATCAGTCGGCCGGGCTGTCCGGGTCGAACGCCACCGGAGGCTGCTCCTGCAGCAGGTTCCCGGGCAGGCTCGCCACGCCGAGGGCGAAGGTGAGCAGCACCACGAGGCAGGCGAGCGCCGCCGTCACCTGCTCGGCCCGCGCCCGCTGCGCGTGGATGACGGCGCAGCCCGCCGTGAAGAAGGCGGCCTCGGTGATGGGCAGGGCGAGGGATATCGACATCGAGGCGGCGCACTCCGCAAGAAACGATCCGCAAGAAACGATCCAACCCGGAACGCCCGGGCCCGCGCCCGGCTCCCGCGCGGGGCGCGAGACAAAAAAAGGGAGCGCCGTCGCCGGCGCACCCGAGAAGGAGGTTATCCGCCAGAAGCTCCGGGCGGGCACCCCTAGGCTTAAGCCAAGCTTGGCCCCGCGCAAGCGGCCGGACGCGTCCGGCCGGTGGGCGGACTGAATACACTTGAGGTTGTGGCCTCGGTGCCGCACTGCCGGCGCCGACGCCGGGCCTCAGGCGGCCCGGACGGTGGCGAGGAAGCGGGAGACCTCGGCGTTGAGGTGCTCGGACTGGCGCGACAGGTCGGAGGCCGCGCCGAGCACCTGGGTCGCGGCCGCGCCCGTCTCCTCGGCGGCCTGGGCGACGCCGGCGATGTTCGCCGTGACCTCGCCGGTGCCCGTGGCGGCCTGGGTGATGTTGCGGACGATCTCCTGCGTGGCCGCGCCCTGCTGCTCCACCGCCGCCGCGATCGTGGTCGCCACCGAGCTGATCTCCTCGATGCGGCCGGCGATGCCGCCGATGGCCGTGACAGCCTGGCCGGTCGAGCCCTGGATGCGGGCGATCTGGCCGGAGATCTCCTCGGTGGCCCGGGCGGTCTGGTTGGCGAGCTCCTTCACCTCGGCGGCCACCACGGCGAAGCCGCGGCCGGCCTCGCCCGCGCGGGCCGCCTCGATCGTCGCGTTGAGGGCGAGCAGGTTCGTCTGGCCGGCGATCGTCGAGATCATCGCCACCACGTCGCCGATCCGGGTCGCGGCCGCGCTCAGCTCCTGCACCAGGGCGCTCGTCTGGCCGGCCTCGTGGGCGGCGAGCTGGGCGAGGTTCGCCGAGCCCGAGACCTGCCGGCCGATCTCGGAGACGGAGGAGCCGAGCTCCTCGGCCGCCGCCGCCACGGTGTTGACGTTGGAGGCCGCCTCCTCGGCGGCCGCCGCCACGGTGCCGGACTGGCCGGCCGTCTCGGCGGCGGTCGACGTCATGGTCTGGGCGGTGGCCTGGAGCTCGGTCGCGGCCGCCGTCACGGTGCCGACGATGCCGCTCACCGCGCGCTCGAAGCCGTCCGCCATCTCGCGCATCGCCGCCTTGCGCTGCGCCTCGGCGCCGGCGCGGGCGAGCGCCGTCTCCTCCTCGAGCTGGCGGGTGCGGATCAGGTTGTCCTTGAACACCTGCACGGCGGCGGCCATGTCGCCGATCTCGTCGCGCCGGCCCTTGGCCGGGATCTCGGCCGTCGCGTCGCCCGAGGCGAGCCGGCTCATCGCGCCGGTCATGCGCTCGATCGGCCGGGCGATGCCGAGCAGGCTGAACAGGGCCGCCGCGAGGCCGACGACGAGGGACACCGCCATCGCCGCGTAGGCCGCGACGGTCGCCGAGCCGATGCTCTCGACGGCGGTGCCGCTGCTCGCGGCCGCGCCGCGCTTGTTCAGGTCGACGCTGCGGGCGAGCGCCTGCATGGCCTCCTTGTTGAGGCGCGCCATCTCGGTGCTCGTCACCAGGGCGAGCGCCTCGGCCTTGCGGCCCGAATCCATCAGGGCGCGGACCTGCGTCTCCTGGTCGGTGTAGCGCTTCCAGCTCGCCGCGAAGGCGTCGTAGAGCGCCCGCTCCTCGGCCGAGGCGATCAGCGGCTCGTAGCCGCGGCGCAGGGCGTCGAGGCCCCGGTGGCTCTCCTCCAGGGACTTGCCGTTCTCGGCGAGCGTCTGCGGCGTCTCCGAGGCGACGACGTAGCGGTAGATCTTGACCCGGACCTCGCGGGTGCCCGTGCTGATCTCCTGGATGGCGTTGACCGAGGGCAGCCAGTTCGTCGCGACCTCCTGCACGCCCTCCCGGATGGAGGAGAGCTTGGCGACGTTGACCGCGCCCTGCCCCACCGCGGCGAAGCCGAGCAGGCCAATGGAGCTGATCAGGACGACTTTCAGGGACAGACGCATAGGACGGGACCGCGCATTCTCGAGGGGCGAATTTTGAATGCGGCGGATATGTCTAATCGTCGGTTAAGCTTGGCCGGATTTGCACTCAACAGTTGCAAAATCTGCGGATGAGCGGCCCGCCCTCCGGCTCAGGAACGAACCGGAGGGCGGGCGCCCGCGCCTCAGGAATCCTCCATCGTGAAGCCGACCTTCAGCGTCACCTGGTAGTGCTGGATCTTGCCGTCCGCGATCTGGCCGCGGGTCTCCATCACCTCGAACCAGCGGAGATTGCGCAGGGTCCGGTTCGCGCGGGCGACGGCGCCCTGGATCGCGTCCTCAATCGACTCCGTCGAGGACCCGACGAGTTCCACCACCTTGTAGACGTGCTCGGACATGCCTGCCTCCTCTCGCGGGACGGGGCCAGTGTGTGCCCGAAGGCGGGGCGGCTCAAGCCCGCCCCTCCCCCGCCCCGGCGGGCCACGCGGCCGCCCCCTCCGGGGCCCGCCCGCGCGCGCCGAACAGGCGGCAGAGGGCGGGCAGGACGAGAAGCGTCAGCAGCGTGGCGCTGATGAGCCCGCCGATCACGACCGTGGCGAGCGGGCGCTGCACCTCGGCCCCGGTGCCCGTCGCGAGCGCCATCGGCACGAAGCCGAGGGAGGCGACGAGGGCGGTCATCACCACCGGCCGCAGCCGCGCGAGCGCGCCCTCGCGGATGGCGGCCACCGGGTCGCGCCCCGCCTCGCGCTCCTGGCGGACGCGCGTGAGCATCACGAGGCCGTTCAGCACGGCGACGCCCGAGAGCGCGATGAAGCCGACCGCCGCCGGCACCGAGAGGGGCATCTCCCGCAGCCACAGGGCCGCGACGCCGCCCGTGAGGGCGAGCGGCACCGCGCTGAAGACGAGGAGCGCGTCGCGCAGGGTGCCGAGCGCTCCGTAGAGCAGCAGCAGGATCATCAGGAAGCAGGCCGGGACCACCACGGCGAGGCGCTGGCGCACCCCCGCGAGGTTCTCGAACTGGCCGCCCCAGGTGATCCAGGAGCCCGCGGGCAGGTCGATCCCCGCGACCCGCGCCCGCGCGTCGGCCACCACCGAGGCGATGTCGCGCCCGCGCACGTTCGCCGTGACGACGACCCGGCGCTTCCCGTTCTCGCGGGAGATCTGGTTGGCCCCTTGCGTCACCGCGAACGCCGCGACCTGCCGCAGGGGCACGGAGGCCATGCGCTCGCCCGGGCCCCGCGGCAGCGGCACCGGCAGGGCCCCGAGCGCGTCGAGGTCGCCGCGGGGATCGTCGCCGAGCCGCACCACGATGGGGAAGCGCCGGTCCCCCTCGAACAGCACGCCCGCCTCGTGGCCGCCGATCGCCGCCCCGATCACGTCCTGCACGGCCCGGTGGCTGAGGCCGAGGCGGGCGATCTCCGCCTTGTCGATGCGGATGTCGAGGACGGGCAGGCCCTCGGCCTGCTCCACCTTCACGTCCTCGGCGCCCGGCGTGGCGCGCAGGGCCGCCGCGATCCGGTTGGCGACCGGCAGCATCGCCTCGAAGCGCTCGCCGAACACCTTCACGGCGAGGTCGCCGCGGGTGCCCGCGAGAAGCTCGTTGAAGCGCATCTGGATCGGCTGCGTGAACTCGTAGGCGTTGCCCGGCACCGCCTCCACGGCCGCCTCGATGCGGGCCACGAGCGCGGCCTTGGGCAGGGCCGGGTCCGGCCAGTCCGGCCGGGGCTTCAGCATCACGAACGTGTCCGAGACGTTGGGCGGCATCGGGTCCGAGGCGATCTCGGCGGTGCCGGTCTTCGAGAAGACGAAGGCCACCTCCGGCAGCCCCGAGACGGCCTTCTCGACGGCGATCTGCATGGCCTGCGACTGCCCGAGGCCGGTCGAGGGGATGCGCATGGCGTGGAGCGCGATGTTGCCCTCGTCGAGCTGGGGCATGAACTCCTGCCCGAGGCGCGCGGCCGGAACGAGGCTCGCGAGGACGAGGAGGAGTGCCGCCCCGACGACGAGGCCGGGCCGGCGCAGGGCGCCCGCGAGGAGCGGCCGGTAGAGGGCGGCGAGCGCCCGCACGAGCCCGTTCTCCCGCTCGGCGACCCGCCCGCGGATCAGGATCGCCACGAGGGCCGGCACGAAGGTGAGGGAGAGCACGAAGGCGGAGGCGAGCGCGAGGATCACCGTCACCGCCATCGGCGCGAACATCTTGCCCTCGATGCCCGTGAAGGTGAGGAGCGGCACGTAGACGAGGACGATGATGGCCTGCCCGTAGACGGTCGGGCGGATCATCTCCTCGGCGGCGAGCCGCACCGTGTCGAGGCGCTCGGCCTCCGCGAGCGGGCGCCCGAGCCGCGCCTGCGCCTGCCCGAGGCGCCGCAGCGCGTTCTCCGTGATGATGACGGCGCCGTCCACGATGAGGCCGAAATCGAGGGCGCCGAGGCTCATCAGGTTGGCGCTCACCCGGGTCTCGACCATGCCGATGACCGTCATCAGCATGGCGAGCGGGATCACCAGCGCCGCGATCAGGGCGGCCCGGACGTTGCCGAGCATCAGGAACAGCACCGCCACCACGAGGAGCGCGCCCTCGGCGAGGTTCGTCGCCACGGTGCGGATGGTGGCGTCCACGAGCTGCGAGCGGTCGAGCACCGTGCGCAGGGCGACGCCCGGCGGCAGGCTCGCCGCGATCTCCCGCAGGCGCGCGTCGACGGCGGCGGAGACCGTGCGGCTGTTCTCGCCGATGCGCATCAGGGCGGTGCCGATCACGGCCTCCGCCCCGTCCGCGCTCGCCGAGCCGGTGCGGATCTCCCGCCCGATCCCGATCCGCGCCACGTCGGAGACCCGCACGGGCACGCCGTTGCGGGCCGCGACGACGATGCGGCCGATCTCCTCCGGGTTCTCGACGCGCCCGCCCGCGCGCACCACGAGCCCCTCGCCGTTGCGCTCGATCGTGGCCGCGCCCCGGTTCTGGTTGTTGCCGGCGATCGCCTCCGCGAGGTCGGCGAAGGACAGGCCGAGGCCGATCAGCCCGGCCGGGTCCGGCTCGACCCGGTACTCCTTGCGGTAGCCGCCGATCGCGTCGATGCCGGCGACGCCCGGCACGGTGCGCAGCTGCGGCGCCACGATCCAGTCCTGCACCGTGCGCAGGTACGCGGCCTGCGCGAAGCCCGGGGCGAGCACCTCGCCCTCGGGCGTGCGGTAGCTGCCGTCCGCCTGGAAGCCGGGCCGGCCCGGCTCGGCCGTCTGCCGCGGCAGAGCGAAGGCGAGGCTCCACATCGTGACCTCGCCGAGGCCCGTCGCGATCGGCCCGAGGCGCAGGTCCGTGCCCGGGGGCATCCGCTCCTTCACCTCGGCGAGGCGCTCGCTCACCTGCTGGCGGGCGAAGTAGATGTCCGTCGCCTCGCTGAAGATCGCGGTGACCTGCGCGAAGCCGTTGCGGGAGAGCGAGCGCGTGACCTCGAGGCCGCGGATGCCGGCGAGCGCCGTCTCCAGCGGGTAGGTCACCTGCGCCTCGACGTCGGCGGGCGAGAGCTGGGGCGCCAGCGCGTTCACCTGCACCTGGTTGTTCGTGATGTCGGGCACCGCGTCGATGGGCAGGCGCGCCGCCGCAGCGAGCCCGAGGGCGACGAGGCCGAGGGAGGCCAGCAGCACCAGCCAGCGGTGGGCGATGGCGCCCGAGACGATCCGGTCGATCATGGTGCGCCCCCCTCAGTGGCCGTGCTCGGCCTCGGCCTTGCCGAGTTCCGCCTTGAGGACGAAGCTGTTCTCGGCCGCGACCGCCTCGCCCGCCGCCACGCCCGACAGGACCGAGACGGTCTGCCCGTCGCCCGGCCCGAGCCGGACGGCGCGCTTCTCGAACCCGTCCGCGCGGCGCACGAACACCACGGTCTCGCCCTCCACCGTCTGCAGCGCGGCCCGCGGCACCACGACCGGCGCCGGATCGTCGGCGAGCGCGATGCGCACGCTGGCGTAGGCGCCCGGCCGCCAGGCGAGGTCCGGGTTCTCGACCGCGGCGATCACCTTGGCGGCGCGCGTCTGGGGATCGAGCATCGGGCTCGCGAAGACGACGCGCCCCGGCGTGCCCGCCTCGTCGGCGGAGCGCCGCAGCGTCACCGCCTGCCCCGGGCGGACGCCCCCGAGATCGGCCACCGGCACGGCGAGCTCGACCCAGACCCGCGAGAGGTCGGCGATCGTGTAGATCTCCTTCTCCTGGCCCTCGTCGTTGACGGGGGCGCCGAGATCGACCCGGCGCTCGATCACCTGCCCGGCGATCGGCGCGCGCAGCTCGTAGCGCTGCAGGCCGAGGCGCGGGGCGCGCCGCAGGCCGACCGTGTGCTCGTCCTCGCCCGGCCCCGGCTTGCCGGGCAGCGGGTTGTCGCCGAGGGCGGCCACCTCGGCGTCGGGCACGCCGAGCGCCGAGAGCTTCTGGCGGGCGAGGTCCACCTTGAGGCGTGCCTCGACGAGGCCGGTGCGGGCGCGCAGGAACTGCTGCTCGGCCGAGATCTTCTTGTCCCACAGGGCGTGGTCGCGCTCGAACAGGGTCTCCTGCAGTTCCTGCCCGACCAGGGCGGCGATGTAGTCGTTCTTGGCCTCCGCCACCTCGCGGCTGTCGAGCACCGCGACGACCTCCCCCTTCTCGACGCGCTCGCCGAGGCGCTTGCGCAGCTCGGCCACCGTGCCGACGACCTTGGCGGCCACCCGCGCCACCCGCTCCCCGTCCGGCACGACGGTTCCCGGCACGGTGAGCGCGTGCCGGAGGGTGCCGGGGCGGGCCTCCGCCACGCGGATGCCGGACGCCTCGATCTGCGCCGGCGTCAGGGCGACGACGCCTTCGGCCCGCTCCGGGCCGTGCCCGTGCTTGTGCTTGTGGCCCGCGTGGTCGTGACCCGCGCGGTCGTGGTCGGCGTGGGATCGGCCCGCGTGGTCATCACCCGCGTGGTCGTGGTCGGAATGGTCGTGGCCGGCATGGTTGTTTCCGGCGTGGTCGTGGCCGGCGTGGTCCTTGTCGGCATGGTCTTCGTCCGAGCCGGCCCGCGCGGCCGCGGCGGAGGGGGCCTCGGCCCGCGGCGGCGCGGGCGCCGCCCCGAGGCGGACGAGGACCGGCTGCGCGGCGTCGCGAAGCGCCGGGACGAGGGTCGGGAACACAGACGGCGCGAGGGCGCCCGCCGCGACGCCCGCGGCGAGGGCGGCCGGAACCGCGAGGATGCAAAACATGGCTGGAACGTCCCGTGAGGCCGCGAGGCGCGGCGAGGCCCGGCTCCCGCGCGGGTGGCGGGACGCGGGCATGGGTCGGCGGCGGCGCGCCCTCGGGCGCGCGCCGCGGGCGGCCCTCGGGCCGCCTCGGACCTCAGGCGCGGGGCGGCTTGCGGGGCGGGGCGGCGGGCTGGACCGGTCCGGTCTCGGCGCGCTCGGGGAAGCGGATCTCGGCCGCGGCGGTCCGGCTCGCGGCCTCGGCCGGCGCCGCCGTCACCGCCTGATGGCAGGCGCAGTGGGCGCAGTGATGGACGAGGGCGCCGTCCCCGTGCGCGTCGGCGCCCGCGCCGGGCAGTTCGAGGCTCAGGTGCTCGGCAAGCGCGCGGTGGGGGGCGGCCTCCGCGCCCGCCTCCGGGGCCGGGACGGAGAGGGCGAACACGGCCAGCAGCACGAGCAGGCAGCGCGCCAGCCGCCGGCGGGCGCTGGCCGCGACGCGGGCGCCTGCCGATGGGATGGGCGTGGCTGCGGGCCTCACGGGTGCCGCCGGGTCCTCTCAGGTCAGTCCGCCGATCCTAGCGCAGCAGGCCGGCCGGGGGGAAGCCGGCCCTCTCCGATTCCGGCGACCGATCCCCGGCTCCGGCCTCCGCGGCGGGCCGAGCGAGGGCGGAGGGCGCTTGTGCCGGGGGCCGGCCCCTGCGAGACCTGTCCGCGCCCGCGGGACGGGTGGGAGCGGGCTTTTCGGACATGAGCGACGTCATCGAACTCGCCGCCTCGGACGGCAGCACGGCGCGGATCGCCCTGCACGGAGCCGAGCCGGTCTCCTGGCGCGCCGGTGGCCGGGAGTATCTGTGGAGCGGCGACCCGGCGCACTGGAACCGGCACGCGCCCTGGCTCTTCCCCGTGGTCGGCGCCTCCGCGGAGGGGCGGATCCGGGCCGGCGGGCGGGACTACCCGATGGCGCAGCACGGCTTCGCCCGCGACCTGCCCTTCGCGGTCGCCGCGCGGAGCGCGGACGCGGCGACGCTGCGGCTCACCGACAGCGACGAGACCCACGCGCACTATCCCTTCGCCTTCCGCCTCGACATCACCGCCCGGATCCGGCCGGCGGGGCTCGACTTCGCCGTGGAGGTCGAGAACCCGGGCCCCGACGCCCTGCCCTACGCGGTCGGCTTCCACCCCGCCTTCCCCTGGCCCTTCGCGGGCGGCGCCCGCGCGGCGGGGGGCGGCTACGCCGTGGCGTTCGAGGCGGCGGAGGCGCCCCGCGTGCCCGAGGTGGGGGCCGGCGGCCTCCTCCTGCGCGAGGAGCGGGGCGTGCCGCTCGACGGGCGCGTCCTGCCCCTCGACCCGGCGCTCTTCACGGAAGCGCTGGTGTTCCGGAACGCGCGCAGCCGGCACCTGCGCTTCACCGGGCCCGGGGGCGCGGCGATCCGCATGGCGGTGGAGGATTTCCCGCACCTCGCGGTCTGGACGAAGCCGACCGCGCCGTTCCTGTCGCTCGAGTGCTGGACGGGCCACGCCGACTGGGCGGGCTTCACCGGCGAGATCGCCGAGCGGGACTCGCAGCGCCTGCTGGCCCCGGGCGAGCGCGCGCGCCACGCCGTCCGGCTCGACCTCGAAGGTCTGGGCTGAGGCGCCCGTGCGGATCTGGGTCCCGCGGCCCGAGCCCGGCGCCGCGCGCACGGCCCGGCGCCTCGCCGAGCTCGGCCACGCGCCGCTGGCCGCCCCGGTGCTCGCGGTGCGGGCCACCGGCGCGCCGCTCCCGCCGGAACGGCCGGACGCGATCCTCCTGACGAGCGCCAACGGGGCCGACGCGCTGGGGGTCGCGCCCGGCGCGGCGACGCTTCGCGGCATCCCCGTCCTCGCGGTCGGCGCCCGCACGGCGGCGGCGGCGCGGGCCGCCGGGCTCGGGCCCGTCGAGGCGGCGGAGGGGGACGCGGCGGCGCTCGCCGCCCGCGTCCGGGCGCGGCTGGCACCGGGCAGCCGCCTGCTGCACGCCTGCGGCGCCGACCGCAAGGCGGAGCCCGCGGCCTCCCTCGCGGCGGCGGGCTACGCGGTCGACATCCTCGTCGCCTACGCGGCCGAGGCGGCGGCGCGCCTGCCGGAGGCGGTCGCGGCGGCGCTCGCGGCGGGCCGCCTCGACGCGGCCCTCCACTTCTCCCGCCGCAGCGCGGAGGTGGCGTACGAACTCGCCGAGGCGGACGGGAAAGGCGGAGCTTTCCGCAGGCTGAGGCATTACTGCCTGTCGGAGGATGTGGCCGCGCCCCTGGAAGCCCGGGGGATCGCGGCCCATTTCGTCGCGGTGCGCCCGCGGGAGGAGGACCTCCTGGCCGGGCTCGCGGACACGATCTGACATCCCTCCCGGCAACGGGTCTCGCCCCGGCGAGGCGCAGGGTGCTAGGAGGGACCGACAACGCGGCCCCGCGGAGGGCCGCAGCGGCGCGGCGCACGCGGACGCCCCGGTTCTTGGGGCCGGGGCGGACGGGGGCGTCGAGAAGGGAGAAGAAGGGCCGTGAAACCACCCTCGAGCGACGCCAACCGCCCGAATGCCGGGAAGCCCCAGGGATCGAGCTCGCAAGGACCGGGCTCACAGGGACCGGGCTCGCAGGGGCCGAACGCGCCGGGATCGGCCGCGCCGGGACAGCGCGGCCAGGGCCCTGCGGGGCAAGGTTCCGCGGGCCCGGGTTCGAGCGGCCAGGGTTCGGGCGGCCCGCAGGCCGGCAAGCCCGGCGGCCCGGCCGGGAAGGTCGACACGTCGAAGCCCGCCCCCGCGAAATTCGAGCCCGCGCCGGGCGAGCCGCCGAAGGGCGGCCCGACCCCGGGCGCCAAGCCCGCCCAGGGGAGCGGTCCCGGGACCGGCCCGGGAACGGCGCAGGGCACCACCCCGCAGGGATCCCCGCCGCAGGCCGCCCCCGCCGCGGGCGCGCCCGACCCGACCCGCTCCGGAACCGGAGCCGCACCCGGCGCGAAGCCCGCGACGCCGGCGGGACCGTCCGCCGCCGCGACCGGCCCGGGCGCGCCGACGCCGCAGGCCGGCAAGAGCGAGCCCGGAAAGTTCGAGCCGGGCAAGGGCGAGCCGCCCAAGCCGGAGGTGGCGAAGGCCGAGGCCGGCAAGCCCGATGTCCTGAAGCCCGATGTCCTGAAGCCCGATGTCCTGAAGCCCGATCCACTGAAGCCTGACGCGCCGAAGTCCGGCGCCGCGGCGGCCGAGGCGGCGAAGCCCGGCATGGGCAAGCCCGAACCCGGCAAGCCCGAGCCAGGAAAATCCGAGCCCGGCAAGCCCGAGCCGTCCCGCACGGGCTTCGCGGGCAGCGCGACCTCCGGGTCGAAGCCCGGCGAGGGCCTCACCGACGGCCCGATCCTCGACCTGAAGGCCAAGCGCGTGCCCGAGCCCGAGCCGGCCAAGCCCGGCGCGGCCGCCGGAGCCGCAGCGGGCGCCGCCGCCGCGAAGGCCGGGGCGGACAAGCCCGCCTCCGTCGGTCCCACACCCGCCGCCGCGCCGCGGATCGCGCCGGAGCCGGCCCGCGGCGGGGCGGGCTTCGGCTCGCTGCTCGCCGCGAGCCTCCTCGGCGGCGTGATCGGCGCCGGGCTCCTGCTCGCCGTCGAGCAGTCCGGGGTGATCCCGAACCGGGGCGCCCAGCAGCAGACCGCCGCCCTCGACCAGCGCCTCGCCGGCCTCGCCCCCCGCGACGCCGTCGCCGGGCTGGAGAAGCGCGTGGCGGCCAACGAGGCCGCGCTGAAGCCCCTGCCCGAGGCGGTGCGCACCGCCGAGACCACGGCCAAGCAGGCCCTCGACCGGGCCTCCGGCGGCGCGGCCGTCCCGGCCGCGGAGGGCGCGCAGGGCGGCGGCGGCGCCGTCCCGGCGGACCTCGTGGCGCGGCTCGACGCCCTCGACCAGCGCGTCTCGGCCCTGCAGGAGGAGCCCGGCCGCGACCAGCCGGCGGATTCGAAGCTGACGGCGCAGCAGGCGGGCGAGGGCGCGCCCCAGATCGCCGCCCTCGACGCCCGCGTGAAGGCGCTGGAGGAGCGGCCCGAGGCGAAGCCCGCGGGCGGGGCCGATCTCGGCCAGAAGCTCACCGCCCTGCAATCGGACGTCGAGTCCCGGATCAAGGCCAACGCCGAGGCCGACCAGGCCATCGGCCAGCGCCTCGACGGCCTGCAGCAGGCGCTGGACGCCCGCACCAAGGCGGCGACCGAGGCGGTGCAGGCCGCCACCCAGGCGAGCCAGCAGGCGGCCGAGGCCGGCCGCACGCAGGCGCAGGAGACGGCCAAGGGCCTGGAGCGCCAGCTCCAGGAGCAGCGCGACCGGATCGCGGCCCTCGACACCGCCCTGCAGCAGCGCGCCGAGGCGACCACCGTGCAGGCGGCCCTGCGCGTCGTCACCGCCGACCGGATCGCCACCGCCCTCAACGCGGGCGCGCCCTACGCCGAGCCGCTCGCGGTGCTGCGCAAGCTCGAGACCGGCGACGCGAGCCGGCTCGACGCGCTCGCACCCTTCGCCGAGGGCGGCGCGCCGGGCGCAGGGGAGCTCGCCGCCGAGTTCCGGCCGATCGCCCAGAAGATCGCGGCGAGCCGTCGATCGGCCGAGGCGAAGGACGTCGCGGAGACGGGCGACCTGAAGCAGCGCTTCCTCAGCATCGCGGACTCGATCATCCAGGTGCGCAAGGTCGACGCGCCGGCCTCGGACTCCGCGTCCGGCGATCCCGCCGCCAAGGTCCAGGCCGCCCTCGACCGGGGCGCCCTGCGCGAGGCG
Organism: Methylobacterium oxalidis; assembly: GCF_007992195.1. Taxonomy (GTDB): domain Bacteria; phylum Pseudomonadota; class Alphaproteobacteria; order Rhizobiales; family Beijerinckiaceae; genus Methylobacterium; species Methylobacterium oxalidis. Next base: position 2,017 of record NZ_BJZU01000060.1, on the reverse strand, counting down.
GCGCAGGCCTTCGACGCGATGCCCGAGGAGGCGCGCGCCCAGGCCGGCGCCTTCGGCACCCGGCTGAAGGCGCGGGCGGCCGCCGCGCAAGGCGTGCAGGCCCTCCTCTCCGACGCCTTCAAGGGGCTGCCCGCCTCCGCCCAGCCCGAGGCCGGCCGCTGAGGCGGCGCCATCCCGGGGGCCGGCCGGCGGCCGGCCCCCTCGTTCCCCGCGTGTACGAGCCTCTCGCAGGCGCCTGACAGGAGCTTCCTATCCCATGTGGCGCGCCCTCGCCTTCCTGGCCCTGCTAGCCCTCGCCGCCTTCGGGGCGGTCTGGATCGCCGACCGGCCCGGCACGGTCACCATCGTCTGGAACGGCTACGAGGTGGCCACCAGCCTCGCCATCGCGCTCGTCGGCGTCCTCGTCGCCGCCCTCGTGATCGGCTTCATCTGGGCCATCGTGCGGGGCGTCATCGGCCTGCCGGGCTCGCTGGTGCGCGGCTCGCGGGAGCGGCGCCGGGCGAAGGGCTTCACGGCCCTGTCCCGCGGCATGGTCGCGGTCGGCTCCGGCGACCCGCTGGCCGCCCGCCGCCACGCGGGCGACGCCGAGCGCCTGCTCGGCGCAGAGCCCCTGGCCCTGCTGCTGAAGGCGCAGGCCGCACAGATCTCGGGCGACCGCGAGGCCGCCGAGCAGGCGTTCCAGCGCATGGCCAACGACCCCGAGACGCGGGTGCTCGGCCTGCGCGGCCTCTTCGTCGAGGCGCGCCGCCGCGAGGACGAGACCGCCGCCCGCGCCTACGCGGCCGAGGCCGCGCGCCTCGCGCCGAGCGTCACCTGGGCGAACGAGGCGATGCTGGAGGCGCAGTGCGCCGACGGCGACTGGGCGGGCGCGCTGGAGACCGTGGAGCGGCGTGCCTCCCTCGGCCTCATCGAGAAGGCCAGCGCCCGCCGCCAGCGCGCGGTGCTGCTCACCGCCTCGGCCCAGGCCCGCGAGGCGGGCGAGCCCGAGATCGCCACCGAGCGGGCCCTCAAGGCGGTCAAGCTCGCGCCGGACCTCGTGCCGGCCGCCGCCATCGCCGGCCGCCTCCTCTCCCGCACGGGCGACCTGCGCAAGGCCGCCAAGATCGTCGAGGCCGCCTGGAAGGCGAACCCGCACCCGGACCTCGCCAAGGTCTACCTGAACCTGCGCACGGGCGATTCCGTGCGCGACCGGCTGGCGCGGGCCGAGACGCTGGCCAAGCTCTCCACCTGGCACCCGGAGGCCCGCCTCGCCCTGGCGCAGACGGCCTACGAGGCGCGGGAGTTCGGGCAGGCCCGGGAGGCGCTGCAGCCGCTGCTCGCCGACCGCCCGACCGTGCGCGCCTGCCTGATGATGGCGCGCATCGAGGAGGCGGAGCACGGCGCCGGCTCCGGCCGCGCCCGCGAGTGGCTGGCCCGCGCCGCGCACGCCCCGCGCGACCCGCTCTGGATCGCCGACGGCGTCGCCTCGGAGACCTGGGCGCCGATCTCGCCGGTGAGCGGGCGCCTCGACGCCTTCGAGTGGAAGGCGCCGACCGAGCTGCTGGCCGGCCCGGATTCGGGCGAGGGCGTGACCGGGGACCTCGACGACCGCGGCGAGAGCCGCCCGATCGCGCCGATCGCCCCGGCCGGCGCGTCGCGGACGGGCGACCAGCCGAAGCCCGTCCCGGCGCAGCCCGTCTCCGCGCAGCCCGGCTCGGCGAAACCCGACGTGGCGAAACCCGCCGCCGCGCCGGCCGAGGCCGGGAAGCCCGCCGCGCAGGCCCCCGTGACGCCGACCTCCCTGCCCCAGAAGCCGGAGACCGCCGCGCCGCTCGCCGCCGGCACCGCGACGCCCGTCGTGCTGCCGCTGCCGCGCACGCCCGACGACCCCGGCGCCGGCCCCGAGGAGGCCGAAGCCAAGGCCCGACGCTTCGGCTGAAACGATCCGGCGCCGGTCCCCTCTCCCGTTCGGGAGAGGGTCGGGGTGAGGGGTCCAGGTCTTCCCGGAAAGGTCGCACCCCTCACCCGGTCGGCTTCG
>NZ_BJZU01000059.1 GCF_007992195.1 Methylobacterium oxalidis | reverse complement strand
CGGTGCGCTCACGCGCACGCGATCTCTCCCGAACGGGAGAGGTGGGGGCCGGCTGGCGCAGGGCGGGACGCCGCTCGGCGTGCGCGCTTAAAGGTCGATTCACGCAACGCGCTTAGCCTTCGGTTACCGTAGTTCCGCGTACCCGAAGTGCCATGCCCTCATCCGCCGACGATGCGCCGGACCTGTCCGGGCTCATCGAACTGTCGCGCATCGAGCATCTCGACCTGAAACCCGTGGTCCTGCGGGTTCAGACGGACCTGTTCCTGCAGGCGGCGCGACGGGACCGGGCGGCGACGGAGGCGTTCTCGGCGCTGGCCTGCGGCCTCATCCCCACCGTCGACGACGAGACGGCGGCCATCGTCGCCCGCAAGCTCGCGCCCTTCCCGGAGACGCCGGAGGCGGTGCTCCTCAGCCTCGCCCGCCGCGGCGGCGCCGTGCGCGATGCGGTGGTAGCCAGGGCGCCCCGCCTCACCACGCCGCTGATCGAGGCGGCGGAAGCCGACGGCACCGACATGGGTCCGGCGCTCGCCGCCCGCGCCGACCTCGGGCGCGCCACGGCGGCCGACCTCGCGGGGCGGGCCGACCCGGCCGTCGACCTCGCGCTGGCGCGCAACGCCGACACGCCGCTCTCCGGCGAGGCGCTGGCCCGGCTGACCGGGCGGGCCCGCCGCAACCCCGAGCTCGCCGCGGCGCTGCTGGCCCGGTCCGAGCTCGCGCCGGCCGAGATCGCGCCGCTCTACCTGCACGCGGATCCGGGCCGGCGCGAGGCCATCGCCGCCGCCGTGGAGGCCACCGCCGCGCTGCGCCCCTGCCCGCCCCCGCCCCGCGAGGCCGGGGCGGTCCTGACCGGCCTGTCGGCCGGCCACGACATCGGCGGCTTCGTCGCCGCGCTGGGCGACATCCTCGGCCTGCCGAAGGGCTTCCTCGCGGCCGCGCCCGACCCGGCGACCCGCTACGACCTCCTGACCCTGGCCCTGCGCGCCGCCGACCTGCACGAGGAGGAGGCGGTCTACGTCTTCCTGACGCTCAACGAGACGGTGGCGCGCTCGGCCGAGCGCGTGTTCGAGCTGGTGCGCCTGTTCCGCACCACCTCCCGCGCCGCCGCCCGCGACCTGCTCTCGGCAATCCTCGACGCGCCCCTGAGGGAGCGCGCGGCCGCGCCCGAGGCGCACCGGCCCTATCACGGCCCCGAGAGCGCCAAGGGCCGCCAGGCCGAGAGTTCCAAGAGCCGACCGGCCGAGAGTTCCAAGAGCCGACCGGTCGCGGCCGAGCGCGCGCCGCTGCGCCCCGCCCTGCCCGGCCGCGCGCGGAAGACCCCCTGAGGCGGGCCGTGCCCGGCGGCCTCAGCCCCGCACGACCGCCCGCAGCAGGTAGACGAGGCCCGTGAAGACGAGGAGGCTCGCGGCGTAGAAGGCCGCGAACCAGAGGAGCCGCCCCGCCTTGCGCTGCGCACTCAATGCCCGTAGCCGCCGGACTGGATGTCCTCCGCGACCTTCCCGCGGAAGACCCAGTAGGCGTAGGCCGTGTAGGCGAGCGTGAGCGGCATCACCACCGAGTAGCCGATCAGGGCGAATTGCAGGGCGCTCACCGCGTTGGCCGCCTGCCAGATCGTGAGCTTGGGTGGCACGATGTAGGGGAACAGGCTGATCGCCAGCCCGAGGAAGCCGAGCAGGAACAGGGCGATGGTGAGCAGGAAGGGCGCCACCTCGCGGCCCTCGTCGAGGGTCTTGTAGATCCGCCAGCACACGAAGGCCGTCACCAGCGGCACCGGCGCCACGTAGAGCAGGTTCGGCCAGGAGAACCAGCGCCACTGGATGTCGAGGCCGAGGAACGGCACCCAGGCGCTGACGATCGCCATCGACACGATCGTGCCGAGGAGGAACTGCTTGCTCTTGCGGCGCGACCAGATCTCGAGCTCGCCCGAGGTCTTCATCACGCACCAGGTCGCGCCGAGGAGGCCGTAGCCGCAGATCAGGCCGATCCCCGTCATCACGCTGAAGGGGGTGAGCCAGTCGAGGGCGCCGCCGGTGAAGCCGCGCCCCTCCGTGCGGAAGCCCTGCACGAAGGCGCCGAGCACCACGCCCTGCGCGAAGGTCGCCACGAGCGATCCGTATTGGAAGGCGTAGTCCCAGATGAGCTGCGACCGGTCGGCCTTGAAGCGGAACTCGAAGGCGACGCCGCGGAAGATCAGGGCGATCAGCATCAGGATCAGCGGCAGGTAGAGCGCGGGCAGCAGGATCGCGTAGGCGACGCTGAACACCGCGAACAGGCCGCCGCCGCCGAGCACCAGCCAGGTCTCGTTGCCGTCCCAGATGGGGGCGACCGAGAGCATCATCCGGTCCCGCCAGTTGCCCCGCTCGGCCGCGGTGAACAGGATGCCGACCCCGAGGTCGAAGCCGTCGATCACCACGTACATGGCGACCGCGAGCGCCAGCAGCGCCGCCCAGACGAGCGGCAGCCAGAAGGCCGCCCCCTCGTACTCCATGCCGAAGCCGAACATCCCCGCTCCTCTCCGCGCCCCGCGGGCCGCCGGGACGGACCCTAGCCGGGCGGCGGGGCGGAGGCCAAGTCGCGGGTTGAGCGGGAGGGCGATTTCTGAGGACGCTCAGCGGCCCTCGGCGCCCCGCCAGGCCGGGCGCCGGTCGGCCTCGGCGAGGGTGTCCTGCGAGGGCGGCGGAACGGAGAGGCGCCGGGACAGCTCGGCCAGACCCTCGCGGGCGACGCGCTCGCGGGCCTCCGGCGGCACCGCGTTCCAGGCGGCCGGCAGCGCCCGCGCCAGATCGGGCATCGCGCCGGGCACCGAGGCCGGCAGCGGGGGCGGCGCCTGCCCGCCCTCGCGCAGGGCGAAGTAGGAGAGCGTGCCGATCACCAGCGCGGCGCGCAGAAGGAACGACATGACAGCGGCATCCTCGCCCGGCCGCGGATGCGGCCCGTCCGCGCGTGAGCCTCGCCGCGATTGGTGAAGCGGCGCTCAAGAGGGCGGAGGAAATCCGGCCGCATGGTGAACGGTTTTCAGCCCGCATGGTGAACGGTTTTCAGGCCGCACCCGTTTCGGGCCGGCCCTGGGGCCGGCGCGGTTACCTTGCGGAAAGCATCCTCGAAAATTCGGGCGGTGTCGCGCAACACTCGCTTAAGCCGCCTCTGCGAACGTCAGGCTCAATCGTGTGAAGTCGAGCCGAGGGGCGCGGAACGGCCGGTGAGGCTATAACGCGCTGCGCGTGTCTGTATTGCGTATCTACACAGCCCTGACCTCGCTCGTCGACGCGCGCCTCGCGGGGCTCGTCCACGAGTCGGTGATCGACGATCCCGGCGTGCGCTTCCGGCACGAGCGGTTCCTGGTCTCCCGGCTCGCCACCGGCGCGGTGATGATGGCGGCGCTGCCGCCCTACCTGCTCTGGCGGGGCGTCCCCTCCGGCATCGAGGCGCTCGCCATCGCGAGCCTGTTCCTGCCGGTCTTCGCGGCCCTCCTCCTGTCGCGCACCGGCTCGCTCTGGGCCGCGCACGCCCTCTCCTCGGCCGGGCTCACCGGCCTCGTCGTGTGCGTGGCCGGCATGACCGGCGGCCCGAGCTCGGCCGCCGCGATCTGGCTCGTGGCGATCCCGCTCGAGGCGGTGGTCTCGGGCTCGCGGCGGGCGACCGCGGCGGCGGCGGCCATCGCCACGCTCGGCGCCCTCGCCGTGGCCTTCGGCGGAGCCTGGACCGCGGGCGCCCCCACGGTCGGCTGGTCGGCGCAGGTGGCGATGCCGGTCTTCGCCATCACGGCCATCGGCCACGTGGCGGCGCAGGCGCTGGAGCACATGCGCAACGAGGGCAAGTGGCGCGCGCGGATGCGCGACAACGAGGCCCGGGACCGCATGCTGCTCTCGGCCATCGACGACCTCGTGACCTGGCACGACCGTAACGGCCGCGTGCTGGAGGCGAGCGCCTCGGCGGCGCGCTTCGTCGGCACCGAGGCGCAGCGCCTGCGCGGCCACGGCCTGCTCGACCGGGTGCACGTGGCCGACCGGCCGGCCTTCCTGCAGGCGATCAGCGACGTGGCGGCCACGGGCCGGCCCGCCACCGTGCCGTTCCGCCTGCACCTCGAGCCCGGCGCCGACCGGCACGACGGCGCGCGGGTGATCCACGCCGAGATGCGCGCCCACCGCATCGCGGGCGAGGAGGCCGGCGGCCCCCCGACCGTGGTCGCCGTGACCCGCGACGTCTCCGAGCACCGCCGCCACGCGGCCGAGCTGGAGCGCGCCCGCGCCGAGGCCGAGCGCGCGGACGCCGTGAAGAGCCGCTTCCTCGCCAATGTCAGCCACGAGCTGCGCACGCCGCTCAACGCCATCATCGGTTTCTCCGAGGTGCTCGCGGGCGAGGGCGCGGTGGTGCTCGGGCCGGAGCGGGCGCGGGAATATGCCGGCATCATCGGCGCCTCGGGCCAGCACCTGCTCGACGTGGTCAACACGCTGCTCGACATGAGCCGCATCCAGAGCGGCAACTTCGACTACCAGCCCGAGACGATCGACGCGGCCGCCCTGCTGCGGACCTGCTGCGACCTGATGCAGCTCAAGGCGGACGCCGCGGGCGTCAGCCTCGTGCGCGCCGGCTGCGCCCAGGCGGTCGAGATCACCGCCGACCCCCGCGCCTGCCGGCAGATGATGATCAACCTGATCTCGAACGCCGTGAAGTTCACGGGCAACGGCGGCCGGATCGAGGTGGCGCTGCGCCCGCGCGGCCAGCAGCTCGAGGTCGTCGTCACCGACACGGGGATCGGCATCCGCGAGGCGGACCTGCCCCATCTCGGCACGCCCTTCTTCCAGGCGGGCGGCGGCGGCTACAAGCGGGCCCACGAGGGCACCGGCCTCGGCCTGTCCGTGGTGCAGGGCCTCGTCGGGCTGCACGGCGGCACCATCGCCATCGAGAGCGCCGAGGGCGAGGGCACCACCATCACGGTCACGCTGCCGCGCGATTGCCGCCGCGGCAACCCGGGCGGTGCGCCCGCCCCCATCACCGCCACGGTCCGCAGCCGGATGCCGGCGCGCGCCGAGCCTGCCCTGGTGCGGCTCCCGCTCGGCCTGTTCGAGGCGGGGCCGGCGCCCGCGGAGGCGATCGGCCTCGCCGAGGCGGTCGGGCGGCCGGTCTCCCCGCTGCGGCGGGTCGGATGAGCGCGGCCGAGCGAGAGAGACAGAGCATGCGCGACAGCCCGAGGCCGCGGGACCCCCGCGAGATCATCGTCGCCGGCGAGGGCCGCCCCGCCGCCGGCTCCCGCCGCCGCGCCGCGGTCCGCCCGCCGCCCGGCGAGATGCGCGCGGCGCTCGGCGCCTTCGCGCGGGGCGCGGGCGCGGTCTGCCGCCGCAACCCCGGCGAGGTCGCCGGCTCCCTCGTGGCGATCGCGGCCGCGGGCTACGTCGCGGTGAACGCGCTCGGCCTGCAGGCCGGGCGCCACCCCGCCCCGATCCTGCCGAAGGTCGCGGCGCGGGCGGAGGCGCCCGCCCGGAAGGCCCCGCCCCCCGAGCGGCCGGCGCCCGAGAAGGTCGCGGCCGAGCGGCTCGCGGCGGACGCGAAGGAGGCGCCGCGCGCCGCCAAGGCCCCCGAGCCGGCGCCGCGGCGCGACCCGATCGGCGACCTGATCCGCTCCGACGAGACCACCACCGCCTCGGTGACGCCCAAGGCCGACCGCGCCGTGATGCAGGCGCAGCGCGCCCTGCTGAAGCTCGGCTACGGCCCGCTGAAGGCCGACGGCATGATGGGGGCGAACACCCGCGCGGCGATCGAGAAGTTCGAGCGCGACCGCAAGCTGCCGGTGAAGGGCGAGGCCGCAGGCCGCACCCTGCGCGAACTCGCCGCCCGCGCCGGCCTGCCGCCGGGCTGAGCCCGCGCGGGCGGTTGCCAGGCGGCCGCGCCTCGCGCATGCGGGGGCCGCCACCCCGGCCGACCTCCGGCCGGCCCGCCCGCGAGGAAGACCATGCCGCGCCTGCGCTCCGATTTCTTCGTCTCGGCCCAGATCCGGCGCCTCGACGTCGAGGGCGTGCCGGCGGTGCTGCGCCGCCGCGGCGCGGCTGAGGCCGGCGCGATCTTCGTGAAGGTCGACCGCCTCGACGGCACCGCCGACCTCTACGGCCCGGCGCCGCAGGCCCTGTTCGACGCGGAGACCTCGGGCGAGCGCCGCTTCGCGCAGCTGCTCTCGGGCGCCGAGCCGCTCTCCGTCGAGGAGCGCCTCGCCAAGGAGGCCCGCTTCGACGACGACCTCTGGATCATCGAGATCGACGACCGCGCGGGCCGGCATTTCCTGGATCTGGCGGAGTGAGCGGCTGGCGCCGGGTCTCGGTCTCGGACGCCGTCAGGCGGGCGCCTTCGCGAGGCGCCGCACGCCGCTTGCCAGCGCCTCGCTCATCCGGGTGTGCCGGCCGGGGCCGGTCGCCCTGTCGGCGTCGATGACGGCGGGATCGACACGCAGGGTGAGTTGCGCCTTCTTCCGGGCGGCCTTCGGGCGGCCCCGCTTGGTCAGGGCGGCGTAGAGGGCTGGATGCAGGACCTCGCTGGCGGGGCGCATCGCGGCCAGTTCCTCTTCGGTCGCCTCCGGGGCATCCGGATCCCGGGCGATCTCCGCCTGAAGCGCGGCCTCCTCGGGCTCGCTGAGGGGCGGGATCCCACTGTGCCTGGCGGAGCGCCGGATAGGTTCCCCGCTCTCGCCAGCCTTCTACCTCACCCCCACAATTCCGGATCCGGCGGGTGGATCGTGCTGCCCTCGAAGCGGAGGCCGGGCTCGCGGTCGCGGGCGAGGAGCAGGGGCCCGTCGAGGTCGACCCAGTCCGCGTGGTGGGCGAGCAGCATGGCCGGCGCCATGGCGAGCGAGGTGCCGACCATGCAGCCCACCATCAGCGAGAGGCCGCGCGCCCGCGCCTCGTGGGCGAGCATCACCGCCTCGGTGAGGCCGCCCGTCTTGTCGAGCTTGATGTTGACGGCGTCGTAGCGCTCGGCCACCCGGTCGAGGCCGGCGCGGTCGTGCAGGCTCTCGTCGGCGCAGATCGGGATCGGGCGGGCGATCGTGGCGAGGAGGTCGTCGGCCTCCGCCGGCAGCGGCTGCTCGATCAGCCCGACGCCGGCCTCCAGGCAGGCGGCGAGGTTCGCCTCGATGGTCTCGGCCCGCCACGCCTCGTTGGCGTCGACGATGAGCCGCGCGTCCGGGGCGCCGCGGCGCACGGCGGCGATGCGGGCCGGGTCGCCCGCGCCGCCGAGCTTCACCTTGAGGAGCGGGCGGTGCGCGGCCGCGCGGGCGGCCGCCTCCATGCTCTCCGGGTCGCCGAGGCTCAGCGTGTAGGCGGTGGTGGCGGGCGCGGGCGCGGAGAGGCCCGCGATCTCCCAGGCCGGGCGCCCGGCGCGCTTCGCCTCCAGGTCGAACAGGGCGCAGTCGAGGGCGTTGCGCGCCGCGCCCGCCGGCATCCGCGCCAGGAGGTCGGTGCGGGTGAGGCCGGCGGCCACCGCCTCGGCCTCGCCCGCGATCATCTCGGCCACGCTCTCCACGGTCTCGCCGTAGCGGGCGTAAGGGACGCACTCGCCGCGGCCCGCGAGCGCGCGCTCGCCCTCCTCGCAGGCGATGCTCGCCACCACCACGACCGCCTCGGTGCGGCTGCCGCGGGCGATGGTGAAGGCCCCGGCGATCGGGAAGCGCTCGACGGCGACGGAGAGGCGGCGGCTCACGCGGAGGCTCCGGCTGCGGGGAACCCGGCGACGAGCCGGAACTCGGCGACGAGCCGGTCGACGAGGGCGTCGACGCCGAAGCGCACCGGGTCCGTCGCCGGCAGGTCGTGCTCGGCCGCGATCGTGTCCAGGTAGCGGCGGGCCTCCGCCTCCTCCAGGGCCTGCGTGTTCACGGCGATGCCCGTCGCCCGGATGTCCGGATTGGTGAGCCGGCCGAGGCGCACCGTCATGTCGATGACCTCGGAGATCGTCGGCAGCGGGTGCTCGACGCCGCGCATCCGCGTGCGGGTCGGCTCGTGGCAGGTCACGAAGGCGTCGGGCTGGGCCCCGTGCAGCAGGCCGAGGCTGACCCCCGCGAAGGAGGGGTGGAACAGCGAGCCCTGCCCCTCGATGAGGTCCCAGTGGCCGGGCTCGGCGGCGGGCGAGATCCACTCGACGGCCCCCGAGATGAAATCGGCCACCACCGCGTCGATCGCCACGCCGCGCCCCGAGATGAACACGCCGGTCTGGCCGGTGGCGCGGAAATCCGCGTCGAGGCCGCGCTCGCGCATGCCGCGCTCCAGCGCCAGCACCGTGTACTTCTTCCCCACCGAGCAGTCGGTGCCGACCGTGAGCAGGCGCCGGCCCGGCCGCCTCGTGCCCTTGCCGGTGGCGAAGCTCTCGCGCGTGTGGCGCACGTCGTGGAGGCTGCGCCCGCGCGCCTCGGCCGCCCGCGCGATGGCCGGGACCGAGCCGAGCCGGACGTGCAGGCCGCTCGCCACGTCGAGGCCGGCCTCGAGGGCGGCCACGATCTCGGCGACCCAGTGGTCGGGCAGCACGCCGCCCGCGTTGACGACGCCGATCACCAGCGTGCGGCAGCCCTTCGCGACGGCCTCCTCCAGGGTCAGGTCCGGGATGCCGAGGTCGGCCGCGCAGCCCGGCAGGCGGAGCTGCCCGACGCACCAGTCCGGGCGCCAGTCGACGATGCCGTAGGCGGTCTTGGCGGCGAGGCGGTCCGGCACGTCGCCGAGGAACATCAGGTAGGGGGTGTCGATCTGCATCGGTCTCGCTCGCCCGAGGACGCCCGCGGCGGCGCCCCCGCCTCTATGGGGGATCGCGGACGCGAACGCCAATGCACGATGCCGGCCAGCGCCGGCCCGCGCAATCGTGCGCGCGCCGCTTGAGCCGCGGCCGGCGAGATGGCAATCCGGGACTGCCGAAACGTCCCGGTTCGCGCGGGCGTCGGCGGAGGTCGCGTCCCGCATGAAGATGTACGGCAACTGGCGCTCGGCCGCGGCCTTCCGGGTCCGCATCGCGCTCAACCTCAAGGGCATCCCCTGCGAGGAGACCTTCATCGACCTCGACGCGGGCGACCAGCACGCGCCGGAGTTCCGCCGGATCAACCCGCAGGGGGCGGTGCCGGCCCTGTTCGACGGCGACGGGCCGCCGCTGACGCAGTCGCTGGCGATCCTCGACTACCTCGAGGAGACGCATCCCGACGTGCCGTTGCTGCCGGCCGAGCCCAGGGCCCGCGCCCGGGCGCGCTCGCTGGCGCAGGTCGTCGCCTGCGACACCCACCCGCTCTACGTGCCGCGGGTGCGCACCTACCTGATGGACGCCTACGGCCTGCCGAAGGAGCGGATGCTGGACTTCGTGCGGCACGCCTTCGAGACCGGGCTGAAGGTCCTGGAGACGCGCCTCTCGACGGAGGACGGCACCGGGCGCTACTGCCAGGGCGACCGCGTGAGCCACGCCGACCTCTGCCTCGTCAGCCTCTACGTGGGCACGGGCATCTTCGGCGTCGACACGCAAGCCTACCCGACCGTGCGGCGGATCGCCGAGACCTGCCTCGCGGAGGACGCCTTCGCGCGGGCCCACCCGCTGCGCCAGCCCGGCGCGCCGGCCTGAGCGATGAACCGCGGGACACGGTTGGAATTGTTCTGAAACCTGTGCCAGAGGCGGCAGGGCGAGGATGGAGGGGCGGCCGGTCCGGGCCGCGCCGAGAGGGGACGGGAGAGCGCATGGTACCGGGCGAGAACGAGGTTGGCCTGCACCGCATCGTGGTGGTCGGCGGGGGAGCGGCCGGGCTGCAGCTCGCGACGAAGCTCGGCGACAAGCTCGGGCGCCGCCGCAAGGCGCACGTCACGCTCGTCGACCGGGCCCGCACCCACATCTGGAAGCCGCTCCTGCACGAGGTGGCGGCGGGCAGCCTCGACGTCGGCCACCACGCCGTCGACTACCTGCACCACGCCCACGAGCACCATTTCCGCTACCGGATCGGCGAGATGACCGGCCTCGACCGGGCAACCCGCACGATCCAGCTCGCCGCGAGCCTCGATTCCGAGGGGCGCGAGGTCACGCCGGTGCGCGACATCGCCTACGACACGCTGGTGATGGCGGTGGGCTCGACCACCAACGATTTCGGCACGCCGGGGGTGAAGGAGCACGCCATCGCCCTCGACACCCAGGACCAGGCGGTGCGCTTCCAGCAGCGGCTCATCAACGCCATGCTGCGCGCCCACACGCAGACGGGGCCGGTGCGGCCGGGCCAGCTCCACGTCACCGTGATCGGGGCGGGCGCCACCGGCACGGAGCTCGCCGCCGAGCTGCACCGGACCACCCGGCAGGTCGCCTCGACGGGTCTCGACCGGATCGACCCCGCCAAGGACCTCAAGATCACCCTGGTTGAGGCGGCCGAGCGCATCCTGCCCGCGGTGCCGGCGCGGCTCTCGGGCGAGGTGATGGCGCTCCTGAGCAAGATCGGCGTCGAGGTGCGCACGCAGGCCCGCGTGACCGAGGTGCGGGCCGACGGGGTGCAGCTCGCCGACGGCGGCTTCATCCCCTCCGAGCTCGTGGTCTGGGCGGCCGGCGTGAAGGCGCCCCCCTTCCTCAAGGACATCGGCGGCCTCGAGACCACGCGCACCAACCAGCTCGTGGTGACGCAGACCCTGCAGACCACCCGCGACCCGGACATCTTCGCGATCGGCGACTGCGCCTACCTCGTGGAGCCCGGCACGGACACGCCGGTCCCGCCCCGCGCCCAGGCCGCCCACCAGCAGGCGAGCTACCTGATCAAGCAGATCCCGAACAAGATGGCCGGCCGCGCGCTGCCGCCCTTCAAGTACCGCGACTTCGGCTCGCTCGTCTCGCTCGGCGAGTACTCGACGGTGGGCAACCTGATGGGCTTCATCCAGGGGAAGAACATGTTCATCGCGGGCCTCTTCGCCCGGATGATGTACCGCTCGCTCTACAAGATGCACGAGCAGGCGCTCCACGGCACCTGGAAGACCGCCCTCGACGCGCTGGCCCGCGCGCTCACCCGGCGCACCGAGCCGCGGGTGAAGCTGCACTGACTGCAAGCGGGCGCCGCCTCCCCTATCTGACCCCGCGGGCGCCGGCCGTGACCGGCGCGCCAGCGAGGAGACGACCATGATCCTGATCAGCGTCATGTACCCGGGCGGGTCCGGCACCCGGTTCGACATGGGCTACTATCTCGGCCACCACATGCCGATGGTGCGCGAGCGCTGGAGCCCGCTCGGCCTGCACGAGGCGAAGGTGGTGCGCGGCACCGGCACGCCGGACGGCGGCCCCGCCCCCTACCAGGTGATGGCGCTGCTGACCTTCGAATCGGCCGACGCCTTCAAGGCCGCGGTCGACCGGCACGGGGACGAGATCTTCGGCGACATCCCGAAGTTCACCGACGTGCAGCCGGTGGTGCAGCTCAACGACTTCCCGGAATAGGGCCGGGCGCCCGGATCGGCACGAGGCCATGATCGACATCATCAAGCAGCTCCAGGAGCGCAACCCGGCGCTCGGCGCCTACATCCTCGTGCTGCGCCCGGATTCCCGGGCGCTCGCCGACCCGGAGCACCTGACGCTGGAGGCGCAGACCTGGATGGGGATTCGCACGCCCGGCGCCCGCCTCTCGCGCGAGAGCGTGCTGCTCGCCCCCTACCCGGGCGGCACGCCGGCCGAGCGCATCGTGACGGTCCTGGCCTTCAAGGACGCCCAGCACCTCGCCGCCTTCGCCACCGCCTGGACCTCCGACCCGGAGCCGGAGGACGAGCCGGCCTCCGCGTAGGGAGCGGGCCCCCTCTCCCGTCCGGGAGAGGTGGGCGCCGGCTCCGCGTGAGCGAACCTGAAACGACCGGGCGCGGGTCCCCTCTCCCGTCCGGGAGAGGGACAGGG
>NZ_BJZU01000058.1 GCF_007992195.1 Methylobacterium oxalidis | reverse complement strand
CGGGAGAGGTGGGAGGCGCAGGCCCCCTCTCCCGGACGGGAGAGGTGGGGTGGCGTCGCGTCAGGCCGCCTCCTGCAGCTCGCGGATCGTCGCGAGCGTCGCGGAGCGCAGGGTCTCCAGGCGGCGCAGGGGCACGGCGAGGTCGGCGCCGGAATTGGCCGCCGCCTCGATCTCCCGGCAGAGCACGGAGAGGCCCGTGAAGCCGAGCACGCCCGCCGCCGAGACCATGGCGTGGGCGTCGTGGGCGATCTGGGTGCGGTCGGTCTCGCCGGGGCGGAAGCGCTCGCCGAGCTCGCCCGCGAGCAGCGACAGCAGGCTCTGGAGGCGGGCCGCCCCGATCGTCTCCTCCAGCGCGGTGAGCGCGGTGCGGTCGAGGCTCGCCGCCTCGGCGGGCTCCGCCTCGGCGGCGCGCCGGTCGGGCCCGGCCCAGCGGGCGATGGTGGCGAACAGGTCGGCCCGGCGGAACGGCTTGCCGACATGGTCGTCCATGCCGGCCTCGCGCAGGGCGGCGATCTGCTGGGGCAGGACGTTGGCGGTCATCGCGACGATCGGCACGCCGCGGGCCGGCGAGGCGAGCGCGCGGATCCGGCGCGTGGCCGCGAGCCCGTCCATGCCGGGCATCTGCACGTCCATGAGGACGAGGTCGTAGCCCGTGCCGCCGGCGGCCTCCGCCTCGACGGCCGCCACGGCCTCCGCGCCGTCGCCCGCCACCTCCACCGCGAAGCCCTCCGCCTCCAGCACGGAGCGGGCGAGCTCCTGGTTGAGCGGCACGTCCTCCACGAGGAGGATGCGCAGCGGGACGCCCTCGCGGGCGGGCGCCTCGCGGGCGGCGCGGGGCGCCGTCTCGGCCGGGGCCGCCTCGGCGCGGGGCAGCGCCAGGGTGAACCAGAAGGTGGAGCCCGCCCCCTCGGCGCTGACGACGCCGATCTCGCCGCCCATCAGCGTGACGATGTGCCGGCAGATCACGAGGCCGAGGCCGGTGCCGCCGAAGCGGCGGCTGATCGAGCCGTCGACCTGGCTGAAGCGCTTGAACAGGCGGTCCTGGTGCTGCGGCGCGATGCCGATGCCCGTGTCCGTCACCTCGAAGCGCAGGCCCTCGCCCGCCGGCCCCGAGCCCGCGTGGCGGACGTTGAGGGCGACGGAGCCCGCGGGCGTGAACTTCACCGCGTTGTTGAGGAGGTTGAGCAGGACCTGCCGCAGGCGCTGGGGATCGCCGAGGACGTAGTGCGGCAGGGCCGGATCGATGTGGGCCTCGATCCTCAGGCCCGACCTGAGGGCGCTGCCTCTCACGATCGAGACGGTGCTGTCGATGAGCGGCAGCAGCGGGAACGGGACCGGGTCGAGGCTGAGCTGCCCGGCCTCGATCTTCGAGAAGTCGAGGATGTCGTTGACCACGGTGAGGAGCGCCGCGCCCGAATCCTGCACGAGCTCCAGGCGGCGCCGGCTCTCGGCGGTGAGGTTCGGCTCGTCGAGCAGGAGGTCGGCGTAGCCGAGGATGCCGTTGAGGGGCGTGCGGATCTCGTGGCTCATGGCCGCGAGGAACTCGCTCTTCGAGGCGCTCGCCCGCTCGGCCTCCGCGGTGGCCGCGCGCAGGGCCGCCTCCGCGCTCTTGCGCTCGGTGATGTCGATGTGCAGCCCGACCATGCGGTAGGGCTGGTCGTCCGTGCCGAACAGGGTGCGGCCGCGGGCGTAGATCCAGCGCCCGCCGACCCGGTACTCGGTGGCGTAGGTGGTGCGGGTGTCGATGGCCCGGCGCACCGTCTCCCAGGCCTCGGGCGCGTCGTCGGCGTGCAGCAGGCCGGTCCACTCCGCGGTGGTGATGCCCCGTGCCTCCCCGGCCTCGGGCAGGCCGTACATGCGCAGGCTCTCCGGCGACAGGACGCTGACGCCGGTGCGCATGTCCCAGTCCCAGGTCCCGGCATCGGCCGCCTCGAGGGCGATGTGGAGGAGGTCCTGCGCCTCCTCCTCGGCGATCCGGGCGGTGACGATGTCGTCGATGTCGAGAGCCGTGCCGAGCCACTCGATCACGGAGCGCTCCTCCCCGTGCTGGTGCACGGGCGTCATCGCGAGCTTGTGCCAGCGGTAGGTGCCGTCGTGCCGGCGCAGGCGCCACTGCCCGGTGAAGCCCTCGCCCGTGGCGACCGCCCGCCGCCACGCGGCCTCGAGGTCCGAGGCGTCCTCGGGGTGGTTGCGGGCGATCCGCTCGGCCCGGCCCGTGCCGATCGGTCCGTAATAGGCCGTGAAGCAGGGGTTGACGTAGGTCGCCTCCCCGTCCGCCGAGCGCATGGTCCAGACGAGGAGCGGCAGCGTGTCGGCGAGGCTGCGGTAGCGGATGTCGCTGCGGCGCAGATCGGCCTCCGCCCGGCGCCGCTCGGTCACGTCGATCATGATGCCGAACAGGCTGGCCGTCGCGCCGGCCTCGTCCCGGCCGCAGGTGCCGCGCACGACCACGTTGCGGCAGGTCCCGTCCGGCCGCAGCAGCCGCGCCTCGAACTCGAACTCGGCGCCCGCCGCGACCGCCCCGTCCACGAGGGCGACGAGGCCGGCCCGATCGTCCGGGTGGTAGAGCTCGGCGAAGACCGAGAGGCGGGGCGCCGGACTCCCCGGCGCGCGGCCGGTGATCCGGTAGAGCCCCTCCGACCAGATCGGCTGCCCGTCGGCGAGGTCCACCCGCCAGTGGCCGATATGGGCGAGCTGCTCGGCCATGGTGAGGAGTCGGTTCGCCTCGGCCTGGACCTGCTCCCTGCGCTCGATCTCGGCGGCCTGCGCGGTGATGGTCGCCTCGTGGGCGCGGCGGGCCTCGGCCTCGACGCGGTGCCGGGCGTTCGCCCCGTGCAGGCGCAGATGCGCGACCACGACGCGGGCGAGGTCGGCGAGGGCCTCGGCGTCGGCCTCGGAGAAGGCGCGGGGCTCGGGGTCGAGCAGGCACAGGGCGCCGACCCGGATGCCCTCCGCGAGGACGAGGGGCGCGCCCGCGTAGAAGCCGAAGCTGCCCTCGCGGGCGATGGCCAGGTCCGCGAACCGCGGGTCCCGGCGCAGGTCCGAGGCGACCAGCACCGCGTCGGTCCGGATCGTGTGGTTGCACAGGCTCGCCTCGCGGGGCAGCTCCGGCGGCACCAGGGCGCAGACCGTCTTCAGCCACATCCGGTCGGCGTCGACCAGGGAGACGAAGGCGGCGCGGACCCCGAACAGCCGCTCGGCGGTGCGGCAGACGGCCTCGACGTGCTCCTCGGGCGGCGTGTCGAGGACCTGCAGGTCGCGCAGGGCCGCGAGGCGCCTCGCCTCGTCGTGCAGCCTCGTCTCCACCGTCTCGCCCCGAATCACGCTGAACTCCGATCGCACGATCTGTGCCCCGGCCCGTGGCGAAAATCAGCACACACGCGTGCGAGAACCGCGTTCTGCGAGCCAGCGCAGGCGCGCCGCCTCGAGCGCCCAGACCATGCCGAGCATCATGTAGACGTGGCGCCACTTCTCGATGTCGATCTGCAGGGCCTGCAGGAAGAACATCAGGAGGGCGGGCCAGACGATCTGCGCGTGCGCCCGGCAGGGCGAATCGGCGCGCATCAGGCGGAAGCCCACGAAGGCGGTGGTGAGGACGAGGCCGAGGAAGGCGGCGCCGCCGAGCCAGCCGCCGTTGGCGAAGCTGCCGAGGTAGGAATTGTGCGGCTCCAGCCCGAAGGTGAGGCGCCAGTGCATCGGCCCCATCCCCATCGGCAGGCCGAGCAGCATGGTGAGGCCGCGGATCTGGTTGCCGAAGCGGCCGGTCTCGCCCTCGTCGTAGGACTGGGTCATCGAGGCGCGCACCTCGAACATCTGCGCCACGTGGTCGACGGAGAGGAGCGCCAGGATCGCCACGACGCCGAGGATCGCGGTGAGGAGCGTCAGGCCGACGATGCGGCGGCGCAGGGCCGGCGCGCCCGCGTAGACGGAGGCGACCATCACGGCCACGGCGACGGCGCTGCCGCCCCAGGAGCCGCGGGAGAAGGACAGGAAGATGCCCGCCAGGATGACGAGGAGCCCCGCCAGCGACAGGACCGGCCGGCGCAGGCGCCCGGTGAGCAGGCCGTGCATCAGGTAGAGGGCGCCGAGGGTCAGGAAGGAGCCGAACACGTTCGGGTCCTGGAAGGTGCCCGACGCCCGGCCGTACTTGTAGAACAGGTCCTCGATGCCGAGGAGATCGAGATACCCGACGATGCCGAGGCCGGCCGAGAACACGCAGCTCGCCGTGTAGGCCTTGAGGGCGAGCTCCATGCGCGCGGCGGTCTCGTCCGAGAACAGCATCGCGAAGAACAGGCAGGTCCCGACGAGGTAGGCGAGCTGGATCGTCCAGGTGCGGGGCACCGCCTCGTCGAGATAGGGGATCAGCGCCGCGACGATCGCCGCGAGGTAGAGCAGGAGCAGGCCCGCGAGCGGCACGACCGCCCGGTGCAGCCGCAGCCCGAGGCAGGCCCAGAGCAGGATCGTCGGCACGGCGACCATGTCGTAGGGCGAGGTCTCCGAGAAGGCGAAGCAGGCGAAGAAGATGAAGGACGCGAGCAGCGCGGCGGCGAGGCCGCGCAGCGCCCGCAGGACCGGCACGCCGGCCCAGGCGCCGGGGGTAAGAGCCCCGGCCGGGAGAGCCCCGGTGCCGGGAGGGCCGGCGAGGATCGCGCCGGCGGCCGGCGGGGCGAGGGTGGACGCCATGGGGCACGCGACTCCGCGGGCCCGATACGCCGGCCCGGCTCTGTCGGGAGCCTGCCCGGAAAGGGTTGATATTCGGCTGACGGGCGGGGCGTCGTCCGGAGCCGCCGGCGAAGGACGGGTCCGGCCGGCCCCTCCCGCGAGAACCCCGCCCGCCCGATCGGCTTTTCCCGGCGAGATCGATTGCCGCAACCGGGAACCGTTCGGGCCCGCCGGAAGCCGAGCTGCAGGGCGCAGCGTAGGCATCTTCAGGCCGGCATGAGCCCCGACGAACCGGCTTGGCCGCACGGACACGGCGAGACGGCCGGTCGCATCCGCGGGCCTGATCGGGGCGCGACGTCGCTCGGCCCCGCCGATGCCTGGCCGGGCCGGCTCACCGCGACAGCGTCAGGCCCGGCAGGCCAGGAAGCCCGCGCGGATCGCCTCGGCGTCGAGGTTGCGGCCGATGAAGACGACGCGGGAGACGCGGGCCTCGTCGGCCCCCCAGTCGCCCTGCAGGTCGCCGTCGAGGATCATGTGGACGCCCTGGAAGACGAAGCGCTTCGGCTCGTTCGGGAAGGCGACGATGCCCTTGCAGCGCAGGATGTCGGGGCCCTGCTCCTGGGTCAGGTTCGAGATCCAGGGCATGAACGTCTCGGGATCGACCGCGCCCTCCACCTTCGCGGAGACCGACTGCATGTCGGCGTCGTGGTGATGGTGGTGCCCCTCCTCCAGGAACTCGGGCTCCACGTCGAGGATGCGGCCGAGGTCGAACGCGTTGCGCTCCAGCACCGCCTCGAGCGGCACCGCGCAGTTCCGGGTGCGGTGGAGCTGGGCGTAGGGGTTGATGGCGCGGATCTCGCCCTCCACCCGGTCGAGATCGGCGGGCGTGACGAGGTCGGACTTGTTGAGCAGGATCACGTCCGCGAAGGCGATCTGGTTCTTGGCCTCGGGCGCGTCCCTGAGGCGGTCGGAGAGCCACTTGGCGTCGGCCACCGTCACCACCGCGTCGAGGCGGGCGGCGTCGCCGACGTCCTGGTCGACGAAGAAGGTCTGGGCGACCGGGGCCGGGTCGGCGAGGCCGGTGGTCTCGACGATGATCGCGTCGAACTTGCCGCGCCGCTTCACCAGGCCGTCCATGATGCGGATCAGGTCGCCGCGCACGGTGCAGCAGACGCAGCCGTTGTTCATCTCGAACACCTCCTCGTCGGCGCCCACCACGAGGTCGTTGTCGATGCCGATCTCGCCGAACTCGTTGACGATGACGGCGTAGCGCTTGCCGTGATTCTCCGTGAGGATCCGGTTGAGGAGCGTGGTCTTGCCGGCCCCGAGGTAGCCGGTGAGCACGGTCACGGGGATCTTGGCGTTCTCGGCCGAGGGCTCGATGGTGTCGGTCGCGGCGTCGGGCATGGCGGCTCTTCGGTGCGGGCGGCGCCCCCCCCCCTGAGGGCGGGCTGGGTCGGGCTGTTATATTGTGTCAGCCCGTCCGGATGGAAGGCGTGCCGGGCCTCGCCCCAAGGAGCTTGCCAGGGAGCTTGCCCGTGATCAGCCGACGCGCCGCCGCCGCCCTCCTCGCCGCCGGGGGCCTCCTCCTTCCGCGGGCGGCCCGGAGCCTCGCCGGGCCCGAGCCCGCCCCGCCGCCGGACGGGAGGCCGGTGCGCGTCGCGATGCTGCTGTTTCCCGGCATGACCGCCCTCGACGTGATCGGCCCGCAGGCGCTGCTCTCCGGCCTCGCCCCCGGCAGCCTGCACCTCGTCGCCGCCTCGGCCGGGCCGGTCGCCAGCGACACCGGCGTGAGCCTCGTGGCCACGACCGGGTTCGCCGGCTGCCCGGACGCGCTCGACCTGCTCATGGTGCCGGGCGGCGACGGCACGCCGGCCCAGATGCGGGATGCGGCGACGCTCGGCTTCCTGCGGGAGCGGGCGGCCCGCGCCCGCTGGGTCGCGAGCGTGTGCACGGGCTCCCTGATCCTCGGCGCGGCAGGCCTGCTGCGGGGCTACCGCGCGACCTCGCACTGGTGCGTGCGCGACCGGGTGCTGCCGCTCCTCGGCGCGGTGCCGGTGGCGGAGCGCGTGGTGTTCGACCGCGACCGCGCCACCGCCGCCGGGGTCTCGGCCGGGCTCGACCTCGCGCTGGCCCTCGCGGCGCGCCTGCGGGGGGAGGACTACGCGCGCACGGCCCAGCTCGTGGCCGAGTACGCGCCCGCGCCCCCCTTCCGGGCCGGCACGCCGGAGGCGGCGGGCCCGGCCGTGACCCAGGCGGCGACGGACATCCTCGCCACCCTCGCGGCGGAATCCGAGGCCGCCGCGCGGGGCCTCGCCGCTCCCTGAGGCGGGCCCAGGGTCAGCGCCCGGAGAGGAGCGCGTCGCGCTCGCTGATCAGGTGCCCGATCAGGCGCCCGGCGAGCCGGCCGGGCGCCTGCCCCGCCGGCCGCACCAGCACCGTCTCGATGGGCAGGCGCGGCGCGAAGGGCCGCAGCACGAGGGGCAGGCCGGTCAGCGCCCGCGCGGGCACGGGGTCCACGATCGCGACGCCGAGCCCCTCGGCCACGAGGCCGCAGCGGGCGGCCGTGTACTGGGCCGCGAGCGCGAAGCGGGGCGCGAGGCCGGCCTGCGCGAAGGCCGCCTCCACCGCCTCCTGGAAGGCGCCGGCGGCGCCCGCGATCAGGGGCTCGTCCGCGAGGTCCCGGACCCCGATCCGGCGCTTCTCCGCGAGGCGGTGCCCCCGCGGCAGCGCGCAGACCGCGTCCACCGCGAGGAAGGGCTCCTCGGCGACCCCGGCATGGCCCCGGCGCGGGCGCACGAGGCCGATGTCGCACTGCCCCGAGGCGGCCCAGGCCCAGATCGTGTCCGGGCCGGGCACGTGGACGGCGACGCGGGCGCCCGGCGCTTCGGCGATCAGGCGCCGGATCGCCCGCGGTAGCAGGCCGGCGGCGAGCGCGGGCTGGCAGGCCACGCGCAGCGGCCCGGTGCCGAGCTCCCGGATCTGGGCCGCCGCGTGGCGGAGATGGTCGAGGCCCGCGTAGGTCCGCTCGACCTCGCGGGCGAACGCCTCCCCCTCCCGCGTCGGCAGCGCGCTGCCGTGCCCGCGCACGAACAGGGGAAAGCCGAGATCGGCCTCGAGCCGGGCGATGGCGCGGCTGACATGGGGCTGGCCGAGGCCGAGGGCGGCCGCCGCCCGCGTCATCCCGCCGTGGCGCAGCACGGCGCGGAACAGGTCGATATGGGCGGGGTTCATCATGCCCGATCCGCATGGACTCAGAGGGAACGGGCATTTGACGGCATGGCTTCGCGATGGTGTCAATGCGCTCCGCGCCGCCCCGGCGCGCCGCCACCCGCGCGAGGGCCCGATCCGATGCTCAACGCCCTGTTCCCCCTCGGCCTCGCCGCGCTCGCGGGCGCCAGCATCGTCGTCCAGCAGGTGCTGAACGCGAACCTGCGCGCTGCCCTGAACTCGGCCGCGTGGTCGGGCTTCGTGAGCTACGCGGTCGGGGTCGCCTGCATGGCGCTGCTGGCGCTCGCGCTGCGCGACCCCCTCCCCCCGGCGAGCCTCGCGGCGCGCATCCCGTGGTGGGCCTGGAGCGGCGGCCTGTTCGGCGCGATCTTCATCGGGCTCGCCATCGTGCTGGTGCCGCAACTCGGCGCGGCGACCTTCATCGGCCTCCTCGTAACCGGGCAGATGCTCGCCTCCGTGGCCTTCGACCATTTCGGCTGGCTCGGCCTCGCCCAGCGCTCCCTCGATCTGCCGCGCCTCCTCGGGATCGCGCTCCTCATCGGCGGCGTCGTGCTGATCCGGCGCTGACCGGCGCCCCTTCAGGGGTCGCCCGCCCGCGTCCCGGCCGCGCCCGCGTCGTAGCGGGCCTGCGCGGCGTCGATCTGCGCCATGTGGGCGAAGGCCCAGGACCCGAGCGCCTGCACCGGCTCGGCCAGGGAATGGCCGAGCGCGGTCAGCTCGTAATCGACCCGCGGGGGGATGGAGGGCGTCACGGTGCGGGTCACGAGCCCATCGCGCTCCAGGTTGCGCAAGGTCAGGGTCAGCATCCGCTGCGAGATGCCGCCGATATCGCGCTTGAGCTCGCTGAAGCGCCGCGAGCGATCGCGGATGAGCATGATGACGAGCACGCTCCACTTGTCTCCGATGCGGGAGAGCACCTGGGATACTTTCCGACAGTCGGACGAACTGTGATCACGGACTTCAGTCACACCCGTGTAACCTTCGTAACAAGAATGTGCCGTCTTGCGGCGGTTCGGCGAACCCTTACCCTAATTCGGTATCGAAAAGGAACCGAGTCACCCGATGAAACTGCTTCACGTCGACACCAGCATCCTCGCCGACGCCTCCGTCTCGCGCGAGCTGACGGCCCTCGTCGTCCGGACCCTCACGGAGGGCGGGGGCGCCGAGG
This sequence comes from Methylobacterium oxalidis, assembly GCF_007992195.1. Taxonomy (GTDB): domain Bacteria; phylum Pseudomonadota; class Alphaproteobacteria; order Rhizobiales; family Beijerinckiaceae; genus Methylobacterium; species Methylobacterium oxalidis. Next base: position 3,484 of record NZ_BJZU01000058.1, on the reverse strand, counting down.
TGGTCCACCGCGACCTCGGGCGCGAGAGCCTGCCCCATCTCACCGTGGCGGGCCTGCCGAGCGCGCACCCGCTCGCCGCCGCGGCGGGGCCGCTCGGGCCGGAGGCGCAGGCCGTCCGCGACGCCGGCGACGCCGCTTTGGAGGAGTTCCTCGCCGCCGACACGGTGGTGATCGGCGCGCCCATGTACAATTTCACCGTGCCCTCGCAGCTCAAGGCCTGGATCGACCGCCTCGTCGTCCCCGGCAAGACCTTCCGCTACGGCGCGGGCGGCGCGGAGGGGCTTGCCGGCGGCAAGCGCGTCATCGTCGCCCTCGCCCGCGGCGGCTTCTACGGGCGCGAGACGGCGGCGGCCTCGGCCGAGCACGCGGAGAGCTACCTGCGCACGGTCCTGGCCTTCATGGGCATCACCGACCCCACCTTCATCGTGGCCGAGGGCCTCGCGACGGGCGAGCACACCAAGGCGCAGGCGGTGGCCTCGGCGCGCGGCGCCGTCCTCCAGCTCGCGGCCTGAGCGGAGGGGACGCGCCGCGGGACGTGACGGGGCGGCCTCGTTCGGGCATGAGGGGGCGCATTCGAGAGGCCGCCCCATGACCCTCCTGACGGGACTCTCCGCCTTCCCGATCACGCCCGCCGACGCGGAGGGCCGGGTCGATCCCGGCGCCCTGCGGGTGCTGCTCGCCCGCCTCGTCGGCTCGGGCGTCGACTCGATCGGCCTCCTCGGCAGCACCGGGACCTACGCCTACCTGTCGCGCGCCGAGCGCCGCCGGGCGCTGGAGACCGCCCTCGACGCGACGGCGGGCCGGGTGCCGCTCCTCGTCGGGGTCGGCGCGCTGCGGACCGACGAGGCCGTGCGGCTCGCGCAGGACGCGAAGGGTATGGGCGCCGCCGCGGGCCTCCTCGCGCCGGTCTCCTACACGCCGCTGACGGACGACGAGGTGTTCGAGCACTTCGCGACCGTCGCGCGCGAGAGCGGCCTGCCGCTCTGCATCTACGACAACCCGGGCACCACGCATTTCCGGTTCGGCCCCGACCTCGTCGGGCGCCTCGCCCGCGTCCCCGGCATCGTCGCCGTGAAGAGCCCCGCCCCGGAGCCGGAGGGCGTCGCGGCCCATCTCGCGGCGCTGCGGGCCGCCGTGCCGGAAGGCTTCCCCCTCGGCTACAGCGGGGACTGGCACGCGGCTGAGGCGCTGATCGCGGGCGGGGACGCGTGGTACAGCGTCGTCGCCGGGCTCTTCCCGGAGGCCGGCCTCGCCATCCTCCGGGCCGTGCGGGCGGGCGATGCCGCCGAGGCGCGGCGGCTCGACGCGCGGATGCGGCCGCTCTGGGACCTGTTCCGGGCGTTCTCCAGCCTGCGGGTGGTCTACGCCTGCGCCGACCTCATGGGGCTCTGCCACGCCGCGCCCCCGCGCCCGATCCTGCCGCTCCCCGAGGCGGCACGGCAGCGGGTCGCCGGCGCGCTGCGGGCGCTCGATCTGAGCTAGCCGGGCGAACGATCAGAAGGCCAGCCAGGCCGCGCGGCTCCCCCGGATGAACGCTGCCCGGGGGCCCCCGACCCTGCTCGCGACGCGCCCGAACCCTCTCACGCCCCGACCGCCGCCAGCGCGATCTCCCGGCGGTGCGGCCGGTCGCGGTGCTCGATCAGGTAGATGCCCTGCCACGTCCCCAGCGCGAGCCGGCCGCCGATGACCGGGATCGTCAGGCTCGCGTCCGTCAGCAGGGTGCGGATGTGGGCCGGCATGTCGTCCGGCCCCTCCGCGCCGTGGACGTAGCCGGCGTGGCGCGGGGCGAGATGGTCGAGGGCCGTCATCAGGTCGGTGCGGACGTCCGGGTCGGCGTTCTCCTGGATCGTCAGGGAGGCCGAGGTGTGGCGGCAGAACACCGTGACGAACCCGTCCGTCACGCCGCTGCGGGCGAGGAAGCCGGCGACGGCGTCCGTGACGTCCGTGAAGCCGGGACCGGGCGTGGCGACGGTGAGCGTCGCACCGGCCCGCCGCCGGACCTCGCCTGCCGAGAAACCCTCGATGCTCCCGATCCGGCCCCGGCTCATGTCCCCTCCCCGGTCAGGCCCGCGCCCGGCGCGATCTCGCGCTCGCCGCGGGCCAGGATGCGCTCCAGAAGCTCGATCCGGTCCGCCTCGGCCGGCGGCTTGTCCCAGCGGATGCGGCTGACGCGGGGGAACCGCATGGCGACCCCGGATTTGTGCCGCGTCGAGCGCTGCACGCCCTCGAAGGCGATCTCCAGGACGAGGCCCGCGTCCGGGCCGTAGGCGACCTCGCGCACGGGGCCGAAGCGCTTGGTGGTGTGGTTGCGGACGTAGCGGTCGAGCTTCATCAGCTCGGCATCCGTGAAGCCGTGATAGGCCTTGCCCACCGGCACCAGCTCCGCGCCGCCCTCCGGCCGGTCCCGCCAGACGCCGAACGTGTAGTCCGAGTAGTAGGACGAGCGCTTCCCGTGGCCGCGCTGGGCGTACATCATCACGGCGTCGACGAGGTGGGGCTCGCGCTTCCACTTCCACCAGGGTCCCTTCGGCCGGCCCGGCAGGTAGGCGCTGTTGCGGCGCTTGAGCATCACGCCCTCGATGGCGTCGGCATCCAGGCCCGCGCCGACGGAGGCCGGGTCGGCGCGGGCGGCGGCGAGGGCCTCCCAGGTCGCGAAGGGCACGAGCGGCGAGATGTCGATGCGGGCGTGGTCGAGCCGCGCGACGAAGGTCTCGAGCCGGGCCCGGCGCTCGGCGAAGGGTAGCGGGCGCAGGTCCTCGCCGCCCGCCGCGAGCAGATCGTAGGCCCGCACGTGGGCCGGGAACTCCTCGAGCAGCTTGGCCGTCACCCCCTTCCGGTTGAGGCGCTGCTGCAGCACGTTGAAGCTCTGCACCCGGCCCTCGCGCAGGATCAGGAGTTCCCCGTCGAGGGCGCCCGAGAAGGTGACCGCCTCGGCGAGGTCCGGGAAGGCGCCCGAGATGTCCTCGCCGGTGCGCGAGTAGATGCGGGCGACCTGGCGGCCTTCCCGGTCGCGGCCGCCGACGAGCTGGACGCGGATGCCGTCCCACTTCCACTCGCCCGAGAACGCCTCCGGCTCCAGCCGGTCGAGATCGGCCTCCTCCTCGATCGGGTGGGAGAGCATGGGCGGCCGGAACGGGGCCGGGTTCAGGGTCTCGGGCCGCTCGGCCCGCCCCTCGACCCAGGCGAACAGCGTCGCGTAGGGCGGCTCCAGCCCGTGCCAGACCTCCTCGACCGCGTCGGCCTCGTGGCCACCGAGCGCCCCGACCGCGGTCTTGGCGAGCCGGGCAGAGACGCCGACGCGCAGGTTCCCGGTGACGAGCTTGAGGAGCGCCCAGCGCCCGGTCTCGTCGAGGGCGTCGAGCCAGGTGGCGAGGTGGCGCGGCAGGTCGGCCTTGCGGGTCCGGCCGAGCGTCTCGACCACCTCGGCGAGGCTGGGCACGTGAGGGGGCGGGTTGTTGTGGCCGGGGCCACCCCACCTCTCCCG
>NZ_BJZU01000057.1 GCF_007992195.1 Methylobacterium oxalidis | reverse complement strand
GTCCCTCTCCCGGACGGGAGAGGGGACCCGCGCCCGATTCCCCGCCGGGGGCGGGCCAGATCAGGGAGACCGTCTCGGCGAGGTCGCCGACGTAGTTGTGCGAGAGGCGGAACAGCGTCGGGTCGACCCGCTCCTCCGCGAGGCCGCGGATGAGGGCGGGCTTCGCCTCCCGGAAGGTCAGGCCGCCGGTCATGGCGGCGAGCGCGTAGCCGCGCTCGGGGTCGGGCGTGTGCGAGAAGTAATCCTGCAGGAGGCGCAGCTTGGCGTTGCGGCGCGGCTCGTAGGCGAGGCGGTCGAGGAGATGGGCGAAGTCGTTCACGCCTGCGCCTCCGCGGCCTCGGGCGCGGGGGCCGCCTCGGCGTCGTCGTCGCCGTAGCCAAGGAGGTGCAGGGGCTTGGCCCGGATGCCCTGCAGGCCGCACCAGTGGACGAGGGCGTCCTCCTGCCCGTGCGTCACCCAGACCTCCTCGGCGCCGGTCTCCCGGATGGTGCGGCACAGGTCCGGCCAGTCGGAATGGTCGGAGATGACGAGGGGCAGCTCGACGCCCTTCTGGCGGGCGCGCGCCCGCACCCGCATCCAGCCCGAGGCGAAGGCGGTGACGGGGTCGGGGAACTTGCGCGACCACAGGTCCTGGATCGCGGAGGGCGGGCAGAGCACGATCGCGCCGTGCAGCCCGCCCCGCTCGGCCGCCACCACCTTCGGGGTCTCCCCGAGGGCGATGCCCTCGCGCTTGTAGAGCTTGGTCAGCCGCTCCATGGCGCCGTGCAGGTAGATCGGCCGGTCGTAGCCCGCCTCCCGCAGCAGCGCCATCACGCGCTGCGCCTTGCCCAGCGCGTAGGCGCCGACGATGTGGGCGCGCTCCGGGAACAGGGCCACGGATTCGAGGAGCTTGGCGACCTCGCCGCCCGTGTCGGGCATCCGGAAGACGGGCAGGCCGAAGGTCGCCTCGGTGATGAACACGTCGCAGGGCACCACCTCGAAGGGTAGGCAGGTCGGGTCGCGCGCCCGCTTGTAGTCGCCCGAGACGACGACGCGCACGCCCTCGGCCTCGATCGCGATCTGGGCTGAGCCGAGCACGTGGCCGGCGGGCGCGAAGCGCACCGTGACGCCGCCGACGCGGATCGGCTCCCCGAGCCGCGCCTCCTGCCGGGTGCCGCAGAAATCCTCGCCGTAGCGCACGGCCATGATCCGCAGGGTCTCGGGCGTGGCGAGCACGCTGCCGTGGCCCGAGCGGGCGTGGTCGGCGTGGCCGTGGGTGATCAGCGCGCGGGGCACCGGCCAGGTCGGGTCGACGTGGAAGCGGCCGAGCGGGCAGTAGAGCCCTTCGCGGGTGAGGGTGAGGAGATCGCTGGCGCGTAACGGCATCGGGGCGGTGATATAGGGCGCGGGACCGCACCGGCACCGCATCGCATCCCCGGCCCACCCATGCCCTCCCAGCACTCCTCCGGCGACCTCCTCGCCGACCGCCGCTACGCCTACGCCGAGGCCTGCCTGGCGGAGGGCGACGCGCGCGGCGCCGCCGAGATGGCCGAGCAGGCCCTCGACCTCGCGCCGCGCTTCGCCCCGGCCTGGCTGCTGCTCGGCCGGGCGCGGGAGGCGCTGCACGCCGCGAGCCGGTCGCCCGCCGACCTGCAGGGCGCGCTCGGCGCCTACGCCAACGCCCTCGACCTCGACCCCGAGGACCGGCTCGGCAGCCGGCTGCGCCTCGCGCAGCTCGGCGTCGGGGACCGGCTCGCGGCGATCTCCCCGGCCTACGTGCGGGCCCTGTTCGACGGCTACGCCGCGCGCTTCGAGCGCCACCTCGTGGGCGACCTCGGCTATCGCGGCCCCGAGATGCTGCGGGCGGCCCTCGACGCCGTGGCCGGCCCGGAGCGACGCTTCGCGCGCGCGCTCGACCTCGGCTGCGGCACGGGCCTGATGGGCGCCGCGCTCGCCGGCCGCGTCGGCCGCCTCGACGGCGTCGACCTCTCGCCCCGGATGCTGGCGCGGGCCGAGCGGCGCGGCCTCTACCACGGCCTCGTCTCGGGCGACCTGGCGGACGCGCTCGCCGGGACGGAGCCGGGCTCGCTCGACCTCGCGGTGGCGGCCGACGTCTTCATCTACCTCGGCGACCTGCGGCCGGTCCTCGCCGCCGTCGCCCGGGCCCTCGCGCCGGCGGGCCTCTGCGCCTTCACGGTGCAGTCGCACGGCGGCCCGGGCGTCACGATCGGCGAGGACGGGCGCTACGCCCATTCCGACGCGGAGGTGCTGGCGGCGGCCGCGGCGGCGGGCCTCGCGCCCCGGCACTTCGCCGAGGGCGCGATCCGCCGCCAGAACGGCCGGGGCGTGCCCGGCCGCGTCGTCGTGCTCGGGCTCCCGGACACGGTTGCGTGAGAAGGCCCGGAATCCGCCGACGCGCCGCAACCCAGCCGAGCTTCGCCGGTTAAGCGGCCTGGCCGTTCGGGGAGACGCCGCCCGTAAGGGGGGCGGCGCAGGCGGGGGGATCGATGGCACAGGTCGAGGACAAGTCGTTTCCGGCGAGCGCGAAGACGCGCGTTCCCCTGGCCCTCGCGCTCGCGGGGCTCGCGGGCTGCGCGGACTCGATCGGCTTCCTCGAATACTCCCAGCTCTTCATGTCCTTCATGTCGGGCAACACCACCCGCTTCGGCGTCTCGGTGGCGACCTCCGACTGGGAGAACGTCGCCCGCGTCTGCACGACGATCCTCGTCTTCTGCTTCGGCGCCTTCCTCGGCACGCTGATCGCGGCCGCGGTCGGGCCCTGGCGCCTGCCGGTCCTGCTCTCGATCGAGGCGGCGCTCCTGGCGGTCGGGCTGGTCAGCCCCTGGGGCACCTTCTCGTTCCCGCTGCACGCCTACCCGATCGTGCTGGCCCTCGGCCTGCAGAACGCGACGCTCCAAGACGCCAACGGCAACAGCATCGCGCTGACCTACGTGACGGGCGCCGTGGTCCGGTTCGGCACGGGGCTCGCCAACCTGATCCTGCACAAGCCGAACCCGTCCTTCTGGATCCAGGCCCCGCTCTGGGGAGCGCTGAGCACCGGCGCCGTGGTGGGGGGCGCCCTGCAGATGCGCTACGGCGAGAGCGCCTTCCTGTTCCCGGCGGTGCTGGCGGCGGTGCTGGCCGTGATCGCGACGGGCCTCGCCCTCGCGAGGCCCGGCAGCCACCTGATCGCCGGCAACTCCCCGGCGCCGGACGCAGCGCCGACCGCCAAGCTCCTCCACGCCGTCACGGAGGCCTGACCCAGGGCGAGATTACTCCTCCGACCCGCTCCCGCGCAGGCGCTTGACCGCGCCGCGGCGCGTCTTCTCCTCCAGGCGGCGCTTCTTCGAGGCGAGGGTGGGCCGCGTGGCCCGGCGCGGGGTCGGCGGCACCGCCGCCTCCGCCACCATCGCGGCGAGGCGCTCGCGGGCGTCGGCCCGGTTGCGCTCCTGCGTGCGGAAGCGCTGGGCCGTGATGACGAGGACGCCGTCGCCCGTCAGCCGCCGCCCGGCCAGCCGCATCAGGCGCACCGCCACCGCGTCGGGCAGCGAGGCCGAGCGGCGCACGTCGAAGCGCAGCTGCACGGCGGTGGAGAGCTTGTTGACGTTCTGCCCGCCGGGGCCGGAGGCGCGCACGAAGCTCTCCTCCAGTTCCGCCTCGTCGATGGCGATGTGGGGGGTGCACTGGAGCGCCACGATCACCATCTCTCGTGCATGGAAACAGCGCCCGGAACGGCCTCGTCCTAGGCCGCCTCGGCGGGGGTGCGCGCCCGCACCGCCAGCGCGTGCAGGCCGCGCTTGAACGCGCCGTCCAGAAGACCGTTGACGAGCCGGTGGCGCTCCACCCGGCTCTTCCCCTCGAACGCCGCCGAGACCACGTCGAGGCGGAAATGGGTCTCGCCCGATTCGCGCCAGCCCGCGTGGCCGGCGTGGAGGTGGGACTCGTCCACCACGTCGAGATGCGTCGGCGCGAGCTCCGCGGCGAGCGTCGCGGCGATCCAGTCCCTCAGCGTGCCGCCCTCAGGCATACCACTCTCCCGCTCCGGAGCGACTCGTGCGCTCGGGCGGCGCGTCAAGCCCCGATGTCCGCATGCGTCATCAGGCCCGCCGCCCTTGTGTCTCCGGTCCGCCCCCTCATAATCGCCCTGCCATGGATCTCAACTCGCGCCTGTTCGACAGCATCCGCATCAAGCCGTCCTGCGACGAGCCGAAGTCGGCCGAGCCCGCCTGCGACACCCCCGGCTGCACGCATCCGGGCCTCTACCGGGCGCCCAAGGGCCGCAAGGCGGAAGGGCAGTACTGGCGCTTCTGCATCGACCACGTGCGCGCCTACAACGCCGCCTACAACTACTTCGACGGGATGAACGACGCCGCCGTCCAGGCCTACCAGAAGGACGCGATCATCGGGCACCGGCCGACCTGGGCGATGGGCGCGAACGGCGCCGCCGCGGGCACGAAGCGCAAGACCGAGCCGCCGCGGGACTGGGCCTACGTCGACCCGCTGGGCATCCTGCGGGCGGAGGGCGTCGGCGAGACCGCCCGCCGCGCCAAGGCGGAGCCGCAGCGCCCGCGCCTCTCGGGCGCCGTGCGCCGGGCCCTCGACGTGCTCGGCCTCGACGAGACCGCGGATCCGGCCGCCATCAAGGCGCAGTACAAGGTGCTGGTGAAGCGCTTCCACCCGGACGCCAACGGCGGCGACCGCTCCTTCGAGGAGCGCCTGCGCGACATCATCCGGGCCCACGACACCCTGCGGGCGGCCGGGCTCTGCTGAGGCGTCCGGCACGAAGGATGCACGCGGCGAGCCCGTCCCGGGGCCTGCCCTGCGCGCGGGGGAGGCGCCAAACGGCGCGCGACACCCTATATGCCGGGCTCGCAAGCCCGGTGGCGTCGCGCGGCGCCGGCGATTAAGGAGGGCCGGGCCCGTCTGCCGCGAGAGGGCGGCGGGCTCGAGCCGTGAGACATCCGCGAGGCTCCGCGCGTGGCGCGGGCGCCCGCCCCGACGAGGTCCCGTATGCTTTCTGACGACACGCCCGCCTCGCTGCCCGACCGGACCGTTTCCGTGCGCGAGGTCTTCGGCATCGACATCGACCTCAAGGTGCCCGCCTTCTCGGAGGCCGAGGAGCACGTCCCGGATCTCGACCCGGACTACATCTTCGACCGGGAGACCACGCTGGCGATCCTGGCGGGCTTCGCGCGCAACCGCCGCGTGATGATCACGGGCTACCACGGCACCGGCAAGTCGACCCACGTGGAGCAGGTCGCCGCGCGCCTGAACTGGCCCTGCGTGCGGATCAACCTCGACAGCCACGTCTCGCGCATCGACCTCGTCGGCAAGGACGCGATCGTCCTGCAGGACGGCAAGCAGGTCACCGCCTTCCAGGACGGCATCCTGCCCTGGGCGCTGCAGAACAACGTCGCGCTCGTCTTCGACGAGTACGATGCCGGCCGCCCGGACGTGATGTTCGTGATCCAGCGCGTGCTGGAGGTCTCGGGCCGCCTGACGCTCCTCGACCAGAAGCGGGTGATCCGCCCCCACCCGGCCTTCCGGCTGTTCGCCACCGCCAACACGGTGGGCCTCGGCGACACGTCGGGCCTCTACCACGGCACGCAGCAGATCAACCAGGGCCAGATGGACCGCTGGTCGATCGTGACGACGCTCAACTACCTGCCGCACGACCGCGAGGTGGACATCGTCCTGTCCAAGGCGACCCACTACCGGGGCGAGCAGGGCCGCGACACGGTCAACCGGATGGTGCGCGTGGCGGACCTGACCCGCAACGCCTTCATGAACGGCGACCTCTCGACCGTGATGAGCCCGCGCACGGTGATCACCTGGGCGGAGAACGCCGACATCTTCCGCGACATCGGCTTCGCCTTCCGGGTCACCTTCCTCAACAAGTGCGACGAGCTGGAGCGGCCGCTGGTGGCCGAGTTCTACCAGCGCGCCTTCGGCAAGGAGCTGCCGGAGAGCGCCGTCAACGTCGCGCTCAGCTGAGCCGGCATGGAGGACGCGATGGCGCACCCGGCCCCGACGCGCGAGGACGCCCCGGCGGCCCCCTCCGCCGACGGCCGCACGCGCCACGCGGACGACCTCTACACCTGGGTGCAGGAGCAGGTCGCCCTGCTCCGCGCCGGTGAGGTGGCGCTGCTTGACCTCGACAACATCGCCGAGGAGCTGAGCGACGTGGGCCTGAGCGAGTATTACCGGCTTCAGAGCGCCGTCGAGATCATCCTTCTTCATATGCTGAAATGGGATCATCAGCCCGAACGGCGCAGCCGGAGCTGGGCTCTCAGCATCGCCGAGCATCGCGAGCGGGCTCTGATCCAGATGCGGAAGAGCCCGGGCCTCAAGTCGAGCCTCGACGAGGTGCGCCTCGATGCCTTCCGGCTGGCTCGCCTCGGCGCCGCCCGACAGATGAAACGGGCGCCGAGATCCCTGCCCGCGGAGTGTCCCTACACCTGGGACGACATCCTCGAGCGCCCCTTCGACCTCGATTCGGTGAAGCAGTAGCCGCGTGTCCATCTCGAACCGCAAGCCCGGCGAGCGCCGCGAGCCCGTCGCCGAACCCCTGAAGCGCTCGGTCGCCGGGTGCCTGCGCGCCATCGCGCGGCGCTCCGAGGTCGAGGTCACCTACGCCACCGACCGGCCGGCGCTCACCGGCGACAAGGCGCGCCTGCCCGAGCCGCCGCGCAAGCTCTCGGCCGCGGACGTGGCGGTGCTGCGCGGCAACGCCGACGCGATGGCCCTGCGCCTCGGCTGCCACGACGCGGCCGTGCACCGGCGCCTGGCGCCCGAGAGCTCCGCCGCCCGCGCCGTCTACGACGCCGTGGAGCAGGCCCGCGTCGAGGCGATCGGCTCGCGCCGGATGGCGGGCGTCGCCAGCAACATCACGGCGATGCTGGAGGACCGCTACCACCGCGGCGGCAAGTACGAGCAGATCACCGACCGGGCCGACGCACCGATGGAGGACGCGGTCGCCCTGATGGTGCGCGAGCGCCTGACCGGGCAGGCCCCGCCCCCCGCCGCCCGCAAGATCGTCGAGCTCTGGCGCGACCATATCGAGGACAAGGCCGGCAAGGACCTCGACGGCCTCATCGGCTCGCTCGAGAACCAGCGCGCCTTCGCCCGCTCGGTGCGCGACCTCCTCTCCTCCCTCGACATGGCCGACGAGACCCCGTTCGACCCGGAGGACGAGGAGAACGAGGACAAGAACGAGGCCCAGGACGAGGAGCAGAGCCCCCAGGAGGGCGAGGCCGAGGAACAGAGCCAGGGCGACCGGGCCGAGGTCCAGACGACGGAGGAGGCCTCCGACGACATCGAGGAGGGCGCCACCGAATCCGCCGACGCGCCGTCCGGCGAGATGCCCGAGGATTCGGAGGACGCCGACTCGGAGGAGGCCTCCGAATCCTGGCGGCCGCCGAGCCAGCGCGCGAACGAGCAGCGGGGCCCCGACTACAAGGTGTTCAACCCGCGCTTCGACGAGATCATCCACGCCGAGGAACTCTGCGACGCGGACGAGCTCGCGCGGCTGCGCACCTACCTCGACAAACAGCTCGCCCACCTGCAGGGCGTCGTCGGCCGCCTCGCCAACCGCCTGCAGCGGCGCCTGCTCGCCCAGCAGAACCGCGCCTGGGACTTCGACCTGGAGGAGGGCCAGCTCGATCCGGCCCGCCTCGTGCGCGTGGTGATCGACCCGTTCCAGCCCCTCTCCTTCAAGCAGGAGAAGGACACGAACTTCCGCGACACGGTCGTCACCCTGCTCCTCGACAATTCGGGCTCGATGCGCGGGCGACCGATCACCGTGGCGGCCACCTGCGCCGACATCCTGGCGCGCACGCTGGAGCGCTGCGGCGTGAAGGTCGAGATCCTCGGCTTCACCACCCGCGCCTGGAAGGGCGGCCAGTCCCGCGAGGCCTGGCTCGCGACCGGAAAGCCCGCCTCGCCGGGGCGCCTCAACGACCTGCGCCACATCGTCTACAAGGCCGCCGACGCGCCCTGGCGGCGCGCGCGCAAGAACCTCGGCCTGATGATGCGCGAGGGGCTCCTCAAGGAGAACATCGACGGGGAGGCCCTCGACTGGGCGCACAAGCGCCTGCTCGCCCGGCCCGAGCAGCGCAAGATCCTGATGGTGATCTCGGACGGCGCGCCGGTCGACGACTCGACCCTCTCGGTCAACGCCGGCAACTACCTCGAGCGGCACCTGCGCTGGATGATCGAGGACATCGAGACGCGCTCGCCCGTGGAGCTCCTCGCCATCGGCATCGGCCACGACGTGACGCGCTACTACCGGCGCGCCGTCACCATCATCGACGCCGAGGAGCTCGGCGGCGCCATGACCGAGAAGCTCGCGGAGCTGTTCGAGGAGGACGGGGCGCCGGCACCCGTCCGGGCCCCGATCCGCGCCGCCGCCGGGCGCCGCTAGGCGCCCGGCGCCGGCAGGCCGAGCCCGGTCTCGAGGCGTCGGAGCGCCCGCACGAACACGGCCGGGTCGTCCACCGCCCGGGCGAGGACGAGGGCGCCCTGGATCGCCGAGACCACGTGCTCGGCGGCCTCCTCCGGCTCGCCGTGCCCTGCCCGTCGGAGGGCGCCCGCCAGGGCGTCGCGCCAGGCGGCGAAGTAGCCGTCGATGCGGGCGGCGAAGCGGTCGCGCACCTCGCCGAGGGCGAAGGCCCCGACGAGGCAGACCCGCCGGCCCGAGCGGAAATAGGCGTCCGTCTCCCGGAACATCCGGCGGATCGCGGCCGGCGCGTCGGCCTCCTCGCGCAAGGGCGCGTAGACGGCCCGCTCGAACCAGCCCTCGATCTCGGCGAGCACCGCCCCCGCCATCTCCTCCTTCCCCCCGGGGAAGAAGTGGTAGAGGCTGCCCTTGCCGAGGCCGGTGCGGGCCGCGATCACCGACAGGCTCGCGCCCTCGTAGCCGTACTCGCGAAAAACCTCGGCGAGGGCGGCGACCGCGTCGGGGCGCTCGTTGACGGTGCGGGCCACGGGAAGCCTCGGCGCCTCAGAGGCCGAGCTCGGTCAGGCCGGGATGGTCGGCCGGGCGCGGGCCGGACCGGTCCCAGCGAAACACCCGGTCGGACTCGCGGATCGCGAGGTCGTTGATGCTGGCGTGCCGCACGCGCATCAGGCCGTTGCCGTCGAACTCCCAGTTCTCGTTGCCGTAGGCGCGGAACCAGGCGCCCGCCTCGTCGTGGAACTCGTAGGCGAAGCGCACGGCGATGCGGTCGTCGGCGTGCGCCCAGATCTCCTTGATCAGCCGGTACTCGTGCTCGCGCTGCCACTTGCGCGTCAGGAACGCCACGATCGCCGGGCGCCCCTCGAAGATCTCCGCCCGGTTCCGCCAGCGGCTGTCGACCGTGTAGGCGAGCGAGACCCGCTCGGGATCGCGCCCGTTCCAGGCATCCTCGGCGGCGCGGACCTTCCGGATGGCGGTCTCGCGGGTGAAGGGCGGGAGCGGGGGTCGCGTCTCGGACATGGATCGCCTCGTGTGGCTTACCGATCGGAACTGTGTGTACCGATCGGTAAAGAATGCGTTCGGCGGCGTCAAGGCCCGGCTCCCGCCTCTGCGGTACGGGAGAGAACCCGCGACGGATCGTTTCAGGTGAGCGCCGGCGGAGCCGGGGCCCACCTCTCCCG
>NZ_BJZU01000056.1 GCF_007992195.1 Methylobacterium oxalidis | reverse complement strand
CCGCTCACCCCGACCCTCTCCCGAACGGGAGAGGGAGGCTGTCGCGCTTCCGGGAACGCGCGAAGGCCGCCGCACGTATTCGCGTGCGGCGGCCTTCGGGACGAGTGGACGATGCGGACCGGCCGGGAGGCCGGCGCCTCGCGGCCTCAGGCGGCGCCTTGAAGCCTCAGGCGGCGGCCTAAGAGCCTCAGGCGGCGGCCTGGGTCTCGGTCTCGGCGAGCTTCTTCTGGATCTCGCGCTTCAGGAGGCGGGCGGTCTGGGACAGCTCGATCTCGCGGGCCTTCACGAGGAAGGCGTCGAGGCCGCCGCGGTGCTCCACCGAGCGCAGGGCGTGCGCGGTGACGCGCAGACGGACGCGGCGGTTGAGGGCGTCCGAGGTCAGGGTGACGTTGCACAGGTTCGGCAGGAACCGGCACTTGGTCTTGCGGTTCGAGTGGCTCACGAGGTGGCCGACCTGCACGGCCTTGCCCGTGAGTTCGCAGCGGCGCGACATAGCAAACAATCCCGTATCGTTCCGTGGGCGGTCATAACTCGGACCCTGACAGCCGGCGCGGCGCTCGCCGCGGGCCTCGCCCAAGCGTGATTCCAGGTCCAGCGGAGTCCTGTTGAAGGCGCGAGCCTATAGGCGAAGGGGCCGCGCGCCGTCAAGGCGAAAGCGGGCCGCCGCTGTGCCCTTCGCGGCACTGGCGGCGGCCGAACGCTCTGTTAACCATGCGGGAGGGATAACGCTACCGTCGTGCCGAGGGCCGAGCCCCGCGCCGGCGCGAGCGTTTGAGGATGTCGAGTCCGGACCATGTGCGCCACGCCCTCCATTCCGGTGAAGCCGGCCCGTCAGCGGATCGCGGCGGCCCTCTGCCTGCTCGCCGCCGCCGGGACCGGTGCCGCCGAGGCGCGCCCCCGCGCCCCGAAGGCCGCGCCCGCGAGCGTGACGGTCGATTACGGCGTCGTCCTCGCCGGGCTGCCGATCGGCACGGCGCATCTCTCCGGCGCCTTCGAGGGCCAGCGCTACCGCGTGGACGTCTCCGCGACGCTGACCGGCCTCGTCGGCGCCATCACGGGCGGCATGGGCTCGGCCCGCTCCAGCGGCGTGCTCAGCGCGGGCCCGCAGCCGAGCACCTTCTCGATCGCCACCCGCACGTCGAATTCCGGCATCGCGGTGCGCATGGCGCTGGCGCGCGGCAACGTCACCCAGTCCGAGGTGACGCCGCCGCTGATCGACATGGGCGACCGCGTGCCCGTGACCGCCGCCAACAAGCGCGGCGTCATGGACCCGGCGAGCGCCCTCCTGATGCCGGCGCGCGCGACGGGCGAGCTCACCGATCCCGAGAACTGCAACCGCACCCTGCCGGTCTTCGACGGCGCCACCCGCTTCAACGTGGTGCTGAGCTACGCCGAGACCCGGGCGGTGGAGAAGCCGGGCTATTCCGGTCCCGTCCTCGTCTGCAACGCGCGCTACCAGGCCATCGCCGGGCACCGGCCGGACCGGCCGGGCGTGCGCTTCATGGAGGAGAACCGCGACATGTCGGTCTGGCTCGCGCCGGTCGAGGGCACGCGGGTGCTGCTGCCGATGCGGATCTCGGTGCGCACCACGATCGGCACCAACATCATCGAGGCGACGCGCTGGACGCGGGCCGCCTCCTCGACCGCGGCCGCCACCGCCGCGGCGCCGGCCGAGCCGGCCGCCGTCGCGAGCCTCGCCGGGCAGGATTGAGGCGCCCCCGATGCCCTCTGCGCCGGGCCTGACCGCCGCCCTCCTCGGCGCGCTCGCCGGCGCATGGCTCGGGGCCCTCCTGCCGGCCCGGGCCGCGCCGCTCGAGGCGGACAGCGCCTGCGGCGGCAACGCCTACTCCTCGGCGCAGGTGGTCGAGGGCCGTCCGCCCCGGCGCGGCCCGCTCACCGCCACGCCCGACACGCTCTGCGCCGACCTCGCGGGCCCGCGCCCCTCCGTGAGAATCGACATCTACGGGGTTCCGGGCCTCTCCGGGGGCGGCGGGACGGGCGCCGAGGGGAGTGGCGGAACGGGCGAGGCGGCCCCATATGAGGCTCCGCCTCCGCGCGGGGCGCGCTCGCCCGTCCCCCGGCACCGGGGCTACTGAGCGCCCCTCCCGCGACCTCTCCCCGACGCCCACGGCGCACCACCGGCCGCCCCGCCGAAGGACCGCCCCGCCCTGATGAGCCGCCGTTCCCTTCCACCGCAGGCCCGCGCGCGCGGCGTCACGGCGGTTCTCGGGCCGACCAACACCGGCAAGACCCACCTCGCGATCGAGCGGATGCTCGCGCACCCGACCGGGATGATCGGGCTGCCGCTGCGGCTCCTCGCCCGCGAGGTCTACCTGCGCGTCGTCGCCCGGGTCGGCCCCGAGAAGGTCGCCCTCGTCACCGGCGAGGAGAAGATCAAGCCGGACCGGCCGCGCTACTGGATCGCCACGATCGAGGCCATGCCGCGCGACCTCGACGTGGCGTTCGTAGCCATCGACGAGATCCAGCTCGCCGCCGACATGGACCGCGGCCACGTCTTCACCGACCGCCTGCTCTACCAGCGCGGCCGCGAGGAGACGCTGCTGATCGGCTCGGCGACGATGCAACCTCTGGTAGAATCGCTGATCCCCGGCGTGCGCACGACGACGCGCCCGCGCCTGTCGCAGCTCAGCTTCGCCGGCGAGAAGAAGCTCTCGCGCCTGCCCCGCCGCACCGCCATCGTGGCCTTCTCGGCGGAGGAGGTCTACGCCATCGCCGAGCTGATCCGGCGCCAGCGCGGCGGCGCGGCGGTGGTGCTCGGCGCCCTCTCGCCGCGCACCCGCAACGCGCAGGTGGAGCTCTACCAGTCCGGCGACGTCGACTACCTCGTGGCCACCGACGCGGTCGGCATGGGCCTCAACCTCGACGTCGACCACGTGGCGTTCGCCGCCAACTGGAAGTACGACGGCACCCGCTTCCGCAAGCTGACGCCCGCCGAGATGGGGCAGATCGCGGGACGTGCCGGGCGCCACCTCTCGGACGGCACCTTCGGCTCGACGGGGCGCTGCCAGCCCTTCGACGCCGAGATGGTCGAGGCCATCGAGAGCCACAGCTTCGATCCGGTGCGGATGCTGCAGTGGCGCAACCCCGACCTCAGCTTCCACAGCCTCGACGCCCTGCGCGAGACCCTCGACGAGCACCCGCGCGAGAACGGGCTGACCCGCGCGCCGATGGGCGAGGACCAGCAGGCGCTCGAGATCCTGATGCGCGAGGACGACATCCGCGACCTCGCCACCGGCACCAAGGCGGTGCAGCGCCTGTGGGACGTCTGCGGCGTGCCCGATTACCGCAAGGTCCACCCCCAGACCCACGCCGACCTCGTGGCGCAGCTCTACCGATTCCTGATGCGGGGCATGGCGGGGCGCATCCCCGACGACTGGTTCGCCCGCCACGTCGCCATGATCGACCGGACGGACGGCGACATCGACGCCCTGTCGCAGCGGATCGCGCAAGGGAGGACCTGGACCTTCGTGGCCAACAGACCCGACTGGCTGGTGGACCCGGAACATTGGCAGGGCGAGACGCGTCGGGTAGAGGACAGGCTGTCCGACGCCCTGCACGAGCGCCTCGCGAGCCGCTTCGTCGACAGGCGCACCAGCGTCCTGATGCGGCGCCTGAGAGAGAACACGATGTTGGAAGCCCAGATCTCCCCCGGCGGGGACGTGACCGTCGAGGGACAGCATGTCGGCCATCTCCACGGCTTCCAGTTCGTGCCGGACCCGGGCGCCGAGGGCCACGAGGCCAAGACCCTGCGCAACGCCGCCGAGAAGGCGCTCTCCGGCGAGATCGAGGCCCGGGCCGAGCGCTTCGCGGCCGCGGCCGATTCCTCCCTCGTCCTCAGCCACGAGGGCGTGATCCGCTGGACGGGCGACCCCGTCGCCAAGCTCGTCGCCGGCGACAAGCTGTTCGAGCCGCGCCTGCGCCTGATCGCCGACGAGCAGCTCACGGGCCCCGCCCGCGAGCGGGTCGAGGCGCGCCTCACCGCGTGGCTCAAGGCGCACGTGGTGCGCCTGCTCGGGCCGCTCACGGAGATTGAGACCGCCGCCGACCTGACCGGGCTCGCCAAGGGCATCGGCTACCAGGTGGTGGAGGCGCTGGGCGTCCTCGAGCGCGCGAAGGTCACGCACGAGATGCGCAGCCTCGACCAGGACGGCCGCGCGACCCTGCGCCGCCACGGCGTGCGCTTCGGCGCCTACCACATCTTCCTGCCGGCGCTCCTCAAGCCCGCCCCGCGCACCCTGGCGGCCCAGCTCTGGGCGCTGCGCAACGGCGGCCTCGACCAGCCCGGCCTCGACGAGATCGCGCATCTGGCCGGCTCCGGCCGCACCTCGATCAAGGTGAACACCGAGATCGCCAAGGGCCTCTACCGGGCGGCGGGCTTCCGCGTCTGCGGCGAGCGCGCCGTGCGCGTCGACATCCTGGAGCGGCTGGCCGACCTGATCCGCCCCGCCATCGCCTACCGGCCGGGCACCACGCCCGGCGAGCCGCCCGCGGGCGCGGCGGACGGGGACGGCTTCGTCGGCACCGTCGGCATGACCTCGCTCGTCGGCTGCTCGGGCGAGGATTTCGCCTCGATCCTGAAATCGCTCGGCTACGTCGCCGAGACCCGGCCCGGCCCCGCCATCACCGTGCCGCTGCTGCCCGCCGCCGCCACCGAGCCGGTGCGGCCCGCCGCCGGGCAGCCGGCCGAGGAGGCGCCGAGCGCCGACGCCCTCGCCGACGCCGCGGGGGAGAGCGAGGCGCCCGCGGGCGCCGACGCGGCCGAGGCTCCGGCAGCGGAGGCCGAGACCACGGCCGCCGCCGACGGGGGGGCTCCCGCGGAGACCCAGCCGGCCGAGACGGCCGCGGCCGGGACCGCAGAGGCCGCGGAGCCCGAGGCGGCTGCGGCCGGCGGAGAGGCGGAGCCGGCGGCCGAGACGGCGAGCCCCGAGACCGCCGAGGTCGTCGAGGTCTCCGAGTCGGCCCTCCCCGAAGAGGCGCGCGAAGAGACGCCCGACCTGGCGGCGGACGAGGCCGCTCCCGAGGCGACCGCCCCTGACGCGGGCGCCGAGCCCGTCCCGGCCGAGACGGGAATTGCGGCGAGCGAGACGCCCGCCGAGACCGGCGCCGAGCCCGCTCCCGCCGAGGCTCCCCCGGCCGAGGCCGCCGAGCCCGTCGCGATCGAGGTCTGGCACCTGCACCGCCACCAGCGGCCGGCCCATCAGCGCCAGAACCGACCCCGCGGCCAGCAGGGCCGCGGGCGCGAGGCCGCCCAGGGCGGCGGCCGCCAGGACGGGACGCGGCGGCAGGACGGCGAGAACCGGGGCGAGAACCGCGGCGAGCGCGGGCCCGACCGCCAGCGTGCGCACGGCGGCGAGGGCCGCGGCCGGCCTCCGCAGGGCGAACGGCCGGAGGGCCGCCGCGAGGGCGGCGGGCGCCGCGACCGGTTCGAGGGCGGCCGCGGCCGCCCCGACCGCCGCGACGAGAACCGGCAGGCCGGGCCCCGCGAGGATCAGCGCCCGCCCCGGCGCGAGCGGGCGCCCGATCCCGATTCGCCCTTCGCCAAGCTCGCCGCGCTCAAGGCGCAGCTCGAGTCCGAGAGCGGGAAGCGCTGACGGCGGGAGGTTCCGGGGCGCATGAAGGCGGAGCGGCAGCGGCTCGACAAGTGGCTGTGGTTCGCCCGCTTCGCCAAGACCCGCTCGCTCGCCGCCCGCCTCGTCACCGACGGCCATGTCCGTGTGAACGGCAGGCGGGCCGAGACTCCGGCCAAGGGCCTCGCGGTCGGCGACGTGATCACGGTGGCCGCCGCCCACGTCACGGCGCTGGTGCGCGTGGTCGATCTCGGCGAGCGCCGCGGGCCGGCCCCGGAGGCGCGCCGGCTCTACGCCGAGGTCGCGGAGGCCGGCGAGGCGCCGGGCGAGCCCTAGGAGTTTCGTCGCGGCGCCAGGAACCCGGGCTCAGGCGGACGCGCGCCGGGCCCGGACCTATGGCCGGGGCGCGACACCCTGGACGCTCCGGCCCGATGCGGCGCCTGCACGCTTGTCAGCACACCGCCCAGGGGCTAGAGCCGTTCGAAATCGGGGCCACCCGGCCCCGCACGGAATTTTCGAAGCGCGAGCATCCGCCCGTCGGGCGCGGAAGAGCGCGGACGGGGCGGACGGCCCCGGCACCCGCCCCGCCGATGCGGATCGAGGACGAAAAGCGGCTCATGACCTACGTCGTCACCGACAACTGCATCAAGTGCAAGTACATGGACTGCGTCGAGGTCTGCCCCGTGGACTGCTTCTACGAGGGCGAGAACATGCTCGTCATCCACCCCGACGAGTGCATCGATTGCGGCGTCTGCGAGCCCGAGTGCCCGGCCGAGGCGATCAAGCCCGACACCGAGCCGAGCCTCGAGACCTGGCTGAAGGTCAACGCCGACTACGCCAAGCGCTGGCCGAACATCACGCAGAAGAAGGACGCCCCCGCCGACGCCAAGGAGTGGGACGGCGTCAGCGGCAAGTTCGAGGCGCATTTCTCGGGCAATCCCGGCTCCGGGGACTGAGCCCTCCCGGAGCCTGTCTCCGGCCCCGGCCCAGGGGCGTCCGCGCCCTCCGGGCCGGCGCTCACCGCCCTCTCGCGGCGCGCCTGCGCCCGGCGCAGAGCAGGCATTCCGGGGGCATGCTGCCCGCCGCGTTCTCCCCGTGCACAAGTCCGCACGGGGACCGCGCACGTGCGTGCGCCAGTCGGCAATCCTTTGATTCGGCGGCCGGATTGTGATACACAATGGGTCTGCCGTCGCTCGTGCCTGACGTGCTCCCTCATCCGCCAGACGCGGTTCCAAGGCGTTCCATGGAAACGGGGTTGCATGCGATCGACCGCTGAAGGCGCCCTGCTTTCGGTGGCCGGTCTCGTCGTGGTCCGTGCGCTCGGTCGCGCCAGGGAACCGATGGTTCGCGCGCCCGCTCGGGTAGCGGGTCCGCGGTCGGCGGCAAGAACCGGGAGTCCCGCCCCGGAGTGACAGATCCGGCGCGGCATCCCGCGCGCCCGCGCCATGTTTGGAGGCCCTTCTCGCATGACCACAGCCAAGAAGACGACGGCAGGCCGCCAAGGCTTCAAGACCGGCGAAGCGGTCGTGTATCCGGCTCACGGTGTCGGTCGCATCATCGCGATCGAGGAGCAGGAGATCGCCGGCTACAAGCTGGAGTTGTTCGTCGTCTCGTTCGAGAAGGACAAGATGGTTCTGCGCGTGCCCACCGCGAAGGCCAACAGCGTCGGCATGCGCAAGCTCGCCGAGCCGGACGTGGTGAAGAAGGCCCTCGACGTGCTGACCGGCCGCGCCCGCGTCAAGCGGACGATGTGGTCGCGCCGGGCCCAGGAATACGAGGCCAAGATCAATTCCGGCGACCTGCTCTCGGTGACCGAGGTGGTGCGCGACCTCTACCGCTCTGACGCGCAGCCCGAGCAGTCCTACAGCGAGCGCCAGCTCTACGAGGCCGCCCTCGACCGCGTCGTGCGCGAGATCTCCACGGTGAATCGCATCACCGAGACCGAGGCCCTCAAGCTCATCGAGCAGAGCCTCGCCAAGTCCCCCCGCCGCGCCAAGAGCGAGACCGAGGCCGAGGCGGACGCGGACGGCGACGACCTGCAGGAGGAGGCGGCCTGAGGCCAGCCTCCGGGAACGGCGCCTCGCGAGGAGACCCCTCGGAGGCCGGCTCATCCGGGCCCGGCGCGCGAGCGCCGGGCCCTTTTTCTTGGCTTCCGAGGCCGTCCCGGCGCCCGACGGCCGCGCGGCGCCGTACCCGTGCACGACACCGTTCGTCCCCCTGTCGTCGTGCCGTCATCGGCGCCCTAGATCCTATGCGGGATCGATCGCGCGGCCGGCTCGCCGGCGTCGCGGGCGGAATTTGGTCCCAGCTCGGCCTTCTTCCGCGCGGAGGACGGAACCTTCGCGCCCGCGCCCCCGTTGTCGGTTGCCTGGCGTGGGTCCCTGCCGGCGCCATAGGGCGTCTTCGGGTGCGGCCCCTGCCGTTAACAGCACTCGAACCAAGAGGCGGAGGCGGGGATGGCAGAGATTGCAGGGATCCGGCGACAGTTCATCCGGACTGCCATGGAGGCGCCCTTCCTGGCCCGGGAGGAGGAACGTGGCCTTGCTCTCCGCTGGAAGGACAAACGCGACGAGCGCGCCCTCCACCGCCTGATCTCCGCGCATATGCGCCTCGTGATCGCGCTGGCCGGCCGCTTCCGGCACTACGGCCTGCCCATGGCCGATCTCGTGCAGGAGGGCCATGTCGGCCTGATGGAGGCCGCCGCCCGCTTCGAGCCGGAGCGGGACGTGCGCTTCTCCACCTACGCCACGTGGTGGATCCGCGCCTCGATCCAGGACTACATCCTGCGCAACTGGTCGATCGTCCGCGGCGGCACGAGCTCCGCCCAGAAGGCGCTGTTCTTCAACCTGCGCCGGTTGCGCGCGCGCCTGATGCAATCGACGGAGGAGCGCGTCGGCGACGAGATCCACCGCCGCATCGCCACCGCCATCGGCGTCTCCCGCGAGGACGTGGCGCTGATGGACGCGCGCCTGTCGGGCCCGGACATGTCCCTGAACGCGCCGGTCGGCGAGGAGAGCGAGGCATCCTCCGAGCGCATGGACTTCCTCGTCGACGGGGCCGCCCTGCCCGACGAGACCGTCTCCGCCACGGTCGACGGCGAGCGGCGGCTGATCTGGCTGCAGCAGGCGCTGACCGTGCTCTCGGAGCGCGAGCTTCGCATCCTGCAGGAGCGGCGCCTCGCCGAGGACCAGGCGACTCTGGAGGCCCTGGGCCACCGCCTCGGGATCTCGAAGGAGCGCGTGCGGCAGATCGAGAACCGGGCTCTGGAGAAGCTGCGCCGGGCGCTCGCCGAGAAATTCCCGCAGACGGCGAGCAGCGTCTACGCCGGCTGACCGCAAGGTTTTCGCGCGGGACCGAGCGGGTCGTTCGCGGGCGGGCGCCTCATTTCGCGCGCCGCCCCGCGTCGGCCCGAGGCAACACCGCTCGGCGTGACAGCATCCCGCAAGTTGTACCGTTCGATACGAACGGCGGAAAACCGGCCGATTTTCAACCTCGGGCGTCTACTTTCGGCGCGAGCGTCGCGCTATGCTTCTCCGCATCGGAGACGTGACGACGCAAGCCTGAGGAATGCTGCACCCTGCGATCCGGCCGCTCGCGGCCCTGGCCCTGCTGGCACTCGTCGCCGCCATCGTCGCGGCCGTGACGACCCTGCGCCACGGCCTGCCCTGGTACGCCGGCCTCGCGCTGTTCTACGGGAGCGTCGCCGGCGCCGAGATCGCCTACCTGACGGCCTGTCTCCTGCGCCGGCCCGGCGCGGGCGGCTCGCGGGTCGGCGGGCGGAACACGGCCTGAGCCGGGTCAGCCGCCGTCCCTCCGCTGCCGGAGGATCAGGTGCGGGCGCGCGGTGACGAGGGCGCAGCCCGCCAGCACGCAGGCGCAGAGGGCGGCCACGGCGCCGAGCGGCAGGACCGGGGCGAGGAAGCCCGAGGCCGCCCCGCCCGCCACCGCCCCGAGATTCATCGTCGCCATGTAGACCTCGAACTCGGTCGCCGCGCCGACGCGGCCCCGGCTCGCCCGCATCAGCGCCGGCACCAGGGCGACGACGAGGAGGCCGGGCAGCACGTTCGTGAGGCCGAGGATGGCCGGGCCCGCCGGGCCGGCAAGGCCCGCCGCGACCAGCGCCGCCGCGATGAGGAAGGCGCCGGCGCTCGCCGCGCAGAGCCGCCGCAGCGCCGGCAGCGGCCCCGCCCGGTCCGACCAGAGCCCGACCGCGAGCGCCCCGAGCGTGCCGCCCGCCAGCGCGAGGCCCGCCTGCAGCCGCGAGAGCGCGGCCGCGTCCCAGCCGTAGCCCTGGACCAGATCGACGCCGAAGCGCAGCTCGAACAGCGCGAGCGCCCCGTCGAGGGCGAAGCACAGCCCGAGGAGGCGCAGCGCGCGCCGCCGCCCGAGCCCCAGCACCAGGCGCCGCAGGAAGCGGCGGAACGGCACCGGCGCCCGCGCGGCCGGATCGGCCGGGCCGCGGGCCAGAGACAGGACGGCGTCGCCCGGCGCCTCGCGCACCAGGAGGGTCGGCAGCCCTGCCGCGAGGCTGAGGCCGAGGAGGAGCGCCGCGCTCGCGGAGAAGCCCTGGGCCGCGAGCGTCCAGCCGAACAGGGCAGCGCCGAGGCTCGTGCCGACCACGAAGCCGCCGCGGGTGCAGGCGCTCGTCCGCCCGAGCTCGGCCTCCGGCACGTGGTCCATGACGAGACGGTCGCAGGCGGTGTCGAGCAGCGACGCGGACAGGCTGTGCAGCAGGAAGACGAGCGAGAGGGCGCCGAGCGCCTCCGGCCCCGGCAGGAGCAGCAGGCCCGCCAGGGCGACCTGACCCCCGAGGAGCGCGGCCACCGCCCAGACCCGGCGCCGGCCCATGCGGGCGCGCCCGGCCCGATCGACCAGCGGCCCCCACAGGATCGGCTGCACCGTCCAGGGCAGGCCGGCCACGGCGAAGTGGAGGCCGACCTCCGAGGCGGGCACGCCGAGGCCCGCCAGGTGGTTCGCGAGCGCCGTCAGCGAGAAGCCCGCCACGAGGCCCTGGTAGAGGTAGGTGGCGAAGAAGGTGGCGTAGCGGGCGCCGCGATCCTGCAGGGTCGGCAGGCGGAAACCGGGCAGGCGGAAACCGGGCAGCCGCGCGGCCGGGCTGCCGCTCACGCCACGCCCCGCGGCTTGCGGCAGGGGCCGCCATCGATGATCCTCGCGACCCGCCCGACGCCGAGCCCCCGAACCGCTCCCCGCATGCCCCCTCCCCCGCCGCCGTGCCGGCATGATGCCCCGATCCGACCTCCCGTGGCCATGCCGGAGGGCGGGCGCGCGGCCGCGCCGCGCGGCGCCCGCGGAAGGCGAGGATCGGCGTGAGCGGGGACGCATGGACCGTGCGGGAGCCGGGACCCGCCGCGCGCGCCTGCGTCTGGTGCGTCGATCTCGCCCTCGACGCGCCGGCGCTCGCGGCCTGCGCCGGCGTGCTCTCGACGGAGGAGCGGGCGCGGGCGGCCCGCTTCCTGCGGCCGGTCGACCGCGACCGCTACGCCGCGAGCCACGCGGCCCTGCGCCTGATCCTCGGCCGCGCCCTCGGACGGGCGCCCGCCGACCTCGCCTTCGCGGAGAGGCCCGGCGGCAAGCCGGCGCTGGCCGAGGGGGCGGGGCCCGACTTCAACCTCTCCCACTCGGGCGCGCGGGCGCTGGTGGCCGTCTCGCCGGGCGGCCGGATCGGCGTCGACGTCGAGGCCCTGCGCCCGATGCCGGATGCGGGCCGCGTCGCCCGGACCTACTTCGCGCCGGACGAGGCCGCCGCCCTCGCCGCCCGGCCCCATCCTGAGCGGATGCCCGCCTTCATGGCCTGCTGGACCCGCAAGGAAGCCTTCGTGAAGGCGGTGGGAGCCGGGCTCGCCCTGCCTCTCGCGCGCTTCAGCGTCTCGCTGCCGCCCGCCCCCGCGGCCCTGCTGCGGCTCGCGGACGATCCGGCGGCACCCGGCGCCTGGACGATGCGCCACCTCGAGCCCGGCGGCGGCACCGTGGGGGCGGTGGCGCTGGAGGCGCCGGATGCCGGCATCGACCTGTTCGCACTGCCGCCCGGATGGCCGGCCCGGCTCGCCTGAACGGGTCTTCGCGGAAGCGCGCGAGGCTCGGCAATGATTTGCTTGCGGGCCGGAAGAGCCCCGGCTATAAGCCCGCTCGCCGGCGGAGACGCGGGCCTTCGGAGTGTAGCGCAGTCTGGTAGCGCACCACGTTCGGGACGTGGGGGTCGCAGGTTCAAATCCTGCCACTCCGACCAAATAACAGGATGCGGCCCGATCCCGACACTCGGGGCCGCCCATCGATCTTCCAAGTCCAACACTGCGATCGCATGGGGTGCCCGCCCTCGCGGGCGTCGCGATGTCTGAAGCCTTCCGATCACCCGCACGCAGTCGGTGGTGGGCTAGGCGAAGCGGCGTGGACGGCCCTGACGTCCGCTTGAGCGGCCGCCCAGCAGCTTCAGGGCGTGCGCGGGATCGGCCGCGATGAGCGCCAGGAGCGTGCGCGCAGCCGGTTCCGGCGACGTCCTACCCTGCTCCCAGTTGCGGATCGTCGAGACCGGAACACGGATCGTCGCGGCGAACTCCTCCTGCGTCAGGTTCAGCGCCGCCCGAACCTCGCGGGGCAGCGGGATGCGCAGCCAGCCCTCGGCCGCGTTCGGGTCGCCGCCGTCCTCGCGCGCGTGCCGCAGGATCTCCTCGTCCGTCGCGGCCTCGACCTTTGCCCGATCGATGTCGGGCGTGCGGGCCAGGGCCTCTTCCAAGCTCATCCGAGTCATTGCCGCCGCTCCTTCTCATGAGCGCGCCGCGCGGAGATGATCCAGCGCAGGCGCCGTCCGTCGACCTCGCGATCCGTGAACACGATGACGTAGAGGAGACCATCGATCTCGCCGAGCGCCTGGATGCGGACCTCCCCGTAATCGCGCCGCCCATCGACGCGCTCCAGGACCGGCCCGGCGAGGACGCGGACGGCGTACGCGAAGCCGAATCCGCGCTCCCGCCGGTTTGGTCGCGCTCTTGTTCGGATCCCAGTCGACCTCCATGCCCATGACTGCGCTTCAAGCGCAGTCATGGGCATGGAGTGCAGCGCGCAGGCTCGCTGCTCAGTGACGTCGACGACGCGTCAGAGTTTCGGGATGGACCACAAGCGCGGCGCAGACGCCCTCACTGGATCAGGAAGACCTGCCGGACGGTGCCGCTCGTGTCGCGCACGACCATCTGCCAGCCGTCGCCGAGGGTCGCGAGCTCCCCGCTGTCGCGCAGCTCCTTGATCGCCATCAGCGCCTGGGCCAGCGCCCGATCGACGTCCGGCGCCAGCGTGCCTGCCCGGTCGCGCAGGGTGCGGTAGCCGTCGGTCAGATCGAAGTGGAAGCGCTGAGCCATGTTGCCCCTTCCGGCGCGAAGCACCCGACCCGATTGGTGCGCAGCAAAGGTTAACGAAAACTTAACGGCTCGGCAGTCTGGCGCGGAAGCCCCCGCGGGCATCGCTCGAAACGCGGGCCGCGGGACACGTGTCGCGATCCTGCAGCGCCGCACAGGACGGTCCCGTGACACCGGCCGCCCGCCGCGCTGCGGCCGCCCGCGCGCCGGGCCGTTTGGCCGCATCGACCGGATGGGAACATCGTCCGTGTCCGTCCCGTTGCCACGCGGTTGCGGCAGGAAACTTGACAATCACAGATGGAACCCTCGTCTCGCGGACGTGCCCGCTACCGCCGATGACGGCCTTGCGGGCGGTCGTCGCCATCCCGGCCCGCGACGAGGTCGAGCGGATCGGTCCCTGCCTCCACGCGCTCGCGCGCCAGGAGGGCATCGCGGCCGGCAGCTTCGGGGTGCTCCTCTTCCTCAACAATTGCCGCGACGGCACCGAGGCGGCCGTCGCCGCCCTGACCCCCGGCCTGTCCTTCCGGCTCCGCGCGATCGCCTGCGAGATGCCCGGCGCCACGGCCGGCACTGCGCGCCGGGCCGCCATGGAGGCGGCGGCGGACTGGCTCGAGGCCGAGGCGGCGGACGAGGGCGCGATCCTGACCACCGACGCCGACAGCCGGGTGGCGCCGGACTGGCTCGCCCGCAACCTCACCGGCCTCGCGGCGGGGGCCGACGCGGTGGCCGGGCGCATCGCCCTCGATCCGGCCGAGGCCGCCGCCCTGCCGGAGAGCCTGCACGCCCGTGGCCGCCTGGAGGCCGAGTACGAGGCGCTCCTCACCGAGATCGCGGCCCGGCTCGACCCGGAGCCGCATGACCCCTGGCCGCGCCACGCGACCGAATCCGGCGCGACGCTGGCGGTGCGGCTCTCCGCCTATCGCCAGGTCGGCGGCCTGCCGCCGCTGCCGGTCGGGGAGGACCGCGCCCTCGCCGCCGCCCTGCGGGCGAGGAACCTGCGGGTGCGGCACGACCCCGACATCGTCGTCCTCACCTCGGGGCGCCTCGAGGGTCGTGCGCCGGGCGGTGCCGCCGACACGATGCGCCTGCGCTGCGCGGCGCCCGACAGCCCCTGCGACGACCGCCTCGAAGCCCTGCCGCGCGCCCTCGCGCGGGTGCTCGCGCACCGCCGCCTGCGGCGCCTGCACGCGGGCGGGCGCACGTTCGGGGGGATCTCGGCCGCCGCGCTGGGGATCTCGGCCGAGACGGCCCGGGCGGTCGCGGCCGAGCCCAGCCTCGGGCTCGCCCGGGCGGCGCTGGAGGCGGCGAGCCCCCGCCTCGCGGCCCGCCCCCTGCGGCCGCACGCGCTGCCCCGGCACATCCCGCCGGCGCGCGGCCTGCTCGCGGGCTTGCGCCTCCTCAGCCGTCTGCGCGCCGCAGCAGATCCAGCCGGTATCGCTCCGCCCGTGCCCGATGCAGCACCCGGGCGAACCCAGCCGAGCACCGGATGACGCTGTCGGCCGCCTCGTCGCCGCTGAGCGGGTAGTCGGTCTCGCCGGTCCAGTGCACGAGGAGCAGGTCGCCGCCGGGCTCCAGGGCCTCGCGCAGGCGCCCGACCAGGACGGCGAGGTCGGCCTGGTCGAGGTAGTAGACCACCTCCGAGAGCAGGATCAGGTCGAAGCGACCCTCCGGCCAAGCGCCCGGCACGCGGCACTCCGCGAAGCGGACATGGCTCCGGTCCGCGCAGCGGGCGCGGGCCGCGTCGAGGACGGCCGGGACCACGTCGAGGGCGAGGAGGGCGTCGCAGCGCCCGGCGAGCGAGCGCGTCAGCACCCCGATCGAGCAGCCGACCTCGAGGGCGCTGCGGTAGCGGGGGCGGGGCAGCGCCGCGAGCGTCGCCGCGTACTTCTCCCGCTCGTAGTCGCTCGTGGCGAAGCGCCAGGGGTCGGGATCAGCGGCGTAGAGTTCGGCGAAGTAGGCGGGCGGCAGCGAGGCGGTGCGGCAGCTCACGGACCGGCCTCCAGGAAGATCTCGAAGGGCCGCAGGAAGCGCGCGATCATCTCGGGGGGCAGGCGGAACCCCTCGGGATCGTCGTCGATCAGGGCCTCCACCTGCGAGCGGTGGGCCCGGATCGCCCGCTCCTTCGCGGCGAGGTGCGCGGAGACGTCGAGGCGCAGGCCCCGGGGCGCCTCGTCGATCTCCGTTCCGGGCGGCAGGGACCAGCCCCAGACCGGATACGCGTGGACGCGAAGACCGGGGCGGAGCGGGCGGGCCAGCGCGGCGATGGCGGCCGAAGCCACGTGGTCGGCGTGCGGATCGTGCCGCCACGTCACGACGAGGCCGCCCGCCCCGCAATCCTCCGCCGCCCGGGCGAGCGCCCGCGCCGCGGCCTCCGCATCCGGGCCGGTACGCGGCACCGCGCGGTCGGGCAGGCGCAGGAAGGCGATGCGCTCCGCGGACAGGCCGAGGGCGGCCGCCGCCGCGATCGTCTCGGCCTCGCGCAGGGCGATGAGCCGGTCCGGCGGGTAGGCGCGAGAATTCGGGTGGGAGCCAGCGCCGTCGCTCACCACGACGAGGCGCAGGTCCCGTCCTCTCGCGACGCACGCGGCGATCAGGCCGCCGCAGCCGAGGCTCTCGTCGTCCGGGTGGGGCGCCACCACGACGAGCCCGCCCTCGCCCGCGAGATCGTCGAGGCTCCCGAACGGCAGCGCCTCGGCGGCGGCCAGGAAGGCGTCGGCGCGCATCAGGGGGCGTCCGCCCAGAGGTCCCCCGCCAGCCCCGGCGCGGCGAGGGCGTGGCGGGCCGCGAGGGCGAGCGCACGGTCCGGCGCCGGCTGCCTGAGATAGGTGGCGAGGTCCCGCGAGAGGCGCTCCAGCGGGTGGTCGCGCAGGAAGCCCTGCAGGCCGACCGAGCGCTCGGCGCGCTCCAGCACGGCGAGCCCCGCCCGCTCGACGGCGAGCCGCGCGAGGTTGACGTAGGCCACGGTCCGCTCCGGCGGCTCGGCCCCCGCCGCGACCCGCTCCGCGGCCCGGGCGACCCAGAGGCGGGCGGTCTCGGCGGCGCCCGCGCCCTCGCCGAGGCGGGCGAGCTGGTGCGGGTCCTCGCCGCGTCCGGTGCGGCGCAGGTGCCCGCGCCACGCGTCGAGCACGGCCTCGATCCCGCCGAGCTGGACGGCCGCGAACCGCCAGGCGCCGCCGGAGAAGTGCGGCTCGGCGTGGTAGTCGTCCGGCCCGCCGAGGAGGTCGGCCTCGCTCACCGGCAGCCCGGTGAAGTCCACCGTGCCGGTGGCCGAGGCCCGCATCCCGTGCGCGCGCCACGCCGACAGGTCGGCGCGCTCGCCTTCGGGAAGGCCGACGACCAGCATCAGCGGCGGGTCGCCCGGCGCGCGCCGGGCCGTGACGAGGGCGCGGGTGACGAAGCCCGCCCCCGACGCGAAGGTCTTGGCGCCTTCCAGCCGCAGGGCGCCGGGCCCGCCGCCGAGGGCGAGCCCCTCCGGGCCCTCGGTGTTCCAGACGCCGAACAGGTGCCCGGCGCGGGCGTCCGCAGCGAGGCGTGCCCGCTGCGCGGCGTCGCCGTAGCGCAGGACGAGCTGCAGCGCGTTGACGTGCCCCTCGTAGAGCCGCCCGAGGGCGAGGCTGCCGTAGCCGACGAGGCGCAGAACCTCGAGGAGCACTCCGGCCCTTTCCGGCTCGGCGAGCCCCCCGCCGCCGAGGCCGGCGGGCAGCGGCGCGGCGAGGAGGCGGAGGCGGCGCAGGTTCGCCACGTCCTCGGCCGGGAAGGCGCCGTCGCGGTCCAGGTCCGGGGCCCGGGCGGCGGCGGCCTCGGCCGCCTCCCGCGCCGCCGCGAGGAGCGCGCCGGACGCGTCCCGGTCGCTCGCGAGATCCGGCCACGCGCCGTGCATCCGGGCGATCCTCAGCGACGACGAAGCCCGCCGCGGCGGGGCCGGGCGGGCGCGGGTCGGGTCACGGGGTCTCGCACGTCAGATCAGGTAGAGCGTGGTGTCGGTCTTGAAGACGCGCGGGCACTTGCGCTGCTCGACCAGTTCCTCGGCCTCCCGCAGCGTGATGTGACGCTCCAGAGCGATCTCCGGCAACGTCATCCACTTGGTCGTCATCGTCGTTCTCCAACAATCAGTCACGCAACGCGCGAGAGGGCCGCGGGTTCGCCGCCCTCTCCCAGGTTGCGCGACCGAGGCACCCGCCTCAGGCCGCCTGCCGCGGCGCCTCGACGAGCTCGTCGGCGGGCCCGAAGAACTCGAAGCGCACCCGCTCGGCCGGCACGCCGCTGCGCAGCAGCCCGTTCACCAGGGCGCTGAGGAAGGGCTTGGGGCCGCACAGGTAGTAGGTCGCGCGCTCGTGCGGCGTCTGCCCCACCAACCACTCCGCCGTGATCAGGCCCGGCGCGTCGTAGTGCGCGCCCGGCCGGTCCTGCGCCTCGGGCTCCGCGTAGAAGGTGTGCAGCCGGAGGTTCTCGTTGCTCGCCGCGAGGGCGCGGGCGTGGTCGCGCATGGCGTGCAGGCGCCCGTTCTGGGCGCCGTGGACGAACCAAGTCGGCCGGTCCGGGCTCGCGGCCGCGATCGTCTCCAGCATGCTCATCATCGGCGTGAGGCCGACGCCGCCGCTGACGAGGACCACCGGCGCGTCGGTCTGCCGGTCGAGCACGAACGCGCCGGCCGGCGGCGCCACCTTGAGGACGGTGCCGGGGCCCTGCCCGTGCAGCCAGTTCGAGACGATGCCGGCAGGCTGGTCGGCGCCGCCCTCGCGCTTGACCGTGATCCGGTAGGCGCGGTCGTTCGGCGCGCAGGAGATCGAGTAGTTGCGCTTCAGCACGCCCTGCCCCGGCAGGTCGAGGAGGAAGCCGAGATACTGGCCGGGCTCGTGCCGCAGCACGGGGCCGCCGTCTTCGGGGACGAGGACGAAGGAGCGGATCGTCTCGCTCTCCTGCCGGACGCTCTCCACGACGAAGCTGCGCCAGCCGTTCCAGCCGCCGGGCCGGACGGCGAGGTCGCGGTAGATCGCGGCCTCGCGCCCGATCAGCAATTCGGCCAGGAACCAGTACGCCTCGCCCCAGGCCGCGCAGATCTCGGGCGTGGCCGCCTCGCCGAGGACGTCGCCGATCGCGCCGAGGAGCGCGTCGGCCACGTGCGGGTAGTGCTCCGGCAGGATGTTGAGCGCGACGTGCTTCTGCGCGATCCGCTCCACGGCGCCCGCGAGCACCCCGAGATTGTCGATGTTGCGGGCGTAGGCCAGCACGGCCTGGGCCAGGGCCTTCGGCTGCGAGCCCGTCTCGCCGTGGTGCGACTGGTTGAAGAGGTCGCGGATCTCCGCGTTCCGGAACAGGCGCTCGTACATGCGCCGGGTGATGTCGAGGCCGTGTGCCTCGAGGGCCGGCACGGTGGCTTTGACCAGGGCGACGGTCTGTGCGGAGAGCGGGCTCGGCATGGCATCCCTCAAAGGTGCATTTAGTATGCACCTTTTATGGCGCCCTTTGAAAAGATGCAACAGGAATATACCTTCAAGGCCGCCCCGGAGCCTCCATGCGACTGACCCGCTACACCGACTACGCTCTGCGCACGCTGATCTACGTCGGCCTGCACGAGCCGCGGCAGAGTTCGATCGCCGAGATCGCGCGGGCCTACGGCATCTCCGAGAACCACCTGACCAAGGTGGTGCACCAGCTCGGGCGCCTCGGCCTGATCCGCACGATCCGCGGCCGGGGCGGCGGGCTCCGGCTCGCCAGGCCCCCGGAGGAGATCGTGGTGGGCGCCGTGGTCCGGCAGACGGAGGACGACCTCGCGCTGGTCGAGTGCTTCGCGGGCGCGGGCTGCGCCATCACGGCGCCCTGCCGGCTCCGACGCGCCCTCGGCGAGGCGCTCGCGGCCTTCCTCGCCGTCCTCGACCGCTACACCCTGGCGGACCTGCTCGGCGGGCAGGACGGGCTCGACATCGCCCGGCTCCTCGGCCTGCCCGCGCCGGGTGAGGCGCCGGCCGACGCGACGGGCGCCGGAGCCTGAAGCCCGCGGGCGTCCGTGGCCCCTTCGGCGAGGCGGCGGATCCAAATCGCGCTCTCGCTCGTCTGTACAGCGACGCCTGTCTGTACGGCGACGCCTGCCCGACGAGAAGGATGCCCCGTGAGCCTCGGACTGATCGCCCTCCTCGACGACATCGCGGGTCTCGCGAAGCTCGCCGCGGCCTCCCTCGACGACGTCGCGGGGCAGGCCGCCAAGGCGGGCGCGAAGGCGGCGGGCGTCGTCATCGACGACGCGGCGGTCACGCCGCGCTACGTGGTGGGCTTTTCCGCCGACCGCGAGTTGCCGATCGTCGCACGCATCGCCACGGGGTCGCTGCGCAACAAGCTCCTGTTCCTGCTGCCGGGCGCCCTCGCGCTGAGCGCGTTCGCGCCCTGGGCGATCACGCCGCTGCTCATGCTGGGCGGGGCCTATCTCTGCTACGAGGGCACCGAGAAGGTCTACGAGGCCCTCTTCCCCCATCAGGCGCACGCCCACGAGGAGACGGTCGGGGCCGGCGACGGCAGCGCCCGCGCCCTGGAGGACCGGCGCGTGGCCGGCGCGATCAAGACCGACTTCATCCTCTCGGCCGAGATCATGGCCATCACCCTCGCCGCCATCCCGGAGGGCACCTTCTGGACGAAGGCGGCCGTGCTGGCAGTCGTCGCCATCGGCATCACGGCGGCGGTCTACGGCGCCGTGGCCCTGATCGTGAAGGCCGACGACGCGGGCGTCGCCCTGGCGAGCAACACCTCCCGCTCGTCCCTGGCGGCCCTCGGCCGCGGGATCGGGCGGGCCGTGGTGAAGGGGATGCCGGTCTTCCTGAAGCTCCTCGCGATCGTCGGCACAGCCGCGATGATCTGGGTCGGCGGCGGCATCCTGGTTCACGGGCTCGAGACCTACGGCCTGCCGGCCCTCGGCCACGCCATCCACGACGCCGCGGCGGCGGCCGGGGCGATGATCCCCGCGGCCTCCGGCTTCGTCGAATGGCTCGTCACGGCGGCGGCCTCGGGCGTCGTCGGCCTCCTCGTCGGCGGCCTCCTGATCCCGGTCACGAGCTACGTCCTCGCCCCGGCCTGGCAGGGCCTGTCGCGCCTCCGCCCCGGCGTCGCCTGAGCGCCGGCCCGGCGGTCGTCCGGCCCCGCCGCGGGATCCGGGGCCGGAGTTGCGCCGGCCCGGCGTTCGTGCAGACTGAGCCGTGACCGTCGGCGGGACGCCATCCCGCCCGACGTCCCGCTCCCCGCCGGACCGAACCCGGCGGGCGACCGGCCGCCCTCCGTCGGAAGGGGACCGCTCCATCTGCGCCTTGGCCGACCCCTTCCCCCTCGTCGTCGAGGCGGCCCGGAAGCCCGCGCGGATGACGGAGGCGGCCCGGCCGACCGACGCGCCGCGGCGGCGCGAGCACCCAGACGACGCATCCGTTCCGCCCGGCGGCCCGTCCAGGGAGACGGCGCGGCGGGCGGGTGAGGGCCGGCCGCGCCGGCCGGTCCGGCGGCCCTGCGCGCACGCGACACGACAACAAGAAGACCAGACAGAAGACCAGACGGGAGTCCGAAATGCTTCAGGAAGCCACGACCAAGCTCGGGGCCTGTCCCCATGATTGCCCCGACACCTGCTCGATGATCTACACGGTCGCGGACGGCCGGCTGACCGAGGTCCGCGGCAATCCCGACCACCCGATGACCCGGGGCGCGCTCTGCGCCAAGGTCAAGGACTTCGACAAGCACCACTACAATCCGGACCGCCTCCTCTACCCGATGCGGCGCGCTGGCCCGAAGGGCAGCGGCCACTTCGAGCGCATCACCTGGGAGGAGGCCCTCGACGAGATCCACCGGCGCTGGAGCGCCATCGTCGCGACGCACGGGGCCGAGGCGATCCTGCCCTACAACTACCTCGGCAACGAGGGCACGGTGCAGGGGCTCACGGTCGGCGACGCCTTCTTCAACCGGCTCGGCGCCACCGTCGCCGAGAAGACCTTCTGCGGCTCGGGCTCGTGCACGGCCTGGCTGCTGACGGTCGGCCCGACGAACGGCACCGACCCGCTGAGCTTCTCCCAGTCGAAGTACATCGTCATCTGGGGCTGCAACTCGGTCTCGACGAACCTCCACCACTGGCACATCGTCAAGGAGGCGCAGCGCAACGGCGCCAAGGTCGTGGTCATCGATCCCTACCGCTCGCGCACCGCCAAGGAGGCGGACTGGCACCTCGCGCCGCGGCCCGGCACGGACGGCGCCCTCGCCATGGCGATGATCCAGGTGATCATCGCCGAGGGCCTGACGGACGACGACTACATCGCCCGCCACACGGTCGGCTTCGAGGCGCTGAAGGAGCGGGCGGCCGTCTTCACGCCCGAGTACGCCGCCGACATCTGCGGCATCCCGGCCGAGGACATCCGGCGCCTCGCCCGCGAGTACGCCACCACGCGCAACGCGGCGCTGCGGCCGGGCATCGCGGTCGAGCGCAGCGCGGGCGGCGCGCAGGCGCTGCGGGCGATCTTCTCGCTGCCGGCGCTGACCGGCTCCTGGAAGGATCCGGGCGGCGGCGTCTACCAGATGCCCCTGTGGGAATTCCCGATCCACTGGGACCGGGTCTGCCGGCCGGACCTGATCCCCGAGGGCACGCGCGCGCTCAACGTGCTCAAGCTCGGCGAGATCCTGACGGGCGAGGCCGGCATCTCGCCGGGCATCCACGCCCTGATGGTCTACAACGCCAACCCGGTCTCGAACGCCACCGAGACGGCCAAGATCAAGCGGGGGCTCGCCCGCGAGGACCTGTTCACGGTGGTGAGCGAGCACTTCGTCACCGACACGGCCCGCTATGCCGACATCCTGCTCCCCGCCACGATGGCGGCCGAGCACGACGACATGATGTTCTCCTGGGGCCACTTCTTCTTCACGCTCAACCAGAAGGCGATTGA
Source organism: Methylobacterium oxalidis (assembly GCF_007992195.1). Taxonomy (GTDB): domain Bacteria; phylum Pseudomonadota; class Alphaproteobacteria; order Rhizobiales; family Beijerinckiaceae; genus Methylobacterium; species Methylobacterium oxalidis. The sequence goes on along the minus strand of NZ_BJZU01000056.1, from coordinate 6,069 downwards.
GCCGCCGGGCGAGACGGTCTCGAACGCCGAGCTGTTCCGGCGGCTGGCCCGGCGCTTCGGCTTCACCGAGCCCCAATTCGCGATGAGCGAGGCCGAGCTGATGGAGTGGTACCTCGACTGGGACAGCCCCAAGCTCGGCGGGATCACGATGGACCATTTCCGCGAGCACGGCTGGTACCGGCTGAACCTCGGCGAGCCGGGCACGCGCACGCCGCACGCGGAGGGCAACTTCCCGACGCCGTCGGGCAAGTGCGAGTTCTGGTCGGAGACGGCCGCGACGACGGGCAACTTCGTGGCCCCGCCCTTCCGGCAGATGTACGAGGCGAAGCAGGGCGGCGAGGCGCTCGACCCGCTGCCGGGCTACGTGCCGGCCAACGAGCGGCCGGAGACGAACCCGGCCCAGGCCGAGCGCTACCCGCTCAACATCGTCTCGCCGAAGAGCCACGGCTTCCTCAACTCGCAGTACGCGAACGAGGCGCACAAGATCCGCGCGCAGGGGGGCCAGGCGATCCTGATCAACCCGCAGGACGCGGGACCGCGCGAGATCACCGAGGGGGCGCTGGTGCGCGTCTTCAACGACCGCGGCGCCTTCCACGGGGAGGCGAAGGTGACCGAGGACGTGCCACCGGGCCTCGTGGTGGCCTCGCTCGGCTACTGGCACGCGCTCAACCGCGACGGCGCCGTCAACGTGATCAGCGCCTCGACCTACGGCGGCATGGGCCACTCGCCGACCTACAGCGACAACCTCGTCCAGGTCGGTCTCGCGCAGTAGGCGCCGCGGCCGGCAGCGCGCCCGCGCGCTGCCGGCACCGCTCGAAGCTGTTTTGCAGAGGTGCCCTGGCAGGCCCTGTGAGGGCATTGAGGAGGCGAACCGTCTCTCAGGTTCTCCTGATCATGCGGGACCACTGAGCACGCGGCTCTCAAGCGACCCCAGCGCCTCTTCGCCTGTACGCAAAAGAAAGGCGGGACCACGTCCCGCCTCCATGTGCGCGATTGCGCTAGAACCTATGCTGCCGACTGATCCGGCGGACCGTCCTCACCATCGGACTTTTCGTGATGCTGCATGGCCTCACCTCCGAGGTTTCCGGCGGAGCAGGGCTCCTGATGGAAAACCCTTGTCGTCCTGACAAGGGCCCAAACTCTACGATGGTTCATCGCAAATTGCAAACACTTCTCAATTTTAACTCAGGATAATATTTCGCTCTCACAGACTAATCTAAGTAAGTTTTGCAATTGTACACACAGCCTTTCAGCCTCCGAGCGTCAGCGGCGCCACCTTCAACGCTCGCTCGGATGGCGGGATCTCATGAGCGAGGTCTCGGACGCTGCCACGATTATCGTGGATTGAGGCGAGCGGGCGGACCCGCGTGCAATGGTGCGGCAGCACGGAGCACACCATGACGCGCCATGAGGAGTTGAAGGCCGATCCGGCGTTTCGGCAGGCAGTGCAGGCGGTGCGTGGAGCAGCAAGCGTCCTCAGCGGCGTGCAGATGAGCTACGACGAGGCGGAGTTGCTCGCCATGTTCGCTCTCGTGACCTTCGCCAACGGTGGTGGCCTGACTGATCCAAGCCTCAGGTGCCTCGCGCGCTTCCTGCCTGAGACGGAGCGGACCGCTGAGACCGCGCGCAGGCACTGATACGGCGGCTGCATCAGCCGGATCACCTTGCCCTTCACGCAGGCTCGGCCGTCCGCCTCATCGCTGCGTCGGCGATCCGCATGTCCATGAGGCCCATCACAGTTGGGCGCGTCCGCAAGGGGCATGACATCGCCGAGACATGCTCGGCTGCTCGTGAATGTGAGGCGCCGACCCTGACCACGGGAAGGAGGGCTCCATGTTCGCTGCTCGCTCGCTCCGCCGGCTCCTGGCGCTGCTCGCTGTTCTCCTGCCTCTCGATGCGGCGCGGCCGGACCCGAGTTTCGAGGATCGGACGACCACCGAAACGGAAGAAGTTCGGGTCGTCTTCCGGCACTTCGTTTGAGGCCGATGCAATCGGCCGCGCCACCGCGCGCCTTCGATCAGGATCGCGAGCGCGCGAGCCGTGTCGAGGACGCCTTTAGTCGCGGCGCTTCTCCGTCCGTGCTATCATCGGTCTCAGCCCGCTCCTCCTGCCGAGCTGACGGAGGGCGCTCCGATGCGCTTCGATCGTGATGTGCGCGGCGAATGGATTGTTGATCCGACCGAGCTTGCGGCCAAGCTCGGCATCTCTCTCCGGCTGCTGAAGGACGAGATGCACCTGGGTCTCGTCCGGACACGGGTTGAGGCTGGACACAGCCGGAATGAGGGCCGATCTCGCGTTACGGTGCAATGCCGTGAGACCGCCTGGCGAGGCGTGTTCGACGCTCAAGGGCGTCTGATCAACGAGTGTCGCCTTCTGACGGATCAACCCCCGGATGAAGCGATCCGGTAGGTTGAACCTTCGAGGAGCCTGCCCATGATCGTGGAAGTCAGCCGTACGAAGCTCGCGCAGACCGCTCTCGATGCCTACATCTCCGCCGAAGGCGCAGAGCAGCGCTTGGAAGATAGCGTGCATTCTTGCGAGATCGTTGATCTGATTACCGATCTGCTCCTGCTCGCGCATCAGCGAGGGTGTGATCCGGTTTCCGTTGTTCGCAGGGCCGAGAGGCACGTGCTGGCCGAAACCGCACAGCAGGAGTGACCTCAGCCCGCATCTGCCCGCGATCCCGTGGCGAGCCCCTGATCCGACCCCGGAACGTCGGCTCGAACCTTCCTGCGGCTGATTGCTGGGCCGCGGCGCCCCATCGAACCGCAGACCCTCCTCGACCGTTAGCTGAGGCGCAGCACGCGCGGGGCCGAACCAGGCCGGGAAAACCAAGGGCCTGGGCGGTCGAGGAGCACGCCCATGGCCACGGAAGCTGCGCGGATCGATCTCGCTCGCAAGGCTCTCGACCTCTACCTGCAGGAGCACGGTGACGAGCGCCGATGGCGCTATCCGCTTGCCGGGAGTGACGTGGCGGAGTGCGATATCGTCGATTTGCTGATGGACCTGCTGCTGTTGGCACGGGCCAGCGGCCACGACCCCTGCACTGTCCTGCGCAAGACGCAGGTGCATCTCGACGCCGAGACTGGGCAGCGCTGCTGAGAATGAGGTCAGACGTCTTCGGGAAGAGGAATCACGCGCTTGCCAGGTCCGCATGGGGTCCGCAGACGTTCCTGCGAGACCACGACCTCAGCTAAGCCATCGAGAGGATTGGTGGGCGCACTAGGGTTCGAACCTAGGACCCGCTGATTAAGAGTAAGCAGAATTCTCATAACAGTTCCTAACAATGCCTAACAGTTGCGTTGCCGTAAACATCTGGTCTATAAGCAATATCAGCACGAACCCATAACAAACCCTACCAATGGCTAACGTGCCATAACCCACCGGTTTTGTTACCTGGGCGCTACCTAGGCCAGTTTATGCCGAAGCTCCGTCTCACCCATGCGGCTGTCGAGCGTCTTCGACTTCCCTCGAAAGGTCAGGTCGACCACTTCGACAGCCACCTTCCTGCGTTCGGCCTGCGCGCGTCCTACTTAGGCGCCAAGGCCTACTTCGTGATGACGCGTGTCGACGGCAGGCTCGTCCGCATCACCATCGGGCGCCATCCGGCCCTATCGCTGGCCGACGCTCGAGAGAAAGCCCGACAGCTCATCCTGCACGCCAAGGCTGGACAGGATCCTCGGCAGATCGAAGCCGAGGCACGCCGGAAGAAGGAGCACAAGCGCCGGACCACCTTCGGCGGCGCCGTAGCTCTGTTCATGGAGCGCTATGTCGAGCGCAACCTGCGCCCGAACACCGCCCGAGAGTACCGCCGCACCCTCCAGGGACCGGACACGCGGGACTGGCAGGACCGGCCGCTGAGCTCTCTGATGAAGGCAGAGGTGCTCGAGGTCCTGCACCGGATCGAGGGGCGGGGTTCACCGGCTGCAGCGAACCGCGCACTCGCGTACCTGTCCAAATTCTTCAACTGGTGCTTGGAGCAGGATCTCCTCACGGTCAGCCCAGCCAGCCGGGTCCGCCCGCTGTCCGCCACCCGCTCCCGCGACCGCGTCCTCCAGCCGGACGAGCTGGTCTGGATCTGGTGGGCCCTGTCTGAATGGCCGAGCCAGTTCGGCTCCCTGTTCAAGCTTCTGCTGCTGACCGGGCAACGGCGCAGCGAAGTCGCCGGTATGCGCTGGGACGAGCTGCGGAGCTTCGGCACGGAAGAGGCGATTTGGAGCCTTCCAGCCAGCCGGACCAAAAACGGACAGCCGCATCTCGTTCCGCTCGCGGAGGCGTCGCAGAACATCATCGCGAGCTTGCCCCGGGAGGGTCCGTTCGTGTTCACCACCCGCGGCACGACGGGCCTGTCTGGCTTCAGCAAGGCCAAAACCGAGTTGGACCAACGGGTGAACGCCCTGCGGGCGGGGGCTGCTCTGCCGTCCCTCCCTCCGTGGACACTGCATGATCTGCGGCGAACCATGGTGACGCTGATGAACGAGCAGCTCGGGATTGCGCCGCACGTGGTCGAGGCCGTCGTCAACCATGTCAGCGGCTCAGCCAAGCGGGGCGTCGCCGGGGTCTACAATCGGGCCCTCTACCTGCGCGAGCGCAGGGACGCTCTGTGCGCCTGGAGCCGCTGGGTCACCAGGCATGATCGACAGCGGCCCGAGGCAGCAGCAGGTCCGGCCCCGGCGTAATCTATTGCTGTTGCAAGCAATCGCGCGCTCCAAAACCATTTACTGTAAGTGAACGCAACCTGTCTGCAGGGAAGCAGCAATGACCGATAGTGCTTGGGACGAAGGCCACCCGCTTTTTCATCTGACTACTGAAGAATTCTTTGGTAGAGATCCGCGCGCGGACCGTGGCTACTGGAGCAGGGCCGCATGCTGGACCAACGAGGAAGCAATCGCTCTTTCGTTCGGGTGCGAGCCCCGTGTCGTGAATTGGGAGTTCCTCAAGAACAGCGGCCATCCCTTTGCCAAGCTGTACGCCGAACGCAGGAGCTTGGCGATCCGCGCTCGGCACGTGAACCTTCTTAACGATTTCAACGAACCGGAAGCGTTCATCAAGTGGGCGAAGAGGCAAGGCATATCCTTCGACCCAGATCTCGAGAAAGCCGTGAAGGATGGAAAGAAAGTCGCAAAAACAACAAAAGACCGAGAAGACGAACACTTAAACGCGAAGTCAAGACAGAGTTTTTTGAAAATTGTTCTCGGGCTCGCAGCCGCGACGTACAGTTACGACCCTCAGAAACCTCGCGGCTCTATTGTCCGGGAAATCAAAGACGATCTGGATCGCATCGGCATTAGCCTGGACGAGGATACGGTCCGCAAGTGGCTGGCCGAGGCGGCTGACGAGTTCGGCCACCTCATCACGATTGGCGGTAGCGCTTCCTGATCGAAATCGGTTCTCGCCTCGCCGAGTTCGGCCATCGGCTCCTCGCAGAAGCCTACGATGCGCCCGTCCATCACAAGACGGGAGAAACATCATTGCAAGGTACAAACTACTCGGCTTCGGGATCCCTGGCGACGCCAGGAGGTCCCGGGCCATTCAGTCCGCATCAGTTCGTCCGCCAGAAGGCTGATCGCGCCGGCGCAGTCCCGTGCCCAACCTGGAACTGGCCAAGCTCGATCGGGCACTGCGGGGTGCCTGCGTCCGTCCTGAGCGTTGGCGGTGCGCAATGAGCGCGTCGCACAACTCAAGCAAGGCCGCGCAGGTTGCCGCTCGCCACAACCGTGCACTCTGGCGGGTGCACACCTTCGAACATCGCCGCCTGACCGCCGGGCTGCACCGAGGCAGCCGGGAACATCAGCAGCGCACACGCTCTCCCGAGATCAAGCGCAGGTGTAGCTCCGGCGCCAAGTGCTCTGAGGATGCCGATGCCGGCAGCTCGTAGGCAGCCAGCCGCTCAAGCCACGCCGCTGCCTAAATAGCTGTGGGGCCACTCGCTCCTGACACCATATAAAAACTGGGTCCGATCCCCAGGGCTTGTGGCGGCTCCATCTCAGCCCACCGTCTTCGTCGGCCTGCACAAAGAGGCCGGGGAGGTCAGGCTTCCTTCGCTATGGAAGGTCCGTCAGGACCAGG
>NZ_BJZU01000055.1 GCF_007992195.1 Methylobacterium oxalidis | reverse complement strand
CGCGCGTCGTCCCCTGCTCTGCTGAGCTCTTGTCCTGGGACCGGAGCTTAACCCCGCCTCCCCGTTCTGTTGAGGGCGGTCAGGCTCCGGGCAGGATCTCGGCGTCCAACGGAGCGCCCTCGGCCCAGGCGTAGAGCAGCGCGCGGACCGCCTCCGGGTCGGCGAGGCGCTTGGCCGCCACCGTCTCGCCGGGGCCGACCCGCACGCTGACGCCCCCGTCCTCGTTGACGGATCCGAACGCAATCTCGTCCGTGCGGTCGTCGCCGAGGAAGATCGCTCGGCGCCCCGAATAGGGCGATTCCGCCATCAGCGCGCGGATCGCGTGCCCCTTGGTGGCCGAGGCCGGCACGATCTCGCCGACCGCCTTGCCGAGCTGGAGCCGGTACGCGCCCGCGAGCTCGGCGGCGATCTCCTTCACCACCGCCTCCGCGCGCTCCGCGCCCGCTGCGTCGGCGAGCCGCCAGTGCACGGCGACCGAGGCGCCCTTGTCCTCGATCAGCACCGCGTCGAGATCGGCGACGAGGGCCTGCAGGCGCGGCACCCGGGCGCGCAGATCCGGATGATCCTCCGGGCGCGCCCCCGTCACGGCGTCGCCGAGCCGCCGCTCGACGCCGTGAAGCCCCGCCACGTCGAACCGCGCGGGTTTCAGGAAGTCGTCGATCACGCCGATCGGTCGGCCGGTGACGATGGCGAGCGCGCCGCCGAGCCGCTCCCGGAGCCGTTCGAGAGCCGGCACGAGGCCCGGATCGACCCGCACCGCGTCGGGTCGCGGCGCGATCTCGACGAGGGTGCCATCGAAATCGAGGAAGAGGGCGAGGTCGCTCGGGGCCGTCACGGGGCGCGCTCCTGTGCTGCGGGCGGACTGCGCTAGCACGCCGCGTGCCCGCGGCAAACGCCGCGGCCGCACCGGCGGATGCACCCCGCGCGACGCGCCGGTCCGATCGCGCGCAGATGTGATCCCCGCGGCAGGATCCGGCGCCCCTGTTTGGCGGGAGGCCCGGCTGCGGCTACATGCCGGACCGGGACAGGTGACGGGAGCGGCGGATGCAGGATACGGACGTGGTCGGGCCGGAGGCGGCGGGCTTCAGCGCCGAGCGCCTGGAGCGTATCGACGGCTGGATGCGGCGCCTCGTCTCGGACGGCCGCCTCGCCGGCCTCTCGGTCAGCGTGATGCGCCGGGGCCGCACCGCCTTCGCGCGGGCGCACGGCCGGGCCGACCTCGCCCGGGAGACGCCCTTCACCCTCGACACCATCACCCGCATCTACTCGATGACGAAGCCGCTGACCTCGGTCGCGGTCATGATGCTCTACGAGGAGGGCCGCTTCCAGCTCGACGACCCGGTCGCCCGCTTCCTGCCGGAATTCTCCGAGATGCGGGTGCTGACCGGCGGGAACCGCAACAAGTTCGAGAGCGAGCCGGCCCGCCGGCCGATCACGATCCGGGACCTCCTCACCCACACCTCCGGCCTGACCTACGGCTTCATGGAGGCGACCCTCGTCGACGAGCTCTACCGGCGCAACGGCGTCGACTTCCACCTGAAGGATGCGAGCCTCGCCGAGGTGGTGGGGCGGGTGGCCAAGCTGCCCCTGCTCTCTCAGCCCGGGGCCCAGTGGAACTACAGCGTGGCGACCGACGTGCTCGGCCATCTCGTCGCGGTGATCTCGGGCATGGATTTCGGGGACTTCCTGCGCGAGCGGGTGATCCGGCCCCTCGGCATGGCCGATACGGATTTCCACGTGCCGCCGGAGAAGCTGCCGCGGCTCGCCGCCAACTACACCCTGTTCCGGGACCGCAGCCTCAAGCTCTACGACGACGCGGTCGACACGGCCTTCGCCAAGCCCCCCGCCATCGCCTCGGGCGGCGGCGGACTCGTCTCGACGGCCGCCGACTACCTGCGCTTCTGCCGCTTCATCCTGAACGAGGGTGAGCTCGACGGCGTGCGCCTCCTCGGGCGCAAGTCCGTGGCGCTGATGCTCACGAACCACCTGTCGGGCGACCTCGCCAGCATGGGCACGCCGCGCTTCGCCGAATCGTCCTACACCGGCATCGGCTTCGGGCTCGGCTTCTCGGTGATGCTCGACCCCGCCCGCGCCCAGATCCTGGGCACGCCCGGCGAGGTCGCCTGGGGCGGCGTGGCGAGCACCGCCTTCTGGATCGACCCGGCCGAGGATCTCGCGGTCGTTCTGCTGACGCAGCTGACCCCGTCCTCGGCCCTGCCGATCCGGCGGGAATTGCGGGTGCTCACCTACGCCGCGCTCGTGGACTGAGCGCGGCGCCGGATCTTCAGGCTCACTCCGCAGGCGCGGCCGGGGCGGCCTTCTTCTCGGGGGCCGGCGGCTTCGGGGCGGCGGGCTTCGGCGCCGGCGGCGTCGCCGCAGCGGTGCCCGTCGTGCCGGGGCCGGCATTGCCCGCCGTGGCCGCGGGCTTCGGCGCCCACTCGGCGTCGGCGCGGGGGCCGTTCGCGCCGTTCGTCGGGCCGGTGAGTTGGCCGGGCAGCACGTCGGTGACGCGGTTCCAGGTCTGCGAGCCGCACAGGAAGCCGAGCATGCAGCCGCGCACCGAGAGCTCGGCCGGTTGCTCGCTCCAGATCGTCACGTCGTAGAACTTGCCTTCCTCGGAATTGTAGATCTTGCCCTCGTATCGGCTGTCCGCGTTCGGCTTCAGGCCCATGATGAGCTGGTGGCCGAGGGAGGGGCGGCTCTGCTTCTTCGGGTCCGGGTTCTTGAAGTCGACGCGGGGCTGGCCCTTGTCGTTCAGCGGGGTCTTCAGCCAGACCACGTAGCCGCAGATGTTCTTCTCCTGCGGGCCGCACTTCTCGACGCGGATTCGGGCGCGCCCGTCCTCCGTCAGCCAGGTGCCGCTCGGGTCGATTGGCGCGGCGGCGTGGGCGATCCCGGCCAGGGCGCCGAGTGCGATGAGCGGCGCAATCGCGCGCCCGGCCAGAAGCCCGGCCCAGGGTCCGGCACTCGCGCCGGTCCGTCGAAACGTCATCCGATCACTCCCATGGCCTCCTGCCCCGCCTGGACGACACGCCTCGGCGGCCGGGCCTCGTCTGGATGCCCCGCCATTCCTCCCGGAAGGTGTCCGGATCATGACCGCGCCGCGCGGGACGGGGGAGAAATCGCCGGGTGCAGCCGGGGGTGCGATGGAGTCTACGGCGCTCGAACGCGAAGAGGGCCGGCGCTCGCGCACCGGCCCCTTGAGCCTTCACGGTCCGATGTAGCGGCTCACTCGGCCGCGGTCATCTCCGGGGTGTAGTGGCCGCACCAGTCCTTGTTGGCGACCACGGGCCAGAGGCCCTTCGACTCCGGAGCCGGCTGGCTCACCGGCGGATTGAAGCGGCAGAGGCCCTCGTCCGTTGCGGCGACGCCTCCGTTCAGCTTGTGGTCGTCGAAGAAGCGGCAGCTCTCGCAGGCGCCGTCGTGGGTGCTGGCCATGTGTGTCTCCAAAATTCGCTGGGGCGAGCATGGCCCGCCGCGTCCTCGCACTTGTTAATTAGAACAAGTCCAATGTGCAGTCAATGCTCCTCCGGCAACCCGGTTCCCGCCTACCGCGTCCCAACCGTGTCTCTACCCTGTGCGGCACCTCAAAGCGGACGTTGACGGCAGTGCCCTTCACGGCCTAGCTTCGTCGGTGACGGTTCCCTTCGGGGATCAAAAGGGAACGCGGTGAGGGTTCATCCCGAGGCCGTGGCTGCCCCCGCAACTGTAAGCGGCGAGCCCTTCACCACCACGTCACTGGACGCTGCGGCGCCTGGGAAGACGGCGGGGGGCACCGACCCGCGAGCCAGGAGACCTGCCGTCAGCCGTGGTCACACGCGAGCCAGTCGGGCGGGGTGTTCCGATGGGTGCCGAACCGGACGACGCGCTGCGGCGCGCGGCCGGGCCGAGGCCTCGTTCGCGGTGACGTGCCACACTGAGCGCGCCCGCGTGTCCGCCGTCCACCGAAGCGCCCCCGCCGCAGGCGTCGCGCCCGCAGCCCTGCCCCGTTCCGTCCTGCCCGTCGCGGCGGGCCCGGTCGTGGCGTGGCCGGTCCGCCGACGAACCGTCCTGTGCGGGGTTGATTGCAACATTATTACATTGCAATCAGTGCGACGGCGAGAGCGGGCATCCGCGCGTGCCTCGACCTTCGGACCCGAACCCCGATGCCCTCCCGTTCCATCCACGCCGGTGCCACCGCCCGCCTCGTCCGGCGTCTCCTCCTCTCCGCCGCAGGCGTCTGCGTCTGCGCGGAGGTGCAGGCGCAGGAAGCCGTCACTCTCGACACGCTCTCCGTGGCCGGAAGCGGCGCGCCCGCGGGCCTGCCGGCGAGCCTCGCCTCGGGCCTCGCCCTGCGCGCGCCGAATCGCGGCGCGAGCCGCCTCGACCTGACGCCGCTGGAGACACCTGCGAGCATCGACGTGATCGGGGGCGAGACCGCGCGCCTGCGGGGCCAGAACACGGTCGTGGAGGCGGTGACGCAGAACGCCACGGGCATCACCACCATCGGCGCGCCCGGCAACGGCAACGGCGCCTTCACGGCCCGGGGCTTCGCCGGCCCGAACTCGATCCAGCAGCTCTACGACGGCACGCGCCTCTACGTCGGGGCGGGCACCGTCAACTTCCCCTTCGACACCTGGAACATCGAGCGCATCGAGGTGCTGCGCGGCCCGGCCTCGGTTCTCTACGGGGACGGCGCGATCGGCGGCGTGGTCAACGTGGTGACGAAGAAGCCCGTCTTCGTGCCCCTCAACGAGGCCCGCGCGGCCGTCGGCTCGGACGGCGTGGCGCGGCTCGCACTCGATTCCGGCGGCCCGATCGGCGAGTCGATGGCCTACCGGCTCAACATCAGCGGCAACCGGGCGGACGGCTGGATCAGCCCGGACGGCGACTTCCGCAACCTCGCGGTCTCGGGCGCGGTGACGTGGCGCGCGACGCCCGACCTCGACCTCACCGTGAGCCACGATTTCGGCTTCCAAGAGCCGCAGCGCTACTGGGGCACGCCGCTGGTCGAGGGCCGCATCCTCGAGTCACTGCGTTTCAACAACTACAATATCCGCGACGCGAAGATCCTCTGGCAGGACAACTGGACCCAGGCGCGGGCCGAGTGGCGCCCGAGCGCGGACATCACGATCCGCAACACCGCCTACCGCCTTCAGAGCCGGCGCCACTGGCGGGACGTCGAGCAATACGCCTTCAACCGGGCCACGGGCTTGATCGACCGCTCGGACTACATCGAGATCTACCACCAGCAGGAGCAGGTCGGTAACCGCTTCGACGCGGCCTTCCGGGGCGAGCTGTTCGGATTCCGCAACGAGTTCCTGGCGGGCTTCGACGTCAACGCGATCCGCTTCCGCCACACCAACAACTCGCCCTACGGCGGCGAGTCGAGCGTGTCGCCCACCGGCTACGACCCGGGCCTTTTCATCAATCTCGCGGGCACGCGGCCGGCCTACGCCACCCGCACCAGCCAGGCCTCGGTCTTCGCGGAGAACCGGCTGATCCTGTCGGACCGCCTCTCGCTGCTGGCCGGCGTGCGCTACGACGCGCCGAGTCTGCACCGGGAGGACCTGCGCGCCGGCACCTCCTTCGACCGGGACTTCCGGGCCCTCGGCTACCGCTTCGGCGCCGTCTACAACCCGACGCCGGACACCGCGCTCTACGCCCAGTACGCCACCGCGACCGACCCGGTCGGCAGCTTGATCAGCCTCTCGCAGAGCCTCGCGAATTTCCAGCTCGCGACGGGGCAGCAGGTCGAGGTCGGCGCCAAGGGCCTGTTCTGGGGCGGTCTCGGGGAGTGGACCCTGGCCGGCTACCGCATCGTCAAGGACAACCTGATCTCGGTCGTGCCGGGGCAGCCGGGGGTGAGCACCCAGGTCGGCCAGCAATCCTCGCAAGGGTTCGAGGCCGCCGTCTCGCTGCAGATCACGCCCAGGTGGCGGGTCGATGCCAACCTCGCCCTGCTTCACGCGCAGTACGACGATTTCAGCCAGACCGTCGGCGGCGCCGTGGTCTCCTACGCGGGTCGCCAGCCGATCGACGTGCCCGAGCGCGTCGCCAACCTCTGGCTGAACTACGCTTTCGCGCCCGCCTGGGAGGCCCGTGTCGGCGTGCAGTATGTCGGCGATACCTTCTCGGACTTCGGCAACACGGCGCGGCGGCCCGACTACGCCCTCGTCAATCTCGGCCTCGACCATCAGGTCACGCCGGCCTCGCGCCTGTCGCTCCGGGTCTACAACCTGCTCGACACGGTCTACGCCGTGAGCGGCAACGCGGTCGACGGGATCGGCACGAACTGGCTGCTCGGGCGCCCGCGCTCCTTCGAGGTCGCCTACGCGGTGAGCTTCTGAGGCGATGCGCTCGCTCAAGCGCGCGAAGCGGTGGCTCGTCCTCGGCCATCGCTGGCTCGGGATCGGCACGGGGCTGTTCTTCGCGGTCTGGCTGCTGTCGGGCCTTGTGATGCTCTACGTGCCCTTCCCGAGCCTGACGGAGGCCGAGCGGCTCGCGCGGCTGCCACCGCTCGCCCTCAATCAAGTCGGCGTTGCGCCTGCGGAAGCCCTGCGGGCGGCGGTCCTTCCCGCCCCGCCCCGCTCCTTCGGCCTGGAGATGCGGGGCGACGCGCCCGTCTACCGGATCGTCAGCGCCGAGGGCGCCCTCGCCACGGTCTCGGCCGTGACGGGCGCGGTCCTCCCGCCGGTCGCGCCCGATGCGGCGCTCGCCTGGGTGCGCGGGCAGACCGGCCGCGCGGCCGGCGTCCGCACGCTCGAGCGCGACCAGTGGACGGTGGCCGGCCGCTACGATCCGCTTCGGCCCTTCCACGTCGTCGCGCTCGGCGACGGAGCGGGGACCGAGCTCTACGTGTCCGGCGTCACCGGTGCCGTCGTCCTCGACACGACGGCCCGGGAGCGCTTCTGGAACTGGCTTGGGGCGGTGCCGCACTGGCTCTACCCGACGCCGCTGCGGGCCCGCCCCGACCTCTGGCGCGACGTCGTCCTCTGGGTCTCGGGATTCGGCGTCGCCGGCGCCCTCAGCGGGCTCGCCCTCGGGATCTGGCGCCTGCGCCCGCGGCGGCGCTACCCGTCGGGCAGCGCGACGCCCTATCGCGGGATCGCCCGCCTCCACCACCTGTTCGGGGTCGTCGGCGGCCTCGGCCTCCTCACCTTCGTGGCGAGCGGCTGGCTCTCGATGAACCCGAACCGATGGTTCTCCGGCCCCTCGCCGGACGCGGCGATGCGGCAGGGCTACGCGGGCGTCGCGCCGTTGCCGGGCCTCGGGGAAATCCGTGCCGCCCCAGCCGGCACGGTGGCGCTGCGCTTCATCGCGGCCGGCGGGACGACCCGGCTCGTGGCCCTCGACGCGGCGGGTGGGCGCCGCGTGACGCCCGCCGTCGACGAGGTCGCGATCCGCGCCGCCGCACCGGGACTGATGCCGGGCGCGCAGCTCGCGGGCGTCGAACGGCTCGCTGCCTACGACGCCTACTGGTACGCCCACCACGACGCGAAGCCGCTGCCGGTGTTCCGCCTCGCCTTCGATGACCCGGCGGGAACGTGGTTCCATGTCGACGCGACGACGGGCGAGCTTCTCGACCGGCTCGACCGGAGCGGACGCGTCCACCGCTGGCTCTTCGCCGCCCTCCACCGCCTCGACCTGCCGGTCCTGATCAGCAACCGGCCGGCCTGGGACGTCGCGCAGTGGCTCCTCAACGGGCTCGGCCTCGTCGTCGCGCTGACGGGCGTCGTCATGGGGTGGCGCCGCCTGCGCCGTCCGCGGCCCGCTTTCGGAACACGAGGCTGAGGTTGTTCGCCGGCATCTCCACGCGCTCGTCGAGAGCGAGCCCGTGGCGCGCGGCGAGCGCCGTCACCGTGTCCCGGTCGCGCAGGCCCCAGGCCGGGTTGCGCGCGCGCAGGTCGGCATCGAAGGCGAGATTGCTCGCCGCGGCGTCCCGGTCCGCCTCCAGGAAAGGGCCGTAGAGGAAGAGAGGCGCGCCCGGCGGCAGGAGTCTCCCTGCCCCCGCCATCAGCCCCTCGGCCGCCGACCAGGGCGCGATGTGGATCATGTTGATGGCGAGGATCGCGTCCGCCGCCACGACGGGCCAATCGGGCGCCGACGCGTCGAGGCGGAAGGGAGGGCGCAGGTTCGCCAGGCCGCTCGTCCGGCGATGGGCCGCGATGCTCGCGAGCGCTTCCGCGTCCGGATCGCTCGGCTGAACGTCGAGATGCGGCAGGGCGCGAGCGAAATGCACCGCGTGCTCGCCCGACCCGCTGGCGATCTCGAGGACGAGCCCTCGCGTCGGCAGGATGCGCGCGAGCACGGCGAGGATCGGCTCGCGATTGCGCAGGGTGGCGGGAGCGTGCAGCGCTGCGCCGTCGGCATCCCAATCGAGCATCCGTCCGCCTCCCGTTCGAACGCCGGCCGCCGGGATCATAGGCGGCACCGAGCATCACTTCACGTCCGCGCGACGTTCGCGCGCGCAAGCCTACCGTTCGGCGGTCGCCGCCCGATCTTCCAGCGGACGGAACGGCCCGAGACCGGAGGCGCCGATGCGGATCGAGACCAACTTCCTGTTCGACCTCGACGGGACGCTCGTCGACAGCGTGTACCAGCACGTGCTGGCCTGGAAGCAGGCTCTCGACGCGGAAGGCATCGCCCTCTCCGTCTGGCGCATCCACCGCAAGATCGGGATGAGCGGCGGTCTGTTCACCAACCAGCTCCTGCGCGAGACGGAGCTGGAGATCAGCCCCGAGCGGGTCGACCGCCTGCGCCGCCTCCACGCGGAAGCCTACGCGGGGCTCTCGGGCCAGATCGTGCCGCTGCCCGGCGCGCAGGCGCTGCTCGCCGCCCTCACGGACGCCGGCATCCCGTGGGCCATCGCGACGAGCGGCCGGATGGAGACCGCCAGAGCCAACCTCGACGCTCTGGGCATCGACCCGGCGCAGGTGCCGGTCGTCACCCGCGACATGGTGAAGTACGCCAAGCCCGATCCCGACCTTTTCCTGGCGGCAGCCGAGCGCCTCGGGGTGCGCATCGATCACGCGGTGATCGTCGGCGACAGCATCTGGGACATGCTGGCCGCCCGGCGCTGCAAGGGGCTCGGCGTCGGGCTGCTCTCGGGCGGCTACGGCACCGACGAGCTGGAGCGCTCGGGAGCCGTGCGGGTCTACGAGGACCCGGCCGACCTCCTCGCCCATCTCGACGAGGTCGGCGGGCGTCGCTGAGCGGCGCTCACTCGCGCTTCCGCCCCGTCCAGGCGGCGAGCATCGGGGCCGTGAAGGTCTCGTACCACCACGTCGCCGGCAGGCCGGGCCACAGCGGCAGCGGCGCAGCGGCGGGGCCGGCAGCACCGGGCCGCGCCGTCCGGCCCTCGACCACGGGCGGGCGCTTGTTCTTGATCAGGAGGTCGTTCAGCGCCTCGACGCCGAGGGCCTCCACCGGCACGCCCCGTTCCGCGGCGAGCCGGTGAAGTTCCGCGAAGCCCGGTGCGTTGACCCAGACCTGCAGAAGCCTGGGGCCCTGAGCGGCGCTCCGCGCAGGCTCGGGCGTGGGCGACGGAGGCGTCGAGAGCGGGAGCGGCCGTGGGTCGGCGGCGTCCGGCCGCGGCTCGGCGGCCGGGCGCGGCGACAGGCTGGTGAGGGACGGACGGGTTCGCCGGGCCATGAGGTCTACCTTCGGGTTCTGCGGGCCTGAGCGGCCGGCCGCAGCGACTCGACCACCGCCGACCACATCGCGCCGACCTCGTCGGCCGCGCGGCTTCCGGGATCGTACTCGGTGACGGATTGCCCGCTGATCAGGGCGTGCGACAGGCTCGCCCGCTGCGAGACCTGCCCGGGCAGGACCGGGGCGCCGAGCTCCGTCAGCACGGTGCGCGTCTCCGCGACGATGCTGGTGGGGCGGTTGCTCCGCGTCATGGGCGGCGCCGCGTTGATGAGGCAGGCGATCCGCGCGTCGAGGCTGCGGGCCATGGCCAGCGTCGCGCCGACCGCGTCGAGGTCGAACGGGCCCGGCCGCACGGGGATGAGCGTCAGGCTCGCGCGGCTCATGAGTGCCGAGATCAGGGGCGCGTTGTGGGGCGGACTGTCGATGACGACCCAGTCGGCGTGCTCGCGCCGCGCCCGATCGAGCGTGTCGGGAATCGCGGCGGCGTCCGCCTTCACGAGGAGCGGCGTCTCTGCGGCGCGCTGCCGGTGCCAGAACGAGAGGGATCCCTGCGGGTCGGCATCGACGAGGATTGCGCGGCCCTCTCGCGCGGCGAGGGCTCCGAAATGCGCGGCGAGCGTGCTCTTGCCCGCCCCACCCTTCTGCGTCGCGATCAGGATCACCTGCACGGCGGCTTCCCCTGCACCCGGCCTCGCGCCGAGGATCCGGCCGTGCCGCGCTGCGGCGGGTGGCCATTTGAGGAGAGAAGCCGGGCCCTGGCAAGCCCCGGCGCTTCCCGGACTCGTCGAGAGGACGTGCGCGTCGCGGTGATGTCGGCGCAATGGGCGTTCGCGCCGCCGAGAGCGCCCTACATCGTGCCCTGACCCGACCCCAGCATGAGCACCGCCCTGACCACCGCCGGTATCCGACGCCCGCCCGCCATCGAGCGCCTGCTCACGCACGAGGCCGCGGCCGCACCGATCGCGATCTACGGGCGCACGGCCGTGACGCGATCGCTGCGCGCGGTACTGGAGGATGTCCGCGCGGGCCGTGCTGCGCTCGGCGCCGAGGCCGCCCTCCTCGCGGACGCGGCGACCCGTCTCGACGCCGAGAGCCGGCCCTCGCTGCGCCCGGTGCTCAACCTGACCGGCACGGTGCTGCACACCAACCTCGGCCGGGCGCTGCTGCCGGAGGAGGCGGCCGAGGCCGTCTCCGCCGTGATGACCCGGCCCGCGAACCTCGAGTTCGACCTCGAGCGGGGCGAGCGCGGCGAGCGCGACAGCCACGCCGAAGCCCTGATCTGCCGCCTCACCGGGGCGGAGGCGGCGATCGTCGTCAACAACAACGCGGCGGCCGTGCTGCTGGTGCTGAACGCTCTCGCCCTGCGCAAGGAGGTCGTCGTCTCCCGCGGCGAGCTCGTGGAGATCGGCGGTTCCTTCCGGGTGCCCGACGTGATGGCCGGGGCCGGCTGCCGCCTGCGCGAGGTCGGCACCACCAACCGCACGCATCTCGGGGACTACGCCGGGGCGATCGGCCCGCGCACCGGCCTCGTCATGAAGGTCCACCCGAGCAACTACGCGATCCAGGGCTTCACGGCGGAGGTCATGGAGGCCGAACTCGGCCGGCTCTGCCGGGAGCGGGACGTGCCCTTCGCGGTCGATCTCGGCAGCGGCAACCTCATCGACTTCGCGGCCTACGGCCTGCCGCCGGAGCCGACCGTGCAGGCGGCGCTGTCGCATGCCGACCTCGTCACCTTCTCGGGCGACAAGCTCCTCGGAGCGGTCCAGTGCGGGCTGATCGCGGGACGGAGCGACCTGCTCGCGCGCATCCGGAAGAATCCGCTGAAGCGGGCGCTGCGCGTCGACAAGATGACCTACGCCGCGCTGGAGGCGACGCTGCGCCTCTACCTGCACCCGGAGCGCCTGCGCGAGCGCCTGCCGACCCTGCGCCTGCTCACCCGCGACGCCGCCGACATACGGGTCCAGGCGGAGCGGCTGCTGCCCGAGGTGTGCGCCCGCCTTGGGGCTCGGGCCGAGGTGGCGGTCGAGCCCTGCATGAGCCAGATCGGCTCGGGCGCGCTCCCGGTCGAGACGCTGCCGAGCGCCTGCCTGGCGCTGCGCCCGCCGCCGGGCGCGCGCAAGGCAGGGGCCTGGCTGAAGCGGCTCGGGGCAGCCTTTCGCGCCCTGCCGCTGCCGATTCTCGGCCGGGTCAGCGGGGGCGCCCTGCGGCTCGACCTGCGCACCCTGGAGGACGAGGCCGGCTTCCTCGCGGGGCTCGCGGCTCTCGACCTGCCCGAGATGGATATGTGAGCCGCCTAGCCTGTCGCGAGCCGGCCAACTCTGGTAGACCCGGCCGCGGAGGCGAACGGGGTCTGGTGGCCCTCCTGGTCTTCAAAACCAGCGGTACGCCAACAGCGTACGGTGGGTTCGATTCCCATCCGCTTCCGCCAGACGCCCGAGGGGCGGGTCTGCGCGGCGCATGAATGACGGGCCGCTGATCAGCGGCGAACCTCGCTGTGATAGCCTCCGCCGCCGTCGGCTGCCCATCGGCGGCCGTCGAGGAAATGCCCCTCGCCGTAAAACCCGCCGCCGCCATCTGCCACCCACCGGGTGCCCTCGATCAGCGCGCCTTCGCCCTTGAACCCGCCACCGCCATCGGCTGCCCAGCGCAAGCCTTCGATGAGCGGGCCGTAGCCGCGGAAGCCGCCCTTTCCGTCCGCTCCCCAGCGCATGCCTGCGATGCCGGGTCCCTCGCCGCGGAAGCCGCCCCCGCCATCCGGGGCCCATTTCTGCCCTTCAACTCCGCGCCCGATTCCAACATATCCGCCCTGCCGATCCGAAGCCCAGCGAACATCTGGATTCCAATGAAATAGAATTGCGACCACGTTTGACGTATCCTCTCAGGGCAGAACGAAAATTTGAATGGAACTTCGCATTTCCTGCCGCGGCAAGTCGATGCATCGTCTTCGGCGAAAAGATTGGAATACTTGCGTTAAGAGGTTGAGCATTCTGAGCATCCAACCGTCTCAGGGTTGTACAGCGAGCCCTTCGCGGTCACGCCCGGACCTGCAACCGCGGCACGCTCACTCCCGGCAGCCGTTGCTGCGCTCCTGGCGGACGATCTCGCCAACCTTCGCGCGGTCCCGCGCTGAGAGCGGCACGTCCCGAATGTCGTCGTAGCGGCAGTTCGCGTTGCCGAAGGCTCTGATGCCGCGCGCGGTGCGGAAGCAGTAGCCCGCCTCGGCGTAGACGGCGTTCCGCTCACCCCAGAGCTCGTCGCAGGGAAAGTCCGCCCGCGCCGGCGTCGCGAGCGGCAGGACGGCGACGACGGGCACGAGGCCGATGAGGGCGAGCGGGCGCAAGAAAAGGCTCCGAGGCTAGGTTTGTCTTCCGCTCGGACCCTGTCACGTTCCTGCGCGCGGCGCTACGGCTCGGCTCTCGGTCACCCCTCGATCCGGAGGCCGGCAGGACCGTCCTCGATGCGGCCCACGATCGCGGCGAGCGGGTAGCCCGCCGCCCGGGCCCGGTCGCGGATCGCCTCGGCCTCGGCGGCTGCGCAGGAGGCGAGGAGCCCGCCGGAGGTCTGCGGGTCCGTGAGCAGGTGCCGCCGCCAATCCGGGAAGTCCGCGGGCAGGCGGACCTCCGCCCCGTAGGCAGCCCAGTTCCGGTGCGAGGCGCCGGTGACGTAGCCCTCCCGGGCGAGCGCCTCGGCGCGCGCCAGGAGCGGCACCGCGCCCGCCTCGATCACCACCCGCAGCCCGGACCCGCGCGCGAGTTCGAGCCCGTGGCCGAGGAGGCCGAAGCCGGTCACGTCGGTCATGGCGTGCACGTCCGCATCCGCCGCGAGGTCCGCGCCAACCCGGTTGAGGAGCGTCGTGGTCGCCAGGAACTCGGCGTAGCCGTCCTCCGGCAAAGCCTCGCGCTTGATCGCCGCCGAATAGACCCCGACGCCGATGCCCTTCGTCAGGATGAGGGCGTCCCCGGCCCGGGCGTCGCTGTTCCGGCGCACGCGGTCGCGCCCGGCGGTGCCGATGACGGCGAGCCCGTAGATCGGCTCCGGCGTGTCGATCGAGTGGCCGCCCGCGATGGGGATGCCGGCCTCGGCGCAGATGCTGGCGCCGCCCTTCAGGATCTCCGCCACGGTCTCGGGCGCGATCCGGCCGACCGGCATGCCCAGGATGGCGAGGGCCAGGATCGGCCGCCCGCCCATGGCGTAGACGTCCGAGATCGCGTTCGTCGCGGCGATGCGGCCGAAGTCGCGCGGGTCGTCGACCATGGGCGTGAAGAAGTCGGTCGTCGCGATGAGGCAGGTGCCGTCGTCGAGCGCCCACACGGCGGCGTCGTCCGCCGTCTCGTTGCCGACGAGGAGCCGCTCGAAGGGACCGGCAACGGGCTGGTTCGCCAGAAGCCCGCGCAGGATCGCCGGGTCGAGCTTGCAGCCGCAGCCGCCGCCGTGGGCGAGGCTCGTCAGGCGGATCGGTTCGGCGCTCATGGTCCCTCCGGGTTCAACGCTCGGCAAGGTCGGCTGCGGGCGGGCCGCGCCCGGTCAGATCCGTGCCTGGACGATGGTGGTGCAGGCGCTCTCAAGCTTCGGCAGGTCGCGCGCGGCGGCCATCCGGACGGCGAGCGTCCGGTCCTCGCCGCGCGCCACCGGGCAGTAGGGATCCACCGCGTCGAGGGCGTCCATCAGGCGCCGGCGCCCCGCGCAGCCGCCGTGGCAGGCAGCCTCGTGGGCGCAGCCGCGGCAGGGCTCGGGCAACGCGCGCGCGGCGACGAAGGGCTCCGTCTCGACGATCTCCGAGCCGGCCTCGATCAGCGTGCCGAGGGCCTGACCCGTCCCGCCCCAGTAGACGCAGGGCTGCACCGTGCCCCGCGGCGTCACCCGCACGGTGCCGGCGCCGCAGCCGCCGCGGCGGGCGGGCAGCCCCGCCATCGCCCGCACCAGCGGCTCGCCGATGGCGATCACGTCGGTCTCGGAGAACAGCCGGGCGAACCCGTCCCAGTACTCCTCGTAGGTGAGCGCGAAAGCGTCGGTGCGCACGGCCTGATAGACGTTGATGCGCAACGGCGCCTCGAACCGCGCGGCCACCGCCGCGATCTCGTGCAGGCGGTCGAAGTTCGAGCGCATCATCACCGCGATGAAGGTGACGCCGACTCCGAGCCGGCGGCAGCGCGCCGCCTGCTCCATCACGAGATCCCAGTTGCCCGCACCCCGCTGCGCGTCCTGCTCCGCACGGCTCGGGTAGTCGATCGAGAACTCGACGTCCGCGAAGGCCCGCACCTGCTCGTCGTCGATCACGGCGATCGAGTGCCCGTTCGAGGTGATGGTGAGCTTGAGGGGCTCGTGGCGCAAGAGATCGAGCAGGGCGGGAAATTGCGGGTGCATCCCGTTCTCGCCGGTGCCGAGATTGACGGAGCGCACGGGCAGCCGGTCGAGCACCGCGCGGACCTGCCCGGGCGCGAGCCGGTCGACGCGGCTCGGGTCGCGGTAGCAGAACTGGCAGGCGAGGTTGCACTCGTTGGTCAGCCCGAGGCCCAGGGAGAAGCTGCGGCGCGGCTCTTCGGTGCGGGCGGAGATGTCGTTCATGCGCGAACTCACGACCGGGGCGCCGAGACCGGCGCCACGTTTCCTGTAGCATCGGACTCTTCGAGGCGGGAGGAAGCGCGGTGACATCCGATCTGCAGCCGGATCAGCGATACGCCCTCTGGAACGATCATGTACGCGTGTACGAGGCGGTGTTCGAGCCGCTGACAGACCAATTCGCGCGGGCCGCGATCAGGGCGCTCGACTTCGCGCTCGGATCCCTCTGTCTCGACGTGGCGGCGGGCAGCGGGGGCGCCGCGCTGATGGCGGCGCGCGCGGGCGCCCGCGTCGTGGCGATCGACGCGGCCCCGGGCATGGTCCGGCGCGTCCGGGAGCGGGCCGCGGAAACCGGCCTGCCGGTCTCCGCCGCCGTGATGGACGCGCAGGGCCTCGCCCTGTCGGACGCCGCCTTCGGCGCCGCCCTCTCGGTCTTCGGCCTCATCCTCTGTCCCGATGCGGGCCGGGCGCTGGCGGAGGCCGCCCGCACCCTGAGACCCGGCGGCCGGATAGCCGTCGTCACGTGGACCGAGCCGCAGAACTACGAGCTCGCGGCACGGCTCCTGGCAGCGGCCGCGGCCGTGCGCGGCCCCCTGCCTCCGCCGCCCGTCGCGCCGGCCCAGCTCCGCTACAGTGACCCGGTCGCGTTCCGCGCCCTCCTCGCCTCGGCGGGACTCGCGGTGGAGCCGATCCGCCGGCTCGAAGCGAACCTCGAAGCGCCCTCCGCCCGCTGGCTCGCCGAGCGCCTCGGCTTCGCGCCGGGCCTCGCCGCTTTGCTCGCCGCGCAGGGCGAGGCGCGTGAGGCGGTGATCGCGCGGTTCTGCGCCGACCTCGAGCGTGACCAGGGCGCCGGCCCGGTCGCCCTGAGGGCCGTCGCCCAGCTCGGTCTCGCGAGACGGTCTGAAACCGGACAGTCCGCCGCCTCGTAACCGGCGCGACGCGGTGCGCGAAGAGGCGGCGCGGGTGCTCGGCTCGCAGGACCGTGAGGGAACGGGATATCCTGCCCGTTCCGAAAACGGTGCCTTGGCTGCATGCTGCGCACGAGACGCATCGGAGGGCGAAGCGGATGCTCGATCGGATACGCGGATTTTCGCTCGCACTGACGCTCGCCGCCGGCTGGGCGGGGGGCGCCGCCGCGCAAGGTGCCAAGCCGCCCTTCGTCTTCACCGGCATCCCGGACCAGGACGAGAGCCGTCTCGTCGAGCGCTTCGGCAAGGTCGCGACCTATCTGGAGAGCAAGCTCGGCGTGCCGGTGCGCTACATCCCGGTGAAGAACTATCCCGCCGCCGTCACCGCCTTCACCAACGGGCAGGTGCAGCTCGCCTGGTTCGGCGGGTTCACCGGCGTGCAGGCCCGCAAGGCCGTGCCGGGCTCGCAGGCCATCGCGCAGGGCGCTGAGGACGCGGCCTTCAAGACCTACCTCATCGCGAATGCCGGCAGCGGTCTGACGCGGGGCGCGGATTTTCCGAACGCGATCGAGGGCAGGAGCTTCACGTTCGGCTCGCGCGCCTCGACCTCGGGCCGGCTGATGCCGGAGTACTTCATCCGGCAGGCTTTTCCGGGGCGGACGCCCGAGCAGATCTTCTCGAGGGTCGGATTCTCGGGCGACCACAGCCGCACCATCCAGCTCGTCCAGTCCGGCGCCTTCGAGGTCGGCGCGGTCGACTACTCGGTCTGGGACCTCGACACGAAGGCCGGCAAGGTCGATCCCAAGGCGGTCGCGGTGATCTGGGAGAGCCCGACCTATCCCGACTACCAGTGGACGGTCCGGGGCGACGTGGACGCCACCTACGGCGCGGGATTCACCGAGACGTTGAAGGCCGCGCTGATCGGGATCGCCGATCCGGCCATCCTCGAGCCCTTCGGCCGCTCGAAGTTCATCCCGGTCACGAACGCCGCCTACGACCCGCTGATCGCGGTGGGCAAGTCCACCGGCCTCCTCGACTGAGGCTCCGGTGAGCGGGCCCGCCATCACCCTCGCCAATGCGTCGGCGGCCTATGACGGCCGGACCGTGCTGCGGGGCATCGACCTGACGATCCGGACGGGCGAGCGCGTCGCCCTGATGGGCCGCTCGGGAGCCGGCAAGTCGACGCTCATCGGGCTGATCCACGGGCAGGCGGCGGAGCGGATCGCCCTGGTGCCGCAGGCGTCGGCGCTGGTCCGGACACTTTCCGTGTTCCACAACGTCTACATGGGCCGGCTCGATCGGAACCCGACGCTCCACAACCTGCGCAACTTGGTCTGGCCGGCCGCCGCCGACTGGACGGAGGTCGGCCGCGTGCTCGGCCGCGTGGGCCTCGCCGACGCGATCCGCGCCAAGGCGGGGGCCCTGTCGGGCGGCCAGCAGCAGCGGGTCTCGGTGGCGCGCGCCCTCTACAACGGACGGCCGATCCTCGTCGCCGACGAGCCGGTCTCGGCCCTCGACCGGGCGCAGGGCGCGGCGATCCTCGCCGAGATGGCTCGGACCCACGAGACCCTGGTCCTCGCCCTGCACGACGTCGCCCTGGCGCTCGCCCATGCCGGCCGGATCGTCGTGCTGGATGAGGGCCGCATCGTGCTCGACGCCCCGAGCCGAGGGCTCGACGCCGCGGCGCTCGCCCCCTTCTACGAGCCGGCCGCATGATCGCCGGGCGCGCTCCCGCCGAGCGCGCCTCCCCGCGCGCGCTCGCCCTGCCCAAGCGCCGGCCCGCGCCCGGCTACGCCGCGGTCAGCCGCTGGTTCGTCGCTCTCGCGCTCGCCGCCCTCCTCGCCGCCGATCTGCACGTGTCGAGCCTCAACCCCTGGGGCGAGCTCGGGCGCCTCCTCGCCGGCCTGGCCCGCCCGGACCTCCTCTCGGTGGCGGGCTGGAGCATCGTCTACACCGTCGCCTTCGCGGTGCTCGGCGTCGGCCTCGGCGCCGGTGCCGGTTTCCTGCTCGCGATTCCCTTCGCGCGCAGCCGCCTCGTGCGCGTCCTCTGCGCGGCCCTGCGGGCGGTGCACGAGCTGTTCTGGGCGCTCCTGCTGATGCAGGTCTTCGGCCTCTCCGCGACGACCGGGATCCTCGCCATCGCCCTGCCCTACGCAGGGATCTGCGCCAAGGTCTATTCCGAGATCATCGAGGAGGCCGACCTCTCGGCCCTGCGCGTCCTGCCGGCCGGCACCGGCGCGGTCTCGGCCTTCGCCTACGCGCGGCTGCCGGATGTCGCGGCGGCCTTCCGCCACTACACGCTCTACCGGCTCGAGTGCGGGATGCGCTCGACCCTGGTGCTCGGCTTCATCGGCCTGCCGACTATGGGGTTCTATCTCGAATCCGCCTTCCGGCAGGGGCGATACGCGGAGGCCGGGGCGCTCCTCCTCGTCTTCTACGCGCTGATCGGCACGCGCCGCCTCTGGGTGCGGGCGAAGACCCTGCCGCTTCTCGTGCTCGGCAGCGCGCTGGCGCTGCCCCCGATGATCGGCGCGACCGACATCGGGGCGAGCCTCTCCCGCTTCCTCGGCCACGACATCTTTCCCGGTCCCTTGCGCGGCGCGCCGCTCTCCGACCCCGAGACCTGTGCTCGGACCTGGGCATGGCTGCGGCCGATCCTGACCGATCAGGTCCTGCCCGGGGCGGCGAACACCCTGATCCTGGCGCAGATCGCGCTGGTGGCGACCGGACTCGGCGCCCTCATGCTCTTCCCGCTGGTCTCGAGGCGCTTCGCGGGCCCGCTCGGACGCCCGCTCGGCCGTGTGCTCCTCGTCGCCGTGCGCTCGACGCCCGAGTACATGCTCGCCTACGTCGCGCTCCAGCTCCTCGGGCCCTCGATGCTGCCCGCGATCCTGGCGCTCTCGATCCACAACGCCGGCATCATCGGCTTCCTGATGGGCCGCCACGCCGACCTCATCCCCTATCGCCCGGACGCGCCGCGGGGTCTGAACCTTTACGCCTACGAGACGGTGCCGCGGCTCTACGGCCAGTTCCTCGCCTACCTGCTCTACCGCTGGGAGATCATCCTGCGCGAGAGCGCGATCCTCGGCATCCTCGGCGTCGCGACGCTCGGCTACTACGTGGACGCCGCGATCTCGGAGCTGCGCCTCGACACGGCCGTGGTGCTCATCGGCGCCACCGCGCTGATGGCGGTCACCGTCGACGCGCTGTCGCGGCTGCTCCGGCGGAGCCTGCGCATCAACACCCTGCCGACCCGCCTCGCCGAGCCCGTCCGGCACTCGGCGGCGGTGCCGGATCCCCGTCAGCGGCCTGCTTGAGCGAGGCGCCATGCGCACGAATCCCTACACCGATCTCCTCACCTTCCTGACGGCCGGCCAGAGCGACCAGATCGGGCTCGGCCCCTGGCGCTGGGTGATGATGGCGCTGTTCGCCGCCCTCGTGCTCGGCAGCCTGCTGGTGGCCGCTCGCGAGTGGGCGGAGGACCCGCGCCAGCGCACCGGGCGAGATCTCGGCGTGTGGCTGATCCGGTTCCTGATCGGCTGCATGTGGTTCCAGAACCTGTTCTGGAAGATGCCGCTCTTCTCCACCGAGAACGGCCTCTACTTCTGGACCAGCGAGGAGGTGAAGACCGCCGCCTTCCAGGTCCACCGCGACCTCGTCGCCACCTGGATCCTGCCGACCCCGAACTTCCTCTACGTGGACGTGCTGGTCTTCCTCACCGAGCTCGCATTCGCGGCCTCGCTGATGCTCGGCCTCGGGGTGCGCCTCGTCGGCGTGATCGGCGTGCTCTTCGTCGCCCAGCTCTGGCTCGGCCTCTACCAGCACCCGCAGGAATGGCCCTGGACCTACGTCTTCCTGGCGAGCCTGATGGCGCTGTTCGCGCTGATCGCCGCGGGCCGCAGCCTCGGACTCGACGGGCTCCTGCGGCGCACGCACCCGCCGGACATGACGAACGGTGCGGTCGCGGCCATCGTGCGCGTCGCCTCGTGATGGGGCGGACCACCGCCCTCGGCATCATGTGCAAGGCGCCGCGGCCGGGCCTGACCAAGACGCGGCTCGCCCGTGTGCTCGGCCTTGAGCGGGCCGCCGCCCTCTCGGGCTGCTTTCTGCGGGACGTGGCGGCGAGCATCGAGGCGCTGCCGGCGGCTCTCGGGGCGCGCGGCTACGGCGTCTACGCGCCGGCCGGCACGGAAGCCGAGCTCCGGGCCCTCCTCCCCGCGGGCTTCGGCCTGCTCCTGCAGGAGGGAGCGGATTTCGGGCTCGTGCTCGCCGGCGCGGTAAGGGCCCTGATCAGCCCCCACGGGCATGCCGGCGCGATCCTGATCAACGCGGACTCGCCGACCCTGCCCACCGCCCTGCTGGCGCGGGCCGTCGAGGCGCTCGCACGGCCCGGCGACCGCGTCGTGCTCGGACCCGCCAGCGACGGCGGCTACGTGCTGATCGGGCTCAAGGCGGACCATCCCGGTCTGTTCCGGGACATCCCCTGGAGCACGCAGGCGGTGCTGGAGGCGACCTGCGCGCAGGCCGCCGCCATCGGACTGGCCGTCGAACGTCTGTCCCTCTGGTACGACATCGACGATGCCGGGACGCTCGACGTCTTGCGGGGCGAGCTCGCCGGCGAGCCCCTGCCCTTCGCGACGGACCTCGTCGGCGGTCCCGCGCGGGCGACGCGAACCTTCCTGGCGGGGGCGCCCTGATGCCCGCGACCCTGCGCCTCGCCGCGCTCGGCCTCGCCGCCCTGGCCCTGGTGGCCGCCGGGATGCCGGCACTCCTGCGCTTCGGCGACGACGCCTTCCTGGCCCTCGCCGTGGCCGGAGCCGTTGCGGCGGCGCTCGCCGCGCGCCTGCCCGTCGCGGATGCGCGGCCGGCGCTGATCCTCATCCTGGGCTTCGGCCTCGCGATGCGGCTCGTCGCGCTGCCCTCCCCCCCGATCCTCTCGACCGACATCTTCCGCTACGTCTGGGACGGGCGCGTTCAGGGGGCCGGCATCAACCCCTACCGATACGTCCCGGCCGATCCGGCGCTCACCCCGCTGCGGGACGCCCTGATCTTCCCCTTCATCAACCGGGCGGACTATGCCGTCACCATCTATCCGCCGGTGGCGCAGGTCTTCTTTTTCCTCGTCACCCGAGTCTCCGAGAATCCGCTCGCGATCAAGCTCGGCCTCGTCCTGTGCGAGGGCGGCACGGTGCTGGCGCTGCTCGGCCTGCTGCGCCGCCTCGGCCTGCCGGCGAGCCGCGTCGCGGCCTACGCCTGGCACCCTCTGCCCGTCTGGGAGATCGCGGGGCAGGGCCATGTCGACGGGCTGATGGTCGCGCTCACGATGCTCGGGATCTGGTTCGCGCTCGCGCGGGACAAGCCTGCGGCGGGTGCCGTGCTCGTCGCGCTGGGCTCTCTCGCCAAGCCCTTCGCGCTGCTCGCGCTGCCGCCGCTCTGGCGTCCCCGGCGCTGGGGCATGGTGGCCGCGGTGATCGCCACCATCCTCCTCGCCTACCTGCCCTACCTCTCCGTGGGGATGGGCGTGCTCGGCTTCCTGGGCGGAGGCTACGCCGAGGAGCAGGGCATCTCCGGCGGCTGGGGCTTCACCCTTCTGCGGCTGTGGCGCCAGGGCGTCGGCCTGTTCCCGCACGACGCCGCCCTCTACATCGCCCTGTCGCTCGCGGTTCTGATCGGGATGAGCCTGCGTTTCGGCTTCCGGCGCGCACGCTCGCCCGAGCGGAGCCTTCGCGACCTCGCCCTGCTCATCCTCGCCTTCCTCGTCCTGTTCTCGCCCGAATATCCCTGGTACGCGCTGATCGCGGTGCCGTTCCTGGCGCCCGTGCCGACGATGGCGGGCTGGGTCCTGACGGTCGGCTCGCTCGGCCTCTACGACGTCGTGCCGGGCGATCCGCAATTCAGCTTCGAGACGCGCGCGGCTCTCCTGATCGCCGCGATCCTGATCGCCGCACTCCACGACGCCGCGATGATGCGGGCGGGCGGCGCGGGTCCCGTCCCGCACGACGCCGCGCTCGACCGAGGAACCGGAGTAGCGCCCCACCGGTCCGCGATCGTGGGCGGCGCGCCAGGGAGGACGCCATGACGAGCCCCCGGACCGAGACCCCCGGCGCGCCCGCCGTCGATCCGCGACGCTACCACGAGGCGGCCCCCGCTCAGGCGGGAGCTCGCGCGGAGCGGCCGCCGGTCTGCCTCTACCTGGAGGTGACGAACCGCTGCAACCTGCTCTGCACGACCTGCCCGCGCACCTACGCGGAGCTGGAGCCCCCGGCCGACATGAGCTGGGACCTGTTCACGGCCATCGTCGATCAGGTGCCGGGCCTCGCCCGCGCGGTCCTGCACGGGGTCGGCGAGCCGATGCTCGTGAAGGATTTGCCCCGCATGGTGGCCTACCTGAAGGCGCGGGGCAGCTACGTCCTGTTCAACACCAACGGCACCGTCCTGTCGGAGAGGAACGGCCGCGCCCTGATCGAGGCCGGCCTCGATGAGCTGCGCGTCTCGCTCGACGCCTCCACGCGGGCCTCCTACATCCAGGTCCGCGGCAAGGACTATTTCGAGCGCATCCTTCGGAACGTCCGGGCCTTCCGCGCCCTCCAGGAGCGCGAGGGCCACGCGACGCCCCGGGTCTCGGCCTGGCTCACCGGCCTCAAGGAGACTTTGCACGAGCTGCCCGCCTTCGTGCGGGTCGCGGCGGAGGCCGGCGTGCGCGAGGTCTACCTCCAGCGCCTCGTCTTCTTCGAGACCGACGCGATCGGCCTCGCCCGGCCGGATCAGGCCCTCTACGAGCGCATGGACCGGGAGGAGACGGCCATCCTCGCGGAGGCCGAGGCGGAGGCCGCGCGCCTCGGGCTCGCTTTCTCCGCCTCCGGCGCGGCGAGCGAGCCCGGGATGAGCCTGAGACGGGCGGAGGACGAGACGCCCTGGTCGCTGTGCCGGCGGCCGTGGACCGTCATGTACATCACGGCGAACGGCCGCGCCCTGCCCTGCTGCATCGCGCCCTTCTCGCAGCGGGGTTACGAGAACTACACCCTCGGCGACGCGACGCAGGACACCCTGCGGGCGATCTGGAACGGCCCGGCCTACGCCGACTTCCGCGCCGCCCTCCTGTCCGACCGGCCGGCGGAGGCCTGCGCCAGCTGCGGCCTGCGCTGGAGCCTCTGACCGCGGTGGCCGACCTCGCCCTCCTCTCGGCGATTGTGCCGGCCCTCGACGAGGAGACGGCGATCGCCGACGTGGTCGCGGGCCTCCGGGCTCAGGGCGCCGACGAGGTCATCGTGGTCGACGGCGGCTCGCGGGACGCGACCGTGGCGCGGGCCGAGGCCGCGGGCGCCCGGGTGATCGCCGAGCGCCGCCGCGGCTACGGGCGAGCCGTGCGCGCCGGCATCGCCGCGGCACGAGCCGATGCGGGCGTCCTCCTCTTCGTCGACGGGGACGGAAGCGACCGGCTGGAAGCGGTGCCCGACCTCGTCGGGCCGATCCGCCGCGGCGAGGCCGACTTCGTCCACGGTTCCCGGATCCTGGGCCCGCGCGAGCCGGGTGCGCTCAGCCCCCAGCAGATCGCGGCGGGCCACGTCGCGGGCCGGCTCGTGCGCCTCGCCTACGGCGTCGACTTCACCGACATGTCCCCGTTCCGCGCGATCCGCCGCGACAGCCTCGACCGGCTCGGCATGCGCGAGGAGACCTACGGCTGGAACCTGGAGATGCTGATGCGCGCCGCCGCGGCCGGCCTGCGCTGCCGCGAGGTGGCGGCCGGGCAGCGGACGCGCCGGGGCGGCGCCTCCAAGGTCTCGGGTGACTGGCGCGTCGCCTCGCGCGCGGCCTGGGTGATCGGCCGCACCTTCCTGCGCCTCTGCCTCGCGCTGCGCCGGGAGGCGAAGCGCTAAGGCTTGAGGAACATTCTGGGGCGGCACGCCCGCTTGCGGCGGGTCGATGACGGATGCGTATCGGGCGAGAGCGGCCCTGGCATGCCGGAGTGTGGGCGTCTCCGCGTTCGCAGCCCGGCCGAGGACGCGTTCACCTCGCTGTTCGATCGTCGATCGCGAGCTTCTGCTCAGGTCCTCAGCGGTGGAACCTCCAGCCACCGAGATGCGACCCAGCCTCTCCGGCGGACGCGTCGGCCGGGCGCGGGAGGTAGCCGCGGACGAGAAGCTCGGCTTCCTGCGCGCGGTTGGCCATCACTCTGGCCGAGAAACCGTAGCGTCCCTCCTCGCGGGAGAGAGCCTTCCGCCGCGCCAAGCTGTCTGATCTGCGCTGCAGGTTGACCAGCGAACGGTTGAGAAGGGCGGTGATTGTCAAGGACGAGATTCCTTACTGGAATACGATGGCCCTTGAGCGTTTCCTGTCGGATAAGTGGCCCTCGGCTTGGCCCTTCGAAATGCGGGAGGCTGCATGCTCGGCATGCGGTCAACTCATGAACACAGGAATGTCTGCGTTCTCCACCGAGTGGCCGCTTCAAATGCGGAGGTGCCGAAAGAGCGTGCATCGGCGGCTCAGCGCCAGGGGCGTGCGCACCGCCGGCCTGAACTACCTCAGGTCCCATGGCGGACGTCGCGGAGGACGACGCCATCGGGCTGCCTGAGCCCGCATCCGGGACGAGCGAGCTCGCCAGGATGGCTCACGAAGTCGCGACGAGGGCAGACCACGACCGGACTGACCCTGTGCCGACCTCAACTCCCGGCGGACCGATCAAGGCGCTCTGAGCAGGCGCGGGAGACTGAGACGATCTCCCCGTCACACTCCTCCCGATGCAGGTTGATGCTGCCCGTGAGGATGCGACCGCTGCCGCAACCGGGGAAGTCCGCGCTCGCGAAGATCGCGAGCGCGCCTTGGTTGTCGCATCGGCCCGGATCGGACGATCAGTGCCAGAGTGCGATGAACAGCGCCCAGACGACGATCGGTGCCCCCACCGTGACGATGGCGCCGTAGGCCATGAGCTTGCGGAAGAAGACCTCGCGGTCGACGCCCTGGGCGTTGGCGAGAACGAGGGCGCCGTTGGTCGAGAAGGGGCTCACATCGACGATGGTCGAGGAGACGGCCATGGCGGCGATGAAGCCGATCGCGCTCACGCCCGTTCCCGCCTGCAGGAACGGCACGGCCAGCGGGATGAGGGATCCGAGCACGGCCGTCGAGGACGCGAAGGCCGAGACGACCGCTCCGATGAAGCACAGGAGGAGTGCGGCGAGCATCGGCGAGGCCAGACCGGCCACGCTGTCGCCGACGAACGTGATCGTGCCCATCTTCTCCAGAACGACCACGTAGGTGCTGACGCCCGTGATGAGCATGATCTCGGGCCACGCGACCTGCCCCATCGCGCGCTTCTGCAGGTTCGGCGCGATCAGCGACAGGAACAGGCCGATCGTGATCGCGACGAAGCCGATGTCGAGATTGAAGGCCAGGACCAGGACCGCGAGGGCGACGAGGCCGAGCAACGTGATGATCTGGTAGAGGCTGCCGTCCCGGCTCGTCTCCTCCTCGACCGCGTTCTCCACGATCGAGCGGCCCGGCCGCTGCCCGGTCTCGAGCGCGATCTCCTCGCTGAGGGCCTCGGCCTCGGCATCGCCGTAGATCTGCGGGCCCGATTGCGCCCCCGCGATCCGAGTGGGCGGGACGTTGACGACCGCCGGCTCCGCCGCCGTCGCGCGCAGGAGCTTCCGGCCGCCGAGCGCGAAGAACAGCAGCACCGCGACGGCGAGGTTGACGCCGAAGCTGGCCAGGAAGGTCGTGATCTCGCTGAGCGGCAGCCCGGCCTTCGCGACGACCCGGTTGGTGATGCCGCCGTAGATGCTGATCGGCGAGAAGCCGCCCGCCTGGGCACCGTGGACCACCATGAGGCCCATGAGCAGGGGTGAGATGCGGTACTTGAACGCGAAGCCGAGCGCGATCGGCGCAATGATCGCGACCGCACCCGGGCTGACCGCGCCGACAGCCGTCAGGACGGCGGAGATCCCGAACATGATCCACGGGATCGCGGCGATCCGGCCCCGCACGGCTCTGACCGCCAGCCGCACCAGCCAGTCGATCGTGCCGTTGTTCTGCGCGATCGCGAAGAGGAACGTGATCCCGACCAGCGTGAGGAACAACCCGCCTGGGAAGCCCGCGATGATGGCGTTCGTGGTCTGCCCGGCCACCAGGGTTCCGACCAGGAACGCGCCCACGAAGGCCAGCACGCCCATGTTGACCGGCAGGATCGTGGCGACGACGAACATCGCGACGAGGGCGTAGATCGAGATCAGCTGTGGCGTCATGGCGCCCGCTCCTCCGTTTCCTCCCCTGCGTCAGGTGGACGAGCGGCTTCCGGCCGATTCGCGGGGATTGCGCAGGCGAATCCCTCATATCCTTGATTCGTCAGATACCCTCCTGCGCATTCACGGTCAACGCTCTTGTATACAAGAATGCGCTTGTAAAATTATCTACGGTCGTCTTAGGATGCAGTCGAGCAGGACGAACGCCATGAGACGAGCTCAAGCACTCAGGGACGCCCTCGAGCAGGAGATCATCACCGGCAGGTTCCGCCCCGGCGACCGGCTGGACGAGCAGAGCTTGGCTGCCCGCTTCGAGGTATCCCGCACCCCGATCCGCGAGGCGCTG
Organism: Methylobacterium oxalidis; assembly: GCF_007992195.1. Lineage (GTDB taxonomy): Bacteria > Pseudomonadota > Alphaproteobacteria > Rhizobiales > Beijerinckiaceae > Methylobacterium > Methylobacterium oxalidis. Next base: position 27,926 of record NZ_BJZU01000055.1, on the reverse strand, counting down.
ATGCAGCTCGCCTCGACGGGGTTGGTCGAACTGCAGGCGCGGCGCGGCGCGTTCGTGACCCTCCTCAGCTTCAAGGACGTGGTTGAGCGGTTCGAGGTCATGGCCGCGCTGGAGGGAATGTGCGGGGCCCTGGCGGCGCGTCGCATCACCCAAGCGATGCAGCGGGAGATCGAGAAGGTTCACGAGGATTGCGTTCGCGAGGCGTCGCAGGAGAACGCCGACGCCTATTACTACGCGAACGAGCGGTTTCATCACCTCATCTACGAGGCCTGCCAGAATCGATTCCTGGCAGAGCAGGCCGCTCAGCTTCATGCCCGTTTGAAGCCCTATCGGCGCCTGCAGCTCCGGGCCCGGAGCCGCGTGGCGAACTCGCTCGCGGAGCATCAGAGCATCGTCGACGCCATCCGGGACGGCGACGGCGAGCGGACCGAGCGCCTGCTGCGCGAGCACATCCTGATCCAGGGCGAGCGCCTGGCGGACTTCATCGCGAGTTTCGAACGCGCGGCCTGAGGCGGCCGTGAGACCTGAAGCGGGCGGCCTATCCTCCTGAAACGTGCGGGCGGGGCTGATGACCTGGGGACCCATGCCATGAGCGAACTTCTGACTGCCGAAGCCCTGACCGCCTTCCTCCAGGTGATCATGATCGATCTCGTCCTGGCGGGCGACAACGCCGTCGTGATCGGTCTGGCGGCGGCCGGACTGCCGAAGGATCAGCGCAACAAGGCGATCCTGATCGGGATCATCGCGGCTACGGTCCTGCGCATCATGTTCGCGAGCCTCACGACGCAGCTCCTGGAGATCGTGGGCCTGCTCCTTGCCGGCGGCATCCTGCTGCTCTGGGTGTGCTGGAAGATGTGGCGGGAACTGCGGGCCGGCCATGCGGAGAAGGATCTCGAGGCCGAGGAGGCTCTGGAGGACCGCGACCTCGACCAGGATGGCCAGATCGCCGAGCACGCGCCGCGCAAGACCTTCGCTCAGGCCGCCTGGCAGATCGTGATCGCCGACGTCTCCATGTCGCTCGACAACGTGCTGGCGGTCGCGGGCGCCGCGCGCGAGCACCCGATCGTCCTGATCTTCGGCCTCGGCCTCTCGATCGCCCTGATGGGCATCGCCGCGAGCTTCATCGCCCGCCTGCTCCAGAAGTACCACTGGATCGCCTACGTGGGTCTTGCCGTGATCCTCTACGTGGCCGGCGAGATGATCTACCGCGGCGCCTTGGAGGTGTGGCCGGCCATCCATCGCGGCTAGCTCTATTCTGGCAGCCGGCACGGCGCCTGTGAGGCTAGCCGGTGCCACCCGTATGCGAAGCTCGGCTGCCGCGATGTCCGCTCCGGAAGTGCCGTCCGGATCGGCTCAGCGGCGGCACCGGGCGCATCGTGGCCGACCGAGCTTGTCGGCCGAGCCTGGCCGGACGTGCCGGTCCGCCTCGAGGCGCCTCAGGCGAGGAAGCGGACGCGCCGCTTCCGCCTCACGATGGACATCCTGCTGCCAAGCGGTCAAGCTCGGCAGCCGCCGTTCCGCTCGGAGTCGATGAACGCATCCGTCGCGTCGCTCGGAGGTCTGATGGCAAGCGCATTTTCCCATGGCACCGTCCACGAAGCACGCGAAGACCTTCAGGCCGCGGTTCGATCGGACCCCGAGATCCTTTTGCTTTGGGAGAGCCTGACGTCGCTCGGCCGGAACGAGTTCATCTGCTGGGTCGATGACGCGAAGCAGGCGACGACGCGCCAGCGCCGCATCGAGCGAACATGCGAGGCGCTGCTGGAGGGGAAGAAGCGGCCCTGCTGCTGGGCGGGTTGCATTCACCGCACCGACAAGGCGCCCAGCCGATGGCAACAGGCGGTCCTGATCGATCGGAAGGCGAAGAACGGGTCATGACGCGTCCGCGAGCGAATGGTCCCGTCCTGCCTCTCCGGGAGGGCTGCCGGAGGCCTCCAACCCGCTGACGGCCACCGCTCGGCCAGTCGCATGTCCCGTTCCGATCGTGCAACCTGCACGGCTCGCCGACCGGGACGGACGAAAGCGCTCAGAAAAGGCTGGACGATGCCGATCCGGTTCGGAGTGCGAAGGATCTAGGTTTCGGCGATGAGATCCTTGATGCGGGAGGCGAGCGCCTCCAGCACGAACGGCTTGGTCAGGACCTGCATGCCGGGCCGCAGGTACCCGTTCCCGAGCACGGCGTTCTCGGCGTAGCCCGTGATGAACAGGACCTTCAGGTCTGGTCTCCGCTCACGCCCCGCATCCGCCATCTGCCGCCCGTTCATGCCGCCCGGCAGGCCGACATCCGTCACCAGCAGGTCGATGCGCACGTCCGATTGCAGCACTTTCAGGCCGGCGACGCTGTCTGCGGCCTCGATGGCGGTGTAGCCGAGGTCCTCCAGCACCTCGGTGACGAGCATGCGCACGGAGGGCTCGTCGTCCACGATCAGCACCGTCTCGCCCTGGCCCGCGCGCTCGACCTCGGCGAGCCTCCGGGTCACATCGTCCTCGTCGGCCTCGCCGTAGTGGCGCGGCAGGTAGAGGCAGACCGTCGTTCCCTGGCCGACCTCGGAGTAGATCCGCACCTGCCCACCGGACTGGCGCGCGAAGCCGTAGACCATCGACAGGCCGAGGCCGGTACCCTCGCCCGTCGGCTTGGTGGTGAAGAAGGGCTCGAAGACCTTGCCGATGATGTCCGGCGGCATCCCGGTGCCGGTGTCGGTGACGCAGACGCTGAGGTACTGCCCCGGCGGCATGTCGTGCTGGCGGGCGCCGGCCTCGTCGAGCCACTTGTTGGCGGTCTCGATGGTGATGCGGCCCCCGTCCGGCATGGCGTCGCGCGCGTTGATGCACAGGTTCAGCAGCGCGTTCTCGAGCTGGCCCGGGTCGATCAGCGCCGCCCACAGCCCCGCGAGGCCGACGACCTCGAGGTGGATGGCCGGGCCCACCGTGCGCCGGACGAGGTCCTCCATGCCGGTGACCAGCCGGTTCACGTCCGTGGGCTTCGGATCGAGGGTCTGGCGCCGGGAGAAGGCGAGCAGGCGATGGGTCAAGGCGGCCGCGCGCTTGGCCGCGCCCTGGGCGACCGTCATGTAGCGGTCGAGGTCGCTCATCCGACCTTGCGACATCCGGGTCTGCATCAGCTCCAGCGAGCCGGAGATGCCCGCGAGCAGGTTGTTGAAGTCGTGCGCCAGCCCGCCCGTCAGCTGCCCGACCGCTTCCATCTTCTGCGATTGCCGCAGCGCCTCCTCGGTCTGGGCGAGGGCATCGGCCTGATGCTTGGCCTCAGTGACGTCACGGGTCGACGCGTAGATCAGGCCGTCCCGCGGCACGGCGTTCCAGGACAGCCAGACGTAGCGTCCGTCCTTGTGGCGATAGCGGTTCTCGAAGGTGAGCTGCGCCTCTTCCTGAGCCAAGCCGTTCGCGGCCGACAGGGTGGCGGCGATATCGTCCTGGTGGACGAAGTCGAGGAACGGCCGTGCCTTCATCTCGGCCTCGCTCCACCCCAGCGTCCGCGACCAGGACGGGTTGAGGCTGACGAAATGTCCGTCGAAATTGGCGACGCAGAGCAGGTCCGATGACGCTTGCCAGACCTGGTCGCGCTCGGCTGTGCGGGCGGCGACCTGGCGTGCGAGGTCGGCCTCCGTCTGCTTGCGTGCGGTCACGTCCTGCACGAAAACGTGGAAGCCGTCGACGTGTCCGTCCACGGCTCGGCGGGGCAGGTAGCGGATCTCGGCGACGCGGGCGCGCCCATCGCGGTGCGGCCAATCCAACTCGAAGGTGACTGCCTCGCCCGAGAGGGCCCTGTCCATGAACGGCTTGCGCGCGGCGTAAGCCTTCGGGCCGAGAAGGTCCCGCACATCCTGGCCGACGATCATCTCGGCCGGTATCGAGAACCAGTCGTCATAGGCCTTGTTGGCGAAGCCGTAGACGTGGTCCGCGCCGATGAAGGAGATGAGGACCGGCAGGGCGTCCGTGATGAGGCGGAGCTCGCGCTCGCCGGCCTCGGCGCGCTGCTCGATCCTGCGACGCTCGGTGATGTCGGAGAAGAAGATGGCGACGCGGTTGGCCGAGGGCTCACCGGTGCGCAAGGCCCGCACGTCGAACCAGCGCCCGAACACCTCGGCGTAATGCTCGAAATGCGCGGGCTCGCCGGTCAGGGCGACGCTGCCATACGTGTCGAACCAGTGACGTTCGAGGTTGGGCGCGAACTCGCTCACCCACCGGCCGGCGACGTCGGCGCCGGTCTGCTGCACGAAGGCAGGGTTGGCCTCGACGATGCGGTAGTCGACGGCGCGGGTGCCCTCGAACATCATCTCGACGATGCAGAACCCCACTTCGATGCTCTCGAATAGGGTTCGATAGCGCACCTCGTTCTCCCGCAGGGCGATCTCGCCGAGGGTGCGCTCGGTGACGTCGTGGCCTTCGACGAAGATGCCGCTGACGACGCCGCGCGCATCGGCGATCGGCTGGTACACGAAGTCGAGATAGCGCTCGTTGACGGGTCCGCCCGGCAAGGCCCGGACGTCGAACCGGGCGCCCGTCGCCCGATGCGTCCGGCCGCTGCGGAAGACCTCGTCGAGCAGCGCGACGTAGCCCTGGGCCGCCGCCTCCGGCAGCGCCTCCGCGACCGTGCTCCCGACTACGGCGCGATCGCCGATGGTTCTCTGGTAGGCGGCGTTCGTCAGCGCGAAGCGGTGCTTCGGGCCACTGAGGAGAGCGATGAAACTCGGAGCCTGCTCGAACATCTGCGCCAGAGAGGCCGACTGGGCACGCAGCAGGCGCACTTCGGCTTCGAGTTGCTCGCGCGACAGGGTTGTCGGGTCCGGGGTGAGAGGGGTGTGCATACGAGCCGGTCTAACCGGCGATTGTGTTGCGCGCGAGGAATTCGACCGTCGCGCGTCGCGACCAGCGGGCTGGGTGCTGGCATGGACGCTGCCGGCATTGGACGGACACCGACGAGCTCGCGACTTCCTCAGTTCCGAGCAGTCGACAGAACGTCAGTGGGCTCTGGCTCTCTCGAAGGCGCGGAGCACCTGATCCGCCAGATAGGGCTTGGGCACGAACATGCCGTGGTCCGGCACATCGCGCGGCGCGGGACGACACCGCCCCGACGTGATCACCAAGCGGATCTGCGGCCATCGCTCGGCCACTCGGGCAGCCAGCACGAAGCCGTTCATCGAGCCGGGCATCTCGATGTCGGTGAACAGCACGCCGATATCGCTGCGGCTCTGCAGGATCGCCCAGGCTTCGTCGGCGCATGCCGCCTCGACGACTGCAAACCCGGCATCCTCGAGCATGTCGACGGCCATCATGCGCACGAGATCTTCGTCCTCAACGATGAGAACACGGGTGGCGGAGGCGTTGGGCGGGATCGACATGAAGGGAAAACGGCGGCACGTGCGCAGAGGTTCACTCAGGTTAATTTTACAACTCTGCTTACGGGATGCAGGGCCGTGGTCGCTTCAGAGCATCCAGCCGGCGGTCATTCGGTTTCGAGACATTGCCGGGACCGACCGAGGGGCGGCTGCGGCCCAGACCGGAGGGTTCGGATTTCGGCCGTAAGCCATTCTGATGCGAGGTCGAGCGGCATCTGTCCGGCTCCTCGTTCCAGCGCAGCAGCCGACGATAACCGAGCCGAAGGCGGGCCTGGCGATGCAACTACATCTCCCGCCCGCCTTCGTTTGCATTGAGGAGTCAAGTATCTGAGTGGTTCGGGGCAGATTACCCCGCGAGGCGGTCAGACATGCCCGCGAAATCACGCCGGCGGCCTCACACGTCGAGATTCGCCACGCTCAGCGCGTTCTCCTGGATGAACTCGCGGCGGGGCTCCACCACGTCGCCCATCAGCTTGACGAAGAGGTCGTCGGCATCCGTCGTGTCCTTGACCTTCACCTGCAGCAGCGAGCGCACGTCGCGGTCCAGGGTCGTCTCCCAGAGCTGCTGAGCCGTCATCTCGCCGAGCCCCTTGTAGCGCTGGAGCTGCAGGCCCTTGCGGCCGAAGGCCATCACCGCCTCGAACAGGCCGACGGGCCCGTGCAGAACCGTCTCGTCACCCTTGCGGGCGAGCGTCACCGGCTCCCCGTAGATGTCGCGCAGCGCGTCCGCCCGGTCGGCGAGGCGGCGCGCCTCCTGCGAGGCGATGAGCGAGGCGTCGAGCGTCGAGACCTGACGCACGCCGCGCAGGGTCCGGCTCAGGATGTAGCCGCCCTCCGAAGCCTCGCCCTGCCAGCCCTGCTCGATCTCGTCGGCGATGGCGTCGAGGCGCTTGGCGGTCATGTCGGCCAGCACCTCCGCCTCCCCCGCGTGCTCGGCGGCCTCCGGCCGGAAGGCGCCCGCGATCACCGCCTGCTCCACGACGGCGCGGTCGTAGCGGGTGTGGAGGCCCTGCAGGACCGACCGGAAGGCGCGGGCCTCCTCGACCAGCGCCTTGAGCTGCGCGCCCTGGAACTCCGTGCCGGAGGCGAGCCGCAGGGTGGCACCCTCGACGCCCTGGTCGATGAGGTAGTCCTCCAGCGCCCGCTCGTCCTTCAGGTAGATCGCCTTGCGGCCGCGCTCGGCTTTGTAGAGGGGCGGCTGCGCGATGTAGAGGTGCCCGCGCTCGATCACCTCCGGCATCTGCCGGAAGAAGAAGGTCAGGAGCAGCGTGCGGATGTGCGAGCCGTCCACGTCCGCATCCGTCATGATGATGATGCGGTGATAGCGCAGCTTCTCCGGGTTGAAGCCCTCCCGGTCGGTGGAGGAGCGCCCGATGCCGGCGCCGAGCGCCGTGATCAGCGTGCCGATCTCGGCCGAGGAGAGCATGCGGTCCGCCCGCACCCGCTCCACGTTGAGGATCTTGCCCCGGAGCGGCAGCACCGCCTGGAAGGTGCGATCGCGGCCCTGCTTGGCCGAGCCGCCGGCCGAGTCGCCCTCCACCAGCAGCAATTCGCACTTCGTCGGGTCGCGCTCCTGGCAGTCGGCGAGCTTGCCCGGCAGCGAGGCGATATCGAGCGCACCCTTGCGGGTCACGGTCTCGCGGGCCTTGCGCGCCGCCTCCCGGGCCGAGGCCGCGAGCACCACCTTGCCGACGACGGATCTCGCCTGGGCCGGGTTCTCCTCGAGCCAGTTCGAGAGCCCCTCGTTCAGCACGTTCTCGACCGCGGGACGCACCTCGGAGGAGACGAGCTTGTCCTTCGTCTGCGAGGAGAATTTCGGGTCGGGAACCTGCACCGATATGACCGCCGTGAGCCCCTCGCGGCAATCCTCGCCGTTGAGGGAGACCTTCTCCTTCTTGGCGATGCCCGTCGACTCCGCGTAGCCCGTGATCTGGCGGGTGAGCGCCGCGCGGAAGCCCGCCATGTGGGTGCCGCCGTCGCGCTGCGGGATGTTGTTGGTGAAGGGCAGGACGGTCTCGTTGAACGAGTCGTTCCACCAGAACGCCACCTCGACGCGGATGCCGTCGCGCTCCGAGCTGACGGTGACCGGTCGCGTCATGCCCTCGATCGGCTTTCGGGAGCGGTCGAGATAGCGCACGAACGCCTCGATGCCGCCCTCGTAGCAGAGCTCCTCGCGCTTGTGCTCGGCGTGGCGGGCATCGGTGAGCACGATGCGCACGCCGGAATTGAGGAAGGCGAGCTCGCGCAGGCGCTTCTCCAGAGTCGGATAGTCGAACTCGACCATTGAGAAGGTCTCGGGGCTCGGCAGGAAGGTCACTTCCGTGCCGCGCCGTCCCTTGGCGTCGCCGACGACCTTGAGCGGGGCGACCGCATCGCCGTGCCGGAACTCCATCGAGTGCTCCTGGCCGTTGCGCCAGATGCGCAGGCGCAGGAGCGTCGAGAGGGCGTTCACCACCGAGACGCCGACGCCGTGAAGGCCGCCCGAGACCTTGTAGGAGTTCTGGTCGAACTTACCGCCCGCGTGCAGCTGGGTCATGATGACCTCGGCCGCCGAGACGCCCTCCTCCTTGTGGATGTCCACCGGGATGCCGCGGCCGTTGTCGGACACCGTGCAGGAGCCGTCGGCGTTCAGCGTCACGGTGACGAGGTCGGCGTGGCCCGCGAGCGCCTCGTCGATGGCGTTGTCCACCACCTCGTAGACCATGTGGTGGAGGCCCGAGCCGTCGTCGGTGTCGCCGATATACATGCCCGGCCGCTTGCGCACGGCATCGAGCCCCTTGAGCACCCGGATCGATTCCGCGCCGTAGGTCTCGGCGTTCTCAGTCTGCGGATTGTCGGCCATGAAGTTCCTCGGGCAGGCGGGCTCTCGAGCGCGTGTCCGGCCCCGTTCCGGGACCTGGCGCCTGCGATTCGGTTGACCCACCTGATATAGGGGCTCTGCCTTGAAATTGCATCGGTTTCGGGAGCGGGCGGCCGAGCTTGGCCGCTCGATTATTCGAAGACTTGTTAAGGAAATGTCAGCGATGCTGACGAGCCGGCCGCCGACGCGCGCGGCCATGGGGCGGTCTTAAGGACTTTCGTCCAGGATCAGGGAAGATCCTTGGACGACGTGATGCGCGCGCCAGCCCCCAGTCTCGATCTTGACGAGGTCGAACACGAAATCCGCCACGGATTCCGTCCGCTGCGGTTCAGCCCACGGATCGAGCGGCAGTACGAGGCCGACACGGGCGAGGGCCGCTGCCGGCACATGATCCGGCAGAACTACGTCGGCCTTCTCGTCTACCACGGCTTCCTTCTCACCGACTACCGCGTGATCGGGGACGTGTTTCTCCTCGACCTCATCCTCCATTTCTGCGTCATGACGCCGGCCACGGTCGCCACCAATCTCCTGCTGGCCCGCTGCCCGCCGCGCTGGCTGAGGGCCGGTGCGCAGACGCTCGCGATGATCGTCCTAGCCCTGACCATCGTCGTCGTGACGTGCGCGAGCCGGATGCCCGACCGGGACGTCCTCATCTTCACCATCATCCTGGTGGTGCTGTTCATGATCGTGATGCAGGGGGTCGAGTTCGTCTACGCGACGGCCGGTTGCGCGGCGATCTTCATCCTGTTCGCGTTCGGCATGAACACGTTCGATGCGCACTCTGCCGACCGGATCCTGATGGCGGACTCGATCATGGCCGGCGTGATGATCTTCTCGCTGTTCGGTGCCTACGCGCTCGAGCAAAGGACGCGCGCGGGCTATCTCCTGACCCTGCGCGACCGCCTCCGCAACGAAGCTCTTGAGATCACGAGCCTGCGCGACGCGCTCACCGGCATCTGCAATCGGCGCGCGCTCGATGCGGCCCTGCTGCGGCTGCTCGCCCGGCGCGCATTTGACCCGTCGCCGACGTCGTCGGTCCTGCTTCTCGACATCGACCACTTCAAGGCGTTCAACGACACCAACGGCCATCAGGCCGGGGACCGGTGCCTGAAGCGCGTGGCCGCGATCCTGACCGAGAGCGTCCGCTCGGACGAGGGAAAGGTCTACCGCTTCGGCGGCGAGGAGTTCCTGATCCTGCTCGACGATCATCCCGAGGCCGAGGCGGCCGCCGTGGCGGAGCGGGTTCGCGCGCGGGTGGCGGGGGAGCGGATCCCGCGGGATCCCGCAGGATCCGCCTTCGTGACGATCAGCGTCGGCATCGCCTCGGGCCGCCTGGGCGGCGAGACGACGGCGGAGGCGCTGATCGCGGCGGCGGACGCCGCGCTCTACGCGGCCAAGCGCGGGGGGCGCGACCGGATCTGGCCGCCGCTCACCGTGGATCGGGCCGAGCGGGACCCCGACGGACTGCGCGCGGCGCGTGCCTGAGGCGTCTCATTCCTGCAGGAACGGGTTCGTCAGGCGCTCCTCGCCGAGCGTGCCCGTCGGCCCGTGGCCGGGGATGAAGGCCACGTCGTCGCCGAGCGGCAGGACCTTCTCCTTGATCGCCCGGATCAGCTCGCCGTGGTTGCCGCCCGGCAGGTCTGTGCGGCCCACCGAGCCCTTGAACACCACGTCGCCGACGAGAGCGAAGCGCGCGTCCCGGCTCACGAAGACGACGCTGCCCGGGGAGTGGCCGGGAGCGTGCAGGATATCGAAGGCGAGCGGGCCGACGCCGACGGCGTCGCCCTCGACGAGCCAGCGGTCGGGGGTGACGGCGCGCGCGCCCTGGATGCCGTAGCCTGCACCGGTCTCGGGCAGGGAATCGAGCAGGAAGCGGTCGGCCTCGTGCGGCCCCTCGATCGGCACGCCGCCGAGACGCTCGCGCAGCTCCGCCGCGCCGCCCGCGTGGTCGATGTGGCCGTGGGTGAGCAGGATCTTCTCGATCGTCAGGCCCTGCTCGCGGATCGCCGCCTCGATCCGGTCGAGGTCGCCCCCCGGATCGACGACAGCGCCGACCTTGCTGGCCTCGTCCCAGATCAGGGTGCAGTTCTGCTGGAAGGGCGTGACCGGGATGATTCCGGCGCGGGGGGTGCCTGGCATCGGGACTCGTTTCGGATCGGAGCGCCCTCTCGGGCGGGACGGTGCCGTCCTTCTAGCGCGCCTCCGCGCTCCGCGCGACCCGCGCTCAGGCCGGGCTGCGCTTGAGAAGGGCGTCGAGCCCGCCGACCCGGTACCAGTGATAGCCGTAGCCCTCCAGGCAGAGCAGGTGGCGTCCGTCCGCCGCCTCGCTGCGGGCGCCGGTGAGGAGATCGATCAGGAGGTTGCCCTCGGGCGGCTCGATGCCGGTGCGCAGGCTGATCTCGATGGGGCGCGCCGCGAGGTTGTGCAGGCAGAGAACGGCGTTGTTGCGCCAGTCGTAGCGCAGGGCCAGCACCGCGTCCTCGCCCGTCTCGAGCGCCGTCACCGCGCCCCAGCCGATCTCCGGCGCCTCCTTGCGCAGGCGGATCATGCTCTGCATCCAGGCGAGCAGCGAGTCCTTGTCGTGGCGCTGCTCGGCGACGTTGACGTGCTCGTAGCCGTAGGGCCCCTTGCCGATCACCGGCATGGTCGGCCGGTCCGATTTCGTGAAGCCGCCGTTCTTCTCCGCCGTCCACTGCATCGGCGTGCGGGCGCAGTCGCGCTCTTTCAGCGAGAGGTCGTCGCCCATGCCGATCTCGTCGCCGTATCGCAGCACCGGCGTCCCCGGCAGGGTGAGCATCAGGGAGTAGGCGAGCCGGATCTTGCGCGGGTCGCCCTGCAGCATCGGCGCGAGGCGGCGGCGGATGCCGCGCTCGTAGAGCTGCATGTCCTTGTCCGGCCCGAAGGCCGCGAACACGGTCTGCCGCTGCTTCTCGGTCAGCCGACCGAGGTCGAGCTCGTCGTGGTTGCGCAGGAAGGTGGCCCACTGGGCGGAGGCCGGGCGCTTCCATGTCTTGTCGATGGCCTTGATCAGGGGCCGCGTGTCGCCGGCGGCGAGCGCGTAGAAGGTCGCCTGATTGACCTGGAAGTTGAACATCATGTGCATGCGGTCGGCGTCGGCGCCGAAATAGTCCAGATCCTGCTTCGGCAGGATGTTGGCCTCCGCCAGGATGATCGCGTCACCCTTGCGCCACTGCAGGAATTCGCGAAAGTCGCGCAGCATGTCGAACTGCTCGTCCGGCTCGCCCGTCACGTCGGGCCCCTTCTTCGCGATCACGAAGGGCGCCGCGTCCATCCGGAAGCCCGAGACGCCGAGCTCGATCCAGAAGCCCATGATCTTCAGGATCTCGGCCCGCACCTCCGGATTGGCGGTGTTGAGGTCGGGCTGGAAGTCGAAGAAGCGGTGGAAGTAGTAGGCCTTGGCCCGCGCGTCGTAGGTCCAGGTCGTCTTCTGCACGCCGGGGAAGACCATGCCCTCGTCGGCGTTGGCCGGCCGCTCCGCCGACCAGACGTACCAGTCCCGGTAGGGCGAGTCCGGGTCGGAGCGGGCCGACTGGAACCAGCGGTGCCGGTCCGAGGTGTGGTTGACCACAAGGTCGATGATGACGCGCAGGCCGCGCTGCTTGGCCGCGTGGGCGAAGGCCACGAAATCGCCGAGCGAGCCATAGTCGGGATCGACCCCGTAATAGTCGGAGATATCGTAGCCACCGTCGCGCTTGGGCGAGGGTTGGAACGGCATCAGCCAGATCGCGGTGATCCCGAGCCCCTGCAGGTAGTCGAGCCGCCGCTCCAGCCCCGCGAAATCCCCGATCCCGTCGCCGTCCGCGTCCATGAAGGTGCGCACCGACAGGCAGTAGATGACGGCGTTCTTGTACCAGAGATCGGTGATCATGCGGGCCCCCGGCACGCGCCGATCGAGCCCCCTCGGAGCGACGTGCGAGGGCCTAACGCTTAAGGTTGTAAAATGGTCGCGCCGCTACCGCCGTCAGATGGGCGGAGAGGGATTGTTCACCCTGGCCGGCGTTTTTCCGGCCTCCGGCCTCATGGAGGCCGCCAGCGTGCGTCTCGACCAGCCGGATTGAGGCGACGTCAATCCTCGCGGAAGCATAGAGGAACGGGGGCAGGCGCCTGATCTGCCCAGGACTGACGAAGGCGGACCATGAGACGGATGATGTTCGGCGCGCTGCTCTGCGCGGTGCTCGCCCTGCCGGCCGAGGCGAGGAACTTCGCGGTGCCGCCGAAGAATCCGACCATCACCGTCGTCGTCCCGGACAACTGGAAGGTCCGCGAGATCGATTTCGGCTTCTCGGCGCGGTCGCCCGGCGAGGACGTGGTCTTCTACGTCGAGTACGCCTCAAAGAAGAAGCTCGACGCGATGCTGGAAACGAACCGCGCCTGGATGCGCGAGAACGAGATCGATGACAGCGTGAAGCCGATCGAGAAGGAGATGGATTTCAACGGCCTCTCGGGGACGGTGCTGCGCTACGATACAAGGGACGCGAACGGGAAGACCCTCGTCGATTTCGTGCTCCTCAGCGGCGGCGAGAACCAGGTGATCATGCTCACCCTCTGGGGATCCGAGGAGGAGCGCGCGGCCCACAAGGCCGAGATCTCCGCTATCATGAACAGCGTCCGGCCGATCCGTTGAGCGAGGAGACCGGGACCATGCGCACCCTTGCCGCGGTCTGCCTGATCGCCCTCCTCTGCGCCGGCCCTGCCACGGCGGAGGATTTCTGGTCCGGCTCGAAGTCGAGCCTCAAGGCCGCCGCGGCGGCCGGCACCCAGGCGCTCGGCGAGTACGAGGCGGCCGAGCGCGCGGCCTCGGAGGCTTGGGAGCGCCTGCCCTTCGCGGCGCGCCGGGCGATGTTCGTGAGCCGCAAGGCGGCCCTCTACGGCGACTACGAGCGGCGCCCCTCGAACGTGTTCGCGCCGGGCGAGCCGCTGATGAGCTACGTCGAGCCGGTCGGGTTCGGCTACCGCAAGGCGGGGGACACCTACACGTTCGAGGGCACGATCGACTTCGCGATCAAGAAGCGGTCCGGCGAGGTGCTCGGCGAGCAGAAGGCCTTCCAGTCCTACAGCCTCTCGACCCATGCGCGGGCGCGCGAGTTCTTCCTCAACCTCACGCTCAGCCTGAGCGGCGCCCCACCCGGCGACTACGTGCTGGTCTTCACGCTCAACGACACGGTCCGCCGGGCGAGCGCCGAGGTCGAGCAGCCCTTCACGATCCAGGGGGAGGCGGCGCAGACACCTTAAAACAGCCGCGTTGTGGTCCCCATCTAGGGCGGGACGGCCGCGCTTGATCCGCGGGGCGGTCTCACGCGTTCCTGTCAGACGGCCGGTGCCCGCCCCCCGATGAACATCATCCTGATCAAGCTGTTCGCGACGGCGCTGACGCTGAGCCAGGTCACGACCCGTCCCGATGCGGTCAGGACCCAGTTCGATCCGGCCAGGGACGGGGCGGAGGTCGTGCAGATCCTGCGCGACGGCTGCGCGCACATGCGAAAGGCTTTCGACATCGAGGACATCAACCTCGACGAGCTGATCTCGACCGCGATGGAGGATCCGAGCGCGGTGGCGGGCGCGGGCGCGCCGAAGCTCCTGCACGGGCTCGACATCGGCGAGTTGAACACGAGCTACCGCCAGTTCTGCAAGGGCGAGAGCCCGGCGAACTCGCCCTTCGACGCCGCCGAGGTGATCGCCTTCTACAACAAGGCCGCGGCCGACCTGCCCTCCGCCGAGGCGCTCAAGGACGCCAAGCTCCCCGGTGCCAGCGTCATCCTCGACGGGGCGGGCAAGCCGTACGCCGAGACCTTCGAGGCGAACGGGCGCCGCCTCACCGTGCCGATCGCCTCCGTGCCGCCGCTCGTGCGCAAGGCGTTCGTCGCGGCCGAGGACAAGCGCTTCGAGAGCCACCACGGCATCGACGAGCGCGGCGTCATCCGTGCCTTCATCGGCAACCTCGCCTCGCCGGGCCGCCCGCAGGGCGGCTCGACCATCACGCAGCAGGTCGTCAAGAACCTCTCGGTCGGCGACGACGTGACCTACGAGCGCAAGATCCGCGAGATGATCGTGGCGGCGCGCCTCGAGCGGATCCTCGGCAAGCCCGAGATCCTCGGCCTCTACCTCAACGGCATCTACCTGGGGCGCGGCGCCTACGGCATCGAGATGGCCGCGCGCAGCTATTTCGGGAAGTCGGTCGGCGATCTCACCCTGCCCGAGGCGGCGCTCCTCGCCGGCATGCCGAAGGGCCCGAACTACTACAGCCCCGACAAGTACCCCGATCGCGCCCGCGAGCGGCGCGCCTACGTGCTCTCGCGCCTCAAGGAGGAGGGCGCCATCACCGAGGAGCAGATGGCGCAGGCGGTGAAGGCCGATCTCGGCCTCAAGCCCGTCGAGACGGCGCGGCGCGATTCCGGCTTCTACGTGGTCGATCACCTCGCCCGCGAGGCGCGCACCTTCGGCGGGACCGAGTCCCTGACGTCCGCATCCTACACGGTGCGCTCGACGGTCAATGCCGGGCTGCAGCGCGCCGTCGAGACCGTGCTGCAGGACGGCCTCGCCAACTACGAGCGCGCCACCGGCCGCCAGAGCTTCACGGGGCCCGAACTCAACCTCGCCGAGGCCGTGCGCAAGATCGAGTCCGCGGCGCCCACCGCGGCGCCGGCCGTGGCGGAGGTCGGAGCGCAGCCCCCGCCGAAGCCCGCCACGGAGGCCGCCGGCCGCAAGGCCGTGAAGGCCGCCCAAGCGAGGCAGTCCGCCGCGAAGCCCGCCGGGCCGAAGCCCGCCTGGCAGCGGGCTCTGGAGAGCGCGCGGGCGCCCCTCTACGACGTGCACTGGCCGCTCGCGGTGGTGCTGGAGACCGGCCGCGGCGCCGTGAGGGTCGGGCTCGCCGACGGGCGCGTCGCGAGCCTCGATCCCGGCATCGCCCGGGGCAAGCTGCAGCTCTACGACGCGGTGCGGGTGAAGCTGCGGGAGGGCAAGGGGAGCCTGCGCGCGGAGATCCGGGTGCGCCCCACCGTCCAGGGCGCGGCGCTCGTTCTGGAGAACCGCACCGGCCGCATCCTGGCCATGGTCGGCGGCTTCTCCTACCCGGTGAGCCAGCTCAACCGGGTGACCCAGGCGGTGCGCCAGCCCGGCTCGACCCTGAAGCCGCTGACCTACCTCGCGGCGCTGAACGCCGGCCTGCAGCCCAACACCCTCGTGATGGACTCGTCCGTGACGCTGCCGCCCATCGGCGGGATCGGCGATTCCTGGTCGCCGAAGAACTACGACGGCGGCGGCGCCGGGGCCACGACCCTGCGGCGGGGCCTCGAATTCTCGAAGAACCTCGTGACCGCCCGCCTGCTCCAGGGTGGCATCGCCGAGAAGGCGCCAGCGAGCCTGCAGCGGGTCTGCGACATCGCGCTGGAGGCCCAGATCTACGCCGAGTGCGAGCGCTACTACCCCTTCGTTCTCGGCGCCCAGCCGGTGCGCATGCTCGATCTCGCCGCCTTCTACGCGGCTGTGGCGAACGAGGGCGCCCGCCCGACGCCCTACGCGCTCGAAGGCATCGAGCGGGATGGCAAGCCGCTCTACCTTCACGCCGCCCGCGAGCCGGTGCGGATCGGCTCGGCCGACCGTGTCGCCTTCTACCAGCTCAAGACCATGTTGCAGGGCGTCACGAGTCACGGCACCGCCGCCGCCCTCGCCCGCAACGCCGCCTACGTCGCGGGCAAGACGGGCACCTCGGAGAACGAGAACGACGCGTGGTTCGCGGGCTTCACCAACGAGATCACGGTCGTGGTCTGGGTGGGCTACGACAACGCCGACGGCACCCGCCGCACGCTCGGCCGAGGCCAGACCGGCGGCCACGTCTCCGTGCCGATCGCCGGCGCCATCCTGCAGGCGGCCTGGGCGAACGGGGTGCCGCGCACTCCGCTGAGCCCCCCGTCGCAGGAGGCGCGGCGCAACCTGATCGACCTGCCGATCGAGCCGCGCAGCGGCGAGCGCATCGCGGGCGGCGGCTTCCTGGAGCATTTCCGCACGCAAGGCGACGGCCGCATGGCCGACACCCAGTACCGGCTCGTGCCGCGGGAGACCCTCTACGCCATGCGGCCGGACGCGGAGGACGGCGATGCCGGCCTCGGCGGCTCGGAGGACGGGGCGGACGTGCGCGGCGACTTCTTCGGCAACCGCGCCCCCGATACCGACTTCCTCGACCCCTACGGCCAGCGCCCGCAGCAGCCCGGCCGCAGCCGGCGCGCGCAGGGCGATCTCGACGGCTACCAGGACGGGTACCGAGCCTGGCCCGGCCAGACCAGCCGCTCGCCCTTCGGCGACGACGACTGGCCGCGGCCCCGCCGCCGGGACCCGGACTGGCTCTTTGGCGACGATCCGCGCTACTGAGCCCGCGCTTCCCGACATTCCGAACCCGAGGCCCGAAACGTGCGCACGCATCTGACGGCAGCCCTTTGCTACGCCCTCGCCCTACCGCATCTCGCCGGCGCGGGCGCCCCAGCCCTCGCTCAGGCAGGGCCGGCACCCGGGACGGGAACCGGCATGGCCGCGCCTGTGCCGAATGCCCCCGAGCGCATCCGAGAGGTGCCCTCGGTCACCGCCCTCGATCCCATCCAGATCAAGCCCGGCACGATCCTGTTCATGGACCGCCGGGAGAACCCGTCGGCGCCCGAGAACGGCCTGACGCCCTATCTCGACTGGGTGCGCACCCGGCCGGCCGAGGCCGCCGCTCTCGCGCCCTTTCCCGGCTACAAGGAGCCCGACTACACGGTGACGGTGAACGGGGTCGCGAAGCCCCGGCACGAGACCCTCAAGGTCTACGTGGCGGAGGGGCGCTTCGTGGTGCCCCGTCCGCCGGAGGCGATCGATCTCTCGGCCTACGCGAACCTCGCCTTCGTGCAGAAGATGGACGGGGCCATCAAGCACAAGCCCCTGGACCCCGCCGACGTGACCCCGACCAAGGACCCGGCCGCCGCCTTCGCGAAGCGGCCGGACCGCCCGTGGTGCGCGGACGCGGCCGCCTGCATCGAGTCCCGCTACGACCTTGAGGGCAAGCTGCCGCTCGGCGTGAAGCTCGCCAACAAGCTCGAGGAGGGCTCTTCGAAGAAGATCGCCGAGTTCGTCTCCTTCCAGAGCGAGTTGCGCACCCTGCCCCCGGCCGAGGCCGCCGCCCTCGGCAAGCTCACCAAGGTCGACACGGCGGTGACGGGCGGGCTCGAGCAGACGATCTTCTGGGTCAACCAGATCCTTCGCTTCGGCAAGTTCCTCGCCGTATTCCAGCCGATGCCGGGTGACCCGATGAAGACGGTGGTGACGACCTACATGGCGCTGGCGATCAAGGCCGACGTGCTCGACCGCAAGGCCGAGTATGCCCGCGTGCCGGTGCTCAAGAACCTGCTGCCGGCGCAGGTGCTGATGGGCAATTCGAGCTTCAACACCGGCAACTCGATCAGCGCCGGGCTTCCCACCTATGCCCGCAACCGCATCGCGGCCTTCGCCGACGCACTGGCCAAGCGTTAGGGCTGGGCAAGCGGTGGGCAGGCCCTCTCCCGGCCTGCCTCGTTGCTCCGCCATCCCGGGCTCCGCTCACGCGGGCCCGGTATGTGCCTCGGGGACGGACGCGCGTCAGTAGCCCCGGTTCGCGATCGAGGGGATCGAGGGCTGCGTGTAGGCGCGGTTCACATCCCGGCGGGTCTGGGTGCCGTTGGTGTCGTTCGAGCGGCGGAAGTTGTCGGTGCTGAACGTCTCGGCGAAGCCACTGCGGCTGTCCGGCCCCTCGACGCTGCTGCAGGCCGCGAGACCGGCTGCCAGGGCCGCGATGAGGGCGAGGGGCTTGAGGCGCATGTCGTGTTCCAGATCTCGTCGCTGAGCGTCGTCGCTCGGGGGCCGCGCCGTGGTGGTGCCGCCTGGGCGGCCCCGTCAAGCGCATGGTTCATGGGCGGTGGATCGTTGCCGGCAGGGTGATGCCGGGCGGCCACGAAAAACACACCAATCCGCGTCGAATCGGCCACGCAACCGCGGCAATCGTGTGGAGGATCGGGTGCGGACCCTGGCGAATCCTGCCGCTTTTGACGAAGACTGGCGCCGATGAGCAACGTTCTGCCCTTTCGTCAGCGCCAGCCCGCCGCACAACTTGCGCGTTGCGAGGTCGTGGCCGTGGCCGGCGATCTCCTCGATCTCCTGGAGCAGCTGGAGGCCCTGAGCGCCCGGGCCGCCGCGATGGGACGGCCGCCGCTGGAGGTGGAGCGGACGGTTCAGAACCTCCTCGACGCGGTCAGCGCCGTCGAGCGCGCCCTCGACTGCATCGGCGAGGGCGACGAGGCCGCTCCGGGATGAGGCGTCCGTACGTCAGAACCTGAAATTGCATCGGAACTGTCACGTTAACCCTCCGTTGAAGGTGGGACGTCCCGCCGCAGGCGCGGGAGAGCCTGCCGGAGGGGACCGATGCCGACGATCCAGACCCGCCTCGCCCGTCATCCGCTGAGCCATGGTGCCGTGGTCGCCCTCGCCGCGGCGGGGGTGGTGCTCGGCAGCGCGGCGGTGCACGCGCAGGAGGAGGGGCTCGGCGGGCTGTTCCGCCAACTCTTCTCTCCGGCGCAGCCCGCGCCGCAGGCGGCGCCTCCGCCCGCCGACGTGCAGATGCCCGCGCCCGAGCGCTACTACGGGCGGCGTCAGGCCCGCGCCGCGCGCCTGCGCCCGAAGGTCCGCTACGCGGCGCTGCCGAAGCCCGAGCCGCTCAAGGTCCGCATCACGGACCGGCAGCAGCCCCTAGACATGAAGGCCGGCGCGGCGGCGGCCCTGCTCAAGGACGAGACTCTGCGCCCCGGCGACATCGTGATCCTGAAGGACGGCGCCCGCGTCTTCACCGGGGCGCCCGACAAGCGCCACGCCATGCACGAGTTCGAGCCCGTCGACCGCTCGCGGCAGGTGGACAAGAAGACCCGCCGCCTGCTCGCGGCCATGATCGCCCCGGTCGGCGCCCTGCCCGCGGACGAGGCCCGCCGCCAGATGGCCCGCCTGAAGCGCGGGACGGCACCGAAGGAAGCCGCTCCCGTCCAGACGGAGGCCGCCGCGATGCGGGTGATCAATCCCTGGTCGACGAGCCCCTGAGGTCCGGGGCGTTCAGACCGCCCCTGCGCCGGAGACGCTCGCCCAGACCGTTCCGTAGTGGCAGGCCGTGCCGAAGAGCACGAAGGCGTGCCAGATCGCGTTCTGGAACGGCAGGCTCCGCCAGACGTGGAACACCACGCCGAAGGAGTAGAGCAGGCCGCCCACCGCGAGCAGCCAGAGAGCGGTCGGCTGCAGGACGGCGATGACCGACTCGTAGGCGAACAGGCCGCTCCAGCCGAGCATCAGGTAGAGGGCGATGGAGAGTCGGTCGAAGCGGCCGGGCAGGAGCAGCTTCACCGCGATGCCGATGCCGGCCACCACCCAGATGAAGGCCAGGAGCCCGTAGGCGGTCGGCCCGGTGCCGACGAGGGTGACGAGCGGCGTGTAGGTCCCCGCGATCATCAGGTAGATCAGGGCGTGGTCGGCCCGCCGCAGGAGCCATTTGCGCGGATGGACCGGGTGAAGGTTGTAGATCGCCGAGACGGCGAGCATCGAGACGAGGACGGTGGCGTAGACGATGATCGCGGCGCGCGCGCCCCAGCCCAGATGCGTCATCGTCGCCGTGACCACCAGAGCGATGGCGCCGGCGAGACCCAACACCACGCCGATACAGTGGATCACCCCGTCGGCCATGATCTCGCGACGGGTATAGTTCCAGCTCACGCCAAGCGGTCGTCCATCCTCTGCCAGGAACATTTCTGCCTCCAGCACCTCGCGAAGGCTAAGCTCTTTCTCGCAAAGTCGTTCCTTCAAAAAACTACTGATGTGGAGTTACTCCCAATTATTTGAGCGCAGATGGTGAAGATTTGTGCGTTGCGAGACGTTTCGCCGCCGGGCGAATGCCATGCGCACCTGTGGAGAGCCGCGCCGATGCGGTGCGCGGCCCCCGCTCCATGAGACCTCGACTCGCGAGCACTGGCGTCCGCGGCGGGTCGGGCGCCGGATCCGCGGGATCGTCAGACGCCGGGCCGGGCCATCGCCTCGTAGCCGAACGGGACGCTGGCCGGGCCGAGCTTCACGGAAGCAGGCACCGTGCCGCGGCTGAGGCGGGCGTGCACCGTGGCCATGATGAGGACCGCCATCGCCAGCACCTGATGCGCGAGCGCGGCCCAGAGGGGCACCGCGAGCAGCAGCGTCGTGATGCCGAGCGCCGCCTGGGCGAGCGTCAGGACCAGGATGCCGGCCGCGCGCCGCGCCGGCGCCCTCGCGCCGGTGAGGCGCGCGTCGAGGGCGTGCAGGAGCGCCACCGCGACGATGAGGTAGGCGGTCACCCGGTGGTTGAACTGGACCAGGGTGACGTTGTCGACGAAGTTCTCGATCCAGGGCTTCACGACGAACAGGCCCGAGACGTCCGGCACGAGGTCGCCGTTCATGGTGGGCCACGTGTTGTAGACGAGGCCCGCGTGCGAGCCGGCGACGAGGCCGCCGAGGAAGATCTGCAGAAGCACGAGGATCGGGAGCGCGGAGGCGGTGCGCCGCAGGCGTGCCGGCGCCGGCTGGATCGTCGCCTCGCGCAGGCCCGCAGCCAGCCAGACGAGGCCGGCCAGGATCAGGCTCGCGGTGGTGAGGTGCAGGGCGAGCTTGAGGGGCGCCACCGCGGTCATGCCCGGCTCGAGGCCGGAGGCGACCATGATCCATCCAATCGCGCCCTGGAGTCCGCCGAGAAGCCCGAGCCCGAGCAGGCCGAGACCGAGGCGCAGGCTCAGCCGCCCGCGCAGCCAGAACCAGACGAGGGGCAGGAAGAAGGCGAGGCCGATGAACCGCCCGAGGAACCGGTGTCCCCACTCCCAGGCGTAGAGCACCTTGAAGTCGGACAGGCCGAGGCCCTGGTTGAGGATCCGGTACTGCGGCGTGTCCTTGTACTTGTCGAACTCGGCCGCCCAGGCTTCCGCCGAGAGGGGCGGGACGGCGCCGGTCACCGGCCGCCACTCCGTGATCGAGAGCCCGGACCCGGTGAGGCGCGTCGCGCCGCCCACCGCCACCATCGCCACCACGAGGGCGGCGAGGAGGTAGAGCCAGGTGCGCACGGCCCGGTTCGCGGGGGGAGTCGCGGTCGCGGCGGAGATCATCGTGTGGCTCGCTCGGGGTTCGGCCGGGCGCCCGCGGGTCGGCCGGCGGGAGGGCGCTGTCGCGGCAGGCTCTTACGGCAGCGGACGCGGGCGGAGCAACGCCCGCCGGTGACGCACGCGGTGCAGCCCGCTGCGGCGCCGCACCGTGTTGCCATCCGGCGGGGCCCGCATTAGCCCTCGCCGGACCGCCCTCCCCGCGACGGGGCGATGAGAGGAGCCCGATGGCCCGCCGGACCCGCACCCTGATCGGGACGATCGTGATCCTGGCCTTCGTCATGATCTACGCGCCCCTCGCCATGGCGCTCGCCGACAGCCGCATCGCCGAGGCACCGGCCCTGGTGCAGACCGTGCTCTACTGCCTGCTCGGGATCGCGTGGATCTTCCCGCTGATGCCGGTGATCCGCTGGATGGAGCGGCCCGATCCCTGAGAGTTCGGCGGCGAGGTCCCGGGCGCCCGCGATTTCGCCGCACTCGCCGGCCAGAAGCGTGGCGCCAGCCCCCAGCGAACCCCGATTCTGGTCCGATCCCGCCTCATGCCCCCTCTCTTCCCGCGTCTCCTCGGCCTCGCCGGCTTCCTCTGCCTTCTCTCGGGCACGCCGCTCGCCGCGCAGGAGACGCCGCGCTCGATCGGCGAGTGCGAGCGGCTGAAGAACGACCTCGCCTACAACCAGTGCCTCTCCATGTTCGGGCCGGCGGCGAAGAACATCGCGGGCGGCGACGGCGGCGGCGCCTCGGCCCCGCCGGTCGCGGCCGCCGCGATCCCGATGGCCGAGGACGCCGCCCCCGAGGTCGGCCGCGGTCGGCGCGGGCGGGCGCGCTACGGGCGCCGCGGCCGGCAGGTCGCCGTCTTCACCGCGGGCGGCGGCGAAGAGACGCGCAGCTACCGGCGGCGCCGCCGCCGCTGATCCGGCATCAGGCCACGTCGAGCCGGCGCCCGCGGTTCCAGGCGAGGAAGGGCACGCCGGAGAGAAGCCCCTTCAGCGCCGCCTGCGACTGATGACAGCCGTTCACCGACACCCGCGGCAGGGCGTGCGGGTGGTCGGCATGCTCCGCGAAGAGGTGGCCGGGCCGGGTCGTCACCGCCGTCGCGAAACCGAGCTCCCGCGCGAGGGCGAATTCCCGCGGGCCTGCCGAGGTCCGGTCCCCGACCGGGTAGGAGAGGTGCCGCACCGTGCGATCGAGCATCGCCTCGATGCGGGCGCGGCCCTCCGCGATCTCCGCGCGCGCGGCCTCGCCGGCGTGCTTGGCGAGCATCGGGTGGGAGCGCGTGTGCGCCCCGATCGTCACGGCCGGGTCCCGCGCGAGGTCGCGCAGCCCGTCCCAGCCGAGGCAGAGCTCGGAGGCGAGGCCGCCGGCCCGGATGCCCGCCCGGCCGCAGAGCTCCGCGACGGTATCGAGAAGGTGCTCTTCAGGGCCGGCCCGCAGCGCCCGGTAGACTGCCTCGAAGGCCACCACCTTCTCGAGGTCCGTGCGGGCCTTGAGGTCGAGGGCGGATCCGTCCGCCCCCGTGGCCTGCACCCGGTCGAGGCGCCGCACCGCCCGCTCAAGCTCGATCCACCAGAGCCGGCCGCGCTGGTCGGCGAAGTCGCTGGTCACGAAGAGCGTCCAGGGCGCCCGGTGACGCCTGAGCACGGGCGCCGCGTGGGCCGCGTTGTCCCGGTATCCGTCGTCGAAGGTCAGCGCCGCGAAGGGCGCCTGCCCCGGCCGCGCGAGACGCTCCGGCACCGCTTCGAGAGGCACGATCGTGAAGCTCCGATCCCGCAGGGCCGTCAGGGTGCGGTCCAGGAAATCCGGCGTGATGCTGAGGAGGCGGTTCGGCGCGAACGTTCCGGGCGCATCCGGCGAGACGTGGTGGAAGGTGAGGATGAGGCCCAGTCCGCGGGCCGCGGGCTCCAGCCAGCGGTCGGCCGCGAGGCCCGAGACGACGCGGAAGCCCGCTTCGAACAGGCGGTGGCGGTTGCGGCTCGACAGCAAGACGGAACCCTCGGCGCGGCGGGCGGATCGAATTAGCCCTACCCCACCGACCGACAAGGTTTCGTTACCCACGCTCGCAGGTCTCCGGGGCGGCGACACGGCGCTTTAGGACGGGGCTTCCTAGGTTCGAGGGATCGGGCGCCGGAGCGGCGCACACAGGGAGGCTCGGCCGATGTCGGTTCTCGTCGGAGGCTGGTCCGGGACGGTCCCGGCCGCCGAGAGCGTGCCGGGAGGAGCGCACGGGAGCATGCGGGCGGAAATCTGGTCCGATCTCGGTTCCGTCGAGGCGCTCTGGCGGGGCCTCGAGAGCGGACCGGGCTGCCTCGCCACGCCCTACCAGCGCTTCGACTGGGTGGCGGCCTTCCTCCGCGGGGGTGCGGCACCCGGCGCATTGCGCGTCCTGGTCCTGCGCGACGCGGGCGGGCGCCCGCGCCTGCTGATGCCGCTCGCGGTGACGCGCGAGCGCGGCGTGCGTGTCGCCCGGGTCGTGGGCGCCACCCACGCGAACTACCATCTCCCCCTCTTCGCGAGCCGCGAGGCCGCGGCGGTCCCGACCGAGGATCTGCTCGACCTCCTGGTTCGCGCCGGATCGAGCGCGGGCATCGACCTCTACATCCTCGCCCACCAACCCCGCACTTGGGACGGCGCCGTGAACCCGCTGGCGGTGGGCGCACGCCGCGGGGCGAACGACGCCTACGGCCTGATGCTCGGGCCCGACCCGGAGGCGACGGTGCGCCGTGTCTTCAGCGCCGACGCGCGCAAGAAGCTGCGCGCGAAGGAGAAGCGCCTCGCGGAGGCCGTGGGCCCCCTCGACTACCGGTGCGCCGGCACGGCGGACGAGGCGGAGGCGTTTCTCGCCGCCTTCTATGCCCAGAAGGCCGTTCGCTTCGCGAGCCAGGGCATCGCCGATCCCTACGCCCAGATGCCGATCCGCCGCTTCCTTGCGGCCGCGTCCGATCCCGGCGCGAGCGCGCCCGCAATGGAGGTCCACGCGCTGGTGGCCCGCCGGAGCGGGCGCGTTCTGGCAGTCTTCGGCGGCGCGGTGGATGCCGGCCGCTTCAGCGGCATGATGACGGCGTTCGACGGTGATCCGGAGATCGCCCGCTGCAGTCCGGGTGATCTCCTGCTGCACCACCTCGTGCGCGACCAGACCGCGCGCGGGCGCCGGGCCTTCGACCTCGGGGTCGGGGAGGCGCGCTACAAGTCGAGCATCTGCGACGAGACGATCGAGCTCGCCGAACTGGTCCTGCCGGTGACCCTGCGCGGCCGCCTCTACGGGCTCGCCGCTGCCGCCGACACCGGTCTGCGGGCGCAGATCAAGCGCGACCCGCGCCTCTGGAGCTTCGCCCGGCGCCTGCGCCGCCTCGGCCGGAACTGAGCGCGGCCCGGGCTCGCCGCGCGATGGGACAACCGTCGCGACCGCTTCCGGCCGGCACCCGCGTCGCGCTCACGCCGCCGAGAGGCGAAGCGGCATCGGCTCGTCGCTCAGGTCGGCGGCCGGCTGGGCCACGCTGTCCTGCGCCACCAGCACCTGGCCCGCTCCCGCGTCCTCGGCGATGCCGTAGAGGGTGACGAGGTCGGGATCGTCGGCGGCCGCGTTCGAGGCGATGACGACGCTGTCCATCCGCCCGGCCACCGCTTCCAGAAGGGCACGGGTGGCGCTGCCGTGGCGCAGGCGCTGGGTGCAGATTACCCAGTCGTAGGCCTCGGACATCGCCTCGAGGGTGATCGCGAGCGCCTGCGGCTCCTCCAGCAGCACCTCGCTGTCGACGAAGCCGCGGGCGACGCGATGGAGACGGGAGCCGGGAACGGGCTGGATCACGTCGAGGAAGGCGGCGTCGCCCGCCACGAGATCGGTCAGGCCCGGATCGTCCGGATCGCTCGCCGGCCCGTCGAGATCGACGGCGAGCACCTGCGCCGGCACGGCGCGTTGCTCGGCAAGGGTGTCCGCGAGGGTCTCGGCGAGCCCCTTCGCGGAGGGGCGGCCAGTGCCGCGCTTGGCCGGCGCGGTCTCGAGGACGAGGACGGTACGCCCTCCCTCACCGCGGGGCCGCTCGCTCAGGCGCCCGACCAGGATGCCGAGATCGAACGGCGAGCCGGGTTCGGCTTGCGGCGGCTGCGGCGCGGCCGGCGTCCGGACCGGCGCCCGTTCGGAGGCGACCTCGGCGAGTTTCGGCCAGGAGGCGGGCGGCGTCGCCTCGGGGAAGCTGAAGCGGACCGGCTGGGGCTGCGGCGCGGCCTCGGCCGCCTCGAACGCCGGAGCGTCCGCGCGCGGGGCGCCGCCCGGATTGGCGAGGAGCCTGCGCGCGATCACGGCGCCCGCCGAGAGCAGGAAGGCCATCAGCGTCACGAGACCGATGATCGGCAGCTTCTTCGGGAAGGAGGGCAGCTCCGGAACCACTGCACGGGAGACGATGCGGGCGTCGGCGGGCGATGCGCTCTCCGCGTCGCGGGCTGCCGCCTCGCGGTAGCGCGAGAGATAGGACTCGAGTTGCTCGCGCTGCGCCTTGGCCTCGCGCTCCAGCGCCCGCAGCTGCACCTCGCTGGAATTGCCCTTCACGACGACGTCGCGCTGCCCGTCGACGGTCGCCTGAAGGCTCTCGACGCGGGCTCCCGCGATCTTGGCGTCGTTCTCCAGCGTGCGCCCGATGCGCTCGGCCGCCGCCTTGATCTGCGCGTCGAGGTCAGCCACCTGCGCGGTCAGCTCCTTGATGCGCGGGTGGGCGGGGAGCAGCGTGCGCGATTCCAGGGCGAGCTGGGCCCGCAGGGTGATGCGGCTCTCGACGACGCGGCGGATCAGGTCGTTGTTGGCGACGTCCGGGATCTCGAAGGCGCGCCCGTCCTTGATCATCTCCTTGATGAGCTTCACGCGGCCGTCGAGATCCGCCTTGAGGGTGCGGGCGTGCGAGAGCTGGCTCGACAGCTCGGCGAGCTGCTGGGCGCTGAGGGGCTGGCCGGCTGCTCCGCCCGCGGCGACGAGGCCGTTCCTGGCGCGGAACGCCTCGACCTTCGCCTCGGCCTCGGCCACGCGGCTGCGCAGGGCCTCGATGTTGCCTCCGAGCCAGGTCGAGGCGTAGCGCGCCGTGTCGACCTTCGCGGCCTCGAGCGAGGCGATGTAGAGCTCGGCGATGGTGTTGGCGCCCTGCGCCGCCAGGGCCGGATCCTTCGAGCGGAACTCGACGGACAGGATCCGCGACTTTCCGGCGGGGAAGACGAGCAGCCGGTCGAAATAGGCGTCGAGGACGCGATCCTCGGCGGGCCGCTCCAGCGGGTTCTGCGCGACGCCGACGAGCATCAGCGCGCGCTGCACAGGGCCGAGACCCTCGACGGTCGGGTCGAATTCCGGGTTGCCCACGAGCTTGAGGCGGCGGATGGCCTCGCGGGCGAGGTCGCGCGACATCACCACCTGCGCCTGGCTCGCCACCGCCTGCTCGTCGATGGGCTGCGGCTGCTCCGCCCGCTCCTGGGCGGTGCGGGCGAACCCCGCCTCGCGGCTCTCCAGGAGAAGCTTGGCCTCGCCGGTGTAGCGGGGCGGCACGATCTGCACGAAGGCGACCGCGCCCGCCGCCGCGACGAGCGTCGGCAGGGCGATCCAGTGCCAGGAGCGGCGCAGCACGCCACTGACCTGCGACAGGGCGAGCGCCTCCGCCGGGGCGCCGGCGCGCGCGTCGCGGTCGGCCTCGGGGTCGGCGCGGGGCGTTGATCGGTCGATACGCAAGGCGACGGTATCCGCTGCACGGGCTCAGGTCAGCGCACAGTAGAGACTGTTAAGATTGATCAGCGGTTAAGGCGCCGGCCGCGCATCCTGCGCCCTTCCGGGACGTCAGCCTTCCTTAACCATATCGACCTAAACCGTCGCCGTTGAGGACAATCACGGCGGCATGGGTGATGAACCGGCGCGCACTCCTTCTCGCACTCACCTCCAGCCTGGCGCTGGGCGGCTGCCTGCGCCCGGACTTCCGGACGGCGCAGCTCGACGCCACCGGCACGGGCTCGATCGGCGCCCGCTACACCCTCTCGGCGGGTGACCGCCTGCGCGTGATCGTGTTCGGCCAGGACAACCTCTCGAACATATACGCGGTCGACGGGGCCGGACGCATCGCGATGCCGCTGATCGGCACGGTCGCGATCGGAGGGCAGACCACGGCGGCGGCGGCCCGCACCATCGAGGGCAAGCTCGCGGCGGGTTTCGTGCGCGAGCCGCACGTGACGGTGGAGGTGGACGCCTACCGGCCGTTCTACATTCTCGGCGAGGTGACGACCTCGGGCCAGTACCCCTACGTCAACGGCATGACGGTCGAGACGGCCGTGGCGATCGCCGCCGGCTTCGGGCCGCGTGCCGCCCGCGACTACGCCGTGCTGACCCGCGAGGGGCCGGGCGGCCTCGTCTCCGGCATCGTGCCCATGACCTACCCGGTGCGGCCCGGCGACACGATCATGGTCAAGGAGCGCTTCTTCTGAGGCCGAGGACCACGAGCGGATCCGGCGTGCTCCCTCTCCCGTTCGGGAGAGGGTTGGGGTGAGGGATACGACCTCTCCGGATAACGCGCACCCCTCACC
>NZ_BJZU01000054.1 GCF_007992195.1 Methylobacterium oxalidis | reverse complement strand
CGGGAGAGGTGGGGGTTGCGCTCACCCGCAGCACGTTGCCGCGAGGACGTGCCCGATCAGCTTCGACCCCCGGCACCGTCGGCCCTCACAGCCTTCGGTCAGGATCCTTGTCTCAAGGTCCGACGCCGGCCGGATCCGCCCGACCGATGGGATTTTCCGGATCCTCTTAGGTCGGCTCTAACCCTCTCCACAAATGGGCGGCCCGCAGGGCGCGCCGGGCCGGCGCCTTAACCGCCGGGCAGGTGTGGAGTCCTAGCCTCCGGGGCAGTTCCGCGCCGTCCCCGGAGTCGTTTCCGTGCTCGCCCCCTCCGTCCCCTTGATCGAGGCCGCACAGGCCTACCGTATCCTGCATGTCTTCAGGGCGCCGGTGGGCGGGCTGTTCCGGCACGTGGTCGACCTCACCCGGCTGCAGGCCGCAGCCGGGCACCAAGTCGGCATCGTTTGCGACGCGTCGACCGGCGGCGAGCGGGCCGAGGCGGCCCTCTCCGCGCTGGCGCCCCATCTCGCTCTCGGGGTGACGCGGGTGCCGATGCGCCGCAACCCTCACCCCTCCGACGCCGCTGCCCTCCTCGCCGTGGCGAGGCGGGCGAGGTCCGTCGCCGCAGACGTGCTGCACGGCCACGGCGCCAAGGGCGGCGCCTACGCCCGGCTCTGCCACGTTCCCGGCGGCGCGCCCACCATCCGCGCCTACACGCCCCACGGCGGCAGCTACAATTACCGGCCGGGCACCGCGATGCACCGGCTCTACATGGCGGCCGAGGGCCTGCTCGCCCGGCGCACGGACGTATTCCTGTTCGAGAGCGAGTACGTGGCGCGCCGCCACAGCGCCTATGTCGGTTCCGAGGCGGCCCTCGCGCGGATCGTCCACAACGGCATCGGCGCAACCGAGTTCGAGCCGGTGGAGCCGGCAGCGGACCCCTTCGACCTCGTCTACGTGGGCGAATTGCGCGACGCCAAGGGCCTGCCGGTGCTGTTGCAGGCGCTGGCACAGCTGCGCGCCGAGGGGCGCCGCCTGCGGCTCCTGATGGTCGGCTCGGGGCCCGACGCCGAGAGCCTCGCGGGCCAGGTCCGCGACCTCGGGCTGACCGAGTCGGTGGCCTTCGAGCCCGCCCAGCCCATCCGCCCCGTGCTGGCCCGCGGCCGCATCATGGTCGTGCCCTCCTTCGCCGAGTCCCTGCCCTACGTGGTGCTGGAGGCGGCCGCCGCCGCCCAGCCGCTCGTGGCGACCGATGTCGGCGGCATCCCGGAGATCTTCGGCGCCGCCGCGTCCGATCTGGTGCCGCCCCGCGACGCGTCCGCGCTCAAGGCGGCGATCGCCCGGGTGCTCGACGAGGAGCCGGAGAGTCGCCGCGCCCGCTTCGCGGCGCTCAGCGCCTCGGTGCGGCTGCGCTTCTCGATGGAGCGGATGGGCGCCGACGTGCTCTCGGGCTACGCGGCCGCCTTCCGGGCACGCCGCCGGGAGGGCGCACTGGCGGAAGCCTCCGGAACCGCGGCTCCGGTGCAGGTCCGCACCGGGCTTTAAGCCTTTCGAGAGGCAAGCCTGCAACCCTGCGGCGGGAACCTGGCGGTGGCCGGTGCGGGGCCGCGAGAGGTCGCGGCCGGGGGCTGAGAGTCCGATGAGTGCTTTCGACGTTCGCGATCTCCTGAAAGTCGCAGGCCAGCGCGAAGCCGCCGTCGCCGCGACGGGCGAGGCATCGGCGCGCGTGCCGCCCGCGGAGGCCGGCGCGAAGCTGCCCGGTCCGGCGATCTCGCCGTTGGTGCTGGCTGGCCTCGTCCGCGGCGCCGAGTTCGTGCTGATCGCCGGTTTCGGCCTCGTGCTGCATCAGACGATGCTGCGTGGCCTCGTCCCGCTCGGACTTCCCTACGCCGCGGCGATCCTGGCGGTGTCGGGCCTCGCCCTCGCCCTGTTCCAGGCGGCCGGCACCTACCGGATGGCGGCGTTCCGGGCCTTCTTCCCGGCGGCCCTCAAGCTCACCGCGGGCTGGTCCCTCGCCTTCCTCCTGGTCGCCGCCGGCATGGTGCTGGCCAAGGTCGCCGACCACTATTCCCGGCTCTGGCTCGGAACCTACTTCGCGGGCGGGCTGATGCTCGTCCTCGGCGGCCGCTTCCTGCTCGCGCAGGTGGTGGGCGCCCAGGTGCGCAAGGGCCGGTTCGACCGCCGCACCGCCATCGTCGGCGGCGGCCCGGTGGCCGAGGAGCTGATCCGCGCACTCGAGGCGCAGGGCGACACGGGCATCCGCATCGTCGGCGTGTTCGACGACCGCAACGACGACCGTTCCACCGACGTGGTCGCGGGCTACCCGAAGCTCGGCACGGTCAGCGATCTCGTCGCCTACGCCCGCCAGGCCCGGCTCGACCTCATCGTCTTCACCCTGCCGATCTCGGCGGAGGGGCGCATCCTCCAGATGCTGGCCAAGCTCTGGGTGCTGCCGATCGACATCCGGCTGTCGGCCCACGCCACCAAGCTGCGGCTGCGGCCCCGCGCCTACTCCTACATCGGCTCGGTGCCGGTGCTCGACGTGTTCGACAAGCCGATCGCGGACTGGGACGTGGTGGTGAAGGCGGCGTTCGACCGGAGCGTCGGCCTCGCCCTGCTCGTGCTGCTCTCACCCGTGATGCTCGCCGTGGCGCTCGCGGTGCGGCTGACCTCGCCGGGCCCGATCCTGTTCCGGCAGAAGCGGCACGGCTTCAACAACGAGCTGATCGAGGTCTTCAAGTTCCGCTCGATGTACGTCGACCAGTGCGACCACGAGGCGGCCCGGCAGGTGACCCGGGGCGACCCGCGGGTGACGCCGGTCGGCCGCTTCATCCGGAAGTCGAGCCTCGACGAGCTGCCGCAACTCCTGAACGTGATCCGCGGCGACCTCTCGCTGGTCGGGCCCCGTCCGCACGCCCTTCAGGCGAAGGCGGCCAACACCCTCTACGACCAGGTCGTCGACGGCTACTTCGCCCGCCACCGGGTCAAGCCCGGCATCACCGGCTGGGCGCAGGTGAACGGCTGGCGCGGCGAGACCGACACCAGCGAGAAGTTGCAGCGGCGCGTCGAGCACGACCTCTACTACATTGAGAACTGGTCGGTGCTGCTCGACCTCCAGATCCTGATCACGACACCCTTCGCGCTGTTCAGGACCCAGAACGCCTATTGATCGTGAGCGCCGACCATCGCGTTTCCCGGCAAACGGGGGATGATGGTCGGCGCTCACGGCGCGGGCACCCTCAGGGCAGGGCGCCGGCCTTCTCCTTGGCCTTCATGATGGTGTTGCGGCAGCCTTCCGCGTTGCCCGCCTTCTCCTCGGCCTTGGCCTTCTGCACGAGGTCCCGGGCTTCCTGAACGCCGGAGGCCGAGGGCTTGACGCTCGGATCGCTCGGCTTGCCGCCGGGCGGCTGGGCGAGCGCCTTGTCGGAATGCGAGGAGGTCGGCCCGCCCGGCGGCTCCTTGCCGGTGACCTTCTCCGCGCCCGCGCTGTCGAGGCGGCGCTCCAGCGTCGAGATCTCCTCGGCGCAGGAGGTGGCCAGCGCCGGGCCGGCGGCCAGGGTCGCGAGGGCGGTGGAGGCCGCGAGGGCAGCCGGAATCAGGGCGGATATCCGCATCAGACGCTTCTCCCGAATGTGGAACGGGCCGCCGGGGGTTCGGCGGCCCGTCGTCAGAGTGGGGGGAGAAGCGATGGCCGGGAGAACGGTTCCTCCCGCCAAGGTTGTGTGCCGGTTCGCGCCGTGCGGCGTCCCGGCGCAGGCCGGGCCGCCGCGGCTCGGCTCACCAGGTGTAGCGCAGGCCGCCGTAGACCGAGAGCGGCTGCACCAGCGTGGTGGTGCGGGGATCGTTCAGGACGAAGCGGTTGGCGAAGTTGGCCTCGCGCTCCAGGAACGTGCCGAAATTGGCGTAGCGGTTGTTGAACAGGTTGGTGATCAGCAGGAAGACCTGCGTGTTGTCGGTGAGCTGGACGCTCGAGTTCAGGTTCACCGTGTAGTAGGCGGGCAGCTTCGGGTTGATGTTCGACTCGTCGCCGCGGAAGTAGGACGACGAGTAGGCCGCGAGGTTCGCGCCGAACCGCCAGATCGGCGTGATCATGTAGTCGAAGCCGATCTTGAACTGGTGCTCGGGGACGAGCGGCAGCTTGTTGCCGGGCCGGATGTCGATCGAGCCGTCCGGGTTGGCGAGCGGGTTGTTCGGCGAGGACAGCGTGCCGGTGAACTGGAAGGTCGCGTCGATCAGCGCGTAGTTCGCGTAGACGCTCAGCCCGGGCATCGCGTACTCGGCCTGCACCTCGACGCCCTGGCGCTGGGTGGCGGGCACGTTCACGAAGTAGCCGCGGGCGGCGTTGCCCGGCACGGCGAGCTGCAGGATGTCGTTCGACAGGTCGGTGCGGAAGTAGCCGAGCTTGTAATTGAAGACGCCGTCCTCGTAGAAGTTCGGCACGGTGCCGCGGAAGCCGGCCTCGTAGGTGCGGGCCACCACCTGCTCCAGCGGCGGGTCGGCGACCAGCGAGTTCGGCAGCAGGCAGGGGCGCTGCGGGTTGGCGCAGGCGAGCTCCAGCGGGGTCGGGGCGCGGTTCGATTCCGAGTAGCCGCCGTAGAGGTTCAGCCACGGGAAGAACCGGTACGTCAGGCCCGCCACCGGGTTGATCCGGCTGAAGTAGTGGGTGCCGTTGACGTCGGGCGAGAAGCCCGTGAGATCGGTGGTCGAGATGCGGGCGAAGTTGAGCCGGGCGCCCGCCGTGATCGAGAGGGCGTCGGTCACGTCGAACGTGTCGAGGGCGTAGAGGCCCATGTAGAGGTTCGAGCCGGTGACCGAGCTCGGCGCGATGCCGAGCGCCGCCGCGGTGCGCAGCTGCGTCGTGCCCACGCCCGGCACGAAGCCGTAGGTCGGGTTGTTCGGGTTCGTGGTGACGCTGAGATCCGGGTTGATGATGCCCAGCGTGCTCTGCGACTTGAAGCCGTAATCCGCGACGTCGATGCTGCCGCCGACGATGAAGGTGTTCGAGTGGTCGAAGATCCGGTCGCGGTTCGTCGCCTGGAGCGTTCCGCCGTAGCCGAGGGCCTCCGTGCGCACCGTGTCGAGGGTGCCGTAGGGCACGCCCGGCGTGAAGGGGATACGCGGCGTGTTCCGGCCCTGCATGAGGAACTGGTTGCGGAAGGCGAGCTGCGACTGGCCCGGCGCGGGGAAGAAGCCGTCATCCTCGAAGCAGAGCGAGCCGCGGAAGGAGGATTGGCGGCTGCAATTCTCGAACTCGGCGTCGTTACCGTCGATCACGAACTGGCTGAAGCGGCGGACGTAGGCGTTGCCGGCGAGGTCCCAGGTCGGCGAGATGTTGACCTTGCCGTTGACCTGGATCTGGCCCATCTCGGTCGCGATCGACTGCGGGTAGGTGAAGATCGCCCGCTCGTCGAGGCGGGTGAAGTCCACGGGCGCGGCGGCGGCGGCGCCGAAGAAGGTCTTGGCGCCGGACGCGATGACGTGGAACTCGGCGTCCGGGGTGCGGTAGCCGAGGTCGGCGTAGACGCGGCCGATCTCGCTCGGCGACTCGAAGCGCCAGCCGCGGTCGCGCAGGCCCTCGCCCGCGAAGTAGAAGCTCCACGGGCCGATCTGCTCGCCGTACTGGAGCGAGCCGGCGATGCGGCCGTCCGAGCCGCCGAAGACCGTCACCTCCTTGCCCTGCCAGGTGAAGCCGTTCTTCATCTCGATGTTGACCGCGCCGCCCAGCGCGTTGAGGCCGAAGATCGGGTTGCCGGTGACGATGTCGATGCGGTTGATGGCGACGGTGGGGATCAGGTCCCAGTTCACCACGTCGCCGAACGCCTCGTTGATGCGCACGCCGTTCTGGTAGACGGCGAGTCCCTGCGGCGCGCCCTGCAGCGGGGAGGCGTCGAAGCCGCGATAGGTCAGCGTCTGGCGGAAGCTGTTGCCCTGGCCGTCGGACAGGTTCACGCCGGCGGCGCGTCGGGCCAGCGTGAAGGTGGGATCGAGGGTGGCGCGGTCCTGCGCGATGTCGGCGGCGGTCACGGTCTCGACCGTGAAGGGCACCTTCGACAGCGGCAGGCGCCCGACGCCCGCGGCGCCGGCCGCGCCCCCCGCACTGCCGATGCCGCCCACCGGCGACGTCGCCACCACGTCGAGCTCCGGCAGCGTGACCGCCTGAGTGCCGCCCTGCTGGGCCTGCGCCAGGCACGGCAGCATGGCCACCGACGCGATCAGGCTGCCGCGAAGCGCCCGCATACCCATTCCCCAACCCCTTGAATCGAGCCCCGGCTCCTTGTGGCGGAGCTTATGGTCCCTTCATGCTGGGGATCGTGCGCGGGAACAATCGGAGCGGCCCCGCTTTCCGGGCGAAATCGGCGCCCGAGGGGCGCGGGCGCCGCGATCGCGGCGGCCCGTGGCGACCGTGCAACAGATTTCTTCTACAATTTCAAGATGTTAGGGTACTTCCGGCAAACAAATCCGGGATAAAGTGGCAATCGGTCTCCGGGGCGGAGCCGGGCCGCGCGCGCTGCCCCACGCAGGAAGGGCAGCGCTGATACAACCTTCGGTAGTTTTCTGCGGGATGGCGGGCCGGCTCAGAGGCGGGCCTGGATCTTGCGGGCGATCTCGCCGAGGCGCTGCTCGAGGAGGGTCGGCACCTCGCAGACATAGGCGAGCGACTGGCTGCGCTCCTGGAAGATGCGCCGGTCCCAGTTGAACTTCGTCTCGACCTCGGATTGGTCCTTGGGGATGTCGCGGGCGTCCTGGGCGCTCGGGGCGTCCTTGGTCTGGCTGATCTGGTCGGCCTCGGCGCGGATGCGCTCGGCCATCCGGCGCTGGCCCTGCGCGTAGCGCGCGATGCCGCTCATCACCCGCGAGCGCTCGTTGTTGATGACCTCGAACACGCCCGCGAAGACGTGGGTCAGGTGCTTGGCCTTGTCGGGGTCCTTGGTCTCGTCGAGCTTGGCCACGTAGGCGTCGAGGAGCCCGTCCACGTCCTTCAGCTCGGTGCGGCGCGAGGCGATCTTCTGGGCGAGGGCCGCGGCCTCGAAATCGTCGCCCCAGGGGCCGGCCGCCTCGATGTCCGGCCCGGTCCAGACGGTGCCGGGGCTGAGGGTCGGCACCTTCCGCTGCACGCAAGGCCAGTCGGGGTCGGTCCGCGGCTGCGCGGCGGCGGGCCCGGCGAGGAGGCTCAAGCCCGCGAGCGCGATCAGGGCGAGGCGGGTGGTGCGGTCGGTCATGGCTCGAATCCGTCGGATCATGCGGTCTCTCCGGCCGGGCCCCCGCGCCGGGCCATGATGCCGCGGCCGGGGTCGTAGGCGATCACCGCGAGGGTGAAGAAGGCGATCGTGGTGCCCGCCACCACGGCGAAGGCAACGGGCTCGAACTGCCCGTAGAGGGCGAAGCGCACGAGCTGCACGGCGTGTGTGAACGGGTTGCACTGGCAGATCCAGTAGAGCGTCTCGGACGATTCGCGGATCCGCCAGAGCGGGTAGAGCGCCGAGGAGGCGAAGAACATCGGGAAGATCACGAAGTTCATCACGCTGGCGAAGTTCTCGAGCTGGCGCACCATCGAGGAGAGCAGCAGCCCGATCGCGCCGAGCATCAGCCCCGCTGCCACGAAGGCGGGCAGCGCCGCGACGTAGCCGACCGGCGGGATGTCGGTCTCCCAGAAATACGCGATGGCGAGGAACGCGTAGGCCTGCACCACCGAGACGGTGACGCCCGCGATCAGCTTGGCGAGGAGCAGCGTCCAGCGCGGGTAGGGGCTCGTCAGCAGCACCTTCATGGAGCCGACCTCGCGGTCGTAGACCATGGAGAGGGAGGATTGCATGCCGTTGAAGAGCTGGATCATCACGGCGAGGCCGGGCACCACGTAGACCTCGTAGAGCACGTAGGTCTGGTAGGGCGGCTCGATCGAGACGCCGAGCGTGTTGCGGAAGCCCGCCGCGAAGATGAACAGCCAGACGAGCGGGCGCACCAGAGCCGAGAAGAACCGCTCCTTCTGGTTGAAGAAGCGCAGCAGCTCCCGGCGGACGATGCCGCCGAGGCAGATCAGGTAGCCGGCCGCGTCGAGGCGGCCCCGATGGGGCACGGCGGCCGGGCGGGCCGGCGGGGCGAGGGTCTGCGGCTGCGTGCTCATGCGGCCTGCCGGCCTCCGTCCTTCGGCTCGGCGACGAGGCGGCGGAAGGCGCTCTCCAGGCTCTCGCCCTCGGAGCCGATGCTGCCGGCCTGCCCGCGCGCGACGATGCGGCCGCGGTGGAGCACCACGGCGTCGTCGCCGGCCTCGATCTCCTCGAAGATGTGGGTGGCCCAGAGCACGGAGAGCCCCTCCTCCCGCACCAGCGCCCGCACGATCGCCACGATGTCGGCGCGCGACTCGAGGTCGAGGCCGACCGTCGGCTCGTCGAGGAGCAGCAGGCTCGGCCCGTGCACCAGCGAGCGGGCGATCTCGATGCGCCGCGACTGGCCGCCCGAGAGCGTGCGCACCTTGTCGTCGCGCCGGTCCGCGAGGCCGACCCGGTCGAGGAGCTGGGCGATCCGCTCCCGCGCGGCCCGGCGGCCGATGCCGTGCAGGCTCGCGTGGTAGTGGAGGTTCTGCGCCACCGTCAGGTCGGTGTCGAGGGTGCGGGCCTGGAAGACGACGCCGAGGCGGGCGAGCGCCCGCGAGGGCTCCCGGTCGAGCCCGTGGCCGAAGATCGAGACCCTGCCGTCCTGGTTGGCGTAGAGGCGGGTGATCACCGAGAAGAGCGTCGTCTTGCCGGCGCCGTTCGGGCCGAGCAGGGCCATGAAGCGGCCCCGCTCGACCCGGATCGAGACGTCCGACAGGGCGGCCCGCGCGCCGAAGCGGTGGCTCACATGCGCGACGTCGAGGGCCGCCGCGGCGGGGCCGGTGGTCATTTCGGGAGCGCCCGCTTGGCGTCGGAGACGGCCTCGACGCACTCGTCGAACTCGCCCTCCCCCTGCTCGCGCTCGGCGACGCGCAGGGCCTTCTTCGCCTTGGCCGCGGCGGCCTCGGGCGGGTTCGCCGCGAGCGCGGCCTTGATCGACGCGATGCCCTCGGCACAGGCGGCCTTGTCGTCGGCGAGGGCGGGCGCGGCGGCCAGAGGGCCGGTGACGAGGCCGGCGACGAGGCCGGCCAGGGCGGAGAGCGTGGGACGCATGGGAGGCTCCTACTTCACCGAGATCGTGCCGGTCATGCCCTTCGACTCCAGGCCGCGGGCCTCCCACTTGTAGGTGCCCGGCTTGATGGCCACGAACTCGATGGCGATCTCGCCCGGATCGTCGAACTCCAGGTGGTCCGGCGGGCCGCCGCCGTGGATCTCCAGGTGGTTGATGACGATCTGGTTGAGCCAGATGTAGCGGAAGAACTCGGGCGCGTAGAACTTGTACTCCTGGCGCCCCTTGGCGACGATCCGCAGCCGGTAGGCCCGGCCGGCCTCCATCTCGATGTCCTTGTTCTCGACAACGAAGTCGTTGCCCTCCTCGTTGCCGAGCACGAGGTCGGGCAGGTTCTCGCGCTTCTTGGTGAGGTCGAGCGCGTGGGCGGGGGCCGCCACGGCGAGACCCGCGAAGCCGAGGGCCGCGAGCCGGAAAATGCGCCTCATCGTGTCCGTTCCTCCCCTGCCGCCCCTGCGGGCGGTCCTGTCCTGATGATCCGTGCCGGTGCGGCGCGCTGAGCCTGCGGCGCCTGGAGCCCGCGGCCTCACTGCGGCGAGACCGCGACGCCCCAGGGCAGCAGCCCCACCGGGATGCTCTTGACGACCTTGCCGGCCTCGACGTCGATCACCGAGACGTCGTTCGAGGTGCCGTTCGTCGAGAACAGGAGCTTCTGGTCCGGCGTGAAGGCGAGCTGCCAGACCCGCTGGCCGACCGGCAGGTACTTCTCGACCTCGTAGGTCCTGGCGTCGATCACGGCCACGCGGTTGGCGGGCCCGAGCGCCACGAACGCCTTGGCGCCGTCCCTGGTGATGCGGATGCCGACCGGCTGGATCGCCTCGTCGTTCACGCCCGGGATCTTGAAGGTGATCTTCTTGATCACGCGGCGGGTCGCCACGTCGATCACGCTGATCGTGCCGCCGACCTCGGCCGAGACCCAGAGGAACTTCCCGTCCGTGGTGAACTCGGCGAAGCGGGGGCGCGCGTCGACCAGCACGTTGTCGATCACCTGGAAGGTCTTGGTGTCGATGAAGTGGGCCATGTTGGTGGTCTCGGAGGTGTTGACGAGCACCTTCCCGTCCGGGCTCAGGCCCATCCCCTCCGGCTCGACCCCGACCGGGACCTCGGCCAGGATCCTGTTCTTCTCGATGTCGATGATCGTGACCTGGCTGTCGTCCTCGTTGGCGACGTAGAGGGGGTTGCCCTCGGGCGCGAGGATGAACTGCTCCGGGTCGGGGCCCGAGCGCAGGGAGCGCACCACCTTGCCGGTCGCGGTGTCGAGCACGTCGATGCGGTCGTCGTCGCTGGCGCAGACGAACAGCTCCTTGCCGTCCTTGCTCGTGGTCACGCCGCGGGGCCGGCGCCCGACCTTCCAGGTCGCCGTGACGGCGAGCGTCGTCGAGTCGATGACGCTGACCGTGTTGCCCTTCTCGTTCGTGACGTAGACCGTGTAGGCGTGCGCCGAACCCGAGGCCGCGAGCAGGGCGGCCGCCAGGGCCGCGCCGCTCAATCCCGCCCTGAAGCAGCGGCTCATATGGTGTCCTCCCTGGCGCCCGCCGTCTTCGGCATGGGCTGTTGGCCGCGGATAGTAGTGCGTTTGCCGCAGGTTGCGAGGCTCGGGCGCGGCCTCGGGCCGATCACGATTGCCGCAGGCGGGCCCCGTCCCCAGCTACCGGAACTTGCAGGCGGTCTCGGGCTGGTCGAGGCCGAGCGTGTCGAGCACCGTGCGCTGGTGCTGGTAGCCCTGCTCGGGCGCGACCGACACCACCGCCTTCGGCTGCACGATGATGAGGGGCTGGCGCAACTGGTGGTCCCAGGGGCGGAAGCTCAGGGAGACGCCCTTGTAGGCCGGCAGGCTGAAGGCCGGGTCGACCAGGAAGGCGGCGATGGAGGCGGGGTCGTTGGTCTTGCGCGCCGTCACCGCGTCGCCGACCGCCCGCACCGCCGCCCAGGCCTGATAGTCGAGGGGGCGCATCAGGCGCCCGGCGAGCCGCCGGAAGCGGTTCTGCGCCTGCGCGGCGCCCCAGGTCTCCAGGGTCGGGTGCCAGGTCGTGGCGATCAGCCCCTGCGTGCCGCCGACCGGCCGCGGGTCGACCGTCTTGTAGGGCACGTAGTCGCCCCAGTCGTTCGCCTCGTCGGCGACGATGGCCATGTCGTAGTCGATGCCGCGGGTGAAGACCATCGCCTCGGCCCGGGTCGGCGTGTCGCCCCGCGCCCGGGCGAGCGGCCCGAAGGTCCAGGGCTTCTCGGCCTGGATCTTGAGGGCGAACTTGCGGGCGGAGTTCTTCCAGGCCTCGGCGTAGAGCCGGTCGGCCTCGTTCGGGCCGACGATCAGGAAGAGCTTGCGCCAGCGCATGAAGGTGAGGAACTGGGCGAGCGCGTCCGTCAGCATCGCGCGGCTCGGCACGATGTGGAACACGTTGCCCCGGCACTCCGCCCCGCGCAGGGCGTCGTCGGGGGCGGCCGCGTTGAAGACCACGGCGCCGTCCGCCCTCACCGCGTCGGATACCGCCAGGACCTCGGCGGCGGGCAGCGCCAGGACGAGGTACTTCACGCCCTTGGCCACGAGGCCCTTGGCGGCCTCGACCGCGCTCGGGCCGCCCTCGGCCAGCGCCACCTCGTCGAGGGCGTAGGTCTGCTTGGTGAAGCGGCCGGTGGTGTTGTTGTCTTGGATGCCCATCCGGGCGCCGGCCACGCCCTCGTCCTCGGGCACGGCCTCGGCGTCGTAGGAGGCGGGCACGGCTTGCGGCCGGTAGAGGACGCCGATCCGCGTCTCGAGGGCCTGCGGCTGCGCCGGCGGGGCGGCCGGCTCCTGCGCGCGGGCCGGCCCCGGCGGGACGGGGCCCGCGAGGCCGAGGGCGAGGGCGGCGAGGAGGGTGCGTGTGGGCAGGCGCATGCGGGCGGCACGCTAGCAACATTGCCCCCGCGCCCACAACGGCGGAAACATAAGGGAACCCTAAGGGCCGGAATCCTAGGGCTGAGGAAATCCTCCGCGCCCGCCCCATGCCTCACGAGCGCGCCCCCCGCGCCCCTGCGGCGAGGCGCCCGTTGCCAAATCCGCCTCCCGCCCGAGGTGTAGGGCCGGGCGCGGCCGGTCGCGGCAGCCGGCGCGCCCCTGCCGAAGCACGGGCCGCCCGCATGAGACAGACCCGCATGTCCCGACGCGCCCGCACCCTCCTGAGCGCCCCCGTCCTGGCCGCCCTGGTCCTGCCCCTCGCCGCCGCGCAGGCCGCGGCAGCCCCCGAGAAGGCCGCGGCAGCCCCAGAGAAGGCCGCGGCAGCCCCCGAGAAGGCCGCGGCGGCGCCCGAGAAGGCCGCGATCTTCACCATCGAGCTCCTCGACCCCGGCGTCGTCGGCGGCCGCAAGCCGCGCCCCGACGAGACCCGCAAGCTCGCCCTCGTGACGGAGGAGCTGCGCAAGGCGCTCCAGGCGAAC
The DNA here is from genome assembly GCF_007992195.1 of Methylobacterium oxalidis. GTDB lineage: Bacteria > Pseudomonadota > Alphaproteobacteria > Rhizobiales > Beijerinckiaceae > Methylobacterium > Methylobacterium oxalidis. Next base: position 10,127 of record NZ_BJZU01000054.1, on the reverse strand, counting down.
GGCGCGGTCGAGCCCGTGGACGTCGCCCCGCAATCGGCCGAGATCGCCAAGCAGGCGCCCCTCTACAAATGCGAGGGCTGCGCGGCCGGCATCGCCAAGACGCTGGGTGCGGACCTCGCCGTGACCGGCTATGTGGAGAAGGGATCGAACCAGATCTTCAACCTGAACGTCGTCATCAGCGACGCGGCCACCGGCAAGGTCGTGCGCGGCGGGCAGGTGGTGATCCGGGCCGATACCGATGATACCTGGGCCCACGCCATGCGCTGGGTCGTCAAGAACCGGCTCCTCGCCGAGCCGCTACCGAACCGGTCCTGAAGGTCAGTCTGAGCGAGCATCCGTTGCGTCCCGTGCCGAAGCCCGTCCCGCTCGCATCCTCCGCCGCCGCCCCGCGCCTGCTCGTCAGCGTCCGCGACGCGGCCGAGGCCGCGCTGGCGGCGCAGGCGGGGGCCGACCTCGTGGACGCCAAGGACCCGGATCGCGGCGCCCTCGGCGCCCTCCCCCCGGAGGCGGTGCGCGCCATCCTCGCGGCGGTCGCGGGGCGCGCCGCCACGAGCGCGGTGGCGGGCGAGCCGGCGGACGCGGCCGATCTCGCCCGGCGCGTCGCCGGCCTCGCGGCGACGGGGGCCGATTTCCTGAAGGTCTCCGTGCCGCCCGGCCTGCGGGCCGGGCCCGAGGCGCTCGCCGCCGCGGCAAGTGCCGCGCCGGGGCGCCTCATCGCCGTGCTCTTCGCCGAGGACGGGATCGGGCCCGAGGATCCCGCGCGCCTCGCCGCCGCGGGCTTCGTCGGCGCGATGATCGACACCGCCGTCAAGGATGGGGGCCGCCTCGGCGACCGGCTCGCGGCCCCCGCGCTCGCCGCCTTCTGCGCGGGCTGCCGGGCGCAGGGCCTCCTGACGGGGCTCGCCGGCTCCCTGCGGATCGAGGACATCGCCGCCCTCGCGGCCGCGCGGCCGGACTATCTCGGCTTCCGCGGCGGCCTCTGCCGCGGCGGCGAGCGCCGGGCCGGCCTCGACCCCGCCCGCCTCGCCGCCGCGGTCGCGGCCCTGCGGGCGTCCGGACGGCGGGACGCCGCGTGAGCGCCCCCGGCCTCCGCGTGGTGAAGCTCGGCGGCAGCCTGCTCGGCGACCGGGAGCGCCTGCGCGCCACCCTCGCCGCCCTCGCCGCGGGCGCCGAGGGGCCCTGCATCGTCGTGCCGGGCGGCGGCCCCTTCGCCGACGCGGTGCGCCGGGCTCAAGGAGCCCTCGCCTTCGACGACGCCCTCGCCCACCGCCTCGCCCTCGACGCGATGGGGCGGATGGCGGAGGTCCTCTCCGCGCTCGAGCCCGCCGCGGCGATCGTCCGGGAGCCGGCCGAGGCGGCACGCCGCGCCGCCGCCGGCGCCCTCCCCGTCTGGGACCCGGCCGGGCTCAGGGCCGGCCGCCCGGACATCCCCGAATCCTGGTCCGTGACCTCGGACAGCCTGGCGCTCTGGCTCGCGGCCGAGGTCGGCGCCGCCGCCTGCATCCTCGTGAAGGCCGCCCCCTGCCCGCCCGGAGCGGGCCCGGCGGAGCTCGCGCGGCTCGGCCTCGTGGACGCCGCCTTCCCGGACTTCGCCGCGCGCTACGGCGGCCGCATCGAGCTGCGCGGCGCGGAGCGCGTCCGGGAGGCCGCGTGAGCGCGCCCGAGCACCTCGTCTTCGTCACCGGCAAGCTCGCCCGGGCGCGGCTCGAGAAGGTCGCGGCCGGCCTGCCGGCCGACCGCTTCGCCTGGACCATCGCCGATGCCGGCGTGAAGGTCGCCGCGCTGATGACCGAGGAGATCATCCGCCGCCGGGTGCGGATCCCGGAGGGCGCGACCCGGATCGTGCTGCCCGGCCGCTGCCGCGCGAACCCGGAGGCGCTCGCCGCGCATTTCGGCGTGCCCGTGGAGCGCGGGCCCGACGAGATCGTGGACCTGCCGGCCCATCTCGGGCTCGCCGGCCGCACGGTCGACCTGTCGCGGCACGACCTGCGCATCTTCTCCGAGATCGTCGACGCCTCGAAGATGAGCCCCGGGGAGATCCTGGCCAAGGGCCTCGACCTCGCGGCCCGCGGCGCCGACGTGATCGACCTCGGCGGCCTGCCCGACACCGCCTTCCCGCACCTGGAGGAGAGCGTGCGCCTCCTGAAGGGCGCGGGGCTGAGGGTGAGCGTCGATTCCTTCTCCCTCGACGAACTGACCCGCGGGGCGAGGGCCGGAGCCGACTACCTCCTCAGCCTCAACGAGGAGACGCTCGACCTCGCCTTCGAGACGGACGCGGTGCCCGTCCTCGTGCCGATGCGGCCTGACGACGTGCCCTCCCTCGACCGGGCGATCGAGCGGATGCGGCGCGCCGGCCGCCCCTTCCTGGCCGACCCGATCCTGGAGCCGATCCATTTCGGCTTCACGGACTCGGTCGCCCGCTACCGCGACCTGCGCGCCCGCCATCCCGACATCGAGATGATGATGGGCACCGGCAACCTGACGGAGCTGACCGAGGCCGACAGCCTCGGCGTGACGGCGCTCCTCCTCGGCATCTGCTCGGAGCTCGACATCCGCAGCGTGCTGATCGTGCAGGTCTCGAACCACACCCGCCGCACCGTGGAGGAGCACGACGCCGCACGGCGCGTGATGTACGCGGCCAAGGCCGACGCGGCGCTGCCCAAGGGCTACGGCCGGGCACTTCTGGCACTTCACGACAAGCGGCCCTTCGTGCAGACACCCGACGAGATCGCGGCGCTGGCCGCCGAGGTGCGCGACCCGAACTACCGGATCGCGGTCGCCGAGGACGGCATCCACGTCTACAACCGCGACATCCACAAGGTCGGCACCGACGCGATGGCCTTCTTCCCGGACCTCAACGTGGCGAGCGACGGCGCCCACGCCTTCTACCTCGGGGCCGAGCTCGCCAAGGCCGAGACGGCCTGGCGGCTCGGCAAGCGCTACGTGCAGGACGAGCCCCTGCGCTGGGGCGCGGCCGCCGACGAGGAGGCCGAGGACGCGACGGCCTTCAAGAAGGCCGGCCACACCAAGCATTCCGGGCCCGGCGGCCCGCCGCCCGGCACCCGCGACGCCGCCAGGATCTCCCCCGAGGCCGGGGCCGGGCCGCCGGAGACGGTGGGCCCGGAACAGGCCCGGACCGAGAGCGCGGGCCTCGCGGAGGCGCCCGCCGAGGGGCAGGCGCGGATCGTCTGCGGCAAGCTCGTGCCGGCCGGAAGCGCCTGAGCCATGCCGCTGATCCTCGAGACCATCGTGACGACGCTCTCGCCTGCGGGCGAGATGCACCTCGTGCCCTTCGGCCTGATCCAGGACGGCGAGGACCTCGTCCTCGCCCCCTTCCGGCCCTCCCCGACCATCCTGAACCTCGAGGCGAACCCCGTCTTCGCGGCCTCGGCGCCGCGGGACGTGCGCGTCATCGCGGGCTGCGTCACCGGGCGGCGCGACTGGCCGGTCGAGCCCTGCGCCCGGATCCGCGGGATGCGGCTGTCCGACAGCTTCGCCCACGCGGAGTTCGCGGTGGCCTCGGTGGAGGACGACGCCACGCGCCCGCGCTTCCGCGGGCGCATGGTCCACCAGGAGAGCCACGCGCCCTTCCTCGGCTACAACCGGGCGCAGAGCGCGGTCCTGGAGGCTGCGATCCTCTCGACGCGGCTGCACATGCTGGAGCCGGAGAAGATCCTCTCCGAGATGCGCTATCTGGCGATCGCCGTATCCAAGACAGCCGGGCCCCGCGAGCGCGAGGCCTGGGACTGGATCGAGGACAAGGTCTCGGCCGCCCTCGGCACGGACCGAATCCTCGCAAACCCCGACGCCGCGTGAGGCAAGCGGCGCGTGAAGGAGACAGGAACCCCATGAAGATGCTGGCCCTTGCGACGGCGGCCGCGCTCGCCGTCGTCTCGTTCTCCGCCGAGGCCCACGGGCCGACCCGCCGGAAGATCTCCGAATCCGTCGAGATCAACGCGCCCGCCGACAAGGTCTGGGCCGTGGTCGGCAACTTCCAGGACATGAGCTGGCTGCCGCCGGTCGAGAAGACCGAGGGCAAGGGCGGCAACGAGCCGAAGGCCACCCGCACCCTGACGCTGAAGGGCGGCGCCACGGTGGTGGAGGAGCTCTCCAAGTACTCCGCCGACAAGAAGAGCTACTCGTACCGGATCGACAAGGTCGACGTGAAGACCCTGCCGGTGAACGACTACTCCTCCACCATCGAGGTCGAGGGCGACGGGGCCAAGTCGAAGGTCACCTGGAAGGGCGCCTTCTACCGCGGCTACATGAACAACGATCCGCCGCCCGAGCTGAACGACGAGAACTCCGAGAAGGCGGTCCGCGGCCTCTACCGCACCGGCCTCGACGCCCTGAAGGCCAAGGTCGAGAAGGGCTCGTAGCCGGCGTGGGCACCCCGCTCCAGGCGGGGGGCCGGCTCCGCGCCGGCCTCCTCTCCTTGCCCGTCGCCCTCGCGATCCTCATCGCCCCGCCGCCCTGCGGCGCGGGCGAGGCGGTGGTGACGGTGCAGGGCGCCAACGCCGTCGAGATCGTGGATCTCGACGCCGGCACGGTCGCGGCGCGCATCCCGGTGCCGGGCTCGACCGCGGGCGTCGCCCTCTCGCCCGACCGGAAGACCGCCTACGTCACGCAGCCCGACGGGCCGGGCCTCGCCCTGATCGACCTCGACGCCCGCCGCCTCGCCGCCACCGTCCCGCTGCCGGGGGGGCCGCTCGGCATCGCCTGCAACCCGGTCAGCGGCGCCGTCTACGTGGCCGACTGGTACGGCCGGCGGCTCTTCGTGCTGCTGCCGAGGGACGGGACGCTGGTGCCGGACGGGGAGATCGCGGTCGGCGCCTCGCCCTCCGGGATCGCGGTGACGCCGGACGGCGCCACCCTCCTCGTGGCGAACCGGGAGGCCAACACGGTCTCGGTGGTCGACGCGGGCAGCCGGCGCGAGACGCGGGTCATCCCGGTCGGCACGCACCCGTTCGGCATCACCCTCGACCCGAGGGCGGAGCGGGCCTACACGGCGAACGTGCTCTCGGACGACGTCTCGGTGATCGACGTCGCGGCCGGCCGCGAGATCGGCCGGGTGAAGACGGGCGAGCGCCCCTACGTGGTGGCCCTGGCCGGCGGGCGCGGCTTCGTCACCGACCAGTACACGGCGAGCGTGACGGTGTTCGACCTCGCGAGCCTCGCGCGCGAGACCGCGATCGACGTCGGCGACCACCCCGAGGGGATGGCCGCGAGCCGCGACGGGAGCCGGCTCTACGTGGCGAACTGGGGCGAGAACACGCTGAGCGTGATCGACGCGGCCACGCTCGCCGTCACGAAGGAGATCGCGGTGGGCGACGGGCCCCGCGCCTTCGGGGATTTCTTGCGGTAGGGCGCCTCAGGCCGCGTCCTGCGGCCCGCCCGGCGCCCCTTCCGCCGGCGAGTTCAGGATGTCCTCCAACTCGTCCACCAGCATGTCGATCTGCTCCTGCGTGGCGAGGACCTTCAGGGTCTCGCCGCCGGCCGTGGCGATGGCGAGCTCGATCTCCTCGCCGGTGCGTGTCGCCAGGATGCGGGCCAGTCTCTGGGTCGGGCGCATGCAGGTCTCCGTGGTGGGGTGAGGGAAACGCTCAGGCGGCCGGAAAGTCCGCGGCGCCGAGAAGGGCCACCGCCACGGCGGGGCCGCAGGTCGAGGCCCAGCCCGGCTCCCCCGCGATGCGCTCCGCCACGAGGTCGGTGAAGGTCAGGCACGGCCGCCCGAGGCGCGCGGCCAGCCGCGCGACGAGGAAGGCGCCCGCCCCGCAGGCGACGAGCGGTGCATCGGAGCCGAGGCCGGGGCGCGACAGGACCGTGGCGGCCGCATCGTGCAGGAGGCGCAGCTGCGCCTCCGCGAAATGCCCGGCGAGCGCCCGCCACTCGGCGGCGCTGCCCTCGCCCCGGTCGCGCCCGATGGTGCGGGCGAGGCGGGTCTCGCTCTCGGGCAGCGACTTGCCCTTCATGTCGGGGCTGTGCTGCTGGTCGGCGCCCTCGGGCAGGTCGCCGGTGAGGCGGTAGACGTCGGCGGTGTTGGCGAAGGTCTCGGCCATCAGGCGGGTGCGGCGCCCGCGCCAGGGCGCCTCGGGGCTCAGCGCCACGAGGTGGCTGCGGACCACGCCCGTGTAGACGAGCTCCCCCGTCTCCAGGCGCTCGGCGTCGCTGTAGCCCGCGGCCTCCGGGCGGCCGCCGACGACCGGGATCAGGTCGGCGGTGGTCGAGCCGATATCGACGAGGAGCGCCTGCCCGAGATGGCGCCCGACGAGCGCGGCGGTGGCGTGCCAGTTGGCCGAGGCGACGTCCGCCGCCCGGCCGCCCGCCTCGGCCGGCGCGACGAAGCCCGCGCGGCCGGCGTAGATCGCGACCCGCCCGGCCAGGTTCGCCGCGGCCCAGGACGAGAGCCGGGCGACGCCGTCCGTCCGGTCCTCGAAGCAATCCGTCAGCTCGCCCGTCATCGTGACCGCGTGGCGGGCGCTGCCGCGGGCCCAGTCGGGCAGCTCCGCGAGGCTCCTGTCGAGGGCGGGCAGTCCGCGCCAGAGCGGGCACGGCGCCTGCACGACGGCGCGCACGAGGCCCCCGGCGACGAGCGCCGCCTTGACATGGACCCCGCCGAGATCCCAGCCGACGGTGGGTTCTGGCTCTGGCGCGGCGTCTCGGGTCAAGGGGGCGGTTCCCGGCAAGAGGAGGGACAGATGGGCACGCCGTTCGCGGTCATCCCGGTCATCGACCTGCGCCACGGCCGCGTGGTGCGGGCGCGCAAGGGCGAGCGGCACTCCTATGCCCCGATCGAGACGCCCTTGGCAAAGGGGTCGGAGCCGGGCGCGGTCGCTTCCGCGCTGATCCGCGCCGCGGGCGCGCGCACCCTCTACGTGGCGGACCTCGACGCCATCGTCGACGGGACGCCCCCCGACCTCGCCGCGGTCGAGGCGGTGGCGCGCGCCTGCCCCGGCGTCGCGCTGTGGCTCGACGCGGGCTTCGCGCGGGGCCCCGACGTCGAGGCGTTCCTGGCCGCGGGCCTCGGCCGGCCGGTCCTCGGCAGCGAGAGCCAGGAGGACGCGGCGCTGGTTCGGGCCTGGCGCGACCGCGCGATCCTCTCCCTCGACAGCCGGGGCGCGGAGCGGCTCGGGCCGGCGGAGATCCACGAGCGGCCGGACCTCTGGCCCGACGACGTGATCGTGATGACGCTCGCGCGGGTCGGGGCGGGGCTCGGGCCGGATCTTTCGGCGCTCGCGGCGGTCCGCGCGCGCGCGCCGGGGGCGCGGCTCTACGCGGCGGGCGGCGTGCGCGGGCCGGAGGATCTCGCGGCGCTCCGGCAGGCGGGCGCGGCCGGCGCCCTGGTGGCCTCGGCGATCCACGACGGGCGGATCGGGGCGCGGGCATGAAAAAAGGTGGGACGGCGTGTGCCGTCCCACCTGAGGGGCCTAGCGGCCGAGGAAGATGGAAGCCAGTCGCTGGAGCAGGCCCCGCGGTGCGGGCGGAGGCTCGCTCTGCCCAGGACTGTCCCCGATCTACGCGTTGGCGGCGAAGGGGTGCGAGGCCGAGTTGCGCTGCTCGGTGACGGTCGAAGCCTTCGGCTCGCCGTTCACGGCGCGCTGGATCGACAGCTTGGTGGCCTCGTAGTTGTACTTCTGGATCTTGGCGTCGTCGGCCGCTTCCCAGTGGATGAACACGCCGACCAGGATGTAGAGGTCGTCGGCCTCGTCGGCCGGGATGATGCCCTCGGCGACGCAATCCTGCACGGCCTTGGCGACGCCGTGCTGGGCGGGGCCGAACATCTGGACGGCCTGGCGGGCGTCGTTGATGGTGACCTTGTTGAACATCAGCGTGTTCGGCTTGCACGGCAGGTTCGGCGCGATGACCGCGAGCAGGCTGGTGAAGCCGTGCTTGTTGTTCACGAGGCCGTTGCAGAAGGCCGTCTCGGCCGGCGAGCCGCGCGGTCCGATGATGAGATCGATGTGGGCGACCTCGTTGCCGTCGCCGACGAGAGCCTCGCCGACCTGCACCTTGTTGATCTTTGCCATTCGGGGTCTCTCCCTGCTAATCGAAAAGACACGGCCGCCCCAGGATCAGGCACGGCCGACGGCCATCCTTGTTTGCGACGTTCGGCAGGGGGCCGAACCGGTTAGCCCGGATAGCGGCGCGGACCCTACAGCGGGGCCCTGCCCGTAACAACCCTGCTCAAAGCCCTGGATTCGGTAATTTCTCGCGCGGCTCCCGGGTTGACGGACCGGCCTCGGGACCCCGCGCCGGCCAAGGCCCGGCGAGCCCGGCGCCCGCCGCCGTCAGCGCGTCGTGGAACAGGGTGGCGACGGTGAGGTCGGCGCTCGTGCCGGGGTTGAGCCCGGCCTCCTTCATGGCCCGGTCGTGGGCGAGCAGCGCCTCCGCCGCCGCCTCCCCGAGGGCGAGGCCGGCCAGCGCGGCCTCGGCCTCCGCGCGGGCGGCCTCGGCCCGCGCCGGCCCGTGCTTGCGGGCGATGTGGCTGTCGGGCAGCCGCGTCAGGTAGGCGAGGTGCACGGCGGTGGTGGTCCAGGGCGGCGCGAGGCCGGCGGCCCGGGCTTCAGCGAGGGCGGGCAGGCCGATCGCCCTGAGGTCCGCGTAGTCGGTCACGTAGGCGCGGGCGATGGCGTCGCGGTCGGCGGCCTCCGCCATCGCCTCGCCGAGCGGCGGGGCGGGCCCCGTCGCGGTCACGTCGTGGCGCGGCGCCGCGCCGAGCCCGCCCGGATTGGCGCGCCGGATCGCGGCGAAGACGCCTTCCGCGTCCTCCCGGTCGAGCCCCGCCAGCACCGCCCGGAGCGGAAGGCCGCGCTCGGCCGCGACCGCGAGCGGCGCGCAGAGCAGCAGGATGCCGAGGTTGGTGTTCTGCCCGACCGCCCGCATCGTCGCGTCCATGGCGGCCGCGACCCGGGCGCCGACGCCGGCGCCGCCCGCGGCGAGGTGGGGCGCCGAGACCTCGGCGCTCGTCACGAAATCGGCCACCGCCATCCGGTGGCCGGCCGCGAAGGCGTGGACGTTGCCGGGCTTGATCGCGTCGAGCTCGGCGAGGCAGGCCGCCCGGTAGAGCGAGGCGATCGGGCCGGGCGCGAGGCCGGCCACGCTCAGGCCTGCGCCGCGACGAGGGCGGGGCGGAGCGGCGGCCGGGCCGCCCGCACCGCGTTGAGGAAGCCGCGGGCGACGGCGCCCGCGATGTCCACCTCTGTCACCCGCTGCAGACCGGACCAGGCCGGCATGCTGTTGACCTCCAATACGAGGTAGCCGCCCTGCCCGTCCTCCACGAGGTCGACGCCGGTGTAGTCGACGCCGACCGCCGCGGCCGCCGCCTCCGCGAGCTCGGCGGCGCGGGCCGGCATCGCCCAGGGGAACGGGCGCCCGCCCCGGTGGACGTTGGTGATCCAGCCGTCGCCCTCGCGGATCATGCCGGCGATCGCCCGGCCCTCGCAGACGAAGACCCGGTAATCGCGCCAGAGTCCGTCCGCGCGGGGGATGTAGCGCTGCAGGTAGTAGACGCGGGCGACCGCCTCCTCGGGCGGCAGGTCCTCGGGCCGCTCGACGAGCTGCAGGCCCTCCCCCTGCGAGCCGAACAGGGGCTTGAGCACGAGCGGGCGGCCGGGGCCGGCCTCGCGGGCGACGATCTCCGCGGCGGCCCCGCGGCTCGAGACCACGAACGTGTCCGGGGTCGGCAGGCCGGCGCGGGCGACGAGGAGCGAGGTCGCCGCCTTGTCGACGGAGCGCTCGATGGCGACCGGGCTGTTCCAGACGGTGACGCCCGCGCCGACGAGGGCGTGCAGCACGCCGAGCCGCATCGTGGTGGCCTCGAAGGTGCCGCCCGCGATGGTGCGCAGCAGGACCCCGTCCGGCAGCCCGTCCGCGAAGCCCGGCACGCGCAGCGGCTCGCCGCCGCCCGTCACCACCGCCACGTCGGCGAGGGAGAACAGCACCGGCTCGTGCCCGAGCGCGGCGAGCGCCGCCCGCAGGCGGCCCTTGTGCCAGTTGCCGTTGTCCGCCGCGAGGCCGATGCGCATGGGGAGGTCCGAGGTTGGGGAGGTCCGAGGTCGGGGGCGATTGAACGGGCGCCAGGGCGGCCTGGAGGTCCGCGGGTCCCCTCTCCCGTTCGGGAGAGGGAC
>NZ_BJZU01000053.1 GCF_007992195.1 Methylobacterium oxalidis | reverse complement strand
CGGGAGAGGTGAGGAGCGGCGCGCTCCCTCTCCCGGACGGGAGAGGTGGGCTCAGGCGAACGACGCCTCGACGAGCTCGGGCATCAGGCGTCCGCCCCGGAAGCTCTTGCCGGTGTTGACCGAGGTGACGATGACCTCGGCCGGGCTGAAGAGGGCGCCGTCGATCTTGTAGAAGTCGCCGTTCACCCGCGCGAAGATCTCGGCGAAGGGCGCGCCGTGGTCGCTCGAATTGGTCGAGGGGAGCTGCTCGGCGAGCTGGCGCGCGTCCGCCTCGTCGGCCTCCACGAAGAGCTGGACCCGGCCGCCGTAGATGATGGCGTCGTTGGTGCGGCCCATGGCGCGGATGAAGTCCGGGTGCTGCGGCGAGAGCGGCGCCGAGCCGATGCCGTCCACGATCTTGTGGAGGTCGAAGCCGACCGTGTGCGCCTTGTGCAGCGCCACCTCGAGGACGCGGGCGACGACCTGCGTCGAGCCCGCGAGCGACTGGGTCGGCGCGAAGATGAAGGTGACGTCCTCGGGCTTGAGGCCGGCGGCCTCCGCCACCTTGGCGACGACCGAGGCCGGTGGCCCGCTCGCGGCCTCGAGCACGAGGGCGGTCTTGGCGGCGGTGTCGCGGTAGCCGAGCTCCTTGTAGAGGTCCTCCACGACCGCCACCGCCCGGCCGGGCCCCGAGCCGAGGGCGAAGAAGCCGGAATCGCCCGTCTCGTCGGCGAGGCTCCAGCCCGCATACTGGCTCCCGAGGCAGGCGATCACGGGGTCGCTCGCGTGCACCACCACCGAGTAGGGCCAGGACGAGACGGGTCCCGAGGGGCTGATCGTCACCGTGCCGAGGCCGCCGAGGCAGATCTCGGCCATGCGCCGTCCCGCCTCGATCGAGCCGCGCACGCCCGCGCCTGCATCCACCATCCGGGCGCCGCCCGCCTCCTGCGTCACCGCGAGGCGCAGGACCTCCGCGTCGGCGACGAGGCGCTCAACCAGCGGCGCCGTCAGCGCGTTGACGCTCGGATACTTCACACTCGTGCTCATCGGTTTCCTCCTGGTCGAGGAGGGCGTGCAGGCGTGCCGCCCTCTCCCGCAACATCTCGCGCACCGCCGCCGCGTCCCGGCCGGTGGCCAGAAGGGTGCAGAGCGGCGCGTCCCGGGCCACGTCGGTGCCGGCCCGGGGCCGGTCGCGCGCGTGGTCCGGCCACGCGATCCGCGGCACCGGGCGGTAGTCCCGGGCCCCGTAACAGATCTCCGCGGCCGCCGCATCCACCGGGGTTGGGCCAGGCGTCACGCGCTCGCCCGCGCTCGCCGCCACATGCGCGAGGAGCAGGCTGCCCCCGCGCCGGTCGAGGATGTCGAGGGTGGCGCCGGGGCGCGGGTTGATCTCGGTGAGCCACCAGCGCTCGCCGTCCGAGAGGAGGTCGGCGCTGGCGAGCCCGCGCAGGCCCGTGGCGGCGGCGAGGCGGTCCACGGCGTCCGTCGCCGCCGCGAGGATCGCGCCGGGCAGGGCCGGCGCCTCCGCGCGCCCGCGCTCCAGCGCGCCCGCGTAGCGGTGGGGGCGCAGCGCCGAGCCGGCGCTCCACTGCTCGGTGAGCGCCACGACGGCGATGGAGCGCCCGTCCGCCAGCACGGCGAGGCCGAAGGCGCGGCCGGGCACGCGGGCCTGGAAGTAGGCGCCGGCCGGCGCCCGCCCCCGGGTCGCGGCCCGGATGTGGCTGCCGCCCGAGCCGCCGGCCCGCTTCAGGAGCCAGCCGGCCGGGTCGTCGAGGGGGCCGAGCGTCACGGCAGGATGCGGGATGCCGAGGCGCCCGCAGAGGGCGGCGAAGCCCATCGGGTCCTTGAGCGCCGCCACCGTCCCGGGCGCCGCCCCGAGGAGGCGGTGGCGCCGGGCGATCTCGGCCATCAGGTCGGGCGCGCCCTCGAGCCCCGAGCCGAGCACGACGCCGAGGCAGCGCGGACCGGCGAGGCCGGCCAGAGCGTCGAGGGCGCCGATCAGGGCCGAGCCCCCGAGGCGGCCGGTGCCGAAGCGGCCGGGCAGCGGCCGGTAGCCCTCGGCGAGGTCGAGCGTGTCGGCGTCGCCGAACAGGTCGGCGACGTAGGGGCGCAGACCCGCCCGCCGCGCGCTCTCGGCGAGCGCCCGGGCCGACTGGGCGGCGAGGAGGATCGCCTCCCCGGCCACGGGCGATACCCGATGCCCGGCCTCAGCCGGCGATCTCGACGGCGAGCGCGTAGGCGTCCCGGAAGTCGAGGCAGAGCGGCTCGGCGGAATCGAGCATCCGGCGGAACAGCCGGCACTGGGTCTGGTACTTGACGTTGCCGACCGCGAGCGCCCCGATGCCGATGCCCTTGCCGGTCGGCAGGGCCACGTCGACGGCGTTGACGTCGATGCCCGCGATGCCGGCGGGCGGCACGGCGTTGACGTCCGAGGCGACGAGGAGCTTCGGGGCGGATTCGAGATCCTCCGCCGAGAGGATCGGGATGCCGGCGGGGCCGGCCGAGAGGATCACCTCGGCGTCCTGGATCGCGGCGCGGCGCGCCTCCGGGGTCGAGCCGTCGACGGCGCCGACCTCGATGTCGAAGCGCCACTTCATGGTGAAGGCGATCTTCGAGACGCGCTCCTCGCCGTCGTGGCCGACGAGCACGGTCCTGGCGCCCTCCAGCGCCCCGATCACCGCCGCCACGTAGGCGACGACGCCGGCGCCGCCGAAGATGACGATGCGCTTGCCCGTGAGGTCGGTGCCGAACCTGGCCTTCAGGGCGCGGGCGACCTCGGCCACCATCGCGGCGCCGGTGGTGAAGGAGCCGGCCGGGTCCGCGAAGACGTGGTTGGCGAAGGGCGGCACGAACGCCTTCTTGGCGCGGTCCACCATGTCGAGGGCGTCCTCGGCGTTCTTGCCGCCGATGAAGATGCCGGTGCGGGTGCCGTCCTGCGGCGCGCGCGAGAAGATCGAGTCCTGCGTCAGGGAGACGACGTCGGCGAGGTCGACGCCCGTGTAGGTGACGATGGTCTCGAAGCCGGCGTCGACGGCCATGTTCACGTCGAACGGGCTCATGTGCTTGAGGGGCGTGAGCATGTGCAGGATCGAGCGGGCCATCGTCGGTCTCCTCCGGGATCGGCCGCCGCCGGACGCGCCGTGCCTGCCGACAGTCCAAGAACCTTCCGGCGGTGCCGGGTCAAGCGTCCGGCCGCCGGAAATCGCGCGGCGCGCACCGCTCCGGGCCGAAGGCGCGTCCGGGATGTTTCGGCAACAGCTGTCTTGAAATATTCAAAACCCCTGGACTGTTTTCCCGCGCGCGTTGCAGGAATGCACTATCGATCCGGGGACATGTCCATAGGTTCGCGGTCGGTCCTGTTCTGGAGACGACCGTGACGACCTTTGTTCCCACCTCGAAGCAGATCATCCTCGGCGCCGTGGCCGCAATCCTCGCCCTCGCGGCGACGGCCTGCGCGCCGAAGCCACCGCCGGCCCCGGTCGAGCCGGCCCCGATCATCAAGAAGGGCTGAGGGCGCCGGCGGGGCCGCATTCCGGCCCCGCCCCGCTCGGCGCGCGGTGGCCGGACCCTCCCGTCAGAGGCTCTCCACCAGGGCGCCGGCGTTCCGGCCCCGGGCGATCACGAAGCGCAAGGGGCCGGGCCGTTCGAGCTCGGCGACGAGGGCGCGGGCCTCCGCTTCCGAGGGGAGAAGCGCGAAGCCGGTCGGTCCCCAGGAGCTCTGGCCGTAGCCGGTGATCCCGCGGGCGGCGATGGCGCCGAGCGCCTCGGCGACGGCCGGGCTCGCGTAGCGGCCGCCCTGGTGAGGCGCGAAATGGTCGCCGATCCGGCGCTGGATCGCGGTGATGCCGCCGCCGAAGGCGTCCGGATCGGCCACCACGGCCGCCGGCATGACCTGCATCAGCACGATCCGGCAGATCTCGGCGGCCTCCGCCTCGGGGAAGCGCGGCAGGTCGCGGAACGCCTCGATCTCGCGCTTGCCGTGCACGCCGGTCATCGCCGTGTCGAGGATGAGGACGACCCGCCACGCCTCCGGGTAGGGCAGCCGGGCGATGACGGGCGGCGGGCTGCCGCGCGCGTCGCGGCCTCCGTCCACGATGAGCCCGCCGTCGGTGAAGGCGGCGAGCCCGACGCCGGAGCGGTTGCCGCGGTCCAGCGCGTCGGCGAAGTCCTGGGGGGTGAAGGACCGGCCGTTGAGCCGCGCCAGCGCCGCCGCCACCGCCAGGGCGAGCTGCGTGCCCGAGCCGAAGCCCGCATGGGCGGGGATCGCCTCCGCGACGCGGAAGGAGGCCGCCTCCGGCACGCCGAGATGGCCGGCGGCGGCGCGCGCGTAGGCGAGAACGCGATCGGATTCCGGGCCCTCGGCGGTGAGGCCCCCGGCGGCGCGCGCGTCGAGCTCGACGGCGGGCGCGTCGACGGCGAGGCCGATGCTGCCGAAGCGCCGGCCGAGGCCGCCGTGAAGGTCGAGGAAGCCGAAATGCAGGCGGGCCGGCGCGCGCACGCGTACCGCCGCCCCGGTCGCGCCCCGCCCGCCGTCGCCCTGCCCTGTCGCGTCCCTCGGCCGGTCCGGGGTTTCCGTCACCTCTGGTCCCCTCCCGTCCGGGCCGGCGCGCCGCCGCATCCGAGAAGATCCGGGCCCGCCATCGCGCAGTCTTTCTAGCGGAGCGCCCGTTCGGGGCAACCTCCGATGGCCGGCCCGGCGCGTGGTGCCGGCGGAAAACCGCGGGCGGCTCTTGCTTGCCGGCTTTGACCGATGCAAACGTGCGCCCCCGTGCATCGGCCGACGAGGACCCCGGGGTCCCGACCGGTCGCGCGAGGCCGACGACGGCCTCAGCCGACCCCGCGGTGCTCCAATTCGAACGCGAGGGAGGTCGAATGGGCGCTTGGGTCAAGGGAGGCGCGACGGATGCGGGCACCGCCATCGAGGCGGCCGCATCCCTCCTCGCCGCGGCGCGGGCGCCCGTGGTCGCCGGGCTCTCGGCGGACCTCGCCGCCGTGCGGGCGGCCTTCCATCTCGCCGCCGCCTCCGGCGCCTCCCTGGACACGGCGGGCGCCGCCGGCACCTACGCCGAGCTCGGCGCGCTCAGCCGCACCGGCGCCATGACGACGACGCCCGCCGAGGCCGTCGGCCGCGCCGACCTCGTCCTCGTCGTCGGGCAGGCGCCCTGGCGGAACCCGCTCCTGGAGCGGCTCGCCGCCGCCGGCCCGAGCCGCGGGCGCGCGGCGGGCGCCGCACGCGGCCTCGTCGCCCTCGGCGGACCCCCCGGCGCGGCGGCCGACGCCTACGCCGTCGATCCCGGCGGCCTCGCGGTCTCGCTCGCGCATCTGCGCGCCTTCGCCAAGGGGCACCTCGCGGGGGATGCACCCTACGCCGACCTCGCCCGGCGGCTCTACGCGGCGCAGTTCGGCGTCGCCCTCTACGACCCGGCCGAGATCGGCGAGATGGGCGTCGAGATGCTGCAGGGTCTCGTCAAGGAGATCGACGAGACGACGCGCTTCTTCGCGCTGGCCGTCTCCGGCGCCGCCGGCCAGGACCGGGCGGTGGTCCAGCTCTCGGCCTGGACGACGGGGCAGGCGCCGCGCGTCGGCTTCGGCCGCGGGCTTCCCGAGCACGATCCCTGGCGCTTCGACGCCGCCCGCCAGGCGGCCGCGGGCGAGTCCGACGCCGCGCTCTGGCTCAGCGCCCTGCCCTCGCCCCGGCCGGACTGGCTGGACATCGTGCCGACCGTCGCCCTCGTCGGCGCCGGAAGCCCCGAGGCCGCGGCGGAGACCGCCGAGATCGTCATCGCGGTCGCCGTGCCGGGCGAGAGCGCGGACGGCGTGCTCTGGAACGAGGGCCGCGCCGCCCTGACCTACCACGCGGCCGCGAGCGCCGGCGCGGGCGCGCCGAGCGCCGCCGAGGTGCTCGGCCGCATCCGCGACCGCCTCACCGAACAGAAGGGCGCCTGATGCTGATCCGGATCACTGGCGGACGGGTCGTCGATCCGACCACGGGCCGCGATGCGGTCGGCGACGTCTGGGTCGAGAACGGCCGCGTCGTTGCGCCCTCCGAGCGCGCGCCCGACCGCACGGTCGACGCCACGGGCTGCGTCGTGATGGCGGGCGGCGTCGAGGTCCACTCGCACATCGCGGGCGGCAACGTGGTGCTGTCGCGCCTCCTCATGCCCGACCTCTACGTCAGCGAGGCGGCGCCCGAGGGCCACCCCTTCGCCCATGCCGGCGGCTCGGCCGCCTGGATCGGCGCCAACTACGCGCGGATGGGCTACACCACTGCGGTCGAGCCGGCGATGCCGCCGGTCAACGCGCTCGCCACCCAGCTCGAACTCGCCGACATCCCGCTCCTCGACCGGGGCGCGCTCTGCGTGATGGGCAACGACGACCAGCTCCTGCACCTCCTGCGCGAGCGCGAGGGCAAGGCGGCGGTGCGCGACCTCGTGGCACTCAACACGGCGACCTCGCGGGCGCTCGGCGTGAAGTGCATCAACGCGGGCGGCGCCTCCGCCTTCAAGGACGGGGCGTTGAAGCTCAGCCTCGACGACGAGATCCCCACCTACGGGCTCTCGACGCGCAGGATCATGGGCGCCCTCCTCGACGCGGTTGAGGAGATCGGCGTGCCGCACCCGCTGCACGTCCACTGCAACAATCTCGGCCTGCCCGGCGCCGACGACAGCTTCGTGGCGACGCTCGAGGCGGCGGAGGGGCGGCGCATCCACTTCGCCCACGCCCAGTTCTACGCCTACGGCGTGGTCGACCCCGAGAACCCGATGACCGGCGGCTTCCGCTCGGCCGCCGAGCGCCTGACGCAGGCGATGGAGGCGCACCCGAACGCGACCTTCGACGTCGGCCAGGTGGTGTTCGGGCAGACGGTGACGATCTCACTCGACATCCTGCGCCAGTTCGCGGGCCGCAAGGGCGCCAAGCCCAAGAAGTGGATCCTCAACGCGGGCGATGCCGAGGGCGGCGGCGTGGTGCCCTTCCTCTACCGGCCGCGGGGCCCGACGAGCTCCCTGCAATGGGCGATCGGCCTGGAGCTGATGCTGCTCTCCAAGGACCCGGAGCGCACCATCCTGACCACCGACCACCCGAACGGCGGCCCCTTCACCGAGTACCCGCGCATCATCCACCTCCTGATGGACAAGGAGGAGCGGAATCGCGAGATCGCCACGCTCCCGAAGGTGGTGGGCGAGCGCTCCTCCCTGCCGGGGATCGAGCGCGAGTACACGCTCTCCGAGATCGCGCAGCTCACCCGCTCCGGGCCCGCCAAGCTCCTCGGCCTCTCCGACCGCGGGCACCTGCGCGAGGGCGCGCGGGCCGACGTCGCGGTCTACCGCGACGACCGCGACCGCACGGCGATGTTCGCGCGGGCGAGGCTCGTCCTGAAGGACGGCGTGCCGATCGTCGAGGACGGCGAGATCGTCGACTGGCGCTCCGGCCGCACCCTCGAGCTCACGGTCGAGTCCGACAGGGCGATGGAGCGGCGCACCGACGCCTACCTGCAGGACCGCTTCGGCCAGGGGCTCGAGAGCTTCGCGGTGCCGGACGCGGCCTTCTCCGCGCCTGACGTCTTCGAGGAGGTGGCATGCCGCGCCTGACCCCCGCCCCGCGCCCGCCCCGCCCCGGGTGCGCCCTCCACGACCGGACCGAAGTCTGACGATGGCTGACCTCTCCCTCAACGGCATCCCGGTGGAGGACACCTTCGCCGAGGCGTTCGACGTGGCCGGCACCGCGATCGTCGTCACCAACGACACGGCGAAGTGGGCGATGATCGCCGCCACCGTGATGACGGGCTTCGCCACCTCGGTGATCGGCTGCGGCGCCGAGGCCGGCATCGACGCCGAGCTCTCCCCCGAGGAGACGCCGGACGGGCGCCCGGGCGTGCGCATCCTGCTGTTCGGCTTCGAGCCGAACGGGCTCAAGGAGCAGCTCCTCAAGCGCGTCGGCCAGTGCATCCTGACCTGCCCCGGCACCGCCTGCTACGCGGGCGTCGAGGGGCCGACCAAGATCAAGCTCGGCGGCGCCATCCGCTACTTCGGCGACGGCTTCGCGGTCGCCAAGCGCCTCGCCGACGCGCAGGGCCGGGTCCGCCGCTACTGGCGCATCCCCGTCATGGACGGGGAGTTCCTGTGCGAGGATTCGACCCGCGCCGTCGACGGCGCGGTCGGCGGCGGCAACCTGCTCTTCCTCGGGCGCAAGCACGCGGATACGCTCAAGGTCGCCGAGATCGCGGTCGAGGCGGCGCGCGGGGTGCCCGGCGCGATCCTGCCCTTCCCCGGCGGCGTCGTGCGCTCGGGCTCGAAGGTCGGCGGCCGGACGAAGGGCATGATGGCCTCGACGAACGACGCCTACTGCCCGACGCTGAAGGGCCGGGCCGGCTCGGCGCTGCCGCCCGAATGCGGCGTGGTGCTGGAGATCGTCATCGACGCGCTGACCTCTGCGGGCGTGGCCGAGTCGATGCGGGCGGCGCTGCACGCGGCCACCGAGGTCGGGGCGAGCCACGGACTCGTCGCGGTCACGGCCGGCAATTACGGCGGCAATCTCGGGCGCCACCACTACCACCTCCGGGACCTCCTCACGAAACCGGGTGCAGCATGAGCGTCCTCACCTTGCGCGAGGCCCCGCCCGAGCGCCTCGACTTCCTCAACATCACCCCGCTTTCCCTCTCGAAGCTCACCGAGATCGAGGCGGCGCGGCTCCCGGTCGGCACGAGCCGGCGCGGGCTGACCCTCGGCGACTGCTTCTCGGTGGCGCTCGACGGCTCCGACACCCTGGTGATCGAGGGCGGCTCGGAGCGCCTCGACCGGGTCGGCGCCGCCCTCTCCGAGGGCACGATCCGGATCGCGGGCGATGTCGGCCAGCGCCTCGGCGAGGGCATGGCGGGCGGCACCCTCACGGTCGAGGGCAGCGCCGGCCCCTTCGCGGGCAGCGGTGCCATCGGCGGCACGATCACGATCGAGGGGGATGCCGGCGATCATGCGGGCGGGGCCGTCTACGCGGCCAGGGCCGGGCTCGACGGAGCGACCCTCGTCATCCGCGGCCGGGCCGGGGATCACCTGGGCGACCGGATGCGGCGCGGCCTCCTCGTCGCCGGCGCGGCCGGCCGGCACGCCGGCGCGCGCATGATCGCCGGCACGATCGCGGCGCTCGCGGTCGGCGACCATCCGGGCCTCGGGATGCGCCGCGGCACGCTCCTCGTCGGCCGCCACGGCGCGATGAGCCCGACCTTCGTCGAGACCGGCAGCCACGACCTCGTCTTCCTGCGCCTCCTCGCCCGCACCCTGCGCGGGGTCAGCGCCGCCCATGCCGACCTCGCGGCGGGCGCCCTGCGGCGCTACTCGGGCGATCTCGCCACGATCGGCAAGGGCGAGCTCTGGGCGGCGGCCTGAGGCCGGCCGCCCGCGGGGGCTGGCCGGCGCGCCCGGCCGCCTCATCTATGGGCGGCAGAACCTGAGCCGGCTTCGCGGGAGGCGCTGGACCCTCGGGTTCGCCGACCCACGACGAGGCCCCGGCCCATGATGATCCTGCTCTCGATCTGCCTCCTCGCGCAGCCGACCACCTGCCGCGAGGACCGGATCAACCTCTCCTACGAATCGACGAACCCCTTCCTCTGCCTGCGCCATTCGCAGAGCGCGCTCGCGAACTGGCAGGCGGCCCACCCCGAGTGGCACGTCGAGCGCTGGCGCTGCGCGCCCCGGGGAAGCCTGCCGAAGGATCTCTGATCCGGACCGGGCCGCGAGTCGGGGCCCGGCCGCCGTGACGCCGGCCGCGACTCGCGGCCCGGAGCGGGCTTTCGAAGGACGGATATTCACAAGGTTCGCGCGGGCGCGGGGCCTGCGCCGTCTCGCCGCAGACGCGACAGGATTGCGCGCTTCCGATCCGCTGGGCGCCGCGCCGCCGCTTTCGCGCACATCGCCAAGCTCGGCCATTTTGCAACGCATTCATTGCCGAATTATCCCGGGCGGGATTGCCGTCGCGCCCGGCCGCGGTCACCTGCCTCCGGAAGCATGGCAACGCCGCTCCGGGCTACCGCGCATGCTGCCGCTGCATGCGGAGCCGGCTCGAAACTGAAAAGTAACTTTGAGGAGCAAGACTTCTATTTTGCAGCGCAACACGTTGCGGTGCGCGGGGATCGACCGTCGAACCTCGGCCGAGCGGTCACCAGGACTTGAACGGCGCCCGTTTTTGAGGCTCGCAAGCGAGTTGACGGCGGCCAAATTTTTCTTAGAGTTCGTTCAAGCTTCGGTTTCGAGGAGGACGCCAAAGGGATGGCGGCTTCTGGCTCAGTGCCCTCGCGGCACGCGACAAACCCGCCCGCTATCGAAGCTTCGATCCCTGTCGCAAACAACAGGTCAGGTTCTCTTACGTAATCCGCAAGATTGCGCGCGAGGACTCTAAGACCTGTCGGAGGAATCCATGAGAGCGGTCCATCTTCTCGCACTCGGTGCTGGCATGGCGGCTGCGGCCCCGGCCATCGCCAACGAAGACCTGATGAAGCAGATCAACAATCCGGCTCAG
>NZ_BJZU01000052.1 GCF_007992195.1 Methylobacterium oxalidis | reverse complement strand
AACTGGGCATTATGGAGCCACTGGCCGGCGCAGATCGCCCCAGGGCTCAAGCGCAGTTGGAGGTGTTGCAGCCCTTCTTGCTCTTGCTCTGGCTGTAAGCAGGCTGCGCCGAGATCATAGAGACCACGCCGGATCCGTTGAGAGCGAAGGCCAGCAGCGCTGACCGCCGCGCTGCTTGTTAGGTTTTGTTTGGGGTAGCGGGCGTGTGTGAGGCGGTATGGGAAGCCTTTTCGCGCCTACTCGCGCGCCACTCTGCTGCACGGAGCCCGAGCCAAATCGGCAAGGCAACTGCGAGCACGCCGACGATGACAAGGAAGGCGAGGGCAGCGCCGAACCCGTAGATGATGCTGATCTCTGTGCCCATGCTGATACCCTTCATCGCGCGAGAGACGGCGCAAGCTATCGACCACCTTCCCGTTGAGAACCGGCCTCCACATGCTGCACGACGACCAGTCCGCACTGACCGATCAGCACCGGCTCGGGCAGGGCGGTAAAACATGCGACGCGCAGGTTTCGCTCTTCGTCTTTGATAAGTTTAGTGCCATCCTGCTCTTCCGTCTTGAACCGATCCAGGATTTCGAGCCCCAGCATATGCACCATGCGATCAGGCAGAGATGATTTGTCCACGGCGATGGACATGACGGTGCAAGTCAGTGCTGGTGCGGTGTTGTCGAAGGAGATCAACGCTACCTGGTAGGGCACACCGCCGAGCCAAAGTCCCCAAGCGATGAGCGTCGTGCCCTGATCTTCCTCCTTCCGATAGGGGAAAGGCCCAGGCAGTTCCTGCCATCCATTGTCGGCCGCGACCGTCCGAACTTGCTGAAGCGAGTGTCTGTGCTGGAAGCAGGTCCGATCGAACAGCCGCACGAAGCGGTCGGTTGCCTCCTTGAGATCGACTTCGCTCGGACGGGGTATCTCGCTTCTCTGCGCAGAGGCACAGCAAGTGGCGGCCAACAGGAGGCTCACAGCGATCGAAGAAGTTCGAGATGCCCTCCTCATTGTGCATCGCACTCTGCTGTCACTCTTAACCCCCTGACATCAGGCACTAGGCGGCGTCCGATCAAGCTACTCGTGCTCGTGGCCGGTGTAGACGATCAGCCAGAACACGAAGCCTCCGACCAGCCCCATCCCACCGATCGTGCCGAAGAACTGGAGCGCGTCCATCAGGGAGAAGGTCGCTCCGAGCGCGGCCATCACGAAGCCGCCCGCCCCGAGCAGGACGCTGAGAGCGAGCGCGACGGCCGAGCCCGTGAGGCTGACCCGGATCAGCGTGGGGCGCACGACGCCGTTCAGGGCGATGAACGTGAGCAGCCCGAAGATGTAGGCATCGATGTAGCCGGCGATCGAGAACGCCATCAGCCAGCTTCCGAAGTGATTGGTGTTGCCGTGAGAGAGCACGGCGGCCCCGGCAGTGGCTCCTGCGAGGGGAGCCAGGAGGAAGCCCAGAGCCACCCGCCAGTTCCGCGGCTTAGGCCAAGGCTCGGGCATAGTGCGTCTCGAAGCACCTGGGGGCGGTCTCACTCACGTTCAATCCCCTCTCCGTAAGCCCGGATAGCCGATCGGACGAGCCCACGGAATTCGCATTATCTGCCTGTGTCCCTTTGTTATGGAGCCGTTCCGTTCAAGGCTCTCAGAACAAGCTCGCAAGCCATTCCGCGCGGTACAGGCCAAGCACCAGGACGACGAGGACAGCACCAAGACCACTCCACATGCCAGGAGTGATGAGCGGCGCGACGAGCGCGGCTGCAAAGACCCACATCATGACAAGGGTCGATCGGAGATAGGTCTCTTTGCTCGCATACTCCCAGCGGTCCGCCGCTGGTCCCTCCGCGCCCCACGGGTAGCAACTCTGTGCGTGGTCAGCGGCCGGCAGCCCGCATGAGCTTCCTCCCAGAGCGTGGAGGTACTCCCAGGTGACACCAGCCAACAGGATGGCGAGGAGCACCTGGACGCATGTCTCGGCTCGGCTGGGCTTCCGCAGCATGGATGGTGTCGAACAGCAGGAGAGGGATCAGCCCTTCATACCATGGACCTGAGGCACCCTCCGCGTTCCAATAGGGCTTGCTCCAGCGGAACGTTCCAAAGCCATTTCGAGAGAGTGGCTCCAGGCTTCTGGAACGCGCGGCCGGCGAACGTCTGAGACCTGAGTGGAACGGCTCAGTGCACCTGCCCGTCCCGCGGCGTGTAGCGCGCCGCCCATTCCTCGACGGTAAGTGGCGGCTGCATTAGCCAGAGCACCTTGCCCTTCACAGATGCTCGTCCGCCCGGTACCCACTGGTGCCAGTTCGTCAGAGTAGCATGGGATCACTCCGCGACAGTGGCCTCCTGTGCTTTGCGGCGGCCTCTGGTGGCCTTCGGAGCGGTTGTGCCAGCCTCCTCTCCCTTCTGGCGCTGCCGGCCCAGCCCAAGGCTCTTGGCGAGTTCTGCGCGTTGTGCCGAGTAGCTGGCTGCCGTGGACGGGTAGTCCCTCGGCAGGCTGTAGCGGGCCTTATACTCCTCGAAGGAGAGACCGTGCCTCGTCAGATGGCGCCTGAGCGTCTTGTAGGGCTTACCATCAACGAAGCTGATCAGGGCATCAGGCGTGATCGACTTCTTGATCTCTGAAGGGGTTGGCTTCTCAATCGGCTCCGCAGCCGGGCCAGCAGGTTGGTTCATCCGTCCAAGTGCCCCGTGTACGGAGGCAATCAGGCCCGGAAGCTCAACCGGTGGAACGGAGTTGTTGGACACATAGGCTGACACGATCTCGGCCACCATATCGGCATAGATCGTTCTCGATGAAGCAATCTCGTCCACTCGCCCACTCCATCAATTGTTAGTCGTGGCGTAACGTTCTGGGATGCGCCAGCACAAGTGAGTTACAGGCGAACAATCTGCGCTCATGGGTATAGTTCACTTGGCTCACTGGCAAAATTGACTACCGTCCCAAGTCGAACCGAATTGGTCTCTCGTAAACTGCCGTGTGAGGCTGCCCTCGCTGTCACGGCGTCGCTGCAGATCGCGGTTCAATGAACGGGCTCTCCGCGATACTTGGTGGTCTCTGCAACCCATTCCTCGACTGTCAGCTTCGGCGCCGGAATGACGATGCAGCCCCATTGCAGCTTGGCTCGACCATCCGCGACCCACTGACGCCAGTTACGTTTCGCGTCCGCCTCTTCCTCATCGGTGAGGGGCACGAAGGAGACGAGCCCTTTGGGCGCGCCGACGTGGCGTGCGGCCTCAATCTTCTCCAGGCGCTTCGACAGGTTCGCGATGGTCATGCGTTCGGCCTCCGGTAGGCGGGTGGATCGACAATGCGCCAGGCGATGACGAACTGACCGGGCCGGTACTGGCCGGCAGCCTCAAGCGCCGCGAGCTGCTGGGCTTGATCCTCGTCGCTGTGCGTGACGATCCGGACAGCGGGTCCGAAGCCGAGATGCCCGAACTCGTTCACTAGCCTGCACCGCTCCTCGATCCTACGCAGGCGGGTCTCAAGGCTCCGGCTCATACGAACAGACCCTCCCCAGGCAGGTAGCGGGCGAGCCATGCGGCCTGCCGGGTGGCGTGCGCCTTGTGGGCGCCCATCGGCGTCGTCTTGTCGGACAGGCACGTCGGACAGGCGCAGGGGCGGTGCAAGCCGTTGCTCTGGCGCTCGGGCCAGTGGATCTCCGGTTCTGGGTTTTCCTCGCGGCAGAGAAAGCGCAGATCCTGATCCAGGTTGCGGCTCTCGCGGCGAAGGGACCGGATATAGAAATCCGTCTCGTCCAAGCCGGACACGTTCTCGCCGGCCTTGATGGCGGTAGCGCGCTCTCGGTCAACGGCCTCGGCCCGGAATGCGGCGGCCAGCAAGGCAAGCTCTCGGTCGCTGATCTTCGGCTCGCGGCCGCGGCCTCCGTTGAACAGCACACGGCGGGAGGCGGGCAGCGGCTCGGGATCGGGCCAGAGGAGGGCCACGGCGCTCTCGCCCTGCCGGATCATGCCGGCGCGCTGGCGGAGCGCGATCTCGCCCTCGGCCGCCTCGAGCGTGCGGCCCCAGGCGATGAAGATGGATGTCCCCGGCGGGCGCTTGGCCTCCACCTTCTCAAGGCGACGGGACAGGCTTGTGATCGTCATTGCTGGTTCGCCTCGATCCTGAGAAGCCGTTGGTGAAGGTCGGCGGCCTCGATGGCCCGCACATGGGCGTCCACGGCCTTGCCGATGTCGGATGCCTCGGCCGGCGTGAGATCCCCGGAGGCCACCGCCTGCAGTAGCGCGTTCGTTGCTTTCGGAAGGTCTGCCGTGGTCTCAATGGGCGGCAGTTGGAAGGTGACGGGCCGATCACGTCGAATTGGCGCGATCCGATCCAACACGAGACGCGCGGCGGTCATGTCGCCGCTCTTCGCGGCATTGAGCACCGAGGTCGTGATCGCTTCGATGTCGTCGCTCATCAGCTTCTCGGCCAGCACTGTATAGCGGTGGCGAGAGCCTACGGGCCGCCCTGCCGGGTTGCCACTCTGGCCCTTCTGGAACGTGCCGGGCTTCATCGGGCGCTTCCTCCTGAAATTAGTGGTCAAGAACAGGCGTCAGCGTCGATGCGCAGCGCGCCACAAGTGCCTCTCGACAGCTCAGCCGGCAGCCTGCCACTCGAACGTATGTGACCCGACTGACACAGTGATTGTCCGAAACGCCTGTGTGTTCCTCGCGGTACAGCCTCAAACCGCAGCGTCAAACTATGATGAGCATGAAGATTTGAAGCGATGCGAGTGCTAGGATGACGTGCCTGACACAGGAAGATTTTGCGCAAGTGCTTCAGGCGGCTTGGATCTACGCTCAGGAAGAGTGTGAGCGCACGGGCACTATCCTCGAATTGCGTTTTACCACGTTGGGACTGACTGTGTTCAATGCCGACGCGCTTTGCACGCGAAACGCTACGGTGTCGTGGGCCGAGCTGGCCCGTTCCGAGGATATTGCTCGGCTTTTTGCCAAGGTGATCCGGCGGGTTGCAGAGCAGCCGAGCCTGACTTCTGCGCTTTTTGCGGAAAAGGAAAAGCTGGCCGCCTGATTTGTTCGCCCTATATGGGCCGCACAGCACTCTAGGAGCCGCCGCTTTACGGCCCGCCGGCCCCTCTCTGCTGCTGCGCTGGCAGGAGACTGCCCTATGCGGTTTGATCTCGACCCAAATGGATCTTGGCTGGTCGATCCTCGCGACCTCGCTACCCGGCTGGGCGTCTCTGTGAGCTACCTCAAGCGTCAGATGTCGCTGGGGCTCGTTTCCAGCCGCGTCGACCCAGGCCGTGACGACGATGAGGGCAGGTCGCGTGTCACGATACGGGCCGTCGCTGCGGCATGGGAAGGCATCTTCGATTGTGACGGCGCATTGCTCAGCGAGCGCAGGATCTGATCCACGCAGCCGGTCTAGACCCTCTTGCGGTTGACTGCTGGGCCATAGCACTTCCTCGAACCGCAGAGCCTTCTCGGCCGTTGGCTTAAGCGCAACACGCGCGGGGCCGAACCGGGCCGAGTGAACCAAATGGCCGGGCGGCCGAGTAGCACGCCCATGGCCACGGAAGCTGAAAGAGCCGATTTCGCCCAACTCGCACTGGATGCTTTCATCCACGCTGAAGGCGCGGATCGCAGATGGACCGGCGGAGAGCCTGCCTGCGATATCGTCGACCTGATGACCGATCTGCTGCTGCTCGCGAAGCGGCGGGGCTACGACCCCTGCACAGTGATCGGCAAGGTCGAGCGGCATCTGAAGGCCGAGACCGGGGAGATCTGCTGAGGCCGCTGACCCTTGCCGTGGGCTGCCGGCCTTGGCGAAGTCCACTGCGGGACCGCGCAGGTTGCCTCGACGGCTTGGTGCGGATGATGGGTGCCAAACTGCACGCCGGCTCGGCAGATGCCACCCCACATCATCAACATGCAAGAACCCTCGGCCAACCGCCTTCTGTCGGGGACCGTACTTAGAAGATCGGATACCGCGATGTTCACACGCATCGTTTCCGCTGTTGCCGCTGCCATAGTGACCCTTGGCGTCTTCGGCGCTTTGACGGCGTCGGCTTTCGCTTAGGGCTCTATCGCGCTCAATGACCGTGAGAGCTGGCAACCTGCTGACGGGGTGAGCAACTGAACGGAGGGGCCGGCTTCTGACTGAGGCTGGCCCTTCTTGCTGTCGTGAGATCGGGCACTCCGATCTTGCAGGCTCGCAAGCCGAGCAGCCGATAGCTGCACGCCAGGTCAGCCGCTTGGCGGGTTCGAGGTTCGGGGGCCACGTTCCGAGGGCTTCGGCCATGGGGATCATCGATAGGACCTCGGCTTGTCGGACAAACCGGACAAACCGGACATTGTCCGCCTATGTCCGGCGCGTCCGATCGGACCGGACAAACCGGACGGACAGGACACGAACACTAGAGAGTGTCCTGTCCGTCCGGCTGTCCGTTCGAACCCAAAATCAGGCTGCATCGGGGGCCACCATCCAGAGATGATCCACTCCACCGATTTCGCGGGAGGCAACCAAGGATCGATCTAACGCCGTCTTCATCGTGCGGATGAAAGCCTTGCGCTTGGCCTCAGCCCTCTTCTCCGAGGTCTCGCCATTGGCTGGATAGAGGGCGCAAAACTCGGCTCGCAATTCAGGTTCAGACACCGCCCTAACCTCAGGCCCCTCACCTCCATAAGGCCGTAGGTGCTTCCCATGCTCTGCGATGGTGTTCTCCATCGCTGTGCGAAACACCCGCAGAGACGTGGGCCATTTCTCCTTCACCGCCGCCGCGACTGTCTCGCCAAGCGAGTAGTGCCAGTTGACGACGCAGGTGGTGATCGGCTCGCGGGCGAAGGTCTCGCCAACTTGCACCACGTCGAGGCTGTAGGCGGTCTCCATGCCGACCTTGCCGCCGCGCAGTTTGCGTAGGGCCATGCGGGTGTTGCTGACGTTGCCGGCCTCATCGCGGGTGGCGAGGAAGGCCAACACCACGTCGGCGGCGCTCTCCTTCGCGGACGAGCCGCGGGTGCCGGTCTCGGACGCCTTGCCGAAGTGATCCACGCCCAAGACGAACGCCCCGGTCGCGCGCGCGAGGGCCTGCATGGCGTCCATCACCTTCTGGCTCTCGGCCGCGCTATTTTCGTCGTTGAAGCCGGCGCCTGCTGCGACGGTGTCGATGATGACGAGCGCCAGCGGGAGCCCGAACACATCGCGCAGGTGTTCTTGGGCGAGCGTCGCGGTTTCAATGAGCTGTTCGGCCGCGTTTCGATCCACGAGCCTGGGGCATTCCTCCGCCCATGCGAACGGCAGCCGTTCGACGCGGGCAGCGGCATCCTCGTCAATGCTGCCGTCCTCGACTGCCTGCCTCAGCTTGCACTCGGTGAGGCCGCGAAGGCGGATCGGAATTTCAAATGCGCCCTCGGGTGCGATGAATAGGACGCCGCCGATCCGCTCCGTCCTTCGATTGGCGAACGGCAAGCCAGTCATCACGCAGGCAGACAGATCCAGCGCGCCGAAAGTCTTCCCGGCTCCCCATTGGCCCGCCATGAGGCCCTTTCCCTCCTCAGGGATCAGGTCTCTCACTAGCCACGCGCGATCAGCGTTTGGATCAGCATCGCCATGCCAGCGCAGGACGGCGGACGCAGGCTTGGCGGCCTTCTGGCCGAACGGCGGAAACCTGCTTTCGTCGTCCTCAACGGAGACGAAGGGCCGTCGCTCGAAGGGGTGCACGTTGGCGGGGTCGGTGCCGGGATGGTGCTCGGCGTCGATGCCGTCCAACTCCGAAAGATGTCCGCTGAAGCGGCCTGTCTCTGCTCTCATGCGGGCACCTTCTCGGAGTTGCGTGCCTGCTGGCGCTCTCGCTCTCGGATAGTCTCGGCTTTGATCTGCACGAGGAGGCCGAGGGCAGTGTCGACCTCAGCAGCGAGACACCTCATGGAGCGCGTCAGGCCGAAGTCGTCGCCCAAGTCCAAGCTGTTGAAGGCGATGGTCGCGCGGGTACCGATCTGCCAGAGGAGATCGGCAAGGCACTCACGCGTCATCTCGGGGGAGCCGTGGGGGGTGTCCTCCACGGCCTGAAAGCGGCTGCTGGTGAGAGGGGCGTTCATCGGCCACTCCCGTCGCGCTCGATGGCCTGCAATCCCGCGATCAGCTCGCGGAGCCGATGGCGGGCGATGCAGACGCCCTGCTTGGTCGGCAGAGGCTCGCCGCAGGAACGGGCGCGCGGCGAGAACAGCCGCACGTCCACCATTTGGGTGCCCTGGTACTCGGCAAGGCGAATGCGGATCTCGCCGCTGTTGCCCTTGCGGAGGGTGGCGAAGGTTCGGGGCTGGCTCATCGGGTGGCGCCCTCCCCGTAGGCGAGGCCTGCAAGCAGGCGAGCGCGGTCGGCGCTGATGCCGAGGCGGTAGACGAGCCAGCGGATGCGGCGTTCGGTGATGATGTCGAGATCAGGCATTTGGCACCTTCTGGTGAGGTGCCGACCGAAAAGCGGTGGCGCGCAACGCGCGGATACTGTAGAGAGGGCGCTGTCCAGACGCACACCTAAACATCCGCCGCCGGTTCCCGCTTGGGGCCGGCGGTTTCGTTTAGGCGGCAACCTTCTGACGCTGCGGTAGGGCGGCGAGCCACGCCGCGAGATCGTCACGCAGGATCAGGGTGCGGCGGCCCGCTTTGCGTGCCTTCAGGCGACCGGCATTGATCTCCTCAAAGACTGTCGAGCGACCAATGCCGGCGGCACGAGCTGCTTCCACAATGCCGAGAGCAAGAGGTGCTTCGGGCTCAGAGACGTTGGGCTGAGGCACTGCGTTTCTCCGTAGAGCCCAGCAAGTGTGCTGGGGTTCGGAGGAGCATCCCTATAAGCGTGTTGCTGCGCTACTAGGCTTTCTGAACGCATGGACGATGCATTCGAGCCATTTCTGAACGCATCGTCTATGCGTTCAGCTTGTCTGAGCCTGCTGCAATCTAATCAGGTCACCAACTTTCTTGACAAGAGTGCCCTCGGTGTATGCATTAAGGCTGGCGGATCGCATTTTCTCATTGACCTCGCCGAGGATGCAGGCCGCTGTCCCGCTAGCATTTCGACGGTAGAGCGGCTTGTCCTGCCAAAGGCGCATGGCGCATTCCGCCACAATAGATAGCCGCAAATCTTTCTTTGCTGTGCGTGCGGATCCTGATTTGCGAAGATTTGAGCGAGCGTTGGTAGATTGGACAGCAGCTAAGTGCTCGCCCTCAATCTCCGATTGCCATTCGTGCCAAGCCTCGCTGAAAGAAAATATTGAGGAAAGCTGCTTCTCATTTTCAGCAGCCAGTCTGCTAATTCCCTCGGAAAGCCAGATGAAACGAGCAGCTAAAGCTTCTTGAGAGACTGATCCATATTTTTGGACAATTTGAGATTGCCAGAGCAGCAGCGAGAATTCTTCAGGGCTAAGTGACATTCCCTCAAGAGGCTCAGTCCCAAGCAAAGACGATGCCTCTGAATAACCCATCTCACCCTTTGCTCGTAAAAATCTGTCTGCCGCCTCGAAAAGCTTCAAGTATTTATCGACTGGTTCCTTGCCATCGAGCGACGATTGTGCAGCGGTAAGATGAACATTGATCTTGCCTGACGCGTCATAAAAAACTCTCGACAGATTTGATCGAAGCCCGCGGACCTCCGCAACTCTCCTCTCGGTTCCAAAACTATACTCAAAAGTCTGTTCGGCACGTTCATAAGCGCCAGATTTTTGAGACAGATCGCCTTTCTTTTCGCTCACCGACTTCGCCCCTCCGCATGGGACTTCCGCAATGAGGATGGCGCGGCAGGCCCAGTGCGGTCCGGGCTCTTCGGCGGCCAAACCTAGCCGCGCCAACAGGTAACCTAGGCCGGCTGCTGACGCAGGGCGACCACGTTCGTCTGAATGTCCGTCGGTCTGCCCTTGCCGATGAAGGCGCTCCACGCGACCATCAGCTTGCGCCGCTTCTCCAAAGCATCCCCGCGCCGATAGGCACGCTCGGTTTGATCGCCCACCACGTGCGCTAGTGCTGTCTCTGCGATTTCGCGGGGGAATGCCGTGCGCTCGCCTGCCCAATCGCGGAACGACGAGCGGAAGCCGTGGACCGTCACGTCCACGTTCATCCGCCGCAACATCATCTCCATCGCCATCACGGACAGCGGCCGACCACGCTTGTAGCCTGGGAAGACGTACTCGCTGGAGCGGATCGCCTCAGCTCGGTCTAGGATCGCTAGGGCGCGCTCCGTCAGCGGCACACGATGCTCGATGCCGGCCTTCATGCGCTCGGCAGGAATGATCCAGGCCTTTGCCTTGCGGTCGATCTCGCTCCAGCGAGCGCCTAGCACCTCGCCTGAGCGAGAGGCGTTCAGGATGCAGAACTCCAATGCCATGCCGGCAACCGCCTCACGCTCGCGTAGATCCGCGATGAAGGTCGGCACATCCTCGAACGGCATAGCGGCGTGGTGCCCGCGGGTCAGCTTGCGACGGGCGGGCAGCAGCTTGTCGAGGTGCCCGCGCCAGCGCGCGGGGTTCTCGCCCGTTCGCAGCGCCTTGGCTTTGGCAGCGTCGAGGATGCGCTCAATTCGGCCGCGCACCCGCGAGGCGGTCTCGCTCTTCGTCTGCCAGATCGGCACCAGCACGCCGAGCACGTCATCCGTGCCGATTGCCTCGATT
Organism: Methylobacterium oxalidis; assembly: GCF_007992195.1. Lineage (GTDB taxonomy): Bacteria > Pseudomonadota > Alphaproteobacteria > Rhizobiales > Beijerinckiaceae > Methylobacterium > Methylobacterium oxalidis. The sequence goes on along the minus strand of NZ_BJZU01000052.1, from coordinate 75,585 downwards.
GGCATGGTCCGCAGCGACGCAGCGTAGGTGTTCAGGGTCGAGGTCCACTGCGCCTTGTGCTTGTCATTGCGGAAGCCGTTCTGGAGGCTCTTCACCACCTCGTCGGCGAAGGCACCGAAGGTGATGGCAGCAAGGCGCTCTTCCTTGGCTGTGCGGCGCTTCTCGATGGGGTTGTGGCCAGCTTTCAGGGTCTGGCGTGCCTCGGCAGCTTTCTCCCGCGCGTCGGCCAGCGAGACGGTGGAGAGACCGCCCAGCCCCATCTCCTTCAGCTTGCCCTGCCAGCGGAACAGGAAGAGCCAGCGCTTGGCGCCGCTAGCGTCCACGACGAGGTAGAGCCCCTCCCCGTCCGAATGGCGTCCGGGTTTGCTCAGGGTCGCGACGGAGCGGGCGCTCAACTTTTTGACCGAACGCGCCATCCGCCCTCCCCTTACCCCAACATTTACCCCAACAGGCGACACGGATTGTAGCGAACGACGGCGGACTTCGGAAGCGCGACTGCAGCGAATTGCGCAGTGAAATCAACGCATCTTCGGACGCACGGAAATCTCAGCGGACGCTGATTTGGCGGACACCCCTTCCGCCAATGATATCAGATGCTTACCCGAAACTCCTCTTTCGTGTAAGGAGCAAAAACCCCTTCAGGTCCGCCGGCATTCGTGCCGAACTTCGCCATCGCCTCGTGGAGATGATTCGTTGCCACGTGAGCGTGGCGCATCGTCATCGTGACCGTTCGGCGTCCGAAGATTGCCTGAAGGGCCGCAAGGTTGCTGGTCCTCTGGAGGAACTCTGAGGCAGGCGTTGCGTGAGCACCGGGGGCTCATTCAAAAGGCTGAGCCTTCACGCGCCGCATACGTGGTGGGGACAGCGTAAATCTTTTGCTTTTGTCCGCTAAGCCGCAAAACCCCTGCCGTAGGATTTACACGCCTGTTGGCGAGACGCCTGATGAATGTAAATCCAGCACAGCGCAGCTTCTGCTCGCTTCATGAACCCCTGTAGGCGTGTGACATCAGATGCCGGCGCGCGACTTCTTTCGGTTGATCAGTGGATCAATGGCAATTGAGGACGTGACGGGTGTTGTCGCTGACGGCGATGATCAAGTTCGTTCCGAAGCTTTGGCGACAATCAAAGAGTTTCGTGAGGCAGGTCTGTTATCTGAGGTAGAGAAAAATTGACACCTCGAAGTGCGAGATGAATTTGGCCAATTGATAAAATTACTATATTTTCCTTAGATCTCTCCGTGAACGGTGCGCCAATCTGCGCAGGACCGTGCGCACATGCGCTCGCACAACTGCGTCTTGATCACAGGTCGCCGAAAGTCTGCCAAGCGATTGTTGGTCAACATTGTGCGGTGGATCCAGCTGCGCCCCATTACTTGCACATGACATAGCATATCTCCCAAGCCATGAGCGCAAATGGCCTCTATGTGGCTCACACTACATTCGTACCAAAGCGCGCAGAAATATCATTTCCTGATTTTCAGAATAATGAGGCTCGCGCTCCCTGCTGAGTAGCAACCGTACTTTCGGGACTGCGCACAAGGCAACGAGCGTCTGCCTTTGATACGTCGTGCGCCGATCTCGACTGCGTTAACATAGTTGATTTATGGCGTTCCCTAGTCTGCTTCCTAATCGGCAAATGGCGAACCTTTTTATCAAGAAGCTCGGGCTGCGGGCCCCTCTCTCCGATGCTGACCGCCAAGCGCTTGAACAGGCAACAGCTAAGGTCGTGCAGGTCGAAGCGCATCGTGATCTGATCTCTCAGGGCGATGCACCGGAGCATGCGTTCATCATCCTGGACGGCTTTGCTTGCCGCTATAAGCTGCTGCCGGACGGGAGCCGTTCGATCGTCGCTTACTTGATCCCCGGAGACGGATGCGACCTCCACGCTTCCATCCTGAACCAGATGGTGCACTCAATCGGCACGCTCACTCCTTGCTCGGTTGCGGCGATCCCATACCGCACCGTGAAGGAATTGGCTGCATATCACCCCAACATCTACAAGGCTCTGTGGTGGTCTGTGTTGGTAGACGAAGCCATTCTGCAAGAGTGGCTTGTCGGCGTCGGTAGGCGTTCGGCTGACAAGCAAGTCGCGCACTTCCTATGTGAGATGATGGTGCGCCTTGAGGCTGTAGGCATCATCCGCGGCAACAGTTATAAACTACCGATAACCCAATCAGAGCTTGCAGATACGGCCGGAATTTCACATGTCCATGTAAACAGAGTTCTGCAAAATTTAAAAAGCTTAAGACTTGTTGATCAAAAATGGCGAAGCCTTGTTCTGCTTGACATCGAGGAGCTGAAGCGATTTTCCGGCTTCGCTCCAGATTACCTGCATCTCCGTCCAAGCCGCACCGAAGAAAGCTTGATTGAACCCTTGACCGATGTGGCGAAGAGCCAGCTGCAAATGCGTCAGAGGGGACAGCGTGACAAAGGTATGTTCTAGCCTCTTGCCAAGGAACCGTCCGGCACTGAACGCCGCTGCCTGGCCTCTGTCATGAATGTCGGCGCGTCAGTCTTCAGCGGAGATGAAACGCGATCCAGAGGATGAAGACCAGAATGGCTCCGATCAGAAGCCATCTGCCGGCTGATTTTCCAATCTTCTCTGCCACATCCAATCCTCGTTATTCTCCTCGATGAAGAGGGCGGCGGCCGAAGCCGCCACGTATTTATTTTTTCGGTGCCGCAGCAGCCCGCGTCTCCGCTCGCTCCTTCTCAAGTTCCATCAAGACGAACTGCATGGTTGGCGTGTTGGCCACCTGAAGCGCGACCTGCCAAGCCTCGTCTTTGACAGGCGACCTGTGAGGCCGTGCTGTTCCGGATCGCTTATGAAGCGCACCTGGGCAACCAAGAGGCCGTTGGCGTCCTCGACGCGATAGGCATCCTCAAGCTCGACGACGTGCCAAGGCGGTGGGAGGCGGCTAAGTTCCGTCATCGCTACACTGGGAGTGCCGGCGGATCGCCGTGCTCATTTCAGATAGCTCTTCGTCTTCAGGTGCTCGGTAAGCATCAGTTCGCTTGCGCCTTCGCTCCATAGCGCCGTATCCATTCTGCTAGCACCCGTGTTCGGTTCTCGGCCATCCACGAGAGATCGTTCTTCGCCATGCGCGCTTCGATGTGCGGCGGATAGGTGGAGGGCGGATTGGAAACTTCTGGATGCGCAACGATAGCGAAGGTCTGGGCGTAGAGTTCGTTGGCAGCACGGCTTGCTGCCCAATCTGCCACCCGCTTCGCGAGTTCAGCGTGAGGTGAACCCGCATTGATGGCGAAAGCCTCAAGCTCCCATCCCACACCATCGGCGGGAACGAGGATCTGGATCGGCGCTCCGCCCTCCTTCAGCAGCGCAGCCCGCATGTCGTAGCTCAAGCCAGCAAGATGGCGCCCCTTGGCGACCTCCTCACAAGGACCAGACCCGGTGGCGAGGTAGGCGACGACGTTCTGATCCAGGGCATCCATGAAGGCCCAAGCCGCGTCCTCACCCATGTTCTGGATCCAGTTCGCGACGAGGAGGTAGCCCGTCCCCGTCATGACCGGGCTGGGTAGAACGAGGCGACCCTTCCATTCCGGCCTGAGAAGGTGCTGCCACCGCGTCGGCGTGAGAACATGACCGCGGTGGGCAAGGTCGCTGTTCAGGCAGATCACGCCGAGATACGCGTCCATGCCGGTCCAAGTGTAGGGCGCTGTTGGATCTCGAAACGGCCTGCGAAGCTGGTCTGCGCCGACGGGCTCGTAGGATAGGAGAAGGCCGAGCTTCTCGAAGGCGATGAGGCTGGTGGCAGCGAGCCCCAGCACCATGTCGGCCTGCATGTGATCGCGTTCGGCGAGGATCCGATCGGTCAGCACGCCAGTTTGGTGCCAGACCCACGAGACCTCGACTTCAGGTACAGCAGCCTCAATGGCTTGCTTGAACGGTGCGTGCTGCTCAGGCTCAAGCGCGGTGTAGATGATCAGCCGTGTGCGCTCAGTGGCAACAGCGGGCGAGGGTGCGCTGAAAGCGGCGAGCAGGCTGACAAGGGCAGATGCCAGCCTCATGATCCCTGCGGCTCGCGTAGGCGAACGCCAGGGCCACCACCGTTCCGCGGAATACGTTGGATGCCAGCCTTCTCGAAGGCCTGCTGGATCGCCGCCACATTGTCCGCCATCGACTTGGGCACACCGTCAGTTTCCTCCATCCGCTTGATGGTTGTCCCTGACACACCAGACGCTTCAGACAGATCCCTTGCCGACCAACGCAGATAGCCACGAGCCATGCGCATCTGTGCCCCTGTCAGCAACCGCTACCTTCTTGTGGTCGAAAATGTACAGCACACGGTCCAAATTGGTCTGACTTGGACCATCGATGGTCTAATGTGGCTCATCGGCGGGCGAAAATGAAGCGTCCGCGGTTCAATGAGCCTCTGGAAACGCCCTCCCCCCGCTCCCTTTCTTGGCCTGCCACCCTCCGCGATATCCGCGCCGATCGTTCTTCCGTCGCAGCACCCGCTACCCTGGTCGAGCGCATCGCTCGCCAGCACGCGCGCGCGGAGAGCGTCCGCGCCTACCGCGAGGCTCGCGCCACTCTCGCCCGGGCTGCCGCTCAGCCGCTTGCCTCTGCCGCCGGCTACGACCGCCGCGCCACCATGAACCTCGCCGTCGCGATCGTCCGCGAGCAGATGGCCGCAATCATCGGCCGCTCCTACCGCACTCTGATCGGCAGCGCTCTCAAGCAGGCCTGGGCCGCTGCCAAGGCGCAGCGCCGCGCTGCTGCGCACTGAGCTGCGACGATGATGCTCCCCCTGCCTCAGCGCTTGCCGGCCGTGCGCCTGCGCGGCGCCCGCGAGGACCACGCCATCTGCCTGCGGCTGGCGGCCTCCTGTCGCCTGCGCATCAGCCGCGGTGAGCCCGCTCTCCGTGAGCAGCACGGCTGGGCTATCGCGCACTGCCGCACGCTCCGCGCCGGCTTCTCCGATCCGAGCGAGCCGCGCGCGCCGCCGGTCTGATCGGCGCCCAAACCGGACCCACCCCCTTCTCACCGTCAGCCCTCTGCCACGAGCCCCAGCCGGAGCCCGAACGATGTCGCGCGCCCATACCCTGAAGATTGAGCACATCCCCTTCCACGCCGACCCCATCCTCGCGGCCATCGACGCGCACAGCGAGGCGTGGGCCGTCTTCCAGGTCGCGCCCGAGGCCGCCGTCTCCCAGCGCCACGCCGAACTCTGCGCAGCCACGGCCCGCCTGCTGGCCACACCCTGCGCCACCCGCTTCGGTGAGCTGGCGCTGCTGCTCCACCTGCGCTGGCATCTGGAGCACGACGAGGTGCTCGACACCGCCATGCAGGCGCGGACTGCCGATCTGGCGGCTTCGCTCAACCTCGACTTTCCGCCCTGCTCGCCTCGCCTGCCGCGACCATGCCAAGCCGTCCTTGCGCCAGCGCGGCGGCCCTGAAGGTCACCGCCGCCCGTGTCATGCGGCGCAACCCACTCGGCGATGGCGAGGCAACGCCGAACGCTCCTGCTGTCCTTGACGCCGAACTCACGCAGGCTGCTCAGACGAGTGCCGCCCCCCCGTCGAGCACGGATCTGATCCGGTCTTCGCGGCCATCAGGCAAGCCCGCGCTGCGCATGCGGCCGTTGAAGCTCGGAACGATGCATATGAGGCGAAGGGCCTCGAAGCGGTCGGCGGGCTCGCCCGTGAGGAGGAACTGACCGTGCGCCAAAGCGCGACCGTGCACCAAGCTCTCACCACCATCCCGACGACGCCCGAGGGGCGCCCTGCGCTGGTCGCGTTTGCCGATTGGCAGATCGAACTGCACGAAAGCCCGCAGAACGGTGCTCATACGATCTTTGATCGCGCCTACTCGGCCCTCGCCCGTGCGGTCCGTGCTGAGACGCGGGGGCCGGCTCCCCACCTTTCCGTGTTGCCGCTCGACAGCCTGTTTGCCCTCGCTGATCTCTACGACAGCGCGTCCCGGCATTTCCACGTCGGCGCTTTCTGGCCGAAGACGGGCGACGACGGCGAGCACTCGGGCAAGAACCTCGTGATCAGCGAGGGTGATCGCATGTCCGAGATGTTCGACGCCATCGTGGACGAGATTGCCAAGCGAGAGCCTGCCGACGGTACCGAGGCTGATCAACAAGGCGAATGGCTGATGCGCAAGGCCTTGGCGGACGGCGATTGGGAGAAGGCTGCCGCCATCGCGGCGAGGACGCCGGCCCAGATCGAGCGGGCGTTTGCCCGGTCTGAGGCTGGCCGCTGGACGACAGCGAAGCGGGCCTGAACCATGGGCACGGTTCACCCTTTCCCGCCGCGAAAGCCTGCCGCCGAGATCGACGTGCGAACCGCCATCGAAGATGCGGCACAGGCCGCCCTCGACACGGCCGACTGCCTCATCGCCCTCCTCGACGACATGGATGGCGACACCGACCGGGAGGATGGCGGCGACGCCGAGCCTTCCCTTGGCGCACCCGAGGGCCATACCAGCCAGATCGCCTGGCTGCGCGGCTCCGATACCGACGGCGAACTCGACCAGCCTCTGGAGACGCGCTCGTGAAGGCCCGCCTGACCATGCGCGCCGCGCTCGCCCTCGGCCTGCCGGCTCTCGCCCGCGGTCTCGACCGCCTGCGCCGCTGGCAGCGCGATCTCCTCGCACGAGCCGGCCATGAGGCGGGACGCGGCAACGTGCTGACCGCCGCCGTGCTGCTCCTCGTCTACGCCCTCGCCTGAGCCGGAACGGGAGGCCCGCATGACCATCTCCGTCCGTTGGTACCTGCTTGAGGAGGGCGGCAGCCTGCGCCACGTGCCGATGCGCGTGGTCAGCGGCATCTATCGGGGCACGGACGCGCTGCCCGACTACGCCGGCACGACGCAACGCGCGATCGAGGTCGTGCTGGAGAACGAGGACGGCAAGCCGGTGCGCATGCTGGATGCCCGCGGCCGCTTCTGGACCTTCGACGCCAAGGGCGAGACCGAGCTCGACGACGTGAACCTCTGGTTCCGCGACCTCGACCTGCCCAAGCCGCGCGGCAAGGTGGTGAACCTGCGCCCGCAGATCGAGAAGCGCCAGCGCCGGGCGCGCCGCTTCTGGGACGTGACGGCCGAGGATCTGGATCGGCTCACCGCCGCGATCTGGCCGTGGGCGGGTGAGACCCGTGAGCCGGTCCGGGCGGTGCGCAGCACGGCGCCGAAGGTGCCGCCGCTGCCGCGGGAGGGTCAGCGGGCACGCGACACGATCCTATCGAGCATCACCGACATCTCGCTGGCGATGGAGCACCTGACGGAGACGGCGCTGAAGGGCTTGGCGTACGAGTTGCGCCGCTGCGCGCGGCTGTACGTGAGCGAGGGGCCGTACTGCGAGGCGGCAGGCGCGGAGGCCGAGCGGCGGCGCGAGATCCGAGCCCGCTACCGCAGGGGTAGAGGTGCCTGGTACGCGAGCGTGCGGGTGATGCACCGGGACGAGGCGCGTCACGAGGCTCGCGAGATCGACTATGTGGAGGAGCGCCGCGCGAGCAAGGATGCCGCCATCGACAAAGCCTGAGCTCTGCTGGCGGAGCATGCCCACCGCTTCGCGCCGGACCGGACGGTGGAGCCGGAGGTGTTCAGCGAGCTGGAATGGAGCCCGCTGAAGCTGCGCACGGATGACGATGAGGCCGATTGAACGCGGCAGCCGAGCGGGGCGTGGCACGGTCGCAATCCGATGACTGTGACCAGCCTCACAGAAGCGACAAGACGATCAAGGCATCAGGCGTGTGCTCAATCACATGGGAGCACGCCCATGACCATCACGACAAGGCAGTATGTCCGCGCCCTCGGGATCATTGTTGTCGCGCTTGTCGGCGTCGCTGCCGCCTCCATGGTAGGACGCGCCTATCGTCCCGCCGACGCCGTCGCCGAGCAAGCCCGGTCGAGCAGTCCGGTGCAAACCGCCTCGCCCGTCCGGAGCCGTCGTCTTCGCACTGCACTCGCGACCTGCCGGGCCGACTTGGAGATGGTTCGGCAAACCGCCCGAAGCCGCTGAGGGATCGGTAACGTTCGGCGCGGCGCGCTTGCGAGCGCGGTGCAGGAGCGCGCCGAGCCCAATCCGGGCAGGCATCCTCGTCTCATGCCCGCCGAGCGATCTCCAGGTTCGGCGTGCTCGCCGCGGTGATACAATCCGAGGTGATCGGACCGGTGGCCGTCTCATGGACCGGCAGCCCACGTCTTCAGCCGGTTCGACCTTGCCTTCCCTCCGGGGAGGACGCGTCGTGAAGCTGGACGTGAGTTGGAGCGGGATCGCGTGCGGCGGTCAGCGAGGTGACCGCTGGGTGCTGTACTGGTGGCGTTATCGTCCCGCTCATCGCCGCTTCTGGGGGTATCGTAGGACTTGGTCGAACGGCCCACTCAGCCACTACGGCTTGTGGTTCGGCAGCCTTACCTGGCGTCTGCCGTGGACGCGTCACGATGGCGGCATCAGGACCAACGGCTGGATCCTCAACCATGCGTGGCAGCGCAGATCCCATCGTTGAGTTTGAAGGAGGCCTTGATGCCCGAGCCTTCGGAGCACACTCTCTGCGGGCCGGCCACATCAGCACTGCCGCCGAGCGCGGCGCCGACCTCGCCCGGATCATGAATCGTCCGGACGTCGCGACCCGCGGACGGTGGTGGGCTACATCCGACGCGCGAACGCCTTCAAGGATCGCTCGGGGAGCGGCTTCCTGTAAGGGCGCTCACCTCCAGTTCAGTCAGCAAGCTTCACGCGCCACACACGTTGACCCGGCCCCCTTGGCGCAGCCTCTATGAACACGTTCACGGAATTCGACAGACGGTTCAGTGCTGCAGATACTGTCTCGAACGCTTCGGCGGACAAAAGCTCTCGATCCGGTCCGAAGAACGCCAAGAGCCAGGGCACATTCGGGGCGGGCGGGTCGTAGATGACACACGTATGTGGGAGATGGTGCTTGTTGTCATGCACAGGCAAGCTCAGCAATTTGTATGAGATGCTGAGAACCTAGCATTCCGCGACGCTCGGGCAAAATTTCTGCCGTTCTTTTCCTTACAATTTGGTATAAATCTTAACGTGGTTGATTTAAAATCAGTCTAAACAGCGTTTCTTTGAGTTTGTATCGTCGTATGATTACATCAGCAGCTTGGCCATTGCGTGCCGCGCAGTCGGATCTTTGTCGGGCCTGAGCAGCGGGACTTCTTCGACCGCGCCGCGCTCTGGCGGAAGGAGTGCATCAGGGTCCTGTCCCGCGCTCCCATCAACTTGCCCGTCTACTTGGCTACGAGCGGCATCGTGGACGTCATCGGTGGGCTGGCGGAGGCCGTCACGGACGATCGAAAGCATTTCCACCTGACGGCGCCGACCGCACCTGGCGGGAACCTGACGCCGCCTCCAAAGGCTGAGGAATGGAAGGAGCTTCAACCCGGATCGCTCCAATGAGCTAGTAGGCGCACTCTCGCAACACGTTCCAAGATCCTGAAGCCACTCTACTCGAACAACTTCGGGCCGTTCCGTTCGAGCAAGCCCGGCCGATACGAGCATCGATCGCGACGTGCGGATATGCGTTCCGCCCTACACAAATGAGGACAAGATATCCATGCAGGCCAAGGTCCGGCTGCTTTTCGCTCTCACTGCGATGCTTCTCACCGCCTCGGCCGCTCATGCCGAGCCCCCTAAGGCCGCGGTGTTCGATTTCCAGCTCGCCAACCTGGGAATTCAAGGGCCAACAGATGCCGACAAGGCTCGGCTCGGCCCGTTGAGCGACCTGCTGCGCTCACTACTGCAGGATAGCGGGCGGTATCAGATCGTTTCGACTGCCCCGGTCAAAACCGAGGTTGTGAAGGGGCCCGACCTGCGACACTGCAACGGCTGCGCTGAGGAGTATGCCAAGAAGCTCGGTGCCGATGTGGTCATCACGGGCGAGATCCAGAAGGTCTCGAACCTGATCCTCAACATCAACGTGTACGTGAAGGACCTCAAGGCCAACACACCCGAGAAGGCTTACAGTGTGGATATTCGCGGCGACAACGATACCTCGTTTGATCGCGGGCTCCGGTACCTCGTGAAGAACAACCTCCCGCCGCCTTAGGAGAAGTGAGCTTGCGTGGGGTTGCCGCGCGGATCGCGCAGACGCCCGCTATCCCGGTGCTGTCAAGCTGCCCTCGGATGGCGAGCGTGGGTCTCGGCTTGGGCCTACTCCGATCCTGACCCTTTTAGGTTCGACCAACCGCCGCGCTGAACCCTGTCCGCTGGCCATGTTGCGTACCGGCCCGGTCAGCGTCGTGTGGACACGACACGCCCCGCCGGCCCGTGATCAGATCGGGGCGGCAGGGCAGCCTCATCTCGTGCTAAACCGCTCAGCCTTGCCAGGATGATACGGCCTTGATGGAGGCGTCTCGCAGGCCGATAGCCGCTCGATGACGGATGCTCACGCGCTGGAAGCCGAACTGCTCGCCCTCGCAGCGGAGAACGCAGCGCTACACTTGCAGCTTGCCGAGGCGCAGGAGCAGTGCATCTAGATGGCAGTCGACGCCGGGGACCTACAGGCCGAAATCGAGATGCTGCGGGCCCGACTTTCCGAAACCGAGCGTGAGCGTGATGAGTGGCGTCACGCGGCGGAGCGGGCGGTCGCGTAAGCGGCAGGCTGGGGCGGGTCACCGACCTCGGCATCGTCGGGGATGGGTGGCGTGCCGGGCCGATGACTGCCACACCCGCGTCGCGCCGCAGGGCGCGGGACAACGCTGCGCCTGTTAGACGGCGCCGACAATCCGTTGAGATCGGACGGAGGAACGGGCGATCCTCACCCGTGCGAGCAAGCGACGCTGAAAACGCCGCGCCGGTCTAACGGAGCAGGCTATCGGCTGTCACGCTCGATCTGGCGACGGGCTTGCTCCTCGGCTCGCCGCACGCGTTCTCGCTGGATCACTTGGAGCCGTCGTAGGGCCTCAGCCTCCTGCCTCTGGGCACGGGCGGCGTCATGCAGATCGTCGAATGCGCGGGTGATGTTGAGGTCCTGCGCCATGGCCGACGAGAACGCCAAGCCGAAACCGGCGAGGATGGCGCGGGCGCGGCTCATGCGGCCCCCTCAGACGTTCGGTAGCACCAGCGAAGTCATGCGCCCCACGCCGGTGGGGTTCCGGCCCGGCTGTGCTCGGTAGGGCGACGCACACAGTGGTTTATCCGCTCCGCACGAAGCGCCTGAGAGCCCACCTGACCGACCAACCCTAGCCCTTCGCTGGCTGAGCGTTATGGATCTGGTCTACCCCCAAGCTGGGATCGCCCATCGCTGACGACGCAGCTTCGGCTGGGAGCCGTCGAGGCTGTCAATCACCACCGTCTTGACCGCATGCCTGCCGAAGAGGGCGCGCCTTGTAGGCAAACTCAGCGGGCAGCAGCCCCGTTAGAGCAAGGCTCGAAGTTTGGCGACGCCGCGGCGGTAATCTTCCAGCGTGATCTGATCGATCGCCTTGTCGCGAGATCTATGTATGCGTCCCACCAGATCCAGATTGTGGAACGAGCCACTTGAGAAGAACTGGCCCTCGTCGGTCCAGACGCCAGCTGTGCGCTCGCCTTCAACCGACCCTGTCCATGGGTGCGGATCACTGACGGTGGTCCGCTCGATAGGGCCCGCGGTTCGGCCGTCGCGTGTGCGATAGAGGAGCCCAGGCTGCAACTTCATCAGATCTTCGCAATCCATCGACGGCGCCTCAGCCCCACAGATTGCAGGGCTCTCACCTAACGACCGTCTCGATGAGAAATGCGACCCCGCCAGTCGATGCTCGCGCTTGAGGAGGCCGGCGGGGCCGCGCCGGGAGCGTGCCCCTCCAGGCCGCCCCTAGCTCATCCAGTCTGCGCCAGGCGGCGACACTCGGACATTTGCGCAGGTGAAGCGTGACGAGAGACAATCTGAGGCCATCGTCGACCATGCTGTTCATTCAGATGCGGGCCTTGCGGTGGCGGAGGTGATCCCGAGCCGTTGCGATCGCTCGCAGCAGGCGAGCGTCGCCACCCGGCTTCGGGAGCACGCCGAGGAGACCCAACTCACCCATCGGCGCCAAACCCGGCGTCGCCGTGAGGAACAGGACGCACACGCCCTCACGAGCGAGGCAGCGGCCAAGTTCGGGGCCGCTGCAGCCATCGCGGAGCGTCAGGTCCACGAGCGCGAGATCAGGCTGCTCGGCCCGCGATACGGCCAGAGCCTCAGCGGCGTGGTCTGTCACGCCGACCACGTCGTGCCGCTCCCGTTCCAGCAGGACGCGCAGTGCCTCAGCGTAGAACACGTTGTCGTCGACGATCAGCACGCGCAGGCGTTCTATCCCTGCCGAAGCTCGCGTCACATCAAGGCGCAGGAGGGGTGCCTCTCAGCATCACAGGTGCCTCGACCACCAGGAAGGTCATCTGGAACAGGATCAGACCGGTGTGGTCGGTCACCTCGATGCGCCAGTCCTCGCCGAGGGCCACGCGCTGTGCATCTTCCTTGAGAAACTCGCCGGCTCTTCGGATCGCTTCTACACGCGCGGCCTGCCAATCCGGCAGGTCGACGCCCTCCGCATCAGGTCGGCTCACGCCGTCGTAGACGTTGAGGTGGTAGCGCGGCATTGAGGGACCCGGGTCGTGGCGTTGCACGGCGGGGGCTTTGACCCTCACTCGCGGTGCTGCCGGTGACCGTCGCCGCGATTGTAGGCCACCTACCTCAGCGTGGCCCCGGCTGCGTTAAACTATGCGAATTTCTCATGAGCCTGACGGCACTGGCGGTGAGGAGAAACTGATCTCATCCTCTGCGCAACTGCCCCGGTCCTCGCGTTCTTGTGATGAGCATGAAGTCGGCTGCAGCGCTGGCATCAACGAAAGGCGCCACGAGCCGTTCGGCTGCGGGGCCAGTGGACAGCCTGGGAAGGAGATGCGGCTCTGCCAGCGAACCGACGGTGATCGTCAGCCAGCGGAGCCATGCCAAGATGGGCACCCTCAGCAAGGACACCCTGACACTGTGCCAGAGCCCGGGAGCTCACGCAGGGGAGGCGCGGCAAGAGAAAGCCAGCTCCGGTGAACCGGGCGGGCTGACGGGTCTTCGCCGCTTGGCTGACATGCCATGGCGCATCATCCAACGATGCAACGAGCGGCGTCTCAGCGCCTCCGCTCTGCCTTCGAACGTGTGGTCTTGTTCTCCCCGGTTCGGCCGGCTGACTCGTGCCACTCAGGGTCCTGGGTTCACGGCTCGGGCTTGTGATGCACTGTCATGTGCGGCCGCGCTGGGGGCCGTTTCAGATGCCGATCAGTGTCGGTCTGCTTGTTGGACATCACATCTCGTCGCCCAGCCAACGTGATTGGCCTTCTCAGTCACGGATGCCTCTGCCGCTGCGACCGGATGCCGGAGTACGTCAGTGTGGCCGCGTAGATGGAGTTGCCATCCTCGTCCCTCACCTGCGCCATGAACGTGTGCTGGTCGGCACCTTTGGGAATGTCCTCGTGTGCGATGCTCGCCAAGAGGGACTTGGCCTTCGCGCATGCCTCGTCCGGCCCCGCAAGCACAGTTCCCCTATCGTCGAACTGAGGACCGCTGTCGTGAACATCGAAAAAGTAGCGCGGCATGTGGCTCTCCGCGGACAGTAGGCGGGAGCACGCAGGTCTCGCAGTCGCTGACGCCCGAGTTCAAAGCCAACGATAGTCCACGTGTACGCAGATCGGAGAGGAGCGTGCCACAACGTGAGTGAACGTCTCGCGCGAAGATGTCACGAAGGCTGATCAGTGACTTCGCCGGCAGGGCTGGGACGTCCGCTCTTTTGACCCTGTCCGAAGCTGCGGCTCCAGTCTCGGCCATTCGCCGACTGGGCGTTATGGACCGCCGTGTGCCGAGAAGTCGGTCAGCTTGCGCCTGATCCAGTTCTGAGCCTCATCAAGGTCAGTGAACTTGGGCGAGCGTGGATCATCGACCGGCCCGAACCCCACCTCCAGGAACCACATGCCTGCCTCGTCGCCGTACTCATCCGAGAGGTGGGTCAGAACCGCGACGAGAGAGCCATCCTCGAAGACGAGCTGGCTCTCGGCGTCGGTGCTGCCCGTCCGGACACAGACTGGCTGCAGTCTCAGGGTCATGCAGCCGCTCGCTTCTCCAGATGCAGGTACGTCGGGTCAAACTCACAGGCCCGCATAAGTTCATCCCAAGCTTCGATCACCAGCGTGCCGCTGTGCAGCGTGATCAGCCCTCGCCCGCGCATCTCCTGCAGCACGCGGTTGACGTGCACGTTCGAGAGACCCAGCGCGTCGCCAAGATCCACCTGGGTGATCGGCAGAGGACAGCGATAGCTTTGGGCCAGTCCGACCGCCTGCAGCTTCAGGTACAGCTCGCAGAACAGGTGCGCGATCCGCTCGAACGCGTCGCGTCGGCCCATGCCGGTCATCCACTCGCGGAAGACCGCCGCATCGATCAGCGTGTCGCGCCAGAGGATCGCTGTGAGGCTGGGAAAGCGGGTCGTCAGGTCGCGCAGGCTCTCGTGGGGCAGGAAGGCGACCGTGGCCTGTGTCAGCGTGGCCAGGCTGTGATCCATGGTGTGGAGGCGCAGGCTCTGCAGGTCCGGGATGTCGCCGGCCACATGGAACGAGAAGATCTGCCGGCGCCCTCCCCCGATCAGCTTGTAGCGGTAGGCCCAGCCATCGAGGATCAGGCAGCACTGCGAGGGCTTGTCGCCGTCACGCACGATGTCTTGACGCGGTTGAAGAACGCGCGTCTTGGCCGGCAGGCTGCGGATGGCCTGCCGCTCCTCGTCGGAGAGCGTGGCGATGCTCTCCAGCTTACGGATCAGCATGTCGAGGGAGTGGTCGTCGGGAGCTGAGGACATGGCAGCTTCACCTTGCGTCGCAGGTGGAAGCGCACGTCTCTCCCGGCCATCAGCACCTGTGGCGGGCCCGCTGATGATGCGAGCTATCTTGCACCCATGTGAGCCCGGCGCCATCACAGGGGTTAGTTTCTGCCGCGCACTCTTGTGGGGCGGACCGTTCCAAACCCACTCCAAGAGATCGGTTTCGGGCTTCTGGGACGCGCTGTCGGCGAACGTTTGAGACCTCAGTGGAACCGTTCAGTGCACCTGCCCTTCCTGCGGCGTGTAACGCGCCGCCCACTCCTCGACCGTGAGCGGCGGCTGCATCAGCCAGAGCACCTTGCCCTTCACGGATGCTCGCTCCTCCGCCACCCACTGCCGCCAGTTCACCGAGGCGTCGCGGGCTTCCTCGTCCCCCACGGGATAGTTCGCGATGATCTTGGTGGGCTGCCCGACGTGGCGCGCGGCTTCGATCTTCTCCAGTGGCTTCGACAGGTTCGCGATGGTCATGCGTGGGGCCTGCGGTAGGCGGGTGGATCGACAATGCGCCAAGCGATGACGAACTGACCACGCCGGCACTGCCCGGCACTTCCAGCGCCGCGAGCTGCTGCGCTTGGTCCTCGTCGTTCTCCGGGATGATCGTGATGGCGGGCCCAAAGCCGAGATGGCCGAATGCATTCTTGGGCTGGTGCCGCTCCTCGATCTTCCGCAGGCGGCTCCCAAGGGCCCGGCTCATAGCACGTCACCTTCCACCTGCTCGGCCTCCCCTCACCAAGGGCGGCCACCAGAAGCTCAAGCTCGCGATCCGCGATGTCCGGTTCGCCGCCGAGCCCTTCCCGGAATCAGATCCGGCGTGAAGCCGGCAGCGGGTCACGGTCGCTCCCGGACTTGAACAGGAGGCCATCCCTTAGGCCAGGTGCTGTTCGAGGGCGGCCAGGAACAAATCGCGTTCTCGAGCCGCTCATCCTGCCCCCCTCAAGGTCGGATGAGGAGCGTGACTGGAGCCGCTGCCCCGCCGCGACAGGGGTCAGGCCGCGCCCAGGTCGCCGGCCTGCTCCTTCTGGCGGTCGACTTCGTGGCGGACGCCTCGTCCGGCCATCAGGATCTCGACGAGGAAGGCCGCTACGGCGGCAACCGTGCAGACCAGAGCCGCACCGAAGCAAGCGAACAGGACCGAGGCCGTGGCTGCGTCCCTCAGCGCACCCACGAACAGGGTCAGGACCGCGATGCCCGTCATGATCCCTCCGAGGGAGGCGAGCACGACGGCCACGTCGAGCACGAAGGATCTGCGGCGGAGGTAGGAGAGCTGACGCGAGATCCGCTCGGCCTCGGCGGGGTCCGCACCGAGCACGGTCGCCGCCGCGGCATCGACCTTGTCGGCCACGCGCCCGAGACGGGTCGAGAAGACGTTGAGAAGGGTGGCGAGCGCGGTCAGCAGGAAGGCCGGAGCCAGGGCGACCTGGATGACATGGGCGACGTCGTCGGGAGCGAAGATCGAGGTGGCAGCGGACATCGGCACGCTATAAGGCCCAGCGGAACGGGTTGGGAACAGGCGCGACATCATGGCAAGCGGGCACCTGGAGAGAACCGCGACGCGCACGGCAAGCCTGCCGGCGCCGCCGGAGAAGCGGTGACGCCATGCAGTCTCTCGTCGATCACTACGGGATGGCCGCGATCCTGATGGTGCTCGCAGCCGTCCTCGTTCTGGTGCTGCTCCGGCCCCCGGGCCCCTAGCAGCGATCTCCGGGAGTGACGGCCGCCCCGGCACCTGAACGCGGTCGCGCCGCCGTCCGGGCGTGAGGCGGCCCAAGCGTGACGTGGCGCATCCGCCGCAGGCCGGGCCAGGAACGCCGCACAGCCGCTCACGTTGGCGGGCGGATCCCAACACAACCAGGAGTTTCAGCGGCATGGCCAGCACGGACATCGGCACGATCTACGCGGGAGCCCTTCGCAACACCCGCGCGCTGGAGAAGCAGGGCCTCGAGCAGATGGAGCGGCAACTCTCCGGCCTGGAGCGCTATCCCGAATACGCCGCCGTCCTGCGCCGCCACGTCGAGACGACGAAGGTCCAGATCGACCGTCTCGACAAGGCGCTGGGCGCCATTGGCGAGAGCCCCTCGACGCTGAAGGAGACCGTCACAAGCGTGGCGGGCTCCATCGGCGCGGCCGTTCACGCTGCGGCCCAGGACGAGACCCTGAAGAATCTCTACGCGGGCTACGCCTACCAGTACGATCAGGTCGCGGCCTATCGCTCGCTGACCGTCATCGCGGAGCGGGCCGGCAAGTCCGACCAAGTGTCGTTCTTCCGGGCAGCGGTCGAGGAGGAGACGAAGGCGGCCGACGAGATCGCGGCTTTGATCGAGCCGGTGACCAAGACCTACCTCGACCTGACGCTCGGCGGCTCCAAGGCCGACAGCTGAGCCTGTCCCCAGGGTGGTCTCACGGAGGCTATCCTTCTAATCCGGCATCCGGTGCTTCCGGATGATCCGGATGCCCTGGCGCAGCGTCAGCGGCTCCTCCGGCCAGATCTCCGTCGCGGTGGCGAACGCGGCGCGCGCGAGATCCAGGCTCCAGATCGTGGCGATGTGGCACTGGATGCCGGACGCGCCCGGCTTCCAGACCTCGATCGTGAAGGGCCGGCCCGCCGGCGCCGCCGCCTCCGCCAGGGCCGCCTCGGGCAGAATCAGCCGGGCTTGGCACTGCACCTCGTACTTGCGCGGCGCGGCCGCCTCTGGCCCGCGCTGGTAGCGGCAGGAGGCGGTCAGCGCGGCGAGCAGGTCGCGTTGCGGGATGTCGCCGCCGAAGCGCTCCACAAGGCCGGCGATGCGGTAGGAGCCGGTTCTGCGGCAGGACGTGCACGCGACCAGCAGGCGCTCGGCCCGGATGTCGCGGAGCCGATCCATCTACCGGTGGGCGCGATCGGACCCGCCGCGGACATAGCCGCGCGAGGTCAGCGCGGCCTGCCGCTCGACATGCCGGTCGGCGCGATCGAGGTCGACGAGCGCGTCCTCGATCGCGCGCACGAGGGCGAGCCAGGCATCGCCGCGGGCCGCCATCCGGTAGGCGAACGCGATCCGCTCGGCCTCGGACGGCCGGATCTCGGCGGGTCGATCATGCATCCCTGCGCCCTCGCGAAGATGGAACGGATGCGGAACAAACGCGCGCCCTGCGATTCGTTCAAGCGCGCATCGGCGACCGACCGACAAGGCTGTGCAGAGATGTGGAAAGCGATGGACGCAGCGGCCGCCGATAGACACCGCCTAAGGCGGCGCTGCCGGTTCGAGACCGTGTGGGCCAGGACCGGATCCTGACCGGCACACCCGGGACGGCGGCCTCGCCCGTGATCCGGGCCGGAATGCCCCGCCAGATTGGTCTTGCGGCGCGCCTCTGGGGCCCAGCGGATTTGCTGGACGCTCGGGCGGCGGGATGGCGGCGAGGGGCGGAACCTCGGTGCGGCAGAAGGGGCGGCGGGCGAGATGAACATCTCGCCGCGTCCGGCGGTTTGATCCTCGGTACAACCTAGGGACGAAATGCCATGACCATGAAGACGATCGTGATCGCTGCCGCGTTGGCTCTGCCGCTGACCGGCGCCGCTTGGGCTCAGACCCCCGCCGGCGGCGGCAGCGCCGAGGGCAACATGAACAGCCCCGGCAGCGTGAAGAGCAACAGCGAGAAGGCGATGGAGCGCTCCACCGGCTCGGCGACCGGCGGCGCGGCCGGGGCCACCGGTGCCACGACCGGCAGCACCGCGGGCGCCGGAAATCCTCAGAGCGGCGGCACGGCCAAGAGCACGGGCGGCGCAACCGGCGGCACATCGACCGGCGCGCGGTAAGCGCCGGCGTCCGAGTCGGGCGTGGATGTGAGGACCGGTCATGCCGGTCCTTCTTCACCTCAGCTGAAGCCCGCCTCCTGGCTTGCTGACGTGTCGGCGGCATCCGCGCGCATCGCTGCCCGCCGCCACATCTCGGCTTTCCGTCGGCACTGCGCCGATGCCTCCTCATTGCCGGCAATGGCCCAGCTCTGAGCCAGGCGGCGCCAGTGTTCGGCGCGGTGGCGATGATCCTGTGCGAGGTAAGCGGTTCGCATGACGTTCGAACGTTTCGCGGCGAACCAGGTTGCGATGAAGGTGGTACCCCATCCGGCCGCGTCGGCGCGTGGTGAGACAGCGTCGAAGGCCACGGAGCCGATCAGCAATGCGCCTTCTCCGTCCGGATCAGCGCGGATCGAGCGCCGATCCGGCGATGCCGCCCGGCGGCGCCGCGAATCCGTATCCGGCGCCGCCGGCAGGGCGGCGGCGCTCAGGCAGGCGCCGGATGCGATGACGCCGCGTCCCTCCTGACGATGTCAGCCCTGCTTCTTCGCAGGCTGGTCCTTCGAAGACTCGTTCACCTTCGGCATCGCCCACGCCTTGGCCATCGCTTTGGCGGCTTCTTTGGTCAGCTTCATGGCTCGATCTCCACAGTGGCTGTGACGATCAACGGTCCAGCGCAGCGACCGTTGCAGGAGATGGCGGACTTGGGAAATTCGCTCGCGCCGGCTTGAGCCCTCAGAATACGTCGCCCTCATCCGCGTCGTAGCGGTCAGGGTCCTTGCTCCCGGCCACGAGGGGGATGTGAACGGCCGGTATGATCTGGCCCTTCGCCACCGACTTGGGCGGTGCCGTGAGCATGGTCGCCCAGAATGCACCTGTGGCGAGCACGAAAGCGATGGCCAGCAAAGCGAGTGCACGCATACGCACCTCCTGCGGTCGAGGCGCCGAGCATAGAGCGCCAGCAATCCGGGCGACCACAGGATTTCGTCGGTGCTCCGCATCAAACTCAAAATACAAAATGCGGGCTTGCCGTGATGAACCGGGACGATGCTGAGCGCGTCCGACCGCTCAAGCCCCGATCATCTCGTCCTGCACGCCGGTCAGATAGCCCATGAGCCTGAAGGTCACGTCGAGATCCGCGCACTGGACCCAGATCGCCGTCGGCAGGGTGAGACGGTCGAGCGTCCGCAGCACCAGTTCGGCGGTGAGCGCGGCCTCCCGCTCCGAGGACGCGGCCAGAAGGCGTCGCCCACGCGGCGTGGCGATCATGATGGCGATGGTGGCCATGCCGAACCAACGGCGCCGGGTGACCATCGTTGCTCCGGCACGCGTGCAGCTTCATCCTCCTCGGCCCGCGGGCCGAGGAGGTGATACGAGGGGCTGCGCCTTGGCACAGGCCGCTTCCGATGGTGTGTGCCCCTTCGGACCGCTCGCGCGGGCGACACCTAACCGGGACTTCGTGTGTCGATGATCCGAATACCCCTGCCCTCCGAGCCGCCGGGCAGCGGGCATAGGATCGGCAGCACACCATCGGGAGGGAAGCTAGCCTGTCGCCTCGCGGCGCAAAGCCCCGAAATTGGAAAGGGCATTTCCAAATGCGTCGAGCCGGGTCGTGGCGCCGTCCCGGCATCCGGGCCGCGCGCAAGCCGGCGATAGGCTCGCAAGGATTGCACACGCGCGGGACCAGGCCCGACAATCGTGAGGCGAGGCGGCTTCGGCACCGATCTCGGTGGCGCTGCGGTCAGTTGGTCGCTTGCCGGTCCAATGTCGGGATGTGATCCACCGGATTATCCGTGATCAAGCCCATCCGCCGCTCGATCTGCTCGGCGAGCGGCTTCACCAGGTAGCTGATGACGGTCCGATCACCGATGTTCATGTGCGCCTCGACCGGCAGCCCCGGCAGGAGGACCGACTTGCCGAGGAGCGCTTCCTGGCCCTCGGTGGGCCGGATGCGCACCGTGTAGTAGGGCGCGCCGGTCTTCTGATCCTGGCTGACGTCCGCGGCGATCCGCATCACGCTGCCGCTGATCTCAGGCGTCCGCGACTGGTTCAGGCTCGGAAAGCGCAGCGAGACGAGCTGCCCGGCTTTCACGTAGGCGATGTCCTGCGGTTGAACCTGGACCTCCACAACCCTCTGATCGGCCGACGGCACGATCAGCATCGCCGGCTCGTTCGGTGTCACGAGCCCGCCGATCGTGTGCACCTTGAGTTCCTGCACGAAGCCGTCCTGCGGCGCGCGCAGCTCGACGCGCTTCAGCCGATCCTCGGCCGCCACCCGCTTCTCGACGAGTTCCGACCAGCGGCTCCGGATCTCCGCCAGATCCTTGCCCACCTCCGTGCGCATGTCGCCGTCCACCTGCAGGATCTGCAGCTCCGTCTCGGTCACCTTGCCCTTCGTCTGCGCGATCACCGCCACAAGCCTGCCCCGCTCCCCCAACAATCCTGCAGAGGTGCGCTCCAGGGCGTTCAGCTTCGCGAATTGCACGAGATTCTGGGAATAGAGGTCGCGGACCCCTTTCAGCTCGTCGTTGATCAGCGCGATCTCGCGGGTCTTGGCTGCGACCTGCTTCTCGAGCCCGCCGATCTCCTCGTGCAACTGCGCCACGCGCTCGCGCAGCTGGGCCTTCTGGCCCTCGCGCGCGGCGACCCGCGCCTTGAAGAGCCGCGTCTCGCCCTCGACCAGGTGCCGGACGGTGGGATCGCTCGTGGCGCGCGCCAGGAGGTCGTCCGGGAAGGTGATGCTGGCCGCACCGTCCCGCTCCGCCTCCTCGCGCGCCTGGCGTGCCGAGAGCTCGTCCAGGGCCTTGCGGACCATGTCGAGTTCGGCGCGCGTCTGGGTCTCGTCGAGCCGGATCAGCACCTGCCCCGCCGAGACGCGGGCGCCTTCACGAACGAGAAGCTGCCCGACGACGCCGCCTGTCGGGTGCTGAACCTTCTTCACGTCCGTCTCGACGACGATCCGGCCCGACGCGATCACGGCACCGGAGAGGGTCGATACTGCGGCGAAGCTCGCGCTCGCGACCAGCAGGGCGCAGGCACCCAGCCCGATCATGAGATGCTTGCGGATCGAGCCCTGTGCCGAGCCGGGCGACTTCCGTGCCTCCCCCATGCCGAAGGATTGTCCGATGGCCATGATGTGTCCCCGCAAGCAGTGAGGCCATCGTAGAGCGAATCGGGGCGCCTTGAAACTGTTTCCGGCTGAGTTCGCGTGGCGAACGGCAGGTTAACACGGTCTTCATGATGCCGGTCGCGGTGCGAAGGTCCGTCGTAGTCCTGCGGATGGGGCTCCGAGCGGAGTGAAGCTGCGAGGTGCGGGGCCGCGACGGCCCCGAGGCGCCGGACCCGCAGCATGGCGCCGGAGATCGACGCTCAATCGTACAGCGCCACCTCGATCGCCCCTTCGCCCCTCCAGGTCACGATGCAGGGGCGCGGCGCGAAGTCCGGCTCCACGGCAAGAGAGAAGCGATCCGGAAGGCTACCTGCGAGGCTGATCGAGACGAAGGCGCGATCTTGGCCCGTGAGCACAGCCCTGCATGTCAATGGTCGCGGCCAGAACTTGAGTCCGATCTTCGCGGCTACGGGCGGCATCTGCACGAGTTCATCGGAAGAAAGCTGCATTGGCTTCCACGTTCTGGCGTTTATGTCCTCGTTTCTGCCGAGCGAGGGGTAGGCGAGATATGTCCGCGGTCGGTCGGATTTTACGCGTCGACCGGGAAGCAATTTCCCGCCTGCGGAAGGAACCGGCGCTCGGGCGCAGCCGCGCGACCGGCACGGCGCGGGACGGCTGCGAGCGCGCGGGCCTGCCTCGCCGACGGTCGCTCAGTGCGTATGGACGGAGGGCAAATCCTCGTCCGCCAGCGCGGTCTCGACGACGAAGCGCAGATATCCGTCGAGCGCGCTCAGACTCTGATCGGGCACCTCGGCGACCGGGTACGCGTCGCGGATGAGCTGCAGGTCGCGCCGGATTCCCGCCAGCAAAGCCGGGCGGAGATGCACGCTGACGCGCGGGTTCAGCTGCTCGCAAGCTATGATCAGCGATCCGAGGGCCTTCGACAGGACAGCGACGCTGATCTCATTGACAACCTGAGCGTTTTTTGCGTCGCAGAAAGTCATGACGCCGCTCCGGTCGCCGGAATATGATCGAGATGGTTAGATACGACTTCGATATCTGTCGAGCGTAGCGCGTCATTCCGTTCAGAAACGCACGCTTCCGATAGAGGCATTTGACGGTCGCGAAATTGACTGGGTCAGCATCTGGCAGACTCGTTCGGCAAACGAGACCCGCATGATGCGAGCCCTCGACGTCCTCGCCTGCCGCAGCGAAGGCGCCGGTCGATCAGGACCGGCGCACGACATTTCTCATCCGCCTTCTCCCGGGGCGCTCCGCCGCGCCAAATGCCCTGCGCCGGCATCCCGCCCCGGCAGGCGGAGCTCGTGTCTGGACGGGAGACGGACCGAGACGACCGGCAGAGGCGCTCGACCCGGGTCTCAGCCGACGCTTCCCGCGCTGAAGCTGCCGTCGGCGAAGCTGAGGCGGCCCTCCAGGATCCCGAATTGCAGGTAGTGCAGCATGGGATCGACGCCGGCTGCCCGCACGTCGGCGTAGGCTGCCAGGTAGGACGAGGTGTCGTAGCCCGTCGACGGATCGCGCCCCTCCTTCCAGCCGAACGCATCGTAATGCGCCAGCGGATTGATCCCGGCCGCCTTCACGTCGGCGTAGGCGGAGAGATAGCCCTTCGTGTCGAACACGGCGCTCGGATCGCGCCCCTCCTTCCAGCCGAAGGCGTCGAAATGAGCGCGCGCGAAGGCGTAGCTGCTGCCTCCTGCCGCGGTTGCGGCGCGGGCCACGTCCGCATTGGCAAGCAGGTAGTACTCGGCGTCGAAGCCACGATCCGCGCCGATGTCCCCGGCCCGTCCGACAGCGGCGTCGATCGACCGCCGTTCCGCCTGTCCGAACTCCAGGTAGTGCGCGAGCGGGTCCAGCCCGGCCGCCCTCACGTCCGGATTGCCCGTCAGGTACTGCTCGTTGTCGAAGAGGGCCGACGGGTCGCGCCCCTCGCGCCATCCGAACTGATCGTAGTGCTGCAGCGGGTTGATCCCGGCCGCCTTCACGTCCGGGTTGGCGGCCAGGTACCCGTTCGTCGAGAAGAGCGCGCTCGGGTCGCGGCCTTCCCTCCAGCCGAAGGCCGCGTAGTGCAGATCCGGGTCGATTCTCGCCTGCCAGACGTCGAGGTTCTTCGCGTAGTAGTAGAGATCGTCCACCAAGGGCTGGCCGTCCCGGACCTGGATGCTGCCGTCCGAGAAGCTCAGCGTGTTCACGCCGGTGACGTCGTGCGGGACGCCGTCCGGGCCGGTGATGATGTTGCGCTGGTCGACGAAGCTCAGGTTCGCCTCGGCGAACGCGTAGTTGAAGATCATGGAAAGCGGCGGGGGCGCATCCTGCACGACCCCGGCGGCTGCGGTCGGCCCCTCGCTGTGGCCCTGGCCGTCGACGAAGGACGCCTCGACGGTGACGAGGCGCCCGACCGCGTTGAAGCCCGGCGTGAACGCGTTGGACGCGCCGCTCTGCAGGACGGCGCCGTCAGCCCTGAACGTGTAGGTGATCGCGCCGGCGCCGCCGGGCAGGCCGTCGGCATCGGCCACGGTCGCGGTGATCGTCTGCTCTTCGAGCGCGGCGCCGCCGCTCAGGCCGGACAGGGTCAGGGTGGCGGGGCGGTTCACGTCCTGAACCACGCCGCCGGTCTGGCTGAGAGCCTCGCTGTGGCCCTGGCCGTCCGTGTAGGCCGCCTCGACGGTGATGATCTGGCCCGCGAGATCGAAGCCCGGTGTGAAGCTGCTGGCCGTGCCCGTCTGCAGAACGCTCGTGCCGGCCCGGAACGTGAAGATGGCGCCGGCCGGCACGCCGTCCGCATCCGCCAGGGACGCGGTGATCGCCTGCCCTTCGACGGCGTTGCCGCTCGACAGGCCGGCGAGGGTCAAGCTGCCGGGCCGGTCGACATCCTGCGCAATCCCGCCCGACGCGGTCAGAACCGCGCTGTGGCCCTGGCTGTCCGCGTAGGCCGCCTCGACCGTGATGGCCTGACCGCCGAGATCGTATCCGGGCGTGTAGGTGCTCGACGTGCCGGATTGCAGGACGGTCGTGCCCGCGCGGAACGTGTAGGTGATGCCGGTCGCCAGCACGCCGTCGGGATCGGTGACGCTGGCAGTGAGCGCCTGGCCCTCCACCGTGTTGCCGCTCGTCAGACCGGCCAGCGTGATGGCACCGGCGCGGTCGACATCCACGACGTTGCCGGCGGCTTGCACGAGCGTCGTCGCGTGGTCCTGGCCGTCGGTGTAGCTCACCTCGACCGTGAGAGCCCTGCCGCCCAGGTTGAAGGCCGGCGTGTAGGTGCTCGCGTTGCCGGTCTGCAGGACCGTGCTCCCGCTCTTGAAGGTGTAGATGATGCCGCTCGCCGGAAGCCCGTCGGGATCGGCGATGCTGGCGGTGATCGCCTGGCCCTCCACCGCGTTGCCGCCGCTCAGCCCCGCGAGTGTGATCGTGCCCGGCCGATCCGAGTCCGAGACGGCCCCGGCCGAGGCCCGGACGGTCCCGGTGTGCCCGTCCCCATCCTCGTACCAGGCTCTGACGGTCACGACCTGCCCCGCCGCCTCGTATCCCGGCGTGTAGGTGGCCGACCGGCCCTTCTGCACGATCTGCCCATCGGCCCAGAAGGTGTAGATCGCCCAATCCGGGTCGCCATTCGGATCGGCGACGTGGGCTGTGATGGCCTGTCCCTCGACCGCGCGACCGTCGGTCAAGCCGTCAAGCGACAGCGATCCAGGCTTATCCCGATGATAATGATGCTTCGAGCCGGAGGCGTGCTTAGACATTGGCTGCCTCAATCAAAACAAACAGAGATTGAGTGCCCTATTCTATGCTTCGGGCAGCAGATAAATTGACATATTTCGGCTTATTTCACTTCACAATGGTATGGCCGCATACGATACAAAGTATTAGATGCGGCGCGAGAGGGGCCTTCTCTGCTGTAACGGCTTGGCTTGTACAGATGCCCGCCGTCCCCGCGCTTCTTCCGATCTTCCGCTGCTGATAGGGTCGGCCTGCGCGGCGGATCAGGGGATCTTCGCCATGGGCCTGCTCGGGAACAAGGTGGCGGTCGTTATCGGAGGCGGCAGCGGCATCGGCCTCGCCATCAGCGAGCGCTTCGCCTCGGAGGGCGCGGAGGTCTTCGCGACGAGCCGGCACGAGGCGGCGCTGCGAGCGGCGGTCGACCGGAGCGCCGGCGTCCGCCCGATCCAGGCTGACGCCAGCGATCCGCACGCCCTCCGACGCGCGATCGAGGCGATCGCGGCCGAGCGGGGAAGGATCGACATCCTGGTGGTCAGTGCGGGATCGTCGGAGCAGCGGCCGCTCGCCGATCTCACCGAGGAGCACTTCGACCGCACCTTCGGCCTGAACGCGCGCGCGCTCGCCTTCGCCACGCAGGCGGCGGCGGAACATATGGGGGCGGGCAGCGCTGTCGTGCTGATCGGCTCCATCGCGGCCCTGATCGGCACGCCGGGCTACGGCGTCTACGCCGCCAGCAAGGCCGCCATCCGCTCGTTCGCGCGGACCTGGGCCGGTGAACTGGCGCCGCGCGGGATACGCGTCAACGTCGTCAGCCCCGGCCCCATCGACACGGCGTTGTTCCAGGCCGTCACCGACGAGGTTCGCGAGGCGCTCACGAACCGGATCCCGATCGGACGGCTGGGGCGACCGGAGGAGGTGGCGGCTGCGGCCCTCTTCCTCGCCAGCGCCGAGAGCAGCTTCGTGACGGGCGCGGACCTGTGCGTGGACGGTGGCCTGGCACAGGTCTGAAGCGCGGCGCCGGGACGACGAGACGCGGGGCGGGCCTCTCGATCCTCTCACAGGTGCCCGCCATCCGTTGGCTGCCGGCGGGACCATCGCCCCCGGATCGGCCACGTCATTCGAGCGTGAGGCTGTCGAACTCGCTTCTGAGGCAGCTGTACAGCCGGCCCAGCCACAGCCGCGCCTCGGCCTCGCTCGCCTTGGCGGCCTGCATCTGCTCCTCGGCGAGGCGAGCACGCTCCTCAGCCAGTCGCGCGGCCTTCTCCGACTTGGCCGCGCGCCGCATGGCGCTCTGTGCGGCGGCCTCCGCGACCCGAGCGCGCTCTTCCGCCGCCTCGGCATCCGTGATGCTGCGCTGAACGAGAACCTGCGACTGCCTGGTGAGATCGTGCGCCAGCTCACGCGCACGCCGCACCCGTGCGCCGACATCGCGGACGAGCTGGATGGCTCCGGGCCAGTCGGCCTCCTCCGCCGGATCCTGGGCCTTCGGGCTTCCGGAAGCGTCGTGCTCCGCGAACAGGGGCACGACGTTCTGCTGCGCGTCCTGTCGGACAACGCCGGTCCGCGCCGGAGCGGCCTGCGCGATCATGCGGAGCGCTTCTCGGGCTGGGCGAACGCGAACTCGCTGGCGATGGTGTCGTAGACGCGTGCCAGCCACTCCTCGGCGAGGCGGGCGCGGTCCTCGGCTGCCTTGACCCGCTCGTCAGCCGCCTTGAGCAGGGCATCCGCCCGCGCTTGGATGTCTCGCGCGTGCGCTTCCGCGATCTTCACGCGCTCGTTCGCGCTCGCGATGTCCTCGCGCACCCGCTCCAGCAGATCCTGCACCCGCAGTTCCTGCTCGTGGGCGTGGTTCTCCACCTCCCTGACGCGCGAGGCTGCGGAGCGAACCCGCTCGATCAGGCTGACCCAGTCCTCGGGCGACGATCTGCGCGTGGGCGGTCCGGAGCTTGCCGCATCGTCGGAAGAATTCATCAGTCGCAGGACGGTCGTGATGCGCTCCTCGGCGGGCGCATGCTTCTCAGGCGGCTTTGGCTCAGCTTTTCGATCGACGATGCTGTCCCAGGAGAACGCCTTGAGTTGATCCACGAGCGCAAATTCCCTCACGGCCCTGATGGATGCGAGGCTTCCACGCAGTTTCACCGCCGTTAACCAGATCTGAAACACCGCTCGGAGCGCGTCAAACTAGAAGTTGCAATTTTCCGCCTGCGCTGGAGTGGGATGGCAGCGGTGTTGCGCTTCAGTCACTGTCTGAAACTTGACGGAACGCTTGGAATTCGACTGCGGCTTCGTCTGCTTGGCAAAGACATCAATCCGAATCCGGTCTCCGGATCCCGTCATCGTCGTCGCTCTGTTGTGCTCGGAGCACAAGTTCCCGGTGGGTCGTCCGGCGCTACGCTTCGAGGTTGGATGTGCTCGGCCGATCGTCTAGCCCAGCCTCAGACACCTGCCAGACAGCGCCATGGCCACAGCTCCTGCTTCCGACCCGACCGTGCTCGAGCTGCTGGATCGAGGGCTTCTCCGGCCCGAGGCCGTGGCTCGCCTCGTCGACAACTACATCGCTGCTCCGGAACTTCGCACGCATACGCTCGTCCTGGGGCTCGTGCTCGATGTCGCCGCGGCCCTTCAGGCCTACCCCCTGGCAGGAGCCGTCCTGGCCAGCTCATTGGTGTCGTCCCGCGTGAAGCGATCGACGGTCGGCACGGCCATCCTCCTGGCTCGACCGCGCAGGGTGTAGGCGGTCGCCGGAACGGCTGCCGCCCGATCGCGAGCACGCCTCGGGCCGGCTCAGGGCGTGCGCTCGTTCCGACGCTCGGCGATGAGGACGACGATGGCTGCCGTCAGTCCGATCAGCAGCGGCGCGGCGGCGAAGACCAGGAGGTTCATGGTCATGGCAACACCCTCGAAGGAGGCCACAGGGAGCCATCCTACAGCGCACCAGGGTGTCAGCCAATCCGCTCCCGATGCGGACCGTCTGCTGGAATGCGCGGGTCGGTGCCCGGCCGGGCCGACGCGGCCTCTCACGCCACGCGCTGAAGCCCTACGCCGCGTCGGGAGATTGCGTACGATAGGGCGCGGACGGCGCGGCGGGCGACCGAGCCTCTGCCTGCCGCCTTCGGATTCGGCGCCGCTCCCATCGATGAGCCGGCGCGCCCGCAAGTGCCTCTTCCCGCTTCAGCTCGCCGGTGCTTGCGAGCGCGACGGCGACACTGCCACTGGACCAACGCGTTCGATGGCGGGAACCATCCGTGACCCGCGGGCAAGGCAGCGATACGCCCGGTCGTCTGGCGAATACGCCGTCCGCCGCCACGTCAGCGGGCGATGTGCCGCGAACGCTCGCGGTCCCGCCGCGGTGATGCAACCTTCGCTTGAAACGGAACCCACCGCTCGAGACTTAAGCGTCAAGGGTGCAGGGTCGCATGCCCGCTTTCGGGGCCTGGTCTCCTCACCTGACGGGAGGCGAGCATGAGCTTGGTCTTTTTCCTGGTCTTCGTCGGTCCCTACCTCGCCCTGGCCGTGTGGAACATCATGGCCGTGCGCAACGAGCGGCCGCTGCAGCCGGCGACCGCGACCGCCGGCGCACCTCTGACGCGGCCCGGCGAGGACATCTGACGGCGGCCGCCGCGAACGGGAGGCCCCGCGGATCGCTCCGCGGGGCGAGCACCGGTTCGGCGCGCGTCCGGCTCAGGCGAAGAGCATGCCGTCGGTGGGGATGTGGACGGTGAAGGCGCGGCCCTCGTCGACCCAGCCCGGCCCGGCCGAGCCCTGGTTGATGGCCGCCGCCTCGGCGGCGTTGGCCGCGTAGTGATGCAGGCCCGTCTGCGTGTTGTAGAAGCGCTCGAGCGTCACGCCGCCCGCCCCTGCCGCGGCCGCGCTGGCATAGGCCTCGAAGGCCACGCCCTCGTAGTGGTAGCTCGGCAGCGTCTTCAGGATGGTGTCGCGCTCGGCCGCGTCGGTGGTGAAGAAGTGCTGGCCGGTCTTGGTGTCGTAGAAGCGGAACACGTCGATGGTGTTCGGGCCGTCCTGGGGCGTTGCCCAGCCGACGCCCTCGTACTGGTAGCTCGGCAGCGTCTTGAGGATCTGCGCCTTCTCGGCCGTGCTCGTCGTGTAGAAGTGGTCGCCCGTGCTCGCGTCGTAGAAGCGGTAGACGGCGGTGACGCCCGAGGCCGAGGCGGTCGGCTGCGCGGGGCTCACGGGCGCCGGGGGCGTGACGGTCGAGACGGGCGGGGCGGCTGGGGCCGCCCCGTAGAGGGCCTGGATGCCCGCGATGTCGCCCGCCATCAGGCCGGTGATGGCGGGGCTGATGATCGAATTCATCACCTCCGGCTTGCCGTTGTAATGGTCGAGCCCGAGCGCGTGGCCGATCTCGTGCAGGGCCACGAGGTAGAAGTCGGTGCCCTGGTTGCTGACGACCTTGCTGCCCGAGGCGCGCCAGCCCTCAGCCGAGTCGAAGGTGACGGTGGCCGCGCTCATGCGCTGACCGGAGAAGTTGTAGCTCGCGTAGCCCAGCGTGTTGCCGAGCCCGTCGATGGCGCCCTGCGTCAGGTCGATGTTCGCTGTGGCGGTGGAGGCGACCTGCTGGAAGCTGATGTTGGCCACGCTCGCCCAGGTGGCGAAGGCGGACTGGATGACGCTCGCGAAGGCGGCCGGCAGGGCGGCGTCGATCGCCCAGGTCACGGTGCCGCCGCTCGTTCCCCGCGCCCCCGCGCCCCACCGCGGACCCTCCAGCACGTAGTCGGCCATGCGCTCCCCCTCGGTTAGAGTTCTAGCTTGGCCATTGAGATACTAAAGGCGTCCTAAATGGGGCGGGCACTCGAAACGATGCTTTTTCGATGTCGCGCGAAATTCGCGCCTGCGAAGGCGCGTACTGGTTGACGAGATGTGAAAATTGTCGACCGTCTTCGCACGAGAGCGAGGAATTCTTTCGGATGGGGCTCGGGCCCTCAAGTCTCGGTGACGAACATCAGCAGCTCGCCCGCATCCATCATCAGTTGCGTGAAGGCGAGATAGACCAGGATCGGCAGCTTCCGGAGGGAGGCGCCGGCCTCGTCGCGAATCAGCAGGCTCCAGCCCTCGTCGAACTCGGCCGCCTCGCCGCTCTCGCGCATCTCCTGCAGGGCCGCCTCCGCTTCCTCCAGCGCCTCCTCCAGGTCCGCCGCCTCGATGCCCGTCCTGTCCGGGATGACACGCTCCCGGGATACGAGGTCGAAGTAGAAGCGCTTCAGCACGGGTTCGCTCCTCCCTGACGGCCGCGGGCCGCGGCGCTGTGCGCGGTGTCCGCCCGCCGGGTCGTCCGGTTTACCGCCTCCGTCCGCTCTGCGGAGACGTCGCGGCAGGATCTCGCACGCGATGCTGTTGTCAGCTTGAGGTAGGCCATCAGCAATTCATCAGTCGTTTAGATTAATGACGTCCTAACAGAACGATTCGGATTATATACCTTTATTGAGCCCGTGTTTTATGATTTCAGTCCAGTGTCTGGCGCAGACGGATTAAGAGGCGAACTCTTCAGCCGTACACCTGCTGCCGGCGCGCGAGCGCGGGCCGCGCATCGACACGGGTGGCACTCCATGAGCACGGCCGGCGGATCACGCAACGAGGGAAGAGACGAGACGGTGGCCCGCCGCGAGCAGGTGCGCGCCCATGTCCGCACGGTGCTGCGCAGGCTCACCGCCGTGAAGGCCGAGGGGCGGGGCGAGCGCGAGGCCTGAGCGCGCGCTGGACAGGTTCGGATCGGGGCGCCGGAGCCTCTTCCGCCGGACGGCGTCCCGGCTCGGCGTGAGACGATGCGGCGAAGCCATACGCCTCAGAGCGGGTGGAGCCCGTTCTCGCGGGCCCAGATGGCGGCCTGCGTCCGGTTCTGCGCCTTCAGCTTGCGCAGGATGTTCTTGACGTGGATCTTCACGGTCGGCTCCGCGAGTGCGTAGCGCAGGGCGATCATCTTGTTCGAGGCGCCCCCCGCGAGGCAGCGCAGCACCTTCACCTCGCTGGTCGAGAGGGGCGCGGCGAGGCCGGGGGCGGCCGCCTGGGCGGAGGATGCGGCCGGCCTCGCCAGGGCCGGGCGGGCATGCTCGATGAGGCGGCCGAGGAGGCCCGGCGACAGCACGGCCACGTCCTCCATCACGAGTTCGAGCGCTCCGATCAGGCTCGCCGGTCCGGCCGCGCCGTCGAGGATGCCGTTGGCCGCGGCGCAGAGGTCCTCCGGCGGCAGGCCGGCGGCGCCGGTGAACAGGACGAGCCGCGCCTCGGGCCAGGCCGCGCGGAGGGTGCGAACGGTCTCGGCGCTGCGGGGCTCGTCGAGCATCGCCACGATGAGGAGCGGCGCCGGGCCGCCCGCCGCCCCATCGCCCGGCATCACCGCGAACCGCGACCCGTGCAGATGCGACCTCAGCCCCTCCCGGGCCAGGGCGTTCGAGGCGACCACAACCGTCGGTATGTTACCGCAGGACATCAACGACTCCCTCACGGGAGCCGTCTCGGGACCCCCGCTCCGACAAGTATGCTCAAGCTTCGGCGGTTCGCGGTGCGCCGCGCCAGAGAAGTGCTGAGTCCGGAAGGGTACGGGCGGCCTCGCGAGGCTCAGCCCTCCTCGAAGAAGTCGACGCTGCCGTCGTCGAGGTCGTAGCGCGCCCCGACGATCTTGAGCTTGCCGGCCCGGATGGGATCCACCAAGAGCGCCTCGGCCGTGCGCAGACGCTGCACCGTGCGCCGCACGTTCTCGCGCACCGCGTTGTCGATGAAGTCCCCAGGCTGCCCCCGCGCCCTCAGGACGGCCGGCACGATCGGCTCGATCATCTTCCCGATGCTGCCCGGGAACACGGCGTTGTCCGTCACGACGCTGACGGCCGCCTGCACCGCGCCGCACTTCTCGTGTCCGAGCACCACGACGAGCGGGACGCCGAGTTCGACCACCCCGTACTCGATGGAGCCCATCGCCGTGGTGTCGACGGTGTTGCCGGCGTTGCGCACGATGAACAGCTCGCCCAGGCCGCGCCCGAACAGGAGCTCGGGCGGCACCCGGCTGTCCGAGCAGCCGACCAGGACGACGAAGGGCGTCTGGCCCCGCGCGATCTCGATGCGCCGGTCGCGGTCGGACGCCTCGCGCCGGAAGGGCGCGTCCGTCGTGAAGGACTGGTTGCCCTGCTTCAGGAGCGCGAGGGCCTGGTCCGGGCTGAGATCCGTGCGCTTGGCTCCGGCAGCACGTGCCGGAGGGATCGCGGTCGCGGCGGGGGCAAGGCCTCCGAGGACGGCGCAGCAGGCGCAGGCGACGAAGCGGCGGCGATCGGGCCTCATCGGGGCTTCCCTCCCGAATCCTTCGCGACGCTACAACGTCCGGATGCGGAAGGGAATCGATTGCCCGCGCACCGAGAGGACGGGGCTACCCCGCCTCACCACTTGTAGCCGACGCTCGCCAGGATGCGGCGGCGGTCGCCGTAGAAGCAGGCCGAGACCGTGGAGCAACTGCCGACGTAGCGCTCGTCCGAGATGTTCCGGACGTTGAGCGCGAAGCGCCAGCCCTCCCAGTCGTAGTGGACCACCGCGTCGCCGACGATGTAGGGCGAGACCTTGAACAGGTTCTGCGGATCGGCATAGGAGGCGCCGACCCCGCGCACGCCGCCGCCGAAGCCGAAGCCGCTCCAGGGTCCAGTCGGGATCGTGTAGTCGAGGAAGATCGAGCCGAATTGCTGGGGCGTGTTCGTCGGCGTCTTGCCGATGATCGTCGGGTCCGTGTCCCGGGTGACCTGGAGCTGGTAGGCGGTGTAGGTGCCGACGAGGCGCAGGCCCGGCATGAGGTTGGCCACCGCCTCGAGCTCGACGCCGCGCGAGCGGACTTCACCATTCTGAATGGTCTGCAGGACGTTGGCCTGGTTCGTCGCGAGCACGTTCTGCCGGTAGAGGTCGAACACGGACGCGCCGATGTAGCCGTCGAAGCCGAGCGGCTGGTACTTGAGGCCGACCTCGACCTGCTCGCCGGTCTCGGGCCGCAGGATCTGGCCAACGCCATTGACGCCAACGATTGGGTTGAAGCTGCGGGCATAGGAGATGTAGGGCGCGACGCCGAGGTCGCTCGTGTAGATCAGCCCGACCCGGCCGCTGAAGGCGCTGACGTCGCGGTTCCCGCTCGGACCGAGGCGGTTGTCGTTGTCGGTGTTGACCCAATCGTTGCGCCCACTCAGCACCAGCGTCCAGCGGTCGAACTTGATCTGATCCTGCAGGTAGAGGCCGACCTGGTTCTGGGTGAGGAAGTTGTTCTGGAAGGGCGCGACAGTGAACGGCGCGTTCGGCGTGTAGACCGGGTTGATCAGGTTGAGCGAGGGCCCGA
This sequence comes from Methylobacterium oxalidis, assembly GCF_007992195.1. Taxonomy (GTDB): domain Bacteria; phylum Pseudomonadota; class Alphaproteobacteria; order Rhizobiales; family Beijerinckiaceae; genus Methylobacterium; species Methylobacterium oxalidis. The sequence continues at coordinate 41,842 of NZ_BJZU01000052.1, read as the reverse complement.
AGCCGAAATCCTGGACGTTGTTGATGTCGTAGCGCCGGTACTCGACGCCGCCGAGCAGCGTGTGGTCGAGGAAGCCGGTGCGGAAGGGCGCGATGACCTGCGTGTCGATGTCGGCCTGGGTGGCCGAGTTCTGCGCCAGGAAGTTGAAGCGGCTGAGGTCGGCGGCCGCGGGCGTGGTCGCGTAGCCGCCGCCGAAGCGGGTTCGGTAGTTGACGTCGAGCTGCCCGTATCGGGCGTTCTGGCGGACCACGATGTCGTTGTCGAAGCGGTGCTCGAACTCGTAGCCGATCAGGGCCTGGTCGCGGGTGAACTTGTCGATGCCGGGATCGCCCGTGAACAGGCTCGTCGAGATGAAGCCGAAGGGCGCCGGCCGCACGGTCCCCACGTAGGGCAGGAAGTTCTGGCCCTTCGTGTCGTCGTGCCTGAACGAGGAGAGCACCGTGAACGAGGTCGACGCGTCCGGCCGCCACGTGAACGAGGGCGCGATGTAGAAGCTGTCGTCGTTGATGTAGTCGACCTGCGTGCCGCCTCCGCGGGCGCGACCGACCAGCCGGTAGAAGAACTGGCCCTGCCCCTCCGTCGTCGCGACCGGACCGCCGATATCGAAGGCGCCGTAGGCGTTGCCGTACTCGTCGACGCCCGCCTCGACGTAGCGCAGCGGCACCAGCGGCGGGCGCTTGCTCACCGCGTTGACGATGCCGCTCGGGCCGGTGCCGCCGTAGAGCACCGAGGAGGGCCCGCGCAGCACCTCGATCCGCTCCAGCCCGAACGGCTCGAGCTTCCAGGTGGCGTAGGCGGTCTCGAAGAGCTGCAGCCCGTCGAGGAACAGGCCGACCTCCTGGGCCGGGAAGCCGCGGATCAGGAACCAGTCGTTGCGGGTGTCCGAGCCGAAGGTCGCGCCGAGCACCGGGGAGTACTGCAGGGCCTCCTGCAGGCTCACCGGCTTCTGGTCGTCGAGCTGCTGGCGGCCGATCACCGTGATCGCCTGCGGCGTCTCGAGGAGCGGAGTGTTCGTCTTGGTGCCGGCGGTCGAGCGGTTGGCGACGTAGCCGTTGATGGGCCCTCGCGGATCCTCGGGGACGCCGATACCCCGGCCGTTGCCCACGCCCTCGACGCTCAGCTCCCCGAGCTGCGCGCTGGCGCCCGCGGCCGAGGGGTTCGCCGATCCCCGGCGCGGCGACGTCGCCTCCTGGGCGAGCGCCGCCTGCGCGAGGAGGCCGGCGGCCAGGACCGCGAGCGACGCGCCCGACAGGGCGAGACGCCGGATGCGATTTGTCGGATGTGGGTGCCGGAACGACTTCATGACCCTGCCTCGAGACAAGCGCCGACCTTCGGGGACGCGCAAGCGACCGCGTTCGCCGCGCGTACCGAGCCCGCGGCGCCGTACTTTTGAATGATGCTAAACTACTGATTTTGCAGCGTTTTGCTGCCCCCACGCCTAATCCCCGGATTGTGCACTGACAAGGTGCGCGCAACCGAATGCCGACGGGGTGTGCTCCGCGGGCAACGACCGGTTCCTGCATCGGCGGATGGGCCGAGCGGCAGCGATCTCAGAGGTGCAATTCACCTTTCCAGGCCGGCCGGTTTCGGAAACGCCCGCACTGACCCACCTCTCTGCCTATTGGCTCTCACGCCAATAGGTCAGGAGCGCCTGCAACCCCTCACGCCGGCCGACTGTCCGACCGACTTGGCCCCGCGGCCGCACGGCGCGCGGGGTTTCTTTTTGCGGCGCGAAGCGTCCGCCCGACCCTAGAAGGCGTCGAAATCGTCGGCGTCGTAGCGGTCCCGATCGTCCGGAGCCGCAGCGGACGGAGGCAGGGTTGCCGGCATCGCCGGCACGGTCCCCCGCGCCTGCATGCGGACCTGCGAGTGAGACGGCCGCGGCGGCATCGTCACCCAGACCGCGCCAGCCGCGAGCCCGAAGCCCAGGATGAGCCATTGAAGCGTGCGCATCCTGCACCTCCGATCGCGAGTCGTGATCAATATAGAAGCGTCCTTCGGGGCGCGTCTGGGCAATGCGTCGCCAATCGGTGCAAATATCGTGCAGATCCTGCATGGATTTCAGTCGCGCCCATCTCTCGGGAGACCGTGCGAGATCGCCGTGGGTCCGCGACGAACCTTCGGCGTGCGGCCCTTCGCCCGAAACCGCACTGAGTCTTCAAACTGCGTTCGCGGGTGGGGTCGAGGGTACGAGCGCGGACAGACGACTGCCGGAAAAATACGTAGCCTTTGATTGAAATGCGGCCTTCGACGCCTCCGAATCGGGGGCCAACGGGCAGGGTGGGGGCATGTTTGCGACTTTGCGCGCCGTCGGCACCGCTTGTCTCGCGCTTGTGCGTCAGGATGGCGGGACAGCCTCCGCCCCGCCGGCTCCCCAAGGTGATTTACCGCGCGAGGCGGAGTTGCGGCCGCCAGGCTCCCTACCCGGCGTCCACCGAACCTCCGAGGTTCCAGATCGCGAGCCGCGATCGATGCGCGAGCGCCTCGTCGACGTGATGCTGTTCCTCCTCGGTCAGACAGGTGAGCCGTCGCGCGAGGATTGGCTCAGCGCGATCGACGACCTGTTCGGCGAACTCGGGCCCGGCGAGAGGGGACGCCTCGCCGACGCGGGCATGGCCCTGATGACCGCCCGCACCGAGCCGAGGGCCGCCCCGCTGCGCCTCGTACACGCCCAGCCCCAGCCCCAGGCCGGACCGCCCGCGGACAGCGGACGGGCGCAGCGGCTCGAGGCTGTCGCGTGAGGGAATCGCGCCTGCCGACGCTCAGGCCCGGGGTCCGAGCAGGATGATGGCCGTTCCGGCGAGGCAGACCGCGCCGCCGGTGAGATCCCAGCGGTCGGGGCGCTGCCCCTCCGCGAGCCAGAGCCACAGGATCGAGGCGGCGACGTAGACGCCGCCGTAGGCCGCGAAGGTCCGGCCCGCGGCTTCCGCCTCGACGCGGGTCAGCAGATAGGCGAACAGCGCCAGGGCCAGCAGCCCCGGCGCGAGCCACGCGGCCGAGTGTCCGAGCCGGAGCCAGGCCCAGAAGGCGAAGCAGCCGGCGATCTCGGCAAGGGCGGCTGCGGCGTAGGCGAGGAGCGAGGGCATGTCGCGCTGTTCGCACGGGAGCCCGGCGGCGAGAAGCCTTCGGGGGCGCCCCCGCCCCGTCGAGAGGCTCTACTCCTCCCGCGGCGCGCCCGCCGCGGCCTCGGCCGAGCGGCTCGCCCGGCGCCACTCGGCGGGTTCCTCGAAAGTGCCGGCCCAGATGCCGCGCCGCGTCGCCCAGGCCTTGCTCTCGGCGCCCGCGTAGTGCGTCGACTGCCGGCGGTCGGCGACCGCATGGCCGTGCGAGGCCATCCAGGCGCCGAGATCCTCGTGTCCGATCCGGCAGACGGCCGCCCTGCGCCCGCTCGCATCCTTGTGCGGCTCGCAGGTCACGGTGCCCGAGCCGATCCGCCCGGCCAGCGCGTGCGCGGCGGCCCGCCCGCACCGATAGCTCCGGCCCGCGCTGTCCTCGCAGGTCTGCGCGGCCTCGGGAGCGTCGATCCCGTAGAGGCGGATGCGAATCCCGCGCAGTTCGATCGTGTCCCCGTCGATGACGGTCGCGGGACCGCTGATCGTGGAGCCGCCCCCGGCCTCGGCCGCGAGGGCCGGGGAGAGAGAGGCGCCGGAGAGCAGGAGGGAGACGAGGGTCGTGCGCAGCGTGAAACTCAAGGTCGGGGTCATGGTCCGTCGCAGAGTGATGAGATCCGCCAGGGGCGAAGCACAAACCGGGCTAGTCCCAGAATCGGCCGAAAAATCGGCACGCGGGCCGCGTCGGCCGATCGCGGGTCCGAGCCGCCCAAGAGGGAAGCCGCTCGGAAGCGCTTTCCCGGTTCCCTGCGACGAGATCGCCACGGAAGCCTTAACGGAGGCTTGCGATCCGCCGCATTGAATGCGGGAGACGTCGCATCGGCCTTCGGCGGCGGGGCGGCGCTGCGTCACTTCGCGCGGCTGTCCACCCTCGCCTTCGTAGAGAACATAACTAGAACAAACAGGACATCAATCACAGGCTCGAACAGGCGGAGACCGACGCGGATGGCACGCTATCGCTTCCACTGCACGAACGGCACGGAGTGCGTCTTCGACGCGCGGGGCGTGGTGGTGCGCCGTCCCGACGCGCTCGGCGACCGGGCACGCCGGGTCGCCGACGGGGTGATGCGGAACCTCGGGCGCCGGGCCGACTGGGCGGAGTGGCGCGTCACGGTGCACGATCTCACCGGGCGGCGCGTGCTGCTGCAGCCCTTCCCCGCACCGGGCGGGACGGCGCGGGCGGCCTGATCAGCCGAGGGCCGGCGCCTCCGCCTCCGGCCGCGGGGCGCGGCGCAGGCGGTGGGCGAGGTTCACCCGCCCCGCCCTCAGCAGGGCGGCGGGCGAGAGGAACCGCGCGAGCCCGATGTTGCGCGCCGCGTAGGCGAAGAGGTCCCGGGCGCAATCCTCGTCGCGGGCCGCGGCCGAGAGCAGGATCCGCTCGGGCCAGCGCCAGGAGCGGCGGGCGGCGAAGTCGCGGATGTGGAACGCGTGCCCGGACAGCTCCGCCCGATGGCGGCGCGCGTAGACCGAGAGGGCGGCCGAGAGGGCGGAGTCCCGCGCGCCCTCCCCGCGCGCATCGCCTGCCGCCGCGGCGAGGGCGGGGCCCGCGGCCGCGTCGAGCCACTCGGCCGAGCGGAAGGCGAAGGCGCAGCCCGTGCCCCAGACGGGATCGACGGAGAGCGCCGCGTCGCCGACGAGGGCGAGACCCGCCCGCGTAGGCGGCCGCGCCTGGTTCGGCCAGTCGACGAAGCCCATCATGGGCCCGACACGCTCCGCACCATCGAGCGCCGGCCCCTCGGGCAGCGCCCGCACGAAGCGCGCGAAGGAGCCCTCGCGGTCGGCCTTGAACGCCGCGAGACCCGCCTTGGCCGGGGAGACGGCGACCACGGTGATCCCGTCGTCGTTGGGAAACGTGTAGGCGATGTCGGGTTCGAGGAACCACATGCGCGAGCGCTCGCCCTCCCGCGGCAGGCCGCGGTACTGAGCGAGGTAGAAGAAGCGCCCGTTCGGCGACGTGCGGCCCTCGATTCCGGCGAGCGCCGCGACGCGGGAGGCGCGCCCGTCCGCGCCGACCACGAGCCGCGCACCGAGCCTCAGCGGGACGCCGGCCGGGCCGAGTGCGGTGACGCCCCGCACGCGCCCTCCCTCGCGGATCAGGCCCGTCACCGCATGGCCGAGATGGAGGTCGATGCCGGGCGTCGCCGCCGCGATGCCCCGCAGGAGCGGGTCGAGGGTCTCGCGCCGGACGTTGTAGCCGTGGGCGGGGTGGGCGGCGTCGGCGTCGGGCTCGCGGACCCAGCCCCAGCGGGTGTGCACGTCGATGGCGTTGCGCACCGCGCCCGCCTCCTCCAGCGGCGCCGCGAGGCCGAGGCGCTCGATGACGGGCAGCGCGCAGGACTGGATGTAGTGGGTGCAGAGCGGCTTGTAGGCACCGGCCTGCGGGCTGCGCTCCAGGAGCGCCACGCTGAGGCCCCGCCGGGCCAGCAGGATCGCGGCGGTGCAGCCAGCGATGCTCGCGCCCGCCACCACGACGTCGTAGGTCCGCATGCCGCCCCTCCCCGCTCGGCGTGAGCCTGGCACGCGGGGAGTGAAGGAGCCGTTGCGCGGGCCTCGGGTCCGTCGGGCCGCTCAGCCCGCGGCGGCGCGGTGCGGTGCGGCCTGTGTTCCGGCCGCGGCCCTCTCGTCGAGGGCCGGCCAGTTCGCGATGAGCCAGGGCACGCGCGAGCCGGCCGTCGGCTTGGCGTAGAGGTAGCCCTGCGCGAAGCCGCAGCCCATGGCGCGCAGGCGGCGGACCTGATCCGGGCTCTCGACGCCCTCGGCCGTCACCCGCGTGTTGAGGGCGCGGCCGAGCCCGATCACGGCCGCCACGATGGCGGCGTCGTCCCCGTCCTGGTCGAGGCCCCGCACGAAGCTCTGGTCGATCTTGATGTGGTCGACCGGGAACTGCTTGAGATGGGTGAGCGAGGCGTAGCCCGTGCCGAAATCGTCGAGCGCCAGGGTGACGCCGCTCTCGTGGAAACGCCGGAGGATGGCGGAGACGAAGTCGGAGCCGCGGCCGAGGAAAACCGTCTCGGTCACCTCGATCTCCAGGCAGCTCGGCGGCACCCCCTCGGCCTGCAGGGTCGCGAGCACCGATTCGGCGAGGTCCGGCCGGTGGAACTCCGCCGACGACACGTTCACGGCGACCTGGCCGAAATCGAGCCCGCGGGCGCGCCAGCCGCGCATGTCGGCGGCGACCTGCGCCACGATGCGGCTGCCGATGGCGTGGGCGAGCTCCGGATCCTCGAAGGCCGAGCCGAAATAGCCCGGTGCGAGCACGCCCTCGACCGGGTGCAGCCAGCGCGCGAGCGCCTCGAAACCGACGATCCGCCCCGTCGCGAGGCAGACCTTGGGCTGGTAGAACGGCACGATCTGCCCGCCGAGCAGCGCATCCCGCATCTGCGCCGAGACGGTGACCCGCCTCTCTGTGAGCGCCCGCATCTCGGGCGCGTAGACGGTGACCCGGTTCCGCCCAGAGGACTTGGCCCTGTAGAGGGCGATGTCGGCGTCCTTCATCAGTTCGTCGGGCAGCCGGTGATGCTCGGGGAAGCTCGCCAGCCCCATGCTCGCCTTGGTGGGGAGCGGACGGCCCCGGTAGGCGAAGGGCTGGCGCAGGCGGTCGAGCAGGTTGGCGGCGAACACCGAGGCCGCCTCGAGCCGCGGCGAGCCCGCCAGGATCACCGCGAACTCGTCGCCGCCGAGGCGCGCCACCGTGTCGCCCGCCCGCGCCATCTCCGACAGGCGGGCGGCCATCTCGATGAGGAGCGCGTCGCCGGCGTCGTGGCCGAGGGTATCGTTGACGTCCTTGAAATCGTCGATGTCGATGAGGAGGAGGCCGACGCAAGCGCCCGTGCGCTCGGCTCGGCCGAGAGCTTCGCGGAAACGCTCCTGGAACAGGGCGCGGTTCGGCAGGCCGGTGAGCGGGTCGTGGTTGGCCGCCCGCCACAGGCGCGCCTCCGCGACCTTGCGGTCGGTGATGTCGAAGGTGATGCCGACGATGCGGTCCGGCTCGGTCTGCTCGGCCCGCATGCACAGCCAGAGCTGGCGCCCGGCCTGCGTGCGGTAGCGGAACTCCACGGCGTCGAGGGTGCCGCCGTAGGCGCTGAAGCGGTCCACGTGGGCGCGGTCGTCCGGGTGCACACGGTCGAGCATCAGGGAGATCGGCCCCGAGCCGATGCCGAGGAGATCCTGCGCGTTCTCCGAGCGGGTGGCATGGCCCGTGCGCAGGTCGCGCTCCCAGGCGACCATGCGACCGGCCCGGAGGGCGAGGCGCAGACGCTCCTCGCGCTCGCGCAGATCCTGCTCCGTCCGGTGCAGGCGCAGCTGCGCGACCACCACCGCGGCGAGGTCGCGCAATTGCCGGATCTCGTCGGGCCGGAAGCCGCGCGGGACGGTGTCCATCACGCAGAGCGAGCCGACATGCAGGTTCGGGCCGAGGATCAGCGGCGCGCCCGCGTAGAAGCGCACCCCGTGCTCGGTCACGAGCGGGTTATGGCGAAAGCGCGGATCCGCGGCCGCGTCCTCGACCACGAAGACCTCCTCCGAGAGGATCGCGTAGGCGCAGAAGGCGACGTCGCGCGAGGTGCCGTCGAGGTCAAGGCCGCAGCGCGCCTTGAACCATTGCCGGTCCTCGCTGACGAGGGAGACGAGGGCGATCGGCGCCCGGAACAGCGCGCCTGCCGTCCGGCAGATCGCGTCGAAATGCGCCTCGGGCGCGGTGTCGAGGATCCGGAGGGCGTGCAGGGCCTGGACGCGGTCCGCCTCGCCGGGCGCAGCTGGAAACATGGCGCTCCCCTGCGGCCCGCCCTGGGATCAACCTTCGCCGGCCGCGTTTACCTTTGGTTGCGCCACTTCTACTTCCGAACCTTAAAGAACATCTTGACGCTCAGTGCCGCGACGGCGTCCGGGAGCGCGTCAGGCAGGCGCGCGCAGGGGCCCGATCAGGCGCTCGTACTCGGCCTCGGCGAAGCCGTAGCTGGTGCCCGCGAGCCGCACCAGCTTGTCCCGGTCCAGGATGGTGATGAGGCCCCGCTTCGTCGCGATCATGCCGCCGCTCTCCAGTTCATGCACGGCCACCGTCACGCCCGGCCGGTGCACGCCGAGCATGGTCGAGAGGGTCTCGTGGGTGAGGGCGAGATCGTCCCCGTCGAGGCGGTCGTGGACGAGCAGCAGCCAGCGCGCGAGGCGCTCCTCCGTCTTGTGACGCCGGTTCGAGAGGGCGGTCTGGCTCGTCCAGAGGGTGACGACCTGCACGTAGCGCATCAGCAGGCGGCGCAGGGCCTCGCTGCGCGCCATCGCCTCGCGCAGGGTCTCGGCGCCGAGGCGCAGGGCCTGTCCGCCGACACGGACCTCGGTCTCGAAGGGCGTGCGCTCGACGCCGAGCACGAGCGCGGGGCTCACCAGCCCCTCGCGCCCGGAGATGCCGACCTCGAGCCGGCTGCCGTCGGCGGTGGCGAGGCTGACGGAGGCGAGCCCGCTCTCGAGGAAGTAGGCGTCGGTCATCGGCGCGTTCGCGGGCGCGAGGCGCATGCCGGGTTCCACCGCCACCGTCTCGGCCCGGCCCCGCAGCAGGGCGAGGTCCTCCGCCGGCAGGGTCCGGAGCAGCCGGTTCCGGATCGCGGGCGCGGAGATCTCTCGCGGAGCGTCTGAGGGAACCTGGGGCAAGACCGCGTCCATCGCGTGAGCCGCCCTCCCCGCAGCCGCGGCGCCCCGGCGAGCGAGGGCCGCGTGCGAAACCCCGGGCCGGGACAGTCCCGCCGGGCGCCCCACTAAGCCGGGCGCCGCCCTCCCGATACATTCACAAAAGTTGAGCCGGATGCCGTCGAGACGCCTTCGTACCGGCGCCGGCCCGATCCGCCGCGTCCGCTCACCCGGGACAGCGTGCCGGCTACGCGCCGCCCGGCCTCACAGGTCGGGGTAGGTCCGCATCGTGCCGGCCTCGATCCGGCGGGCCGCCTGCGACAGGTGGAGGTACTGCCCGTCGAACATCGCCGCGCTCTGCAGGGCGGCGAAATCGAGGATCGTGAGCTCGCGCCCCCGCAGGCAGATGAGGCCGTCGCTGCGCAGCTGCTGCACCGTCCGGTTGATATGGACCGCCGAGAGGCCGAGCGCGTCGGCGAGCTCCCCCTGCGTCAGGGGCAGCTCGCAGCGCAGGCCCTGCGTCAGGCCGACCGCGGCGAGCCGGTGGAACAGCTCGCAGAACAGGTGCGCGATGCGCTCGTAGCCCGTGCGCTGGCCGATGTTGACGATCCATTCCCGGTGGACGCCCTCCTCGACCATGGCGTTCCAGGCGAGTGCCCGAGCGACCCGCGGGTAGGACTCGATGATCGGGGCGAAGGCCTGGCGCGGGATGACGGCCACGGTGGCCGCCGTCAGGGTGACGATCGACTCGTCCCCGAGGTCGAGATCCGGCAGGCAGCGCCCGCACAGGTCGCCCGGGATGAACAGGGTCAGGATCTGGCGCCGCCCGTCGGGCAGGATCTTGTAGCGGCAGGCGCTGCCCTCCAGGATCAGGCTGACCGAGCGCGAGTGGCCGTTCTCCAGGCTGAGATGCTCCCGCGGGCCGTACTGGCGGTGCTGGCGCACGAGATCGTCCAGAACCTCGCGCTCCTGATCCGACAGATCGACGAAGTTCCCGAGCTTGCGCGCGAGAAGGCCGCCCGGCGTCTCGGGCGCGGTGTCCGATCCGCTCCCGCGACGTGCGCCGAGGGCTGCCGTCCCGGTGCGAGGAGTCGGAACCGCGTAGCGCGGCAGCGTGTCCATCGGCGACTCCCTCAGGCCGATCCCCCGCGGCCCGATACGCGCCGCATCGTGGAGGTTCGGCCCTGCGGCGCGAGGCCCCTGCCAGCGCGCCTTCCTGAACGATTCCCGGAACGGCTCACGCCGGACCGGCTCCTGACGAGGCTCCCCTCCTCGGTTCGGGGCTCGGACCGGCTCGCCCGCGGGATCCGCAGACATCCGGCAGCCCGGCCGCCGCGCTCGCTGCCGCGCCGGGATCTGATCCGACTCCACCCTGGCGCTCAGCGAAACGATCGTATGTTAGCGGGAAATCAGTCAAATTCAAACGGGAGTCGAAACTTTTGATCTATTTTGTGTCTGAAATCTAAGGGTTTCTGAGGGCTGTGTAAAAATTTCTCTAGTTCGCCGAGTGCGGAACCAGGAACGTATGAAATCAGACAGTCCTTTTACGAAGCGCCCTCTGCCTTCTTCCAGGACTTTGCCGGTTCCTACTGTTCCTCATGGGACCCGGCCCTGATCATCACCCTCCCGAAGCCGCATCCCTGTGATGCGTCCGTGCCACGCGCCCTTCCCGAGGGGTCAGCCCACTCGCAGACCCTCTTGCGCATTCGCATCACGCGGGCAATGAAACAATATAACGTTCATTCAAGGTGTGATGCGGGCCGGTCCGGACGGATCCTTCTGGATGAGAGCGCTTCCGACGCGGGCTGTCCTGCCTCTGGCGGCGCTGCCACTCCTGGTGGTGCCGGCCGCGGCGCAAGCAGGCTTCTGCCAGCCTGCCCGAACTCACCGTCACCTCGGTGAGCCCGATCGAGGCCCGGCCCTCTCCCGCGCCGAGCCCTGGTCCCGGTCCCGGTATGCTGCCGGTCGTCACCGACACGTTCTCGCCCGTCACCGTGGTGACGCGCGACCAGATCCTGCGCGACCAGCCGCGGACGCTCGGTGATGCCCTCGGCGAGCGTCCCGGGATCTCCGCCTCGACCTACGCGCCCGGCGCGGCGAGTACCGGCCGGCCGAGGGGCCCTTCGAGGTGATCCGCTTCTGGGCGGGCGGCTGGGTCTACCGGCACGACGAGCGCGGCCTGTCCGAGGGCGGGACCGACGGCGTGCGGGCGACCTTCAAGAACCGCGAGGCGGAGGGGCGGCTCGAATTGCAGCCCGTGCCGGTGCCGACGAGCCTTGGCACCCTCACGCGCGCTCTCGGTCTCCAGTCGAGCCGGCGCGAGATCGGCGCTCAGCTCGACCTCCTGACGATCGGCGACGGCTTCGCGGGCGTCGAGGCGCAGTACGATTTCGTCCGCGCCGAGTTCGACGACGGCACCTTCGTACCCAGGATCCCACCCCACCGGGTCGGCGGCGGGCTGTTCCTGCGGGCGGACGGATGGTTCGCGCGGGTGACCCTGCTCCAGCCTTCGCCCACACCGAGGTCGCGCCGCTCGAGACGGTCACGCCCGGCTGGAACGACCGGCGCGCCGAGATCAACCGGACGGCGCCCCTGGACCCGGCCGTCTTCGGCGCGAGCGAGATCACCTTCGGCCTGCAGGGACGCGACCTCCTCGACGACCGCATCCGCAACTCGGCCTCGGGCAAGAAGGACGAGATCCTGCTGCCGGGCCGAAGCGTCCGCCTGTTCCTGAAGGCGCGGTTCTGAGGGGGCTGCGCCTCAGCCGTGGCAGGTGCAGCCGGCGTGGTCGCAGCCCTGGTGGTCGGGATGCCCGTCCGCGCACTCGTCGCAGCAGAAAGCCTTGCCGTCGCGGGTGATGGCCTGACCGACGGAGATCACGCAGACGCAGTCCGGGCAGGCGCACTTCACCATCTCGACATCGACGCTGGTCATGGCCGCATCCTTTCCCGTCGCTCCTGCCGCAGATCGCGGCTCCGCGGAGCTCAGTGTCGGCCAGGCTGCCGGCGCGCGTCAACGCGGGATGCACGGGGTGGCTTGCGTCCCGTCCCGGGACGCGGGCCACGAAAAAATCCCGCGCCGGCGAGGGCCGGCACGGGATTTTTGGCATCGGGAGGTTCGAGGTCCGGGCCGAGGCCGCTGCGGCCCCGGCGACGCGCCGTCAGCGGCGCGACTTGACCTTCGCCTTGCGGGCGGCGTAGCGCGCGTCGCGCAGGGCTTTCTTGGCCGCGAGCTCGGCGGCCTTGCGCTCCTGCGACGCGGCGAGCTCGGCCTCCTCGCGGGCGATCTGGGCGGCGAGCTCGGCCTCCTCGCGCGCGCGCTTCTCTTCGGCCGCCTTCTTCTCGGCGGCGATGCGGGCCGCCTCGCGCTCCCGGATGCGCTCGTCGCGGGCGCGAGCGACCTCGGCGCGTGCCCGCGCCTTGGCGATCATCTCCGGGTCATCGGCTGCGGGGCGGGCCTTGAACTTGGCCAACAGGGCCGCCTTGGCATTCTGGGAGTTCTGGCGGCGGTCGTCGAAATTCCTGTAGTCGAATGCGCTCATCTGACCTTTCTCATTCGGTGTCTCAGTTTGGCTTTGGGCGGTGTCCGCCGCCGGCTCGGTCGGCAAGAAGGGTGCCGCCGGCTTCAGGTCCCGAGCAGGACCTGTCGAGACGGGACAGCCAATGCCTCAGCATCCGGTTGGACGCAACCGAAGTTCCCCGCATGGCAGGTCTCTCCGGCGGTCAGAACGGCCTGCCGCGCGAAAAGTTCGGCAACGGTCTCCCAAAAGCCTCACAGGAGCGGCAGTTTGCCAATCATCACCCGGCCCGCGCGAAGGGCGCGGCGTCCAGGAGAGAAGGCCCGGCGCGGTGTCCGGCCGGGTCGAGACGGGACTTGGGGATCCGGTGTCGCCGCGGCAAGGCGGGTCCGCGCGGGTGCGTGCTTCCCCGCACGCGTGACGGCCTGACGGATTGCCGAGCGAAGGCATCGGCTCGACCGCATCCGGACACCCTCGCAGGCACGGCCTCGCGCAGCCGTGACGTGCGGGCTCGGCCGCACCCAGGTTGCCTCGCCCATCCTCGGCGACTAGGCTCGGCCGATCGAGCGCGGCAGCGCGGGCACGGCTCCTCCGGGGCCGGACACGGGGTTGACCCGGCTGCTCCGCCCTCCGCGATCCGGCGTCGAAGCGGGGGCTTTGAGATGACGCAGACCAGCGCCTTAACGAATCTCCGGCACCCTTCCCGGCCCTTCGCCTGCCGCGAACGGGACTGAGGAGGAGACGCGTCGGCGGGTGGTTTCCGTGACCCCGAGGCGGGGCCGTTCGTCCGCATCGTCCTGGCTGCATCCGGTCTCTCTCTGGCTGCGCCCGCTCGCGCTCGCCGCGGGGCTGCTCGCGGCCGCCGCGCCGGCTTCGGCCTTCGACCTGTTCGGCCTGTTCGGTTCCGAGGAGGAGCCTCCCGCCCCGAGCGCGGCCGCCCTGCCCTACGCCGTGCGGATCACGGGCACGGACGACGACGACCTCCTCAAGGCCCTGCAGGACACCTCCGCCCTCCACCGCCTCCGCCGGGAGCCGCCGCCGGACGGCGAGGGCCTCGTGCGCCGGGCCGAGGCGGATCTCCGCCGCCTGCCCGAGGCACTCTCCGGCTACGGCTACTACGCGGGCCGCGTCGCGATCCGGGTCGACGGCGTGGCGCTCGGCACCGAGGCGAGCGTGGCCGCCGCCGCCCGCGCGGCGGAGGGCGCGCGGGGGCGGGCCCTGGTGCCGGTCAAGGTCGCCATCGATTCCGGGCCGCTCTACACGCTCCGCTCGGTCACCGTGCGGGACCCGCGCGGCGCGCCCTTCCCGGACGCCGTGCTGCCCGAGCGCTTCACCCGGGTCGACGGGGAGGTTCCGGCCCGCTCGGCCACCGTGCTCGCCCGCGAGGCGCGCATCGTCGACCGGTTCCGGGCCCTCGGCCACCCCTTCGCCAAGGCGGTCTCGCGCGACCCCGTCGTGGACGACGCCGCCCACGTCATGGACGTCACCTTCACGGTCGATCCCGGTCCCCTCGCCCGCATCGGTGAGGTGGCGGTCGGCGGCACGCAGGAGATCGACCCGGCGGTGGTGCGCTCCTTCATCTACGCCGAGCCCGGCGACCCCTACTCCCCGAAGGCGCTCGCGGACATGCGCCGCTCGGTGGCCAAGGTGGAGGGCCTCGGCTCGGTGCGGGTCCGCGAGGGCGAGCGCCTCGACGCCCAGGGCAACCTGCCCATCTTCGTCGAGGTGACCGAGCGGGAGCGCAACCTGATCGGCGTCGCCGCCCGCTACTCCACCGTCGATGGCCCCGGCCTCCGCGGCTACTACGCCAACCGCAACCTGTTCGGCGGCGCGGAGACGCTCTGGATCGACGCCGACATCAATTATCTCGGCAACGATCTCTACGCGCGCCAGCGCAAGCTCGCCGGCATCGACTCGAACGGCCTCGGCGGCCGGCTCTCCGCGACCTTCGTGAAGCCCGCCCTCTGGGGCACCCGCACCGACCTCGTCGCCAACGCGTTCGGCGGCCGCGAGGCGCAGCAGAGCTACGTCGTCGACGCGGCCGGCGGCACCGCGGCGCTCCGCTACCGGTTCTCCGACACCGCCTTCGCCCAGGTCGGCCTCGACGGGCAGGTGGGCCGCTCGCAGGACGCGCTCGGCATCATCGACTACCGCCTCGTCGGCGTGCCGGTCTCGGTCTCCTACGACTCGACGGACAGCCTGCTCGATCCGACCGAGGGGTTCCGGGTCACCGCCTCCGCCACCCCCTACCCGAGCTTCCTCGGCTCCGACCCCGGCATCTTCGTCGCAAAGGCGCAGGGGTCCGCCTACTGGGCCCTCGACGACGAGGCGAACACGGTGCTGGCGGGCCGGCTCGGCTTCGGCTCGATCTCGGGCGCGAACCTCGACGAGATCCCCGCCAACATCCGCTTCTTCGCGGGCGGCGGCGGCTCGGTGCGCGGCTACGCCTACCGCACCCTCGGGCCGCGCGGACCCTTCAACCTGCCGGTCGGCGGCCGCAGCCTCCTGGAGGCGTCGCTCGAGGCCCGCATCAAGGTGACCGACACGATCGGGGTGGTCCCCTTCGTCGACGCCGGCACGGCCTTCGCCGGCAGCCTGCCGGACTTCGACGAGCGCATCCGCTACGCGGCGGGCATCGGGCTCCGCTACTACACCGGCATCGGACCGATCCGGGTCGACCTCGCCTTCCCCCTCGACCGCATCAAGGGCGACCGCAACCCGCCGGCCGCCCTCTACATCAGCCTGGGCCAGGCCTTCTGATGCGCGCGACGCTCGACAGGATGCGCAGGGCGCCGCGTGCCCATTCCCGCAGGAGCGGGATCCTCGCCCTTCTCGCGATCCTCTGCCTCCTCGCCGTCGCCTCGTCCGGGATCGGGCGGGCGGCCGAGGAGGGGGAGAAGACCGTGCTCGGCGGCCTGCTCTCGCGGGCCCTCTCCACCCCCTCCTCCCGCGTCACCATCGGCGGCGTCGACGGGGCACTCTCCTCGGACGCGGTCATCCGCGACGTGGCGATCAGCGACCGCGACGGGGTCTGGCTGCGCCTCGACCGGGCCCGCATCGTCTGGCGGCGCATCGCCCTCCTGTCGGGCCGGCTCGAGGTGGACAGCCTGGAGGTCGGGCGTCTGGAGGTGCTGCGCCGGCCCCTGCCCGCTCCCGCCTCGGCGACGCCCGAGCCCGACGGCTCGCTCCTGCCGGACCTGCCCGTCAAGGTCGAGATCAAGGATTTCAAGCTCGCCGAGCTCGTCCTCGGCGAACCCATCGCGGGCCAGGCGGCCCGGCTCTCCGCCGCCGGCAAGGCGAAGCTCGGGGCGCCGGCCGAAGGGCTCGACCTCGACCTCGCGATCCGCCGCCTCGACGCGCCGGGCGCCTTCGCCGCCCGCCTGCTCTTCGTGCCGAAGGGCGAGCGGCTCGACGTCACCGCGTCCCTCACCGAGGCCGCGGGCGGCCTGCTCTCGAAGGGCCTCGGAGTGCCGGGCGAGGCGCCGATCCGGCTCGATCTCGACGGGCGCGGCACCCTCGACGCCTGGAACGCGCGGCTCGACCTCGACGCGGGCGAGAGCGTCGGAGCGAGGGGCACGGCCCGCATCGCGCGCGCCGGCGCCGAGCGGCGCTTCAGCCTCGATCTCGCCTCCCGCATCGAGGGCCTTCTGCCGGGCCCCGCCGCCGCGATCTTCGCGGGCACGACGAAGCTCGAGGGCGGGATGCGGCTCGCCGACAGCGGCGCCCTCAGCCTCGACCGCCTGGAGCTGACCTCCCGCACCGCGCGGCTCGACGCGCGCGGCAGCCTGAGCGCCGGCCGCGAGGCCGACCTCACCCTCTCCGCCCGCGCGGTGCCGACGGAGGGCGGCCTCACAAGGGCCGGCGATGCGGAACTCGAGACCCTCGTCCTCGACGCGAGCGTGAAGGGCCCCCTCGCCCGTCCCCGCATCGAGGGGTCGCTGCGGGCAGGCGGCCTGCGCGCGGGGGGCAGCACGCTCCGCCGCGTCGAGGCGAGCCTGCGCGCCGCCCCCGAGGGCGCCGACCTCAGGACCGCCCGCTTCGCGCTCGCCGCCGATGCCCGGGTCGAGGGGCTCTCGCCCGCCGACCCGGCCCTGCGCCGCGCGCTCGGCGGCGAAGCGTCCCTGACGCTGCGCGGCCATCTCGAGCCGGACGCGATCCTGAGCGTCGAGACGCTGCGCCTCGACGGGCCGACCGTGCGGGCCGGCTATGCGGGCCGGATCGGCCAGAACACGCTCACCGGCCGGGCCGAGGCGCGGCTCTCGGACCTCTCGGCCTTCGCCGACCTCGCCGGCCGGCCCCTTACAGGCGCGCTGACAGCCGCCGCGACCCTGAGCGGCGACCCGGCCCGGCGCCGGCTGAGTGCCGATCTCGATCTCGGCGCCGAGAACCTCGTCCTCGGCGAGGCGGCCCTCGTCCGGCTGCTCGGCCTCCGGCCCCGCCTCACCGGCCGCCTCGGGCAGGTCTACGACGGCTACGCCTTCGAGGCGCTGCGCCTCGACGGGGCCGAGATCTCGGTCCGCCTCGACGGGCGCGCCACGGCGCGCGTCGCCGATGCCCGCCTCGGCCTCGATCTCCGCGACCTCTCGGCCCTCGACCCGAAGCTCTCCGGGAGCGCCCGCCTCGACGGTCAGCTCACCGGCAGCCTGGAGCGGCCGAATCTCGCCGCGACCGTGGTTGCGACCGAGGCCGCCGCGATGGGGCGTCCTCTGCGCCATCTCCGGGCCGAGGCGGTGCTCGCCGACCTCACGGGCGCCCTCGACGGCACGCTGCGGCTCTCCGGCGAGGTGGCCGGCAAGGCCCTCTCCGGCGAGGCCCGGATCGGGCGGCCCGCGCCGCAGGCGTGGTCCCTCGCGCATCTCGCCTTCCGGCTCGGCTCCGTCGCGGTCGAGGGCCGCGCCGCCCTCGACGCTGCGACCTGGCTCGCGGAAGGCGCGCTGAGCGCTCGGGCCGGAAATCTCGACGACCTCTCCGCCCTCGCCCTGACCCCGCTCGGCGGCAGCCTGGAGGCGAGCCTGAGCCTCTCGCGGACCGGCGGGCGCCAGGACGCGGCGATCCGCGCCACCGCCGCCTCGCTGCGGGCCGGCACGGTCGGTCTCGCCCGCCTCGACGCGGACCTGAAGGGCCGCGATCTCCTCGGGCGTCCCGTTCTCGACGGGCGCCTCGAGGCCGACCGCTTCGTGGCGGGCGCCGAGACCCTCGACACCCTGCGCCTCGCCGCCGCGGGTGGTCCGGCGGCGAGCGACCTGACGCTCAGGGCGAGGGCCCGCGGTTTCGATCTCGACGGCGCCGCCCGGCTCGTCGCCGCCGAGCACCCGCGCCTCGAACTGGCCCGCCTCACGGCCGCGCGGGGTTCCGACCGGCTGGCGCTCGCCCGGCCTGCCGCGCTGACCTTCGAGCCCGGCGCCGTCCGTATCGACGACCTGGCGATCGCAGCGGGAAGCGGGCGCCTCGACCTCTCCGGCCGGGCCGGCGCGGATCTCGACCTGCGGATCGCCCTGCGCGCGCTCCCTCTCTCGCTCGCCCGGATCGCGAGCCCGAGCCTTGCCCTCTCCGGCACCCTCGACGGCGAGGCGGCGGTGAGCGGCCCCGCTGCCCGGCCGCAGGGGCGCTACAGCCTCGCGCTCGCCCGCCTCGTCACGCCCGAGACCCGCAAGGCCGGCCTGCCGCCGATCGACGCGCGGGCGAGCGGCACCCTCGGCGAGGGCCGCGCGAGCCTCGATGCGCGCATCTCCGCCGGCCGCGGCGTCGAGGCGTCCGTCACGGGGTCGCTGCCGGTCGAGGCGGGCGGCTCCCTCGACCTGGCGCTGCGGGGCACACTGGAGGCCGCGCTCGCCAACTCTCTCCTCAGCGCCGGCGGCCAGCGGGTCGGCGGCCGGGTCGCCCTCGACGCGACGGTCGGCGGCACGCTCGCGAGCCCGCGGGTGGAGGGCTCGGCGACGCTCTCGGGCGGCAGCTTCGACGATCCCCTTCAGGGCATCCGCCTCACGAGCATCGAGGGCCGCGCCGTCGGCCGCGGCGACGCGATCGTGCTGGAACGCCTCACCGCCGCGACCCGCAACGGCGGCACGCTGCGCGGCGAGGGCCGGGTCTCGGTGGCGCCGGAAGCGGGCTTCCCCGGCTCGCTCCGCCTCTCGGCGACCCGCGCCGAGCTGGTGTCGAGCCCGCTGATGCAGGCGGTGGCGAGCCTCGACCTCTCGGTCAGCGGGCCGCTCGCCCGCACGCCGCGGGTGTCGGGCCGCGTCGACGTGGTCTCGATCGACGTCGCGGTGCCGGACCGCCTGCCCGCGACCGTGCAGCCGCTTCCCGGCATCCGCCGCGTCAACACCCCGCCCGAGATGCGGGCGCGGCTCGGAGGCAGGACTGAGGCGGGCAATGCTGCTGCAGGCAAAGCGGCGGCCCGGCGCAAGGGCCGGCCAGCCGCCCCCTTCGACGCCACCCTCGACGTGGCGGTGAGCGCGCCGAACCGGATCTTCGTGCGCGGGCGCGGCATCGATGCCGAGCTCGGCGGCGCGCTGCGCCTCACGGGCTCCTCGCGGGATCCGCGGGCAGTCGGCGCCTTCGAGATGCGGCGCGGGCGCCTCAGCGTCGTCGGCCAGCGCCTCGACTTCACGCGCGGACGCCTGACCTTCGGGGGCGAACTCACCGCGCCCGATCTCGATTTCGTCGCCGAGACCAAGGCCGCCGAGGTCACCGCCCGCGTCGCCGTCACGGGCGCGGCGGACGCGCCGGCCTTCGCCCTCTCCTCGGACCCGAGCCTGCCGCAGGACGAGGTGCTGTCTCGCCTGCTCTTCAAGAAGGCCGCGGCCAAGCTCTCGCCGTTCCAGGCGCTTCAACTCGCCCAGGGGGTGGCGCAGCTCTCGGGAGGCGCGGGCGGCGTCGACGTCTTCGAGCAGGCCCGCAAGGGGCTCGGCCTCGACAGCCTCGACGTCTCGACGGGGGCGAGCGGCGGCCCGGCGCTCGGTGCCTCCCGCTACATCGGCGACCGGCTCAGTGTCGGCGTGCGCGCTGGCGCCAAGCCCGCCGACACCGCCGCCACCGTCGATTACGACGTGACCCGCCGGGTGAAGATCCAGGGCGAGGCCGGCAGCGATGGGCGCACGGCGGTGGGCGTCGGAGCGGAATGGGAGTACTGAGCGGGGCAGGCGCACATGGAAAAAGGCCGCTCCCGGGTGGGAGCGGCCTTCGCGACGCCTCGGCCGTGGTGCGGCGGGCTTACTTGATCAGCGCGAGCAGCGCCTTGCCGGCGGGGCTCTGGAGCTCCTTGGCGTCGAGGGTGCCGTCGTTGTCCGGGTCGGCTGCCTTGAAGCGCTCGGCCACGGCCGCGAGGTACTCCTTCTTGTCGACGGTGCCGTCCTTGTCCGGATCAGCCTGCTTCAGGCCGGACTTGGAGAGGCGGCCCTTCAGCTCCTTGGCGTCGAGGGTGCCGTCGGCGTCCTTCTCCAGACGGTCGAAGGTCGCGGAGGCCACTGCCTCCACTTCCTTCATGTCAATCGTGGCATCGTTGTCGGTGTCTATCATCTTGATGGCGCTGGCGCCGCTCATCGGCTTGGCGAAGGCCGCCGGGGCGGCGAGGACGCCGACCGCCAGGGCGAGAGCTGCGAAGCTGCTGGAAACACGAAGGTTCATTGCCACTTTCTCCCGATAAATCTGCGAAAGTTTCCCTAGCCGGATGTCCGGATCTGCACAAGAGGGGAGCAGTGCCGGAACGCACGCAGCTCCTGAGATTCACCTCGCACGGCGCGGCGAACACGCGATCGTGATGATGCAACGCAAGAAAGGGGCCGGCGAACCGGCCCCTTCCCGGGGAAGTTTCGGGCTCCGCGCGAGCCGGGTCAGTAGCCGTAGCCGCGGCGCTCGTAGCGGCGCGGGCGGTCGTCGTCGAATCGCTCGGTGCGGTAGTAGCGGCGGTCGTAGTCGCGGTCGCGCCGCCAGGAATCGCGGCGGAAGTCGCGCTCGCGCTGGCCGCGTGAACGCAGGTCGATGCTCGGGCCGCCGGGACCGATGTCGATCCGCTGCGCGGAGGCCGGGACCGTGGTGGCCACGGAGGCGGCGATGGAGGCTGCGGCGATGGCGCCGGCCAGTAGGATCTTCATGAGGCTCTCCTCGGAACGTTGGCGGACCAACACCTCACCGCCGGCTTCGTTCCGGCCACTCGCCGGAAGAGATCGGGTTTTCGCGGGGTCGATCGCAATGATCCGGCGCCGATCTCGGAGCTTGCATCAGGCGTCGGCCTGATGAGCGCCGTCATTTCTCAATCCATGGCTGCATGAGTCCTTGCCAATCAGCCGGAGATATCATCCTTGGCCGTTCAACCGCTGATCTTCTACCCGGATCCCCGCCTGCGCCGGCCGGCCGAACCAGTGCACGTCTTCGACGAGGCCCTGCGCGCGCTGGCGGCGGATGTGCGCGACACGCTCGACGCGGCCCAGGCCGTCGGGCTTACCGCCCCGCATATCGGGCGCCTGCAGCGCCTCGTCGTGCTGCGCCTCGAACCCGGCGCCGAGGCCGAGATCTTCGTGAACCCCGAGATCGTCTGGCGCTCGCCGGAGCGGGCGAGCGCGACAGAGGGCAGCGTGCTGATGCCCGGGATCGCCGAGCCGGTGGAGCGGGCGGCGAGCCTGCGCCTGCGCTACCAGGATCTCGACGGTGCCTGGCACGAGGAGACGGCCGAAGGGTTCCGGGCGGCCTGCCACCAGCACGAGATCGACCAGCTCGACGGCGTGTTCTGGATCGAGCGCCTCTCCCGCCTGCGGCGCGAGCGGGTGCTGAAGCGCTTCCGCAAGCGCGGCGGCTGAGGCCGGCGGCGTCCACGCTCGGGAGCGCCGCCGGCGACGGCGAGCCCCGCGTGGCGGTGGGCGACCGCCCCTGCTAGGGTCCGCCCCGTCCCGAGGCTCACCGAGGCTGCGGCATGCGAGACCCCGTCCTGCGCTCTCTCCTGCCGGCCCGCGCCGCCCCGCTGCTCCTCCTGCTCCTCACGGTGGCGCCCGGCGTTGCCCAGGGCACTGCGCCCGCGCCGAGGAAGGCCGCACCGGCGACGCCCGCGGCCGCACCGGCGCCGTTCGTCGCCTGCCCGTCCCTGGCGAACCTTCGCCTTCTCCTGCGCACGAACCGCAACGATCCCGCCGCCGTCTCGGCGATCCTGGCCGACGACCGTGCCGAGCATCTCGGGTGCGCCCTGATCGGGCGCGAGCGCGTCCAGGCGCTCGCCGACCACGTGGAACTCGGCGGCACCGCCTACGATTGCCTGAGCCTGCAGGGGACGGGGACCTGCCACTGGACGCTGTCCGGAACCGCCGCCCCGGCCCCCGCCGCGGCCCGGACGCAGGCCGCCCCCGACCGGCCGCGCCGCTGACGCCGCGGCAGGGGCCGCACCGCGCCGGCGCCTTCAGGCAGCGTTCAGCGGGCGGCACCGATCGTCCGCCCGCGCGCCCCGGCGCCGGGGCGCCCGGTTCGATTGGAGACAGGCATGCGCAAGCGCTTCTTCCTCGCATCGGCCCTGATGGCGGGTGCGATCCTCGCCGGACTTCAGGCGGCCTCGGCGGCCCCGCTCGGTCCGGACCCGGCCCTCGCCGCCAGGACAATCTCCGGGGAGGCCGGGCCGACACCCGCCCAGTTCGGCTTCTACGTCGGCCCGCCGCGCCCGTACTGGCGCCGCCGCTACTACCGTCCGTATGGCTATTACGGGCCGCGGCGCTTCTACGGGCCTTACGGCTACGCCCGCCCGCGGCCCTTCTACCGCCCCTACGGCTACGCCCCCTATTACTGATCGCGGGGAGCGGACTTGGCGGCCCTCGCCGCCGCCGGGTCGCGGCCCTAGCTCAGCCGCGAGGACGCGCGGAAGGGGGCGCCCATGCGGACAGGTCGAGGGTGGGCAACGATCGCCGGTACGGGGCTCTTCGCCCTCGCGGGCGGGGCCGCGCCGGCGCAGGAGGCCCCCGACGCCATCGTCTGCGACTCCCTCGTCCAGCTGCGGCTGCTGATGGCGGACGCGCAGGGCGACCGGGAGGCCGCCGCCGCGCGGCTCGGCGCGCAGCCCGGCTGCCGCCGGGTACCGCGCGGGGCGATCGGCGCCGTCGAGCGGCGGGCGATGGTGGGCGGTGCCCCCTTCGAGTGCCTCGCCGTCCGGGAGGCGGCCGGCTGCCTCTGGCTCCTACCCTGAGGGCAGGGCTGATTTTCTCGACGCGTCCGTTGAACCGGCCGGTGCGCCGGCGCGACAGATCATTCGTCGCCGGGTGCGGAGCCGCCTGCCCGGATCGCCCTATCTTCCCGCCATGCGCCTCGCGCCGAACGCGAGGTCCGCCGCGCAACCGACAGAGGATCGACCTCCATGCTCGAGTCGCCCCAGAGCCGCCGTCCCCTTCCCCTCGTCCTGCCGCACGTCGTGCTCAGCCTCGGCCTGATCCTGGGTGTCGTCGGGTCCGGGGGCGAGGCGCGGGCGGAGCCTCCGATCCGCAGCGCTCAGGACGCCGCCTGCCGCAACGAGGCGCGGGCGCGGGTCTTCGCCACGCCCGACCCGCGCGGGCTCGGCCCTCACGCGATCGGGCGGCAGATCTGGAATGCCTGCATGCAGCGGGCAGCGGCGGGCGCGCCCCGCAAGGCGCGCCGCAGCCGCAGGCGCTGAGGCGGATCGGGTCCGCCGGTCGCCTCAGGCGCCGAGCGGCATGCCGATGCGGGCGCGCAGCTGCACCCGCAGGTTCTCGTTCGCGCTCTCGTCCGCGTCGAGGGCCGACATCAGCCGGAGCAGGTGGCTGATCGGCACCGCCCGGTTGCGCACCGCCTCTTCGACCTGCTCCGGCAGGGATTTGAGGTCGGTCTCGGAATTCGACTGGGCCGGCTGAGACATGTTCCGCTCGTCCGCAAGGGATCCTGTTCCGTCGCGGCGGCTCGCTAAACCCTTTGCGCGCCCCGCGCCAGTCATCTCGCGGCGAATTGGTAGCCGGCACGTTACCGATGTCGCATCGCCGCAACAGGGCCGGCGCACGACCCACAGGCGGGTTTTCCGCAAGGTCGGCGCTTTCCGGCTCCGTCCTATCGGGCGAGCGGCGAGCCTGCGTAGCCGTCGAGGAGGTCCTGCGGGTCTCGGTAGATCGCGGTGCAGCCGGCCGCCGAGAGGTCGGCCTCGGGGAAGCCGCCGCAGAGGAGGCCGATCGTCGCGAGGCGCACCTTGGCGCCGGCCTCCGCGTCGTAGGGCGTGTCGCCCACCGCGATCATCTCGCGCGGGCCGATCGGGCGCAACTTCTCGATGACCGCCGCGAAGATGTCGGGATGCGGCTTCGAGCGGTCCGCGTCGTCCGCGCTCGTCGTCACGTCGACGAGATCGGCGATCCCGAGGATCTCCTGATAATGCTCGACCTCGGATCGCTTGCCGGATGAGGCGAGCGCCAGTCGGCGTCCGTCCGCGCGGATCCGCTCGAACAGGGCGCGCACCCCGGGGAACGGGCGCACCTGAGGCAGATATTCCCGCTTGAACAGGTCCGAGCGGTAAGCCTCGATGGTCTCGCCCTCGCGCGCCACGCGCTCCTCGGGCAGGAAGACCGGCATCAGCTGGTCGCCGCCCTTGCCGATCTGGCGGCGCACGTC
Source organism: Methylobacterium oxalidis (assembly GCF_007992195.1). GTDB lineage: Bacteria > Pseudomonadota > Alphaproteobacteria > Rhizobiales > Beijerinckiaceae > Methylobacterium > Methylobacterium oxalidis. Next base: position 18,016 of record NZ_BJZU01000052.1, on the reverse strand, counting down.
GGCCTCTGCGGTCGTCACGCCGAAATGGGCGAACGCCTCGACCCAGGCCCGCGCGTGCAGGTCCACGCTGTCGAGGAGCGTCCCGTCGATGTCGAAGATGACCGCTCTCACGCGCATGGCCGGATCTCAGCGCGGGAACAGATGCAGCCCGTCGTCGGGCAGGAGATTGCGGGCCGGGCCGCCGGTCTGCTGGCCGCGCCCCTGCTGGTAATAGGGCAGTTCCGGACGCCGGTCGTTGTCGCTGCCCGAATCGTACTCCCAGTCCCGGCTCCAGGGGGCGCGGCCACCCACCGTCACGGGGAGCGGGGCGGCCGACGGGTCCGCGTAGCGGTACGGAGCGGCCTGCGGGCCGGCGAGAGCGGTGCCCGGAAGGGCGAGCGCGGCGGACAAGAGGGGGGCGAGGAAGGCGGGTGCGGGTCTCATGGGCGCCTCTCTCGGGTTCGCGTCGGGAGCGAAGGCCGCTCGTTCGGTCAAGCTTTGCCGTGACAACGGCCGAGCCCGAGGCGCGTTCCGCAGGATCGAGCCCGACGGTCCGCTCCGCGCGGAAACGCGAAGGGCCCGCCCCCGAGTGGAGGCGGGCCCTTCAAGCGCGGCGGACCGCGGCGTTCAGTGCAGGGAGGCGCCGGCGGTGCGAGGGGACTTCGCCTTGGCGGCGCTCGCCTTCGCAGGGGTCTTGGCAGGGGCTTTGGCAGAGTCCTTCGCGGCCGCCTTGGCCGGTTTGGCCGAAGCCTCGGCGGTCTTCGAGACCGGTTTCGCCGCCTTGGCGGGCGCCTTGGGCTTGGTCTCGGCCTCGGCCTTGGCCGGCTTCGCGGCGGGCTTCGAGGTGGTCTTGGGAGGCGCCTTGGCGGTCGTCTTCACGGCCTCGGCCGGAGCCTGAGCCTCGGCCTTCGCGCTCTTCGCGGACGCCTTGGCCGACTTCGCGGCGGCCTCGACCGCAGGCTTGGCCGGGATCTCCGCCCGCGCCGTGCCGAGTTCGGCCTCGGCCCGGAACCAGTGCTCCTCGGCCCGCCCGATGACCCGGCCCTCATCTTCCCAGATGTAATAGGCGCGCTCGCGCACCTGCTGCTCGTACATGGTCGTCCATCCTCTTCCGTCGTCCGGTCCGGACGATGCGAAGGCATGGTTAAGGGATCGTTAACGGCAGTTGTTGGGCAGATTGCGCACAACTATCGCGCGAATATTGGGCGAAACCACGGACGGCGGCCGTCAGGACTGCCTTTCCGCGGCTACCCGCGCGACAGGCGGCGCGCGTTCGCCCGCACCTTTCGGCGGTAGCCCGCCACGACCCGGGCGGTGGAGCCGCCGGAGGCGACGAGGAGGGCGGCCTCGCCGGCGGCCATGATCTTCTCGTTGACCATGCGCTGCGCCTCGACCTGGGCGGCGGCGCCGCCGGCGGAGAGCTTCACCAGCCGCATGCCGATCACCTGCTGCGATTCGAATGCCAGCAGTGTGGCATCGACCCCGAGCTTCCACCACGCACCGAACATCCCGTCGCCTCCATCCATGCCTGCCGCCGACCTCGGGCTCGGCCGGCTCGTTTCCGCGAGCCGAGCGTTCGCCCGCCCGGCCCTGGGCTCCCTGTCAAGCCGCCGCGCCCCTGCGCCGGTCCGTCCGGGAGCCGGATGAGGGCGGTGCCGAGGCGCGGCAGGCATCAGTCGTCGAAACTGCGGCCCTTGGCGGCCGATCCGCCGAGGCTGATCTTGCGCGGGGCGCCGGGCTTGGCCGCGCCGGGGCGGGCGGCGGGCTCGCTCGGAGCGGGCCGGGCGGGCTTCAGATGGGCCTGCCCGTGGATCACCGAGCCGATCTCGCCCGCGGCCCGGACGAGATCGTCCCGCTCACAGGCGCGCGCCACCGTCAGGCCGAGCTGGTGCATGTGGCTCTTGCCGTAGAGGTAGGCGGCGAGCTTCGCCCGGGTCAGCGGCGGGATCCGGGCCAGGATCTCGGGCAGGTCGTAATCGTCGGCCCGGTAGACCTCGCCGAGGAGGTCGAGGGAGACGGGGCAGTTCGGGTCCGGCGTGGCGCCGCTGGTCGGATGGGATTGCGTCATGGATCTCCTCCGGTGATCGATTCGGCCGAGCGGATCGCGGCGGGCGTCCCGGGGGCCGTCCCCGCGGTCTCGGGAGCCGGGGCCGGCGCGGCGGGCTCCGGTTTCAGGCATCCCGTGCAGACGGAGGCGATCGCGATGCGCGCGCGGGCGGTCGCGCGCTCCCACACCGCCTCGCGCGCCGCAAGGGCCCTGCGGGCGATCTCGGCCTCCGTGAGCGGCGCCGAGCCCCCGGCCGCGCCGATGTCGAGGGGCGCACCCTGCGGGCGTATGCGCAGGAACAGGGGCGGCGCAGCCGCATCCGGCAGGGGCTCGACCGACGGCTCGGCGCGGAGCGGCGCGGCCTGCTGCGCGATCAGGAGGCCGAGGCAGCCCGCGAGGCTGAGGCGCAGTCCCTGCAAACACCCTCTCCCAGTTCCCCGCCGCGTCGCGACGGCTCCGCTCGGCTGCCGGGGTGACCCCGGAGCCCGGCGGCAGGTTCCCCGGATCGTGGTTAACAAATGCCTTTAACAGGACCGGACGGCCCCCCGTCCAGTGCCTCGCGGGTGTGACGGAGGCGCCATGATCAGGGCTCGGCGGGGGCCTTGATCGAACGTCTCAACTGAGCCTTGCGTGTGGCAATTCTGCGGTTAAGCTTCGCCGGCGCTTCCCGAGATCCTGCCGATTCGGCCGGTCCGCCCCTCGCCGGAGGCAGCGCCACGGCATCCTGGAGGATGCCCCGGGCCTCGACGGGACGTCGGGTCCATCCCACCCGCGCCGCACGGCCCTCCCCCGCTCCTGGGCGGACGGCCGCACGGCCCCTCACCCATCGCCCCGCGCCGGCGGCGATGGCCCTCGCCTCGCGGCCGCACGGCCGCCGCAGAACGTCGGACAGGAGGATACATGCCGCGCCACGAGCGTCGTCTGCTCAACAAGGCCGCCATCGCGGTGGAGGGCCGCATCTCGATCAAGCAGAGCCCGGACCGCGCCTGGCCCCGGGACCATGCGCGCCTGCGCGTCCTGGAGCGGGCCGGTCGCCTGCAATGGGTCGGCACACAGGCGGGCCCGCATATCGGCGGCACCTTCGCGGTCTGGGAGATCACCGAGGAGGGCCGCGCCCGCCTCGACGCGCTCGCTCCGGAGGATCGGCCTTAACGATCCGTTAACCATGCGGCGACCACCCTTCGGAACGGGAATCGGAGGGCAGATCCATGACGATCGTCGCATTGGCCGAGCACCTGAGCGGCGCTCATGCCGCCACCGTCCTCTCCTCGGCCGCTCTCCTTGCCGGCCTCGCAGCCCTGCTCGCCGCCTCGCGCGCGGCGAGCCCCTCCTTGCGCCTCGCGCCGGCTCCGGCCCGCTCGCGGCGGATCCGACGGCGCTGATTCAGGCCGGCGCCGGGCCCGGACGGGCGGCATCGGCCTCGCCGGCTCCGTCCGTCCGCCTCTCCTGCGCCCGCCTCTCCTGCGCGCGCCCGAGCCAGAGGCTGTTGAGGAGCCACGCCAGCGACAGCGGCACGGCCGTCACCGCCACCGCCGTGGCGCCGAAGCCGAGCGCCGCGATCCCCGCGTAGGACCACGCGCCGACCTGGTCGCCGAGCCGGTAGACCACCGTGTCGATGAAGCTCTTGGCCTTGTAGCGGTCCTCCCGCGGCACCACCGTGAACAGCACCTCGCGGACCGGGCGCGCGATCGCGAAGTTGCCGGCCCGGCGCAGCACATAGACGACGACGAAGGCCGTGATGGTCGGCGCGAGCGCCAGCGCCGCGAAGCCGATCACGCTCGCCGCGGGCAGGAGGGCCAGGGTCCAGCCGACGCCGAACCTGCGCACGATGCGCCCGGTCAGGAAGAGCTGCACCCCGAGCGTCAGCCCGTTCACCAGGAGATCGACGCCGGCAAAGAAGGCCGTCTGCGCACCCCGGTCGGGGAAGCTGCGCTTGGCGATGTTCAGCTGCTCGAAATACAGGAAGGTGGTGGTGACCGAGAACAGGAGCAGGAACAGGCCGATGCTCAGGAGGTAGGGCGAGGCGAGCGTCCGGGTGAGGCCGGCGAGCGCGCTGCCGCCGATCGGGGCATGCTCGGGTGACTCCGCGGGGACGCGGTGCAGGCTCTCCGAGAGCCGTGCCAGGCCCCGCATGCTGAACACCGCCGCCTCGAGCAGCACCACGGCGCAGAGGAGCAGCGCCCAGGTCGGCACGGAGCGGGCGAGGGAGACCGTCACCGCCGAGCCCGCGATGGCGCCGAGCGTGGCGCCGGCCGCGATGAAGCCGAACAGGCGCTTGCCCTGCTCCGTCGAGAACACGTCGACGATCGTCGCCCAGAAGATCGACACCACGAACAGGTTGAAGATCGACAGCCAGACGAAGAACACGCGCCCGATCCAGACGTCGGCCTCCGGCGGAGCGAGGTACAGGGCGAGCGCGAAGAGCAGGATGTTGAGGGCGAAGAACCGGTAGGTCAGCGGCACGAAGCGGGCTCGCGGCAGGTTCTTCACCAGCCAGCCGAAGGGCAGGTTGAGGGCGAGCATGCCCACGAGCGTCGCCGTGAACAGCCAGGGCAGGTTCTCGGTGCCGCCGGCCACCCCCATCTGATCGCGGATCGGCCGCAGCACGTAGTAGGCGGCGAGGATCGAGAAGATGTAGGCCCAGGACCAGGCGAGCGCCCGGCCCTCCGCGGGCCGCACGTCGACGAGCCGGGCGAGGAAACCCCGCTCCGGGGCCGCCTCAGCCATGGACAGGATCGGCCGCGGTGGCCCGCCGCCTCACGGGGCGAGTCCGAGCTTGGCGCGCAGGTCCGGGGCGGACAGGTTGTGCCCGAAGCCGGGCGAGCCCATCGCGAACCGGTCCGCGTCCTTCAGCGTGCCGACCGCAACGGGGTCGAAGCCGGCATCCGAGACGAGCCGCTTGCCCATCTCCAGGGCCGCTTCGTCGTCGGCCGCGATCGGCACCGCCATGCGGGGCGCGGGCCGGTTCGCGTTGGCCTCGAAGACCCGGTAGTTCGCGGCGTTGAAGGCCCGCACCAGCCGGGCGTCGGCCAGGTACTTGGCGCTGGTCGCGCCGATGCCGTTGGCCGAGACCTCGGCGTAGAGGTCGCCGTCGCGCGCCTGCGTCGCGTTGCCGGCATCGAGCACGATCCGGCCCTTCAAGGGCTCGCCGTAATCGGCCTTGAGCTGCGGATAGGCCTTGTAGGGCACCGCCACGAGGATCGCCTCGCCGAAGCGGATCGCCTCGGCCGGCGTGCCCGCCCGCGCCCGCTCGCCGAGGCCCTCCACGAGCCCCTTCAATTCCTCCGGGTGGCGGGAGGAGAACATCACCTCGTGCCCGGCCTTGACCCAGAGGGTGCCGATGGTGCCGCCGATCTTGCCCGCGCCGATGATCCCGATGCGCAGGGGCTTTTTCCCGGCGGCGTCCTGGGCCTGTGCCGGGAGGGCCAGCAGGCCGAGGGCGAGCGCGAGGGCCGCGCGGCGCGTGGGTTCAGAGCGCATCGATGAACGCCTCCATCTTGGCCCGCGCCGCGGCATCGGGCAGGCGCCCGCGGGCGGCGCCGAGATTGTCCTCGACGTAAGCGACCTTCGCCATGCCGGGGATCGGGCAGGTGACGGCCGGGTTGGCGAGGACGTACTTCAGGAAGAATTGCGGCCAGCTCGCGCAATCGAACTCGGCGGCCCAGGGCGGCAGCTCGCGCCCCTGCACGGCCTTGAACAGGCGGTCGCGCCCGAAGGGCACGTTGACCATCACGGCCATGCCGCGCTCGGCCGCGAGCGGCAGGACGCGCTCGGCCGCCGCCCGGTTGTCGATGGCGTAGTTGACCTGGATGAAATCGAGGGCCTCGCGCTTCATCAGCGGCTCGAGCTCGGCGAACTGCCCGTCCCGCCAGACCGTGACGCCGACGTAGCGGACGCGGCCCTTGGCCTTCAGGTCACGCACGGTCGCGAGGTTGCTCGCCGGGTCGATCAGGTTGTGCACGGCGATGAGGTCGATGCGGTCCGTGCGCAGGCGCTCGAAGGAGCGGGCGATCTGCGCCGCGCCGGCCTCGCGCCCGGTCTCGCTGACCTTGCTCGCCAGGAACACCTTCTCCCGGAGGCCCCCCTGCAGGATCTGGCCCAGCACGTCCTCGGCTGTACCGTAGCTCGGCGCCGTGTCGATGACCGTGCCGCCGAGCGCCACGAACCGCTCCACTGCCTCCCGCAGGGGCGCGATCTTCTCCGGCACGGGCTCCACCTCGTAGCGGCGCGAGGTGCCGATCCCGATGGCGGGAAGCGGCTCGCCCGAGGACGGGATCGGCCGCCGGATCAGCGCGCCCTCGGCCGCCCGGAGCGCGCCGGGCAGGAATGCGGGCAGCAGCGCGGCGCCGGCGAGGACGGCGCGGCGTGTCGCGAGGATGGGACTTCCGGCCATGGAACCTCCGGCGCGGCCTTGTCTGGCCTGCCATCAGGTAGGGCACCGGAGCCGGTGTCGAGGCTTGGGCGTCCGCGGCCGAGGGCGTTTTTTGTCGCGGAGTGTTTCCGGAAACGAGGCTCAATCCTCTTCCGGGGGATCCTCGAACTCCGCGCCCTCGGTGTCCGGCGCGATGCGGAAGCGGTACTCGTCGATGGCGAGGAAGGCCCGGTGCACCGTCTGCGGATCGAGCCCGTCGCGCACCACCAGGGTGTTGAAGTCGATGAAGAGCCGCGCGATCCGCTGCTCCTCGGAGAGCGTCCGCAGGGCGGAGGAACTCGCGCCCGCGCTCATCATGAAGCCCTTGGCGCGTCCCTCGGTGTCGGGAAAGGGCAGCACGGCGACCTGTCCGGCCGTCTCGGGGCGCAGGTCCGCCCAGCGGATCGGAGTCCAGGCGATGAGGGCTTCGAGCTGCTTCATGCCCGACCCGTGCGCGATCCCGCGGCGCGGCGCAAGGGCCGGCCGACCGGCCCCGTCCCCGAGGCCGCCGGACGGGCTCCGCGGTGAGTCCTCAGCCCGGGATCTGCGGGCTCGATCCGGGTCGCGGGCGCAGGTGCACGATGTTGCCCGGAGGCTCTGCGCCGTCCGCGTCCCGCGCCCGGCCGGCCTCGTTCGGCGCGGTCTCGGATCGGTCCGGCCGGTCCGCGGCGGGGGACCCGGCATAGGCGATCCAGCGCACCACGCGCCCCTTGCCGCGGCGGGCGCGCAGGCGTTCGGCCCGACGCGCGATCCAGGGCGGCTGATACGTCACTCTCTGCATGGCAACCCCTCCGCAGGCCGCTACAGAAAGCCGCCGAGAAGGGCAGAAATCATCCTCCAGATGGATGAGGTCGACGGTGGATCAGGCGCGGACGATACGCTCGATCAAATCAATCGACGCGTGTCGGCCAGCAACCGTACCGAGAATTCAACACAGGTCCTGCCGAGATCGTGTGCGGCCCGCGATGATCTCCCTGGCCGGTTGACAGGTTCCGGTCTCTGGCCACCAATCGCTCCGCCCAACCGGACCGATCGATCCGAACGGAATCCCATGTTGAACTTCCTCAAGAAAATCACCGGCTCGTCCGAGCGTGCCCTCACGTCGGAGCAGCGAGCGTTCTGGGACGACAACGGCTACCTGATCCTCCCGAAGTTCTTCGCGCCAGAGACGATCGCGGCGGTCAACGCCGAGGTCCGGGGCCTGCTGGAGCATCGCGACCGCTACCCCGAGGTCACCGTCGACATCATCTCGGGCGAGCTGTCGGGGCGGCGGATGCGGATCGCCGACGTGCCCGCCTCCGCCTTCTCCGGGCCGGTCAAGATCAACGACCTGTTCCTCGATTCGAGCGTGATCCGGTCGTGCAACCTCGATGCCCGCCTGACGCAGGTGCTCGACGAGCTCCTCGACGGCGATCCGATGGTCTGCAACTCCCTGAACTTCCTCTACGGCAGCGCGCAGACTGCCCACTACGACAGCTGGTTCATGCCGCCGCCGGTCAAGGACAAGATGGCGGTCTCCTCGATCTGCCTCGACACCTACACGGACCGGAACGGACCGCTCTTCGTCTATCCGGGCAGCCACAAGATCCCGCCCTACCTGTTTCCGAACGGGAGCATCGCGGCTCTCGGTTACGACCTCGCGCCCGCTCAGGCCTACGTCGCGGAGACGACCCGGGAGATCGAGCCGGTCTACTTCTACGGCGAGCCGGGCGACGTGCTCATCTGGCACAGCCAGGTCCTGCACGGTGGCGCGCCGATCCTCGACCCGACGCAGACCCGCCGCAGCCTCGTCACCCATTACTGGCGGGCGCAGGACGTCCCGGCCGCCCGGCGGACCCGGCTCACCGATAACGGCTACGTGCTCAAGCGCGAGCACCAAGCCCTGCACTGACGCGATTGGCCGAAGCGGCGGGGGAACCCGCTCCGCCGCCCGGCCGTCTCCCTGGAGCGTCAAGGCATTCCGGAGGAGACCCGCGCATGAGCCGCATCACCGATCCCGAGCCCGGACCCGCCGATCCGGGGCCCGGCGAGGATCCGGCGCAGCCGCCGGCCGGCCCGCGCGCCTACCCGGATCAGCCCCGGACCGGCCGCCCCGAGGGAGCGGGCTCGCCCGGCGCCACCGAGCCCGCGGACCAGGGCGCGCCCGGCCACAGTGCCTACGAGGACTGGAAGACGCCGCCCGCGCGGTAGCACGCGCGCGGCGGATCTCGCGGGGCACGGCGCCTCCGCCTACAATGCCGCCGCCCGCCGGCCCGTGCGCGACAGGCGCATCCCCGGCACGGATCCTGCCGCCGGGCGAGAGGGCCGCGCGCCCGTCCGAGGCACGTCCGCCATGCCGCTCCCGGTGCCGCCCGCCCTCCCCGCCTTCGCCGCGCCCTACGCGGCGGACGATGCCGCCCTCGTTCGGGGCTTCCTGGGAAATCCCCTGGCGGGACCGAGGCGCGACGCCGCGGCCGAGGCGCGGGTCGACGCGCTCGCCCGCGACCTCGTCGAGGCGATCCGGGCGGCGGAGGGCGGCCTCGGCGGCGTCGAGGACATGCTGCGCGAGTACAGCCTCTCGACCCGCGAGGGGCTCGCCCTGATGGTCCTGGCCGAGGCGCTGCTGCGCGTCCCGGACGCGGCCACCGCCGACCGGCTGATCGAGGACAAGCTCGGCCAGGGGGATTTCGCTCACCACGCCACGCGCTCCGGCGCCCTCCTCGTCAACGCCTCGGCCTGGGCCCTCGGCCTCTCGGCCCGGATCATCCAGCCCGGCGAGACGCCCGAGGGCGTGCTCGCTTCCCTTGCCCGGCGCATCGGCCTGCCGGCGCTGCGCACCGCCGCGCGCCAGGCGATGCGGGTGATGGGCGGCCACTTCGTGCTCGGCGAGACGATCACGGCGGCCCTCCGGCGCGCGGGCACGGGAGAGGCCCGGCACTACCGCTACTCCTTCGACATGCTGGGCGAGGGCGCCCGCACGGCGGCGGACGCCGAGGCCTACCGGGCGGCCTATGCCGGGGCCATCGCCGCGATCGGCCGCGCCGCCGGCAACGCGCCGCTGCCCGGACGGCCCGGGATCTCGGTCAAGCTCTCGGCGCTCCACCCGCGCTACGAGCCCTTGAGCCGGGCCCGCGTGATGGACGAACTCGTGCCCGTCCTCCTCGACCTCGCCCGGGCGGCCCGCGCGCACGACCTCGTCTTCACGGTCGACGCCGAGGAGGCCGACCGGCTGGAACTGTCGCTGGCCGTGTTCGCGGCGGTGCTCGCCGATCCCTCGCTCGCGGGCTGGGACGGCTACGGGCTCGCGGTGCAGGCCTACCAGAAGCGCTGCCTGCCGGTGATCGACCACGTGGCCGACCTCGCCCGCGGACTCGGGCGGCGGCTGATGGTGCGGCTCGTGAAGGGCGCCTACTGGGACACGGAGGTGAAGCGGGCGCAGGAGCGCGGCCTGGCCGACTACCCGGTCTTCACCCGCAAGAGCACGACCGACCTCAGCTACATGGCCGCCGCCGGGCGGCTCCTCGCGCACCGGCCCCACCTCTTCCCGCAATTCGCCACCCACAACGCGCTCACCGTGGCGAGCATCGCGGAGCGGGCCGGCACGCCCGAGGGCTACGAGTTCCAGCGCCTGCACGGCATGGGCGAGGCCCTCTACGAGCGTCTCCTCGCGCGGCGGCCCGGCACGGCCTGCCGCGTCTACGCGCCGGTGGGCGGCCACCGCGACCTCCTCGCCTACCTCGTGCGGCGGCTCCTCGAGAACGGGGCCAACTCCTCCTTCGTCTCCCTCGCCGCCGACCCGTCCGTCCCCGTCGAGACCCTGCTGCGCCGCCCGGCCGAGAGCGTCGGCGCGCCGGAGCGCGCCCGCCACCCGCGCCTGCCCCTGCCGCGGGAGATCCACGGCCCGGGCCGCCGCGTGGCGGCCGGCATCGAGTTCGGAGCCGTGGCCGAGCTCGACGCGTTGCTGGCCGCGGCGCGCGCCGCCGCGGGGCCGGCGCGCGCCGCCCCCCTCCTCGACGGGGCCGAACAGGCGGGCCTGGCCCGCGACGTGCGCAGCCCGATCGACGGCCGCGTCGTCGGCCGCGTCGTCGAGGCGGCTCCGGAGACCGCCGACGCGGCCGTGGCGGCGGCCGCCCGCGCGGTCCGGGCCTGGGACGCCACCGCGGCCGCCGAGCGGGCCGCGGCGCTGGAGCGGGCGGCGGACCTGATCGAGGCACGGCGCGGACGCCTGATCCACCTGCTCCAGGCGGAGGCCGGCAAGACCATCGAGGACGCGCTCTCCGAGGTGCGCGAGGCGGTCGATTTCTGCCGCTACTACGCGCTCGAGGGTCGGCGCCTGTTCGCCGAGCCCCGTGCCCTCACCGGTCCGGCGGGCGAATCGAACCGTCTGGCGCTGCGCGGCCGCGGCGTCTTCGTCGCGATCTCGCCCTGGAACTTCCCGCTCGCGATCTTCACGGGGCAGGTCGCCGCCGGCCTGATGGCGGGCAACGCGGTCGTGGCCAAGCCCGCCGAGCAGACGCCCCTCGTGGCGGCGGAGGCCGTGCGCCTCCTCCACCAGGCCGGCATCCCGACAGGCGCACTCCAACTCGTGCCGGGCGACGGCGCGGTCGGCGCCCGCCTCGTCGCCGACGCGCGCGTGGGCGGCGTCGTCTTCACGGGCTCGACGGAGGTGGCACGGGGCATCAACCGGGCACTCGCCGCCAAGGACGGGCCGATCGTGCCGCTGATCGCGGAGACGGGCGGCATCAACGCGATGCTGGTCGACGCCACGGCGCTGCCCGAGCAGGTCGCCGACGATGTCGTGGCCTCCGCTTTCCGCTCCGCCGGCCAGCGCTGCTCGGCCCTGCGCCTCCTCCTCGTGCAGGCGGACGTGGCCGACCGGGTGATAGCGATGGTGGCGGGCGCCGCGCGCGAACTCCGCCTCGGCGACCCGCGCGACCCCGCGACACAGGTCGGTCCCGTCATCGACGCCGAGGCGAAGCGGCGCCTCGACGCGCACGCCGCGCGGATGCGGGTCCGCGCGCGGATCCACCTCGACGGCAGGCCGCCCGCGGGCGGCCACTTCGTCGCGCCTCAGATCTACGAGGTCGCGGGGCCGGCGGATCTCGCCGAGGAGGTGTTCGGCCCGATCCTCCACGTCGCGCGCTACGACGCCTCCAATCTCGACCGGGTGCTGGAGGCGATCGCGGCCACGGGCTACGGCCTGACCCTCGGCATCCATTCCCGCATCGACGCCACGGTGGCGCGGGTGGTGGAGCGGCTTCCCCACGGCAACGTCTACGTCAACCGCAACATGATCGGCGCGGTGGTCGGTGTGCAGCCCTTCGGCGGATGCGGCCTCTCCGGCACCGGCCCGAAGGCCGGCGGCCCCCACTACCTGCCCCGCTTCGCCGCCGAGCAGACGGTGACGATCAACACCGCCGCCTCCGGCGGCGACGCGGCGCTGATCGGCCTCGACGAGTGATCCGTACCGCGCCGGCCGGCTCAGGCCGGGGCTTCGAGAGCGGACAGCGCCCGCTGCCGCAGCTGCGCCGCCTCGCGGGCATGGCGGTGGGCCTCGCCGTGCAGGGCTTCGGCGACGGCGCCGTGCCCGTTCCGCGCGTGGAAGCGCGCGGCGGCACGCAATTCGGACGCGATCCGTTCGGCGAGCGCCGTCTCCGACGCGGTCCCTGAAGCCTCGCCCCGCATGCCGCCTCCCCGCGATGCCCGCCTGAGGCTACCGCGTGGCGTGCGCCCGTCGATCGGACTTTGGTCGAAGGTCGCCGCGCGCGCCCCGGGTCCGCTCGGTCCCGGGCGTGCGCGGCTCCCGGATCAGTTGATCAGGCAGAAGCCGGAGGCAGGGTCCTGGCTTCCGCCGACGAGCCGCCCGGTCGGGCAGCGGGGCTCCTTCGCGCTCGCCTCGCGGACCGGCGCGGGACCCGCGACCGGGACGGGCGTGGCGGCGCCCACCAGCGGGCGCACCGGGAGGGCGCCGGCGACCGGCACGGGCCGCGAGGCCGCCTCCGGCCCGAGCCGCAGGGTCAGGCCGCCGAGCGGTGCCGATTCCGCCCGGGTGCGAACGGGTTCGGACGCGCGCACCGGCGTGTGGTGCGCGCGAAAGCCCGAGAACCGGCCGCCCCGGGCCTCGGCCGGCAGGGCGCCCGCGAAGGTCAGGGCCGCGGCCCCGCAGAGGAGAAGACACCGCATCCGTCACGTCTCCGTGGTCCGGATCGCATCCTGCCGGCAAGGTCTTAACCGGCCGCAACCGGAACGCGCGGGAATCGACGGATCGGGTCAGGTCACCGCGACCAGGGTCACGCCGGCGACCATCAGGACGGCCCCGAGGATGCGCCAGAGCCCCGCCGGATGCGGCTCGAACCCGACCCAGCCGAAATGGTCGAGCAGGATCGAGGTGGCGACGCCGGCCGTGACGAGGATGCCGAGATACGGCGCCGCCCCGATCTGCCGGGCCACGAAGAGTTGGGACAACACGACGACGGCCCCGAGCGCGCCGCCGATCCAGACCCACCACGGCGCCTGCAGGGCCTGCTCGGCGCTCGGCAGGCTGAGCCGGCCGGAGACAAGCCCGACCACGAGGAAGGTCGTTCCGGTCACGCAGGCCACCGCGAGCCCCGCCGCGAAGGGCTGCGCCAGGGTCTTGGCCAGCGCGGCGTTGGTGCCGGACTGCACCGCGTTGCCGATGCCGGCCAGCACCGCGAGGCCGTAGAGATACCACATGGAAGACCCTCGGTTGTGAACGCGCCTCTCTCAAGCGACGAGGGCGGGGCGTGGTTCGCCGGCGGAGTGTCCCACCTTCGCGCGAGGGGGCTCGCGGGCCGCATAGGCGGAACCGCGGCCGCGCACTAAGCTTGCCCGAGACCCGCCCGCCGAGACACACGCCGCCATGCCTCCCGCCCCACAGCCGCGCGCCCGCACCCGGCTCGCCGCCCGCGCGCTCGTCCTGCTGCTCGGCCTCCTCGGCGGCCTCGCTCCGGCCGCGGCCCGTGACGTGGTCGATGCGGCGGGGCGCCGGGTCACGCTGCCCGAGCGCGTCGAGCGCGTGCTCGCCGCGGGACCCCCGGCCTCGGTGCTCCTCTACACCCTCGCGCCGGCCAAGCTGATCGGCTGGGTGCGTGCGCCTTACCCCGACGAGAGGCCCTACCTCGCCCCCGAGACCTGGGACCTGCCGACGACCGGCCGCCTCACGGGGCGCGGCAACACGGCCAACGTCGAGGCGATCCTCGCCCTGAAGCCCGACCTCATCGTCGACGTGGGCTCGACGGGGCCCACCTACGCCTCCCTCGCCGACCGGGTGCAGGAGCAGACCGGCATACCCTATCTCCTCCTCGACGGGCGCTTCGCGGCGATCCCCGAGACCTACCGCGGCCTCGGCGCCGCGATTGGCGCGGGAGCCCGCGCCGCCGAACTCGCGGACGCCGCCGGGCGCACGCTCGCGGAGGTGGCCGCGAAGGTCGCGACGGTCCCGGAGGAGAAGCGCCCGCGCGTCTATTACGGACGCGGGCCGAAGGGGCTGGAGACGGGGCTCGCCGGCTCCATCAACACCGAGGTGCTGGAGGTGGCGGGGGGCCGCAACGTCGCGGCGGCGGCGGGCCGGGGCGGGCTCACCACGGTCTCGCCCGAGCAGGTTCTCGCCTGGGACCCGGACGTGATCCTCACCCTCGACGCGCCGTTCCGCGCGAGCCTCGCCGCGGACCCGCTCTGGAGCGGCCTCAGGGCCGTGCGCGCCGGCCGGATCTATCAGGCGCCCCGCCTGCCCTTCGGCTGGTTCGACGCGCCGCCCGGCGTCAACCGCCTGATCGGCCTGCGCTGGCTCGCGGGCGTGCTGCACCCGGACCTGTTCCCCGAGCCGATCGAGGCGGCGACCCGCGACTTCTACCGCCTCTTCTACCACGTCGAGCTCACGCCCGAGCAGATCGGCACGCTCCTGAAGGGCGCGGGGCGGTGACGCGCGCCGTCGCCACCGGTGGAGCGGGCGCCGCGGCCGCGCTGCCGCGACGCCTGCTGCGCGGCCTGTTGCCCGTCCTCGCGCTCCTCCTCCTCGCCCTCCTGTCGCTCGCGACCGGCCGCTACGGCGTGCCGCCGGGGGACATCGTGGCGGTGCTCGCCGCCAAGCTCCTCGGCCTGCCGAGCGGCGTCGACGCGACGGCCGAGACCGTGATCCTGCAGGTGCGCCTGCCCCGGGTCGCCGGGGCGCTCGTGGTCGGCGCCGGCCTCGCGGCGGCGGGGGCGACCTACCAGGGCCTCTTCCGCAACCCCCTCGTCTCGCCGGACATCCTCGGCGTCTCGGCCGGCGCGAGCCTCGGCGCGGTCGCCGGCATCTTCCTGTCCCTGCCGGTCGCCGCGATCCAGGGGCTGGCCTTCCTCGGCGGGCTCGGGGCGGTGGCCATCGTCTACGGGGTCGGCGCGGCGGTGAGGCGCCACGACCCGGTGCTGACCCTCGTGCTGGCGGGCGTCGCGGTCGGGGCGGTGCTCGGCGCCGCGATCTCGCTCCTCAAGGTGCTCGCCGACCCCTACAACCAGCTTCCCGCCATCACCTACTGGCTGCTCGGCAGCCTCTCGGCGGTGACGCTGCCCGACATCGGCGCGATCCTGCCCGCGATCCTGATCGGCCTCGCGCCCCTCGTGCTGCTGCGCTGGCGCATGAACCTGATGAGCCTCGGCGAGGAGGAGGCCCGCGCGCTCGGCGTCGAGACGCGGGCGCTGCGCCCCCTGTTCGTGGCGGCCGCCACCCTCGTCACCGCCGCCGCGGTGTCGGTCACCGGCGTGATCGGCTGGATCGGGCTC
This sequence comes from Methylobacterium oxalidis, assembly GCF_007992195.1. Taxonomy (GTDB): domain Bacteria; phylum Pseudomonadota; class Alphaproteobacteria; order Rhizobiales; family Beijerinckiaceae; genus Methylobacterium; species Methylobacterium oxalidis. Next base: position 2,819 of record NZ_BJZU01000052.1, on the reverse strand, counting down.
ATCGTCCCCCACGTCGCCCGGCTCCTCGTCGGGCCGGACTTCCGGCGCCTGCTGCCCGCCTCCCTGCTCCTCGGGGCGGGCTACCTGCTGGCGGTCGATCTCGCGGCCCGCACGGTCGCGGTGATCGAGGTGCCGCTCGGCATCCTCACGGCGCTGATCGGCGCCCCCTTCTTCCTGTGGCTGCTCGCCACCGCGCGGCGGGGCTGGTCGTGAGCGCGCAGACCCTGCTGCTGCGCGTGGAGGATCTCGCCTTCGGCTACGGCGCGCGCATCGTCGGCGCGGGGGTGGGTTTCGCCCTCTCGGCGGGCGAGGTGCTGTGCCTGCTCGGCCCCAACGGCTGCGGCAAGACCACCCTGTTCAAGACCCTGCTCGGCCTGCTGCCCGCCAAGGCCGGGCGCGTGCTGGTGGAGGGAGAGGACGCCGCCCGCTGGTCCCGGGCGCGGCTCGCCCGCAGCATCGCCTACGTGCCCCAGGCGCACGCCGCCCTCTTCCCCTTCACCGTGCGCGAGGTGGTCCTGATGGGCCGGGCGAGCCGGCTGGAGGCCTTCGCGAGCCCGGGCCGGGCGGATCACGCGGCCGCCGAGGCCGCGCTCGACGACCTGGGCATCGCCCGCCTCGCGGAGCGCGTCTACACCGAGATCAGCGGCGGCGAGCGCCAGCTCGCCCTGATCGCCCGCGCGCTCGCGGGCGAGCCCCGCCTCCTCGTGATGGACGAGCCGACGGCGAGCCTGGATTTCGGCAACCAGGCCCGGGTGCTCGGCCAGATCCGCCGCCTCGCCGGACGGGGTCTCGGCGTGGTGCTCTCGACGCACGATCCCGGGCACGCCTTTCTCTGCGCCGACCGGGTGGCCCTGCTGCGGGACGGGCGCCTCGCGGGGCTCGGGCCCCCGGAGGAGACGATCACCCCGGCGAGCCTGGAGCGCCTCTACGGCGTCCCGGTCGCCGTGGTCCCGCTCGGGCCGGGTGCCGGCTCCGTCTGCACGCCGATCCTGCCCTGAGGCGATCCCTCAGAGATCGGAGCGGTGCAGCGCGGCCTCGGGCACGGCCGCCTCTGCGTCCTCGCTCCGGGCCACGGGAGCGCCCACGGCCGCCATGAGGATGCGCAGGCCCTCGACCCAGGCCTCGGCCTCGGCGAGCGTTCCGACCCCGTCCCGCAGGAAGGTCTTGACGGGGTCTGCCCCCGTCGCTTCCAGGGTCACGACGACGTCGAAGCGGCCGTCGGGTCTGTCGGTGATCCGGTAGGTCACGGAACGGGGCATGAGGTCAGCAAACAGGAACGCGTCGCAGATGATCGGGCGCGATCATCATGCACCAGGGCTGCCGCGGCGCATATGCGTCCAACTGCCGGTGCTGGACAAAGAAGGGAACCGGGCTCCGGACACAACGCCCGACCCCAGCCTCCCGGATCCGCCAGGATACCGCACCGGACGCACGCTTGCCGCCCCGGTCCGGGTGCCTATCATCGGCGGCCGCGATTCTCGAGGTCGCGCTGACCGGGAGGCGACGGGCGATGGGATTCTTCTTCGGCATCGGTGGGCCCTGGATCGTCCTCATGATCCTCGATCTCATGGCGACGAAGCGCGGGCTGCAACTCTCCGCCGCCGAGCAGTCGCAGAGCTGGCAGGAGCGCCTTGAGTACCTGCTGCGGCGGCGCGAGCGGGCCTGAGCCGGATTCGCGGCATTCGACGGATCTCGGAAACCGGATCTTCGCGCGCCTCGTGCTGACTGGCCGTCCCGTGCGTCGGACCCGCGCGGCGTTGTCGGAGGGTCGGCCGATGATCAGCGGCGTGCCGCTCACCTCGATCGGCCTGCTGCGGCAGGCGGATCTCGAACTGTCGGCGCGCAATTCACAATTGCGTCGGGGTGAGAATGCCCGCGACATCGTGACGGTGGAACTCGTGCAGCGTCCGGAGCCTCGCGGGCAGGATGGTCCGGGCGCCGGCGCTGCCACCGAGCGGCGGCGGCGCGTCGACATCAGAGTGTAGGCGCGACCATCCCTGACACGCTCCTGCCAGCCTCGACAGCGGCTTTTCCGCGTCTTGCCTGTCCTGAAGTCGGTTTCTCAAGTCTTGATAAACGGCAATACTGCCGTGGCCCGAGCAGCAGCGGCAACGTCCCGCGCATTTTCCCCTCTTCGGTTCGACACGGTTGCACAGGACGCCCGATCCTGTTCAATCTCGTACGGTGCGAGTGACTAATACGTTCTAATAACACAGAGTTATTGAAAATTATCGCGATTTGGGACAAGCATCCCTGTGCTGAGATTCTCAGCGCACAGAGTCGTACGAGACAGAACCATCTAGAAAATCGGTCGCAAAGCGTACTTTTTCTGATCTGCGTAGTTACCGCTCGTATTATGAGTGCAATTTAAAGTTTATAAATCTTCACGACCGGCGTGCTTTCTGGATCTGCATCGCGAATATATGTTGTGCGGGATCTAATCGACAAAAATAAGAATACGGTCGTTGATTCAACTGAGACGAACGAGCCGAACGGCTCATCGACGGAGGGGGCATCGGTATGATCAAGCTCGCGGCGAGGAGCTTGGCAGGACGATCCTGAAGACCTTCCGGCGGTGCGGCCTCGGCGGGCACGATCGGTCCGCGGACCGGCGGCAGTTCTCGGACCGGCGCGAGCGCGTCCGGTGCCTGCCGCAGGCCGCGGGCAGCGCAGGTGCCGCGCGCAGGAGGCCGTCACACGGTCAATGGATGTCGGACAGACCTCCGGTCCCCGCGGGCCGGGGACGGGGCCGGCGCGTCGCTGGGGATTGATCGCCATGTTTCTGGATCCCAAGTCCACGTCGCGAATCCGGATGCGGG
>NZ_BJZU01000051.1 GCF_007992195.1 Methylobacterium oxalidis | reverse complement strand
CCCGCGCAGCCCCCTCTTCGGCGCGCAGAAGTTCCACGAGCGCCTGCACCGGCCCCTGGTCCAGCCGCGCATCCCCCTGGTCTCGGCGGCGGGCAGCGACGACGTGCTCTGGATGGGTCCGGACGGGCGCCCGCTCTCCGAGATGCCGGGCCGGCGCCTCTCCTACCACGACGAGTGGAGCAAGAAGGGGCCGGGCTGGGAGCGCCTGAAGAACCCGCTCACCTATCGGGGGCCGGTCGAGGGCCGTCCGCCGGGCGAGTTCTTCGCCCATCAGCGCTGGACGAACAACCCGACGAGCTCGAACCGCGACCTCTTCCCGAAGGTCGGCTACCTCATGTCCCTCGGGCAGTGCGAGGCGGGAACGCGCTTCTGCGGGGAGATGCCCGAGCAGGACATGAACGCCCTGTGGTCGTTCGGCGTGCGCCAGCCGGGCCATGCTGGCTCAAGCGGCGGCTCGCGCCTCGGCTACGGCATGCCCTGCCTGATCAAGGCGCGCTACGGCGAGCCGATGCTCACCCGCATCTACAACGACCTGCCGGTGGACCGCACCCAGAACAAGGGGTTCGGCCGCAACGAGATCACGACCCACTTCCACAACGCCCACAACGGCGCGGAGAGCGACGGCGCCTGCAACGCCTATCACTTCCCCGGCACGTTCTACGACTATCACTGGGCCCTGACGCTCGCCCGCCGCGACCTGCCGAGCCATCGCGCCTTCAGCGACCCGCTCTACCAGAAGAAGGCGTCCGGGCCGACCGACGACGGCGGCCTGATGCAGGTCGAGGGCGATTACCGCGAGATCCAGAGCTCGATGTGGTTCCACGACCACCGGTTCTTCTTCACGGCGGAGAACGTGCACAAGGGCAACTTCGCCCTGTGCAACGTCTACAGCGGCCCGGACCGGGCCTGCACCGCGGTCCGCGACGGCGTGAACCTGCTCCTGCCGAGCGGCGACGCGACGGCCTGGGGCAACCAGGACTTCGACGTGAACCTCGCCGTCTCCAACCCGGCCTTCGACAAGGACGGGCAGATGTTCTTCGACGTGTTCGACACGGACGGCTTCCTCGGCGACGTCATCGCCATCAACGGCAGCTACTACCCGTACATGGAGGTTCTGCCGCGCCGGTACCGCTTCCGCATCCTCAACGCGGCCATGGCGCGCTTCTACAAGTTCGCGATCGCGGTCAACAAGTCGAAGAAGTTCTCGTCGGGCACGACGGTGCCGTTCTGGTTCATCGCCAACGACGGCAACCTCGTCGTCAACCCGATCCAGCTCACCGCCCTCGAGGAGCAGGGCAACGGCGAGCGCTACGACATCGTGGTCGACTTCTCGGCCTTCGCCGACGGCGACAGCCTCTACCTCGTGAACCTGCTCAAGCAGACCGACGGCCGCAAGCCCGACAAGACCCTGTCGATGAGGGACGCGCTCAGGGGCGACATCGAGGACCCGTGCGTCGGCGCCGTCATGGAGTTCCGGGTCCGCAAGGGCGGCATCAAGAGCGTCGACGACCCGACCCGGACCTATACGGGTCTCGAGGTCGACCCGAGCGCCGACTTCTCGGCCTCGGACTGGAAGAGCGGGCTCAAGAAGCTCACCACCCAGATCCCGGTCGTCGCGCCGGTGCGGGAGCGCGTCATCGAGTTCGGCCGCTCCGGCAGCGGCGATTCCCGCGACCCCAAGACCGGCCTCTGCATCCCGGATTGCGGGGAGCACGAAGCCTTCCCCTACTCGATCAAGGTGAACGGGCAGTCCGCCCACACGCTCAACGCCAACCGGATCAGCGCCCTCGTGCCGAAGCCCGGCGAGGTCGAGCACTGGACCTTCGTCAACGGCGGCGGCGGCTGGGACCACCCGATCCACCTGCACTTCGAGGAGGGCATCACCCTCGATCGCGGCGGCGGCTCGATCGGCCCGACCGAAAAGCTCGCGCGCAAGGACGTCTGGCGGCTGCGCCCCAGCGGCAAGGTCCGGATCCAGGTCTGCTTCGGCGAGTTCGGGGGCGCCTACGTGAGCCACTGCCACAACACGGCGCACGAGGATTTCGCGATGGTGCTGCGCTACCAGCTGCTGACGCCCGATCCGAACGATCCGGACTTCGCCAAGACCGGCAGCCGGCCGCACTGGCAGATCTCGAACACCCCGATCCCCTCGCCCGACGGCGTCACCTTCCGGGTGCCCGAGGTGCTGCCCGAGGCGCGGCCGGACTACCGCACCACCAGGACGTGAGGATGCCATGTGCAGGCGTGACGGAAGATCCGGATCCTTCGGCCTGAGATGGGTGCCGCGCGCGGCCTGCGCGCTCGGCCTCGGGCTGCTCGCGCTCTTC
>NZ_BJZU01000050.1 GCF_007992195.1 Methylobacterium oxalidis | reverse complement strand
CTCGTGCAAAGAGACAATAGCCTTGGTCTGCGGACGCCATCTGCCTCTCAAGTTAGAGGCTGTCGCGTTGGATAAGGACGATTGGCCGGAGGTCACGGTCGCGTCTGTGGTTCTTCCGCATTCGGACGGCCGATCGCGATCGTGAACGAGGGACAATTTCGTGCGTTCTTCCACGCACAAGACCAAGGTTAATCCCCGAACATCTCGGCAACGCCCGGTGCGGCGTCAGCCTCGCCCGCGGACCTGCGGCGTGGGCAGATCCTCGCGGTCTCCGAGAAGCCGGCGGCCGGAGACCAGCACCTGCACGATGTGCGCCTCGGCGCCGAAGGCGCGGGCTCGCGATTCCAGTTGACGCAGTTCGGCGATGAGCTCCGCTTTCGGACGGCCCGCATCGCCCAGCGCACTGACGACGAGGTCGGTGACGGCACGCTTGAGCGGTGCGACCTCCGTCACGTCGAACTTGAACAATTCCTGCATCGGCACCGATCCGAACTGATTTCCGCAGAGTAACGCGAGGCCCCTGCATTGCGGTTCGGATTTGCGAAGGATTGCGCTTGAACTGTGACAGCGCCGCCCTCGTCCACCGTCTTCACGGAGTCGGAGCGTTTTGGTACGGACGATCTGCAAGACACGCCGCGCTGTATTCGTAAATGCCTGAACGAGCCCGGTTGCGACCTGCCGCGACGCGCTCTCAAGCTCCGGCGAGATCGCGGGCGGCCGCGACGACCGCGTCGATTCGGGCGTGGTGGAGCATGTGGCCGATGCCCGCGAGCGTGCCGAGACGCGCGCCCGGGATCATCCGGGCCGCGAGGCGCCCGTGAAGGTGCGGGTTCACGACGATATCCGCGTCGCCGGTCAGGATATGAACGGGCGCGCGCAGGCTCGGGTAGGACAGCGCGCTCCGGGTCAGGCCGGGCCAGAGAGCGGCCGCGTCCTCACCGTTGGCGATCATCGCCGCGGGCCGCCGCGCATGAGAGAACGGAAAGCGGGCCCTCATCGAAGGCGGCATCGCCTGCGGCAGAAACATCGCGCGCCAGAGCAGCGGCAGCAATGCCGGATCGATCGCGGCGCCGGGGCCGTGGGCGAGGACGTCGCCGGAGACCGGCACGGCGCGCGGGCCGAACAGCACCTGCTCGAGCCGCAACTCCGGGAAGCAGATCGGCGCGAGCGCCAGCACGCCGGCGACGCCCTCGGGCCGGCCGTGGCCGATGGCGAGCGCCACGGCGCCGCCGAAGGAGTGCCCGGCGACGAGGGGCCGGCGCAGGCCGAGGACGTCCATCGCCTCGGCGAGGATCTCGGCCTGCCGCCAGGGCGTGGCGTCGGCGAGCCGGCCGCGCGAGCTGCCGCCGTGGCCCGGCCGGTCGAAGGCGACCACGCGGAAATGCCGCGCGAGCGCCGCCATCGGCCCGAGCCACATGTCCTCCAGCATCATCAGGGAACCGTGGATCAGGACGAGATCCGGCCCCTCGCCGGCCTCGACATAGGCGACCCGGCGACCGGACGGCGTGGTGAGCGCGGCGCGCGCGATCGGATCGGCGTCGAACTTCGGCCGGATCACGATCTCACGAGCCTGCGCCAGCGGCAGATCCATCGAAATCTCTATCGCACCGCGGCAGAACCGCATTCCCATGGCAACCCCGCTCGCGCGCCGGGGTTTCGTGCTGCGACGCAGCGCCCCCGGGGCGGCGCCTTGGCCTCATGTCCGTCTTTGCAGAAGCGGCGGCATGGTCCTATCAGGGCCGGCCTGCCGTTCGATGCGGCTGCGCAGAGCCCAGACGCCCCATCTCAGCCCGGAGCCGCCACCGCGATGCGGGATGCAAACGCCATCGACTTCTGGCGGGGCCTCGCCCTCGTGACGATCTTCATCAACCACATCCCGGGCAACACCTTCGAGCGCTACACCTACTCGCAGTACGGCATCTCGGACGCGGCCGAGCTGTTCGTGTTCCTGGCCGGATGGTCGATCGGCATCGCGACCCGGACCCGGGACGGACGGCCGGAGCCGGCGCTGCGGTCGGTTCTGCGGCTGATGTCGCGCACGATCGAGGTCTACCGGGCACAGATCACCGTGATGGCGATAGCGCTCGCCCTGATCGCCGGCACCGCGCTCCTCCTCGACAACCCGCTGATCCTCGAGTGGCACAATGCCGGAACCTTTTTCGCGGACCCGATCCAGACCATCGTCGGGATCGTGCTGCTGACGCACCAGCTCGGCTTCTTCAACATCCTGCCGCTCTACGTGGTGCTGCTCGGCATCGCGCCGGTCTTCATCCTGCTCGCGCGGGTGAGCCGCCTCGCGGCGCTGGCCCTCTCGACGGGGCTCTATCTCACGAGTCTCGTGGAGGAGTGGAACCTGCCTTCCTGGCCGGGCCAGGGCGACTGGTTCTTCAATCCGCTGTGCTGGCAGCTCCTTCTCGTGCTCGGTTTCGTGCTGGAGGACTGGAACCGAAAGTCGGACACGCTGCGCCGCTGGTCGCGGCGGCTGACGCCGATCGGGATCGGCATCGTGCTCGTCGGCATCGTGCTGTCGGTGCTGGAGCTGAGGCCGGACCCGCTGCTCGTCCCCGAGCCGCGCCTCATTTTCACCTTCGACAAGACTTACCTCTCGCCCGCGCGGCTCATCCACTTCCTCGGCGTGGTGCTCGCGTTCCAGGCGGTCTACGCGATGCTGGCGCCGCGGATCGGCGTCGTGGTCGGATATCTCACGAGTCTCGGGCGGAACTCGCTTGCGGTGTTCTCCATGGGATCGGTATTCAGTCTGGCCGGTCAGCTCTTGCGGTTCTGGACGGGTGGTGGCCTCCTGATCGACGTTGTCATCTTCGCAACGGGCCTGTTCGCACTGGGTTTCACCGCATGGTTCGTCGAATGGCGTTCCCGCAAGCAACCGGCCCGGGCGTGAAAGCGGTCACCGGCAGCCTGCGTCCGGCCCTGCTCGCGCTCCTCGCGCTGCTCCTGGCAGCCCCGAGCGGCGCTCAGGAGCCCGCGCCGGAGGTGGCGCGCCCGGCCCCCACCGTCGTCTCGCCGCCGACCGCGGCCGCCTCACCCGCCGGCGAGGCCCTCGACCCGAGCCTCTCGCCCGAGTGCCGTGTGCCCGGCTCGAAGCTCTACACCCTGGCCAAGCTCCAGGCCGTGAAGGCCGCGCTGAAGGAGAAGCGGCCGGTGCGGGTGCTCGCCGTGGGCTCGAACTCGGCCGGCCCCGGCGCCTCCGCGAGCTACCCGGTGAAGCTCGAGACCGCGCTGGAGCGCTCGTTGCCGGACGTCGACGTGGTGGTGGAGGCGCGCGGCCTCCAGGGCGAGATCGCCTCCGGCGCCGCTGAGCGCCTGCGCAGCATGGTCGCGGACGTCGAGCCCGACCTCGTGGTCTGGCAGGTGGGCACGCACGACGCTCTCGCCCGGGTGGAGCTCGACGCCTTCGCCGACGCGCTCGACGAGACGGTGCGATGGATCAAGTCGCACGACATCGACGTGGTGCTGGTCGATCCCGTCTACACGGCGAGCCTCGCGCAGGACGAGTACTACCTCAGCATCGTGCACAAGGTGCAGGAGGTGGCCGCCCGCGAGCGCGTGCCGCTGGTGCAGCGCTACGCCGCTATGCGCTTTCTCTCCGGCCGCACCGACAAGAGCGAGGACCACATGCTGGGGCGCCAGTTCCGCCTCAACGACCTAGGGCTGCGCTGCATGGCCGAGCACGTGACACGGGCGATCACCCTCTCGCTGCTCCAGCCCGACGCGACCGGCACGGCCGGCCCCGTCCTCGGCAAGAGTCTCCAGCCGGCGGCCAAGGACGGTACGCCCGGTCCACAGGTCAATCCGACGCCGGACGCCCATTGAGGGCGGCGCCCGCCCGCCCTTAACCCGACCTCAAGGGCCCGTCCGGTAAGCGGGTCTGTCGGACGGCCGCGCGCCGCCCTCACGCTGCGCGGGAGCCAGCATGGCAGCGGGTCCCACACTCGGCACGGCCGTCAGCCGCATCCGGGCCGTCCGGACGGGACCGGCCCGGGCGGCGCTCGACGTGTTCGCAATCCGCATCCTTGCGGCCGGCCTCGCCTACGCCGCACAGGTGCTGATGGCCCGCCTGATCGGCGGCGCCGAGTACGGCGTCTTCGCGACGACCTGGGTGTGGGTGGCGATCCTCGGGCACACGGCGACGCTCGGCCTCTCGCAGGGCGCCTGCCGCTTCCTGCCGGCGCTCCAGGCACGGGGCGAGTTCTCCGAGGCCCGCGGATTCCTGCGCGCCGCCGCATCGCTGACAGTGCTTGCCGGGCTCGCCGTCGCCGCCCTCGGCCTCGTGATCGTCAACCTCGACACAGCTCTGGCCGCCGGCCCCTACGGCACCCCGCTCGTGATCGCGGCACTCGTGCTGCCGCTCTTCGCGCTGCAGGATCTCTGCGAGGGTGTCGCGCGCAGCCAGAACTGGGCGGTGCTCGCGATCGGCCCGCCCTATCTGCTGCGGCAGGGCCTGATCATGGCCGCGATGGCCGCCGCGATCCTGCTCGGGGCACCGGGCGAGGCCTGGGTGGCGCTCGCCTGCACGCTGGTCGCGACCGGCATCGCCGCGACGGTTCAGGGATTGCTCCTGCTGCGTCGGCTGCGGCGTAGCCTGCCGCCGGGTCCGCGCCGCTACCGCTGGCGCGCCTGGCTCTCCGCCTGCCTGCCGATCGCCGCCACCGACCTTGCCGGAGCGGCGTTCAGCTTCGTCGACGTGGTGATCCTGGGGCTGCTGATGCCGCCGGAGGCCGTCGGCGTCTACTTCGCAGCGACGCGCATCCAGCAATTCGTGCTCTTCGTGCACTACGCGGCCTCGGCGGCGACAGCGCAGCGCTTCAGCGCCGCGCAGGCGCTCGGCGACCGGGCGGCGCTCGCCCGCCTCGTCGCCGCGCAGACCCGCGCCACCTGCGCGGCGACCCTCCTCGTCGGTCTCGCGGTCGTCGCGGCGGGACCGCCGCTCCTCGGCCTGTTCGGACCTGATTTCGCGGCGAGCCTGACGCCTCTCGCCATCCTCGTGGCGGGAAGCGTCGCGGCGAGCCTGTTCGGGCCGGGCGAAGATCTGCTCACGATGCTCGGCGGCGAGCGGCTCTGCGCCGCGATCACGCTTGGCCTGCTGGGCGTCGCCGCGGGCGCCTGTGCCCTCCTGATCCCCTGGTTCGGCGTGACCGGCGCGGCGCTGGCGATGGCCGCCGCCACGACCCTGCGCGGGCTGGCGATGGCGCTCGCCGCGCGCGCCGTCCACGGCCTCGCGACGCCGGTCTGGTCGGGCTTGACGGCAAGGACGCAGCCATGATCCCCCTGCCCCGCCCCGGCGCCCTGCGCGTCGAGCACCTGAGCCTCGCCGAGCTCGAAGCCTCGGGCCCGGCCTGGGACGATCTTTTTCTGCGGGCGGACAGGCCGCATCCGCACGCCTCGCGCCACGTCCTCGCGGCGCACCGGGCGGCGGGTCTCGCGTCGTCCTCCGGGCGCATCGTCACGGTCTGGCGCGGCGACCGACTCGCCGCCGCCCTGCCCTACGAGATCCGCCGCGATCTCGCCGGCCTCGGCGGACGCCTCGCGCGGCCATTCCTCTCGCCGCTCGTCACCGCGACGGCACCGCTCGTGGCGGCGAAGTGTGACGACGGCGTGGTGTTCGCCGCGCTCGCGGCGGGTCTCGCGGAGGCGTCGAACGGGGCCGCTTGGCGCTGGCCACTCCTCGCGATCGCGTCATCCGCCGGCGCCGGGCTGATCGCGGCGCTGCGGGCGGCCGGCTGGCAGATCGGCACGGTCTCGTCGTTCGAGAGGCCGGTGTTGGAGCGCCGCCCGACCTACCAAGCCTTCCTCGACGGCCACCCGCACCGCTCCCGGCTGAAGGACCTGCGGCGGCGGGAGCGGCGGATGGCGGACCTCGGCACGGTCGCCTTCGAGACGGCGACCGGCGGCGCGGCGCTCGAACGCGCGGTGGAGGCGTTTCTCGCGCTGGAGCGGGCGGGCTGGAAGGGCGCGGCCGGCACGGCGATGGCTTGCCGGCCGGCGACGCAGGCGCTGGCCGGCACCCTCTTCGCGGAGGCGGATGGCCCGGTCCGGGCGCGCGCCGACACGCTGAGCATCGACGGGCGTCCCGTCGCGATCAGCCTCGCCCTCGTCGGCGCGGGCACCGCGACGCTCCTCAAGACCGCCTTCGACGAGAGTCACCGGGCGCTCGCCCCCGGCCTGCTCCTGGAGGAGCGGATCGTGCGGGCGCTGCACGAGACCGGCTTCGCGGACCGGCTCGACTCGGCGAGCCTCGCCGGTTCGGCTCTCGAGGGCCTCTACCGGGACCAGGAGGTGATCGCCGAAATGATCGCGCTCCCGCCCGGCTGCGGCGGCCTCTCGCTCGCGCGCCGCCTGCGCCTCGCGCGCTTCGAGGATGCGGCCCGCGCCGAGGCGAAGCGCCTCCTGCGCCGCCGCTGAGAGCGACCCCGCCTCGGCGAGGTCGCCCGGAGTTCTTCAGGCGACCTTGCGCGGCACGAGGCGCTCGCTGCCGAGCGCCTCGTCGGCACCGGAAACACCGGCCTCGGTGTACTCGGCGTCCTCGTTGACGCGCCAGATGTCGTGGCGGCGATGGCCCGCGAGAATGTTCTCGACGGTGAGCATCGCGGTCATCATCGCGTGATCCTGGTTGTTGTACTTGTGCATGCCGTTGCGACCGACGAGATGCAGGGTCGGGAAGTCCCGCTCCAGTTCCATCCGCACCATCGCGACGTTCTGCCGGTAATCCTCGTCGTAGACCGGGTACGCCTTCGGCTGGCGCACCACGCAGGCATCGACTACGTCCTCCGGCGCCACGAGGCCGATCCGGCCGATCTCGCGCTTTGCCAGCGCCACGAGGTCGGCGTCGGGCGCGTTCCAGAGGCCGTCGCCCTCGAAGCAGAAATACTCGAGGCCGAGGCAGGTGAAGGCGGGATCCGGCACCATCTCGGGCGACCACGAGCGGAAGTTCTGCACGCGGCCGACCTGCACGGAGGGGTCGTGGATGTAGATCCAGTTGTCGGGGAACTCGTGCCGGGCGCGCGCGATCAGCGCCACGGTGAGGAAGTCGCGGTACTGGAGGGCGCGGGCGTGGAACGTGCTGATCGGGCGCGGCTTGATCGCCTCGACGAGTTCCCGCACCGGCGCGGAGGAGATCACGTTGCGGGCCGTGTAGGTCTCGCGCGAGCCGTCGCCGCGCAGCACCGAGACCGTCCAGACGCCGGTCGGCGCGTCGTAGCTGAGGCCGTCGACCCCGCGGTCGAGCAGCACCCGGCCGCCCTGCCGGGCGATCTTGGCGGCGGCAGCCTCCCACATCATGCCGGGGCCGCGCCGGGGGTATCGGAACGACTCGATCAGCGTCTTGATCACCGGCTCGCCGGGCTTCGCCCTCGCCTTCAGCCCGAGCGAGCGGGTGAGCGCGTCGCGGATGGCCGCGCCGAGGTCGAGGCCCTTGATGCGCTGAGCCGCCCAGTCGGCCGAGATCGCGTCGCAGGACATGCCCCAGACTTTCTCGGTGTAGGTCTTGAAGAAGATCGAGAACAGGCGCTCGCCGAACTGGTTGCGCACCCAGTCGTGGAAGCTCCGCGGCTTCGGGATCGGCCGCGCCCGGGCGTAGAGGTAGGAGGCGACGCAGGCGGCGCTCTGCAGGAGGCCGAGATTTCGCAGCGCCTCGAACGCCTTGAGCGGGTAGGCGTAGTACCGGCCCTTGTAGTAGATCCGCGACAAGCGCGGCCGGTCGATGAAGTCGTCGGGCAGGATCTCGTCCCAGAGGTCGACCACCGCCTTCGACTTCGAGAAGAAGCGGTGGCCGCCGATGTCGAACAGGTAGCCCCGATGCGACACGGTGCGGCTGATGCCGCCGACCTGGTGCGGATCGCGCTCCAGCACGGTCACGTCGCGCCCGTGCTTCGACAGGAGGTATCCGGCCGTGAGCCCGGCGGGACCGGCGCCGATGACCAGCGTCTCGGTGTGGTAGCTCATTCCCTGCTCCGGCATCGGGCCCCCGCCCGCGCGCCGAGACGGCGCGGTTTGGCAGCAAGCTTGCAGGGCGGATGGTTAAGGAAGCTCTGCGGCGCGCACGGGCGTCGCGCTTTCGGCAGGGTTGACGGGAGCTTAACCCGGACCCGCTAGGATCGCGCCCAAGGATCACGGAGGCTCCCCGGGGCGCCGCATGGCTACGTTCGAGACACGCGTGGGGCGCGGACCGTGCTGAGCGCCGCATCCCCCGACCTCGAAGCCGCCCGGCCGGCGCGGCTGAGCCCGAACCTCCTCGCCTGGCTCCTCGTCGCGGTCTCGGCCCTCACCCTGAACTGGCTGGCCGACATTCCGGCGACGATCGCGCAGGTCGCCGTCCGCGACACCGACGACGCCATGCGCCTCGTCGAGGTCCGCGATCTCGTGATGGGCCAGGGCTGGTTCGACAACACGCAGTACCGCTTCGTGCCGCCGGAGGGTGTGCCGAGCCACTGGTCGCGCCTCGTCGACGCGCCGCTGGCGGCCCTGCTCTGGCTGCTCACGCCGCTCCTCGGGCAGCATCTGGCCCTCGGCGTCACCGCGGCCTTCTGGCCGCCGAGCCTCTTCGCGGTCTTCGCCTGCCTCCTCTACCGCGGCGTGCGCGCGCATTTCGGGACGCTCACCGCCATCCTGGCGATCGTGGCTGCCCTCCAGACGCTCGGACTGACGCTCCAGTTCGCACCGGGACGGGTCGACCATCACAACGTGCAGCTCATCGCGATGCTCGGCCTCGCGCTCTGTCTCGCGCACGGCGGCGGCCGGGCCGGCGCGGCGGCGGGCGCCGCGACCGCCCTCTCCCTGGCGGTCGGCCTCGAAGCGCTGCCCTTCATCGCGGTCGCGGCGCTGTTCCTGATGCTCGACTGGGTGCGGCTCGGCCGCGAGCGCCTGCCCGCCTTCGTCGGCTTCGGCGCCGTCCTCGCCCTCTGCGCGCCGCCGCTCTTCGCGCTCCAGACCGCGCCGCATCTCTGGTCCGTGGCCGCCTGCGACGCGCTCTCGCCGCCCTGGCTCTGGCTCGCCGTGGGCGGCGGCCTCACCGCCCTCGCCTGCGCCGCCGCCGACGCGCGGCTCGCCACGCCCGCCGCGCGCCTCGGCTTCGCGGGGATCCTCGGCGGGCTCGTCGTCGCGGGCTTCGTCGCGCTCTACCCAGCCTGCCTCGGGGGCCCTTTCACCGGCATGCCGCAGCTCGTGAAAGACAAATGGCTTCACACCGTCAACGAGATGACGCCGCTCGCCACCTTCCTCGAATCCGGGCGCTGGGAGATCGTCGCCTTCTTCCCGGCTCTGCTGCTCGCCGCTCTCGTCGCCGCCTGGCAGGCGCGTCGCGGCGCGCCGGAGCGGCGGCGCTACTTCCTGGTCGCGGCCCTGTTCCTGTGGCCCGGCCTCGTCATCGGCGCCTTCCAATTCCGAGGCACCTACATCCCGATGGGCCTCCTGCCGCTCGTCGCGGCGCCGGTCTTCGCGCGGGCCGTCGCGCTGGCGGGCGAGGCCGGCGTCTCGGTCGCGCGGCGGCTCGGCGTCGCCGCGATGGCGGTCGGCCTCATCAGCTCGGTCTGGACGCTTCCCTTCTTCGCCGCCGCGCTCCTGCACCCGCTCGAGGCGGAGGAGCGGGGCGAGACGGCCCTGCGCTGCCTGACGCCTGCCGCGGTGGCGCCGCTCGCCCAGCTGCCGCCCGGAACGATGCTCGCCCTCATCCGGATGGGGCCGGCGATCCTCCTGCACACGCCGCACGCGATCGTCGCCGCGCCCTATCACCGGGCGCTCACCGGGCTCACCGCCGGCATCGAGAGCCTCGGCGGCAGCGAGGCTGACCTGCGCCGCCACGCCGGGGCGCGCGGCATCACCTACGTGGTCGCCTGCCCAGGGCAGCCTGCCCCCGACACCGGGCCCGAGACGGCCTTCGCGACACGCCTCGCAGAGGGCGGGGCAAGCGCCGGCTGGCTCGAGCCCCTGGACGTGCCCGGCACCTTCCTGAAGGTCTGGCGGGTGCGCTGACCTTACCGGACGATCCGGTCGAGCCGGTTGTTGACGAAGAAGTAGAGTTCCTTGGCGCCGGGCTCGTTGTAGAGAACCTGAACCTCGCGTCCCGCCCGGCCCTCGCCGAGGAGGACGTCGGTCGGCGGCTTGCCCTTGAGCCGCACGAGGTCGCACTCGCCGATCCCCGGCTCGATCGCCGCGGCCGTGGCCGGGGCCGGGCCGCTGCACTGCCCGTCCGGCCCGAGGACGGGCCCGCTGAACGCGGGCGCGGCGGGAGGCGGCACCGGCCTCGCAGGGCTCGATGGCGGCGGGGGCGCGGCGCGCTCCGTGCTCTGGCAGGCCGCGAGGCCGGAGGCGAGGAGGAGGGCCAGCAGGAACGGGCGGGCGGCGGTTCGGCTCACGGCATGTCCTTGTGCGTCTCGTTCGTCGGCCGCGCCCCTTGAGGCTGCGGGGCGCTCGCCCGCGCCTTGAGCGCCGACGCGTAGAGGTCGGACACGTCCTGCCGGAACGCGGCGCGGGCATCGGGGCGCGAGTAGAACATGTGGCCGCCCGGGTACACGGCGAGGCTCAGGCGCTTCTCGGGCCCGTAGCTCGGCATCTGGTCGATGATCAGCTTCGAGGTGAAGTAGGGCGTCACCAGGTCGGTGAAGCCGTGGGCGACGAGGACGCGGAAATTGCCGTCGAGCGCCAGCACGCCGCGCAGGGCACCGACCGATTCCGGCGCGCTGCGGCCGCCGCCCCAGCTCCAGCCGCGGTTCACCGCGCCGCTGAGGAGTTCGTAGCGCATGTTCGGCACGCGCCAGTTCAGGCGCTTGCCGTAGAGGTCGATCATCGCACTCGTCAGCGGCGCCTGGATGGCGGTGAGCAGCGGGTCCTCGAAGCCCGAATGCGGTGCGTTCGGCTCCGGGTCCCAACCCGTGACGCCGGTATCGTAGGCGCTCGCGACCCGGCCCGCGCGCCGGTCGATCTCCCGCTGCACGCTGTGCGAGGTCAGCCGTCCGGCCTGCGCGCGCACGAAGGCGGGATCGAGGCCCGCCAGCGCGGCGACCCGGTCGGACAGGCGCGACACCGCCTCGGCGTCGCCCGGCCCCTTCAGGAGGTCGGTCAGGTAGGCGCCCGTCGCGTAGTTCTCGGCCTCGGCGAGATTGCCGCGGGTCGGCACGGTGCCGCGGCGTTCCAGGGCGGCGGCAGCGAAGGACGGGAGCCGCGTGACGTAGCCCCAGGGGTTGGTGCGCGCGGGCTGCAGCCAGCCGAAATCGAGGACCGGCGAGAGCAGGACCATGCCGGAGAGGCCGACGCCCACGTCCTCCTGCAGCTTCGAGGCGATCAGCGGCCCGCGGAAGCCGCCGTAGCTCTCGCCGACGAAGAATTTCGGCGCGCCCATCCGCTCGTTGGCGCGCAGGTAGCGGGCGATGGCGGCGGCGAGCACGGAGGCGTCGGAATCGATGCTCCAGTACTTCTTGGCGTCGCCGTCGGCGGCGCGGCTGTAGCCGGTGCCGACCGGGTCGATGAAGACGAGGTCGGTGAAGTCGAGCCAGGTCCCGTCGTTCGGCACCAGCGCGACGGGCTGCGAGGGGCTGATGCTGGCCCCGTCCGCGGGCAGGCGCCAGGGCCCGATCGCCCCGATGTTGAGATAGGCCGACGCTGCGCCGGGCCCGCCGTTGAGGGCGAAGGTCACCGGGCGCTCCGCCTCGCCCTGGCGGGCCGGCCGCGTGAAGGCGATGTAGGCGATCTCGGCCTGGAGCTTGCCCGCCTCGTCGACGAGGGGCAGGCTGCCGGCCACCGCCGTGAAGGCGAGCGTGCGCCCGTCCGGCAGGGTGACGCTGTGCTCGGTCGTCGCATCCGGCGGCAGCTTTCGCCCCTCCGGCCCGCGCTGCTCGGCCTGGCGCTGCGGCGGGCCGCCCTGCGGCACCGCCTCGGCCCGGAGCGGGGCCGGCGCGGCGAGGACGAGGGCCAGCACCGTGGCGAGGGCTGTGAAGCGCGTCATGGCGTTCCTCCGTGCCGCGGCGGAGCGCGGTTCTCGACTGATGGGCCTCAGGCCTTCTTCTGCCAGCGCCCGCTATCGTCCTGCTGCCAGTAGGCGACCGTGTGGCCGCCCTCCTTCGCCTCGCGCCACTGCTCCCGGGCGCGCAGGAGCGCGTCCTGGTCGGTCCCGTCGAACAGGATGCAGATGCGCTCGTACGAGCCGGGGTCCGGCGGTAGGTCGGCCCCCTCCACGAGGAACCGGATCGAGGCGGTGTTTGGGTTCGTCTCGCGCAGCGTCAGCACCACAGGCTGGATCGCCGCGTCGGCGTCGCGGTCGGTGCCGTGGGGCAGGAAGCTGTCGTCGCTGTAGGTCCAGAGCTGGTCGTCGATGGCCTGCAGGCGCTCCTCGCTTGCGGCCTGCACCGCAGCGCGCCACTTCCGCTCCAGCGAGCGCTCGAGGAGGTTGGGCAGCACCTTCTCCAGGGGCTGGCGCTGCATGTGGTAGAACAGGATCTCGGTCACGGAACGGAGATTTAGGCTCGACCGCGCCGAAACCCAACCGGCCCCCGGCCCGCGCGCGACGACGCAGCGTCGCAGCCCGGGCTCAGACCAGCCGGCTCTGCTCGATCGCGGCGGCGACGAAGCCCTTGAACAGCGGGTGCGGCTCGAAGGGGCGCGACTTCAGCTCCGGGTGGAACTGCACGCCGATGAACCAGGGATGCCCCTCGTGCTCGATCGTCTCCGGCAGGAGCCCGTCCGGCGAGGTGCCGGAGAAGCGCAGGCCCTTGGCCTCCAGGCACTCGCGGTAGGCCATGTTGACCTCGTAGCGGTGCCGGTGGCGCTCGGAGATTTCGGTCGCGCCGTAGATCTCGGCGATCTTCGAGCCGGGCCGCAGGTTCGCCGCGTAGGCGCCGAGGCGCATGGTGCCGCCGAGGTCGCCGGCGGCGGCGCGGCGCTCCAGCTCGTTGCCGCGCAACCACTCGGTGAGAAGGCCGACCACCGGCTCGGGCGTGTCGCCGAACTCGGTGGAGTTCGCGTCAGCGATGCCGGCAAGCGAGCGGGCCGCCTCGATCACGGCCATCTGCATGCCGAAGCAGATGCCGAAATACGGAATCTTGCGCTCGCGGGCGTAGCGGGCCGCCCGGATCTTGCCCTCGGCCCCGCGCTGGCCGAAGCCGCCCGGCACAAGGATGCCGTTGAGCCCTTCGAGGAACGGCGCCGGGTCCTCGCGCTCGAAGACCTCGGACTCGATCCACTCCAGGTTGACCTTGACCCGGTTGGCGATGCCGCCGTGGGTGAGCGCCTCGGTCAGCGACTTGTAGGCGTCCTTGAGACCCGTGTACTTGCCGACGATGGCGATCGAGACCTCGCCCTCAGGGTTCTTCACCCGCTCCGAGATGGTCCGCCAGCGCTCCAGCTTCGGCTCGACCGCGGTGTCGATGCCGAAATGCGCGAGCACCTCGCGGTCGAGGCCGGCCTCCCGGTAGGAGAGCGGCACGTCGTAGATCGAATCGACGTCGCGGGCCTCGATCACGGCCGTCTCGCGCACGTTGCAGAACAGGCCGAGCTTGCGCCGCTCGTCGGCCGGGATCGGCCGGTCGCAGCGGCAGAGCAGCATGTCGGGCTGGATGCCGATCGAGCGAAGCTCCTTCACGGAGTGCTGCGTCGGCTTGGTCTTCAGCTCGCCGGCGGACGGGATGTAGGGCAGCAGCGTCAGGTGCACGAAGGCGGTCGCGCCGCGGGGCAGCTCCTGGCCGAGCTGTCGGATCGCCTCGAAGAAGGGCAGGCCCTCGATGTCGCCGACCGTGCCGCCGATCTCGACCAGCACGAAGTCGAACGCCTCGTTGCCGTCGAGCACGAACGCCTTGATGGCGTTGGTGACGTGCGGGATCACCTGGATGGTGGCGCCGAGATAGTCGCCGCGCCGCTCCTTGGTGATGATGTCGAGGTAGATCCGGCCCGTCGTGATGTTGTCGGCCCGCGTCGCCGGCACGCCGGTGAAGCGCTCGTAATGCCCGAGGTCGAGGTCAGTCTCGGCGCCGTCGTCGGTGACGAAGACCTCGCCGTGCTGAGTCGGGCTCATCGTGCCCGGATCGACGTTCAGGTAGGGGTCGAGCTTGCGCAGCCGGACCTTGTAGCCGCGGGCCTGGAGGAGGGCCGCGAGGGCCGCCGAGGCGAGCCCCTTTCCGAGCGAGGAGACCACGCCGCCGGTGATGAAGACGTACCGCGTCATGGGCCTCGGTCCTTAACGAATGCTCGGTGATTTGCCAAACCGCAAAACGCCCGCGGCGCGCGATCCTTGTGGAACGCGCAACGCGAGGTTACGGCCTTGAACGGGAAGGATATTTCTCAACCGACGTCGGCAGGTTCCCGGAGGCCGACGCCGGCGCCGGACGGTACGGGCCGTCCCGCGCTCAGCGCGATTGCGGTGCGTCGGGCGGCCCGGACGGCGCCGGTGCAGGCGCGGCGGGCGCGGGTGCCGCCGGCGCTGCGGGAGCAGGCTGCGCGGCCCCCTCGCCGCCGCCCTGGCGGCGGAGCGTGTCGAGCAGGTTGTCGGCGTTCGGGGCGGGCTGCGCCGGCTGGGTCGTTCCGGCGCCCTCGAGAATCGACTTCGGCGCAGCGCCCCGGTGCGACATCACGGCCAGCGTCATGCTGGTGGCGAAGAACAGGGCGGCGAGGATCGCCGTCGCCCGGGTCAGGGCGTTGGCCTGACCGCGCCCGGTCATGAAGCCGGAGACGCCGCCGCTGCCGCCGCCGCCGAGGCCGAGGCCGCCCTCGGAGCGCTGCAGCAGCACGACGGCGATGAGCGCCAGCACGATGAGAAGATGAACGACGATCAGGACGGTCTGCATCAGAATTCCAGAGGCGGCGTGCGCCACCCGACGGTCGGGGTCGCCAAAACGCGCCGGGCCGACGCGGCGAGGCATCGGCCCTGATGTCGCGCGCCATTACACCAGATATGCCCTGCCGCCAACCGCGCAACCGCGTGGCGCGGGCTCCCGGAAGGGCTCAGGCGTAGGCCGCGGCGATGCCCAGGAAGTCCTCGGCCACGAGGCTCGCGCCGCCCACGAGCGCCCCGTCGACGTTCTCGACCGCCATCAGCTCGCGGGCGTTGGCGGGCTTCACCGAGCCGCCGTAGAGGATGCGGATGCGCGCGGCCTCGGGGCCGACCAGCCGCTCCAGCATCTCGCGGAGCGAGGCGTGCACCTCGGCGATGTCGCTGGGCGTCGGGGTCAGCCCGGTGCCAATCGCCCAGACCGGCTCGTAGGCGATGACCGTGTCGGCGCCCGTCGCGCCCTTCGGCACGCCGATGCCGAGCTGGGCGCGCACGATGTCGAGGGTCCGGCCCTCCTCGCGCTCGTCCTTCGTCTCGCCGACGCAGATGATCCCGCACAAGCCCGCCCGCCGGGCGGCGAGCGCCTTGGCGTGGACGCCGTCGTCGGTCTCGTGATGGTAGGCGCGCCGTTCGGAATGCCCGACGATGACGTAGGTCGCGCCGAGGTCGGCCAGCATCTCGGCCGAGATCGAGCCCGTGAAGGCGCCGCTCGGCTTGGCGTGCAGGTTCTGCCCGCCGATCGCGATGTTGGAGCCGTAGGAAGCGGCGACGCAGGAGGCGATCAGCGTGGAGGGCGGGCAGATCAGCAGGTCGATCCGCTCGGTGAGGGCCGGCGTCAGCCCTCGGCGGACCTCCTCGACCACGGCGACCGAGCTGCGGGTCCCGTTCATCTTCCAGTTGCCTGCAACCAGAGGGCGCCGTCCCTGCCGTGTCATCGGTGTCCTTCGCTGTACGCAACGGTTGCCGGGGCCTACCAGAGCAAGCTTGGGCGTGCAAACGGTGCGTGCCCTTTGCTGACGCCCCCGGATGGTCTATCGCGGGCAACCGCGATTTCTATAACACGACCCGCCCGCCGCGAGCGCCGCCCGCGCGGGCGCGACCACAGACAGGCCCGTGTCCCGATGCTCCAGAACATGCGCAGTGCCAGCCAGCACTGGCTCGGCAAGATCGTTCTGACGATCGTGTTCACGCTGCTGATCGCGGGCGTCGCGATCTTCGGCGTCGAGGAGTTCTTCCGCGGCGGATCGAGCAACACCGTCGCGACGGTCGGCAAGACGCCGATCTCGGCCGAGGCGGTGCGCAGCGCCTACCAGAACCAGCTGCAGCGCTACCAGGCGCAGCTGCGCCGCAACCTCACACCCGACCAGGCGCGGGCGCTCGGCCTCGATCGGCAGGTCCTGTCGCAGCTCGTGACCGAAGCCTCCCTCGACCAGAAGACGCGCGACCTCGGCCTGTCCGTACCGGACTCCGCGGTGCTGCGGGCGATCCACGAGGAGAAGTCCTTCCAGAACGCGGAGGGCAAGTTCGACCCGTCCCTGTTCTACCAGACCCTGCAGCGAGCCGGGCTGAACGAGGCGCTGTTCGTGCGCGAGCAGCGGGCCGTGATCGCCCGCCTGCAGCTCGCCGAGGCGGTTGCCGCGGACGTCCACGTTCCGGAGGCGATGCGCGAGGCGGTGCATCGCTACTCGACGGAGCGCCGCGCCGCCTCCTACCTGCGGCTGCCGCCCTCCGTGGCGGGCGAGATCCCCGCCCCGACCGACGCCGAGCTCGAAGGCTACTACTCGGCCAACAAGGCGAGCTTCCGGGCGCCGGAGCGGCGCAGCGTGAACCTCCTCGTCCTCAGCCCCGACGCGCTGGCCAAGCCCGAGGCGGTGACCGATGAGGAGATCCGCAAGGTCTACGACGGCGAGAGGGACCGGTTCGGCTCGCCCGAGCGCCGCACCATCCAGCAGATCGTCTTCCCGGACGAGGCGGCGGCCGAGGTCGCCCGCAAGCAGATCGAGAGCGGCGAGAAGCCGTTCGAGGCGGTCGCGATCGAGCGCGGCAATGACCCAAAGAGCCTGTCCCTCGGCACCCTGACGAAGGCCGAATTGTTCGACCCGGCGGTGGCCGACGCAGCGTTCGCGCTCCAGCAGGGGGCGGTCAGCCAGCCCGTGAAGGGCCGCTTCGGCACCGTGCTCCTGCGCGTCACCGCCATCGAGCCGGAGAGCCGCAAGCCGCTCGCCGAGGTCGAGCCCGAGATCCGCAAGGCCATCGCCGACCAGCGCGCACGCAGCAACATCGACGCGGTGCACGACGCCATCGAGGACCAGCGCGCCGGCGCGAAGCCGCTCGCCGAGATCGCCAAAGAGCGCGGCCTGCCCTTGGTCGCCGCCGAGTCGATCGATGCCCAGGGCAAGGACCCAGCCGGGCAGACCGTCGCCGGCATCCCCGATCCCGACACGACCCTGCCGGCGATGTTCCGCTCCGAGATCGGTGGCGACAACGAGCCGCTGCGCACGAAGACCGGCGGCTACGTCTGGTTCGACGTGACGAAGATCGACCCCGCCCACGACAAGCCGCTCGCCGAGGTCCGCGACCAGGCCGTGGCGGGCTGGAAGGCGGCGGAGGTGACGCACCGGCTCGGCGTGAAGGCGCGGGAGCTGCAGGAGCGTCTCGACAAGGGCGAGACGCTGGAGGCCGTGGCCGCCTCGGTCGGCCTGAACGTCCAGACGGTCTCGGATCTCGCCCGCAACCAGTCGAAGGACGACCTCGACGCCGACGTCGTCGGCCGTATCTTCGCGACCTCCGTGGACAAGACCGCCTCCGCCCCCTCGGGCGAGTCGCGCATCCTGTTCAAGGTCACCTCGGCCACGATGCCCGCCTACGTGCCGGGCAGCCCGACCGACAGGACGATCGAGGCGAACTTCCGCACGGCGCTCGCCGACGACATCCTCGGCGAGTACATCGCCGAGGTGCAGAAGAAGGCCGGCGTCAGCGTCAACCAGGCCGCCTTCCGGCGCGCGATCGGCGGCGAGTACTGACACGGCATGGCCACCGACAGCGCCTACGCGGCCTTCGCGGCCGGCTACGAGGCCGGTCGCCCGGCCCTCCTCGACATCCGCCTCGTCGCCGACCTGGAGACGCCGGTCGCGGCCTTCCTGAAGCTGAGGGCGTGCCATGCGGGCACGGCCTTCCTGCTCGAATCCGTCGAGGGCGGCGCGGTGCGCGGGCGCTACTCGATGATCGGTCTCGACCCGGACCTCGTCTGGCGCTGCCGGAACGGCCGCCCCGAGATCACCCGCGGCCCGGACCTCACGGAGTTCGCGCCCGACGACCGGGCGCCCCTCGACAGCCTGCGCGCCCTGATCGCCGAGAGCGCGATCGGCGAGGAGGCGGGCGCCGACCTGCCGCCGATGGCGGCGGGCCTGTTCGGATATCTCGGCTACGACATGGTGCGCGCCATGGAGGCGCTGCCGGAGCCGAACCCGGACCCGCTCGGGGTGCCGGACGCGGTTCTGGTGCGGCCCCGGGTGATGGTGGTGTTCGACGCGGTGCGCGACATCATCACCGTGGTGAGCCCCGTGCGGCCCGCCCCAGGCGTCACCGCGCGCGCGGCCTACGAGACGGCGCTCGCCCGCCTGGAGCGGGTCGCGGCGGCGCTCGAGGGCCCGTTGCCGATCGAGGCGCGGGCCGACCTCTCGAACGTCGCGCCGCCCGAGCCCGTCTCGAACACACCGCCCGCCGACTACGCCGCCATGGTGGCGCGGGCTAAGGAGTACATCGTCGCGGGCGACATCTTCCAGGTCGTGCTCTCGCAGCGCTTCGAGGCGCCCTTCACGCTGCCCGCCTTCGCGCTCTACCGCTCGCTGCGGCGCACCAACCCGGCCCCCTTCCTCTGCTACCTCGACTTCGAGGGTTTCCAGGTCGTCTGCTCCAGCCCCGAGATCCTGGTGCGTGTGCGCGACGGGCGGGTCACGATCCGGCCGATCGCGGGCACCCGCCGCCGCGGCGCCACGCCCACCGAGGACCGGGCACTCGCCGAGGAGCTGCTGGCCGACCCGAAGGAGCGCTCCGAGCACCTGATGCTGCTCGATCTCGGCCGCAACGACGTCGGCCGCGTCTCGCGGATCGGCAGCGTCACGGTCACCGGCTCGTTCTTCCTGGAGTACTACAGCCAGGTGATGCACATCGTCTCGAACGTCGAGGGCGACCTCGATCCGGCGCGCGACAACCTCGACGCGCTGGCGGCGGGGTTTCCCGCCGGCACGGTCTCCGGCGCGCCGAAGGTGCGGGCGATGGAGATCATCGACGAGCTGGAGCGCGAGAAGCGCGGGCCCTACGGCGGCTGCATCGGCTATTTCGGGGCGCGCGGCGAGATGGACACCTGCATCGTCCTGCGCACGGCCATCGTGAAGGACGGGCGCATGCACGTCCAGGCGGGCGCCGGCATCGTCTACGATTCCGACCCGGCGGCCGAGCAGCAGGAGTGCGTCAACAAGGCGAAGGCCCTGTTCCGCGCCGCCGAGGACGCGGTGGTCTTCGCGGCCCAGGTCCGGCGCGGGCAGTAGGCGGGCGGCCCCGCACGGGACCGCCCGGCCGGTCAGGCCGCCTTCACGTCCGAGAGGAAGCTGCGGACGGCCTCGCTCAGCGTCGTCGAGTGTCCCGCGAGCTCGCGGGCCGCGCCGAGCACCTGCGTGGCCGCCGAGCCGGTCTCGCCCGCGCCCCTGCGCACCTCGCCGACGCTGCCGGTGACCTGCTCGGTGCCCCGCGCCGCCTCCTGGACGTTGCGGGCGATCTCTCGCGTCGCAGCGCCCTGCTCCTCCATCGCCGCGGCCACCTGCGTGGCGATGCCGGCCATCCCGTCGATGGTGGAGCCGATGCCGCGGACCGCGTCGACGGCCCCGCGCGTCGCGCTCTGGATCGCGTCGATCTGACCCGCGATCTCGTCGGTGGCGCGGCTCGTCTGGGCGGCGAGCTCCTTGACCTCGGTGGCGACGACCGCGAAGCCGCGCCCCGCCTCGCCGGCCCGTGCCGCCTCGATGGTGGCGTTGAGCGCGAGCAGGTTCGTCTGCCCGGCGATCGTCGAGATCATCGCGATCACCGCCCCGATCTTGTCCGCGGTCGCCGCCAGGGCCTGGATCGTCGCGTCGGTCTCGCGGGCACTGCGGACCGCCGTGTCGGCGATCTCCGCCGAGAGGGCGACCTGCTTCGTGATCTCCTGGATCGAGGCCGACAGCTCCTCGGTGGCGGCCGCCACCGTCTGGACGTTGCCCGAGGTCTCGCCGGCCGCCACGGCGACGCTGACGGCCTGCTGGTTGGTCTGATCGGCGATGCCCGTCATCGAGTGGGCGGTGGCCTCCATCTCCGTCGCCGCGGCGGTCAGCCCGGCCGTGAGACCGGCGGCATCGCGCTCGAAGGCACGGGTCAACTGGTCGAGACGCTCCGCGCGGCGCATCTTGGCGCCGTCCTCCTCCGCCTGCAACGCGGCGAGCCGACGGCTCTCCAGGGCGTTCTGCTTGAAGACGGCGAGAGCCCGGGCCAGCGCGCCGACCTCGTCCCGGCGGTCCCCGCCCTCCACGGCGACGTCGAGGTTGCCGGCGGCGAGCGCCCCCATGGCGCCGGTCATTCGACCGAGCGGGCGGGCGATTCCGAATACGACGATCGCGCCGGCAAGCCCGGCCACGAGGAGCAATCCCGCGGCCGCGGCGCCGATCAAGAACAGGGTCGCGTTGAGGGCCGTCTCGCCGGCCTGTGCCTTCGCGACCTGGAATTCCTTGCTGAGCACGTTCACGCGGTTGTCGAAGACCTCGCGCAGCTTGCGGCGGGCGGACTGTCCCTCCGACTGCGAGATCTTCACGGCCGCCTCCGCCTCGTTGCGCAATCCGTGCGCGGTCGAGCGGTCGAGGATCGCGAAATACGCCTCGACGGAGCGCCGAAGCTCCTCGTTGACGGTGCGGCGCTCCTGCGAGTCGGACATCTTGATCAGCCGGTCGATCGACTCGATCGCCGCGGCCTTCGCGGTGTCCTGACGCTCCTTGAACCCGGCCATCTCGGCGGGCCGCGTCTCGATCGTGATGTTGCGGTCCATCATGGTCGCCTCGGTGACGCCGAGAGGCCGCCCGAATGATGTGTTCGAGGCGCGTCGCCTGCACGTCGATGAGCCGCTGCGTCTCGTCCGACAGCAATCCGAGCCGGCCGCTCGCGAAGGCGACGAGGCTGGCCGTTAGACAGGCCAGGAGAACGATCGGGATGGCCATCTTCGTCAGAAAGCCAAACCTGTTCAGAAATCTCATGACCCGTCTCCGCACGATCCGTGCTTTGTGTCCAAAAGCACTGTCAAAAGTGCAGAAGCGCCGATAACGAACATCTAAAAGAACACTTGATTGCAAGCGGGCAATCTTCGACGAGTCCGTCAATAATGCTCACTGGCGCTGACGGCTTTCGGACAGCCGAGCGAATTTCGCTCAAATGCCGGCGAAACGTTGCTCCTGTTGCGCGTACCGACGGTTCGGCGCCCGCTTGCGGTTGCGAACCTGTCGGGCGCGCACTTGACCCGGCCCGGATCTCCGGCCAGATCCGCGCCATGGGAACCGCGCCGATGCCCGACGTCCTCGTCATCGACAACTACGACTCCTTCACCTGGAACCTCGTGCACCTGATCGGACCGCTCTGCGGCTCGGTCTCGGTGGTCCGCAACGACGCGCTCGGGGTCGCCGAGGTGCGGGCGCGCAAGCCCGACGCGGTGGTGCTGTCGCCGGGCCCCTGTACGCCCAACGAGGCCGGCATCTGCCTCGACGTGATCCGCGATCTCTCCGCCGACACCCCGATCTTCGGCGTCTGCCTCGGCCTTCAGGCGATCGGGCAGGCTTTCGGCGGCGAGGTCGTGCGCGCGCCGGCCCCGATGCACGGCAAGGTCTCGACGATCGAGCACGGGGCGCGGGGCGTCTTCCGCGGCATCAACGGCCCGCTCCAGGCGACGCGCTACCATTCCCTCGTCGTCGACCGCGCGGGCTGCCCGGAGGATCTCGCGGTGACGGCCGAGGCGGACGGGCTGATCATGGGGCTCGAGCACCGGACGCGCCCCGTCCACGGCGTGCAGTTCCACCCCGAGAGCATCCTCTCGCAGCACGGCACGCAGATCCTGCGCAACTTCCTGGAGATTGCCGCGGCCTGGAACGCGGAGCGTGACAAGCGCACCGGCGACGTGCATTGACGCTGGAGACCGGGACGCGCCGGAGCGCGCCCGCATCGACAGACCGCGTCCGCCCCATGGAATCCTTCAGGCACATCCTGGCCAAGGCCGCCTCCGGGCAGAGCTTGAGCCGCGACGAGGCGCGCGCCGCCTTCGACGACCTGCTCTCCGGCGAGGTGACGCCCGTGCAGGCGGGGGCCTTCCTCGTCGCGCTCAAGGTGCGCGGCGAGAGCGTCGAGGAGATCACCGGCGCCGTCGAGGCGATGCGTGCCCGGATGCTGCCCGTCGCCTCCGTGCCGGGCGCGGTCGACATCGTCGGCACGGGCGGCGACCATTCGGGCAGCTACAACGTCTCGACGCTCGCCGCGATCGTGACGGCGGCCTGCGGCGTGCCGGTGGCCAAGCACGGCAACCGGGCGGCGACCTCGCGCTCGGGGGCCGCGGACGTGCTCGCCGCCCTCGGCGTGAAGCTCGGTCTCGATCCGGCGGGCCTCGGGCGCTGCCTGGAGCAGGCCGGCCTCTGCTTCATGTTCGCGCAGACACATCACGGCGCCATGCGCCACGTCGCGCCGGTGCGCTCCGAGCTTCCGGTGCGCACCATCTTCAACCTGCTCGGCCCCCTCTCGAACCCGGCCGGCGTCGCCCACCAGCTCCTCGGCGTCTCGTCGCCGGACTGGGCCGAGCCGCTGACGCGGGTGCTGTCCGAGCTCGGCAGCCGCCGGGTCTGGACCGTGCACGGCTCAGACGGGCTCGACGAGATTACCGTGACCGGGCCGACCGCGGTGGTGGCGCTGGAGGACGGGCACGTCACCCGGTTCCGCGTCGATCCCCGCGAGGTCGGGCTGCCGCTCGCCACTCTTGATGATCTTCGCGGCGGCGATCCGGACCACAACGCCCGCGCGCTCGGCACCGTCCTGGAGGGCGCCCGCAACGCCTACCGGGACATTGCCGTTCTCAATGCTGGGGCGGGCCTTGTGGTCGCGGGCGCCGCCGGAACGCTCGCAGAGGGCGTCGGGCGCGCGGACGCGGCCATCGCCTCCGGCGCGGCGCGGGCGACGCTCGCCCGCCTCGTCGCGATCTCGAACGCCTGAGGGATTCCGATGTCCGACACCGCAACCAGGGGCGCGACAGGACAGACGGTCCTCGCCCGGATCGAGGCCTACAAGCGGCGCGAGATCGCCGAGGCGAAGCTGCGGGTCTCGGAAGCGGCCCTCGAGGCCCGTGCCGCGGCCCAGAGCCCGCCGCGGGGTTTCGCGGACGCCATCGCGGCGCACATCGCGGCCGGGCGCCCGGCCCTGATCGCCGAGGTGAAGAAGGCCTCGCCCTCGAAGGGGCTGATCCGGGCCGATTTCGACCCGGCGGCGCTGGCCGCCGCCTACGAGGCCGGCGGCGCGACCTGCCTCTCGGTGCTCACCGACGAGCCGTCCTTCCAGGGCCGCCCGGACTATCTCGTGCGGGCACGCGCCGCCTGCTCCCTGCCGGTCCTGCGCAAGGACTTCATGTTCGAGCCCTACCAGGTGCTGGAGGCCCGGGCCTGGGGCGCCGACTGCGTGCTGGCGATCATGGCCTGCCTCGACGACGACGAGGCGGCCGCGATCGTCGAGGCCGCACACGATCTCGGAATGGACGTGCTGGTCGAGGTGCACGACGCGGAGGAACTGGAGCGGGCGATCCCCCTTGGGACGCGCCTGATCGGCATCAACAACCGCAACCTGAAGACCTTCGAGGTCTCCTTCGAGACCGCCGCGCGCCTGCGGCCCGGCATCCCGGAGGACCGCATCGCCGTCGCGGAGAGCGGCATCGCCGGCCACGAGGACGTGGTGCGCCTTCGCGAGAGCGGCCTGCACGCGGTGCTCGTCGGCGAAAGCCTGATGCGGCAGGCGGACCTCGCGGAGGCGACCCGCCGCCTGCTCTTCGGCGGCGCGGCCTGAGCGGGCGCGCGGATGACCGGGCTCACCCATCTCGATGCCACCGGCGCGGCCAACATGGTCGACGTCACCGACAAGCCGGCCACCACCCGCACGGCGCGCGCGGAGGGCGCGGTGGTGATGCTGCCCGAGACGCTGCGCCTCATCCGCGAGGGCGACGCCAAGAAGGGCGACGTGATCGGCACGGCCCGGCTCGCGGGCATCATGGCGGCCAAGCGCACGCACGAGCTGATCCCGCTCTGCCACCCGCTGCTGCTCTCGAAGGTCCACCTGACCTGCGAGGCCGACGACGCGCTGCCGGGGCTGCGCATCGTCGCGGAGGTGCGCGTGCAGGGCCCGACCGGGGTCGAGATGGAGGCGCTGACCGCGGTCTCGGTCGCCTGCCTCACCGTCTACGACATGGTGAAGGCGGTGGACCGCGGCATGCGCATCGAGGGGATCCGCCTCCTGGCCAAGGATGGCGGCCGCTCCGGCAGCTACCGGGCGGACGAGCCCGGCGGGACAGCCGCGTGAGCGGGCCTCTGCCCGTCGCGGAGGCGTTGGCCCGCATCCTCGGCAGCGTCGCGCATCCCGTCGAGGCCGAGCGGGTCGGGATCGCGGCGGCATCCGGCCGGACGCTCGCGGCGCCGGTCGCGGCCCTGCGCACGCAGCCGCCTTTCCCGGCCTCGGCCATGGACGGCTACGCGGTGCGCGCCGCCGATCTCGCGACGGTGCCGGCCCGCCTGCGCCGCGTCGGCACGAGCGCGGCCGGCCACGGCTATGCCGGCCGGGTCGGCACGGGCGAGGCGGTGCGCATCTTCACGGGCGCCCCCGTCCCGGAGGGTGCCGACGCGATCCTGATCCAGGAGGATGCGGAGGCCGAGGGCGACGCCGTCACTGCCCGGGAGAGCGTGGCGCCCGGCCGCTTCGTGCGGGCGGCCGGGCTGGACTTCCGGGAAGGCGAGACGCTTCTCGTGCCCGGCGATACCCTCGACGCGCGCCGCCTCGCCCTCGCGGCAGCCGCCGGCCACGCCGAAGTCGCGGTGCGACGGCGCCCAAGCGTCGCGATCCTCGCCACCGGCGACGAGCTGGTGGCGCCCGGCGCCCGGGCGCGCTGGGACCAGATCGTCGCCTCGAACGCGCTGGCGCTCGCCGCCCTCGCCCGCTCCGCCGGTGCCGAGCCGATCGACCTCGGCATCGCGGGCGACAGCCTGCCGGCCCTGGAGGACGCGATCCGCCGGGCGCGGGAGGCCGGTGCCGACCTCATCGTGACCCTCGGCGGCGCCTCCGTCGGCGACCACGACCTCGTGCGGTCGGCGCTCGCCCGGGAAGGACTCGAACTCGGCTTCTGGCGGGTGGCGCTGCGGCCCGGCAAGCCCCTGATGCACGGCCGTCTCGGTGAGATGCTGGTGATCGGCCTGCCCGGCAACCCGGTCTCGGCGATCGTCTGCGGGATGCTGTTCGTGGTGCCGGCGATCCGGGCGCTCCTCGGCGACCCGCGGGCGGGCGCCGACCGGTCCGAGCCCGCGATCCTCGGGCGCGACCTCGGGGCCAACGACGGGCGCGCCGACTACATGCGCGCCCGCCTCGACGCGGCGCCCGACCGCCTCCCGGTGGCGCACCCCGAGCAGCGCCAGGATTCCTCGATGCTCTCGGTGCTGGGACAGGCGGAGGCGCTCCTCGTGCGGCCGCCCCACGCACCGGCGGCGCGGGCGGGCGACCCGTGCCGGATCATCAGGCTCGACCGGGCGATCCTCTGATCTGATCCAGTATCGCCAAGCTGCGCTTGCGGAACACTTGCGGAACGTTTAACGTGTTCGCGCTTTGTTTCCGCGACCGCACGCCGCGTCGCCCCGAAGAGATGAGTCTGCCCGATGCTGACGCGTAAACAGCTGGATCTGCTCCGCTTCATCCAGCAGCGGATGCGGGAGAGCGGCGTCCCGCCGTCCTTCGACGAGATGAAGGACGCCCTCGACCTGAAGTCGAAGTCCGGCATCCACCGGCTCATCACGGCTCTTGAGGAGCGCGGATTCCTGCGGCGCCTGCCGAACCGGGCGCGGGCGATCGAGGTGATCCGGATGCCCGAGAGCCTCGGCCAGCCGGCCAATGCCGGCAGCGAGGTCCGCCGCTTCACCCCGAGCGTGGTCGAGGGCGGGCGCACCCGCGCTCCGGCCGCCAAGATGCCGATGACCCAGGCGACCGACGAGAACGGCCGCGCCCTGACGATCCCCGTCATGGGCCGGATAGCGGCCGGCACGCCGATCGCGGCGATCCAGAACCAGAGCGCCTCGATCACCCTGTCGCCGGACTTCCTGGCCGGCGGAGAGCACTACGCGCTCGAGGTGCGCGGTGACTCGATGGTCGAGGCCGGCATCCTCGACGGCGATCTCGTGGTGATCCGCAAGCAGGACACCGCGAACACCGGCGACATCATCGTGGCGTTGATCGACGACGAGGAGGCGACCCTCAAGCGCCTGCGCCGCCGCGGCTCCTCGATTGCTCTCGAGGCGGCGAACCCGGCCTACGAGACCCGCGTGCTCGGCCCGGACCGGGTGCGCATCCAGGGCCGGCTCGTCAGCCTCGTGCGCCGTTACTGAAGCGATTCGGGGGGCGCCTCCGCGGGCGCGTCGGCGTCCTCCGGCGCTGCCTCGTCCGGAACGGGCCGGGATGTAGGCGGTGGGGCCGCGGCGACCGTCGCGGCGGGCCGCCACGGTCTCGCGCCGCCGGAGCCGCGGGCCGACCGGACCACGGGTCTGGCGGCGGTGAGGCGTATCGCGACGGCGCTCGACCTCGGGAGGAAGGCTCTGTCGACGACGAGGCCGGCCGCGCAGTTGGGCGGCGCCGCGTGCGGCGTGATGACGATGTCCGCCCGCGCGCCCTCCTCCCACTCGTCGAGCGCCTCCACGAAGCCGGTGAGCGGCGCGATGGTCGTCCGTGTCAGGGTCGGGCCCGAGACGCGCGACGCGCCAGGCCGCGGCCCCGAAGCCGAGGAAGGCCGCGGTGAGCGCCAGCACCAGAGCGAGAGCGGCCGGCCGCGCGCCGAGGAGGGGCGTCAGGGCGAGGCAGAGGCCCGCGGCGACCGGGCCCCGGCCACGAGCGCCGGCTCACCCTCCGTCGCCGAGAAGTAGGCGAGAATGCCGCACCCAAAGGCGACGGCGAGCCAGGGGAAGAAGCGGCGCTGCTCGGCCTCGTGCGCCATCTCGGCGAGGAGCCAGCCGCGCAGAGCGGGAAGTCACAGGGACGGCGCGCCGAGGCGGCCGGGCGCGACCGCCGCGACGATGCCTCCGCCTGCCGCCCCTTCCGCCATGGCCCGCCGCACCGCTCACGCGCGGGAGCGGAAATTCCGCCCCGTGCGACGATTTCTTAACGCGTCCGTCCGCGCATGCTACAGGCCCGCGGCCGGGCCGGTCGATCCTTCCCGCCCGAACGTCGCCCGCCCATCCACTCGAACATCCAGCCGGCCCGATGTCCTCTGCCGTCGTCACGCGTTTCGCACCCTCTCCCACGGGCTACCTGCATATCGGCGGCGCCCGCACGGCCCTGTTCAACTGGCTCTACGCCCGCCGCCACGGCGGCCGGATGCTGCTGCGCATCGAGGACACGGACCGGGAGCGCTCGACGCAAGGGGCCATCGACGCGATCCTCGACGGGATGCGCTGGCTCGGCCTCGATTG
Source organism: Methylobacterium oxalidis (assembly GCF_007992195.1). Taxonomy (GTDB): domain Bacteria; phylum Pseudomonadota; class Alphaproteobacteria; order Rhizobiales; family Beijerinckiaceae; genus Methylobacterium; species Methylobacterium oxalidis. The sequence goes on along the minus strand of NZ_BJZU01000050.1, from coordinate 62,596 downwards.
GGACGGGGACGTGATCTACCAGTACGCCCGCGCCGAGCGGCACCGGGAGATCGCGGAGAGCCTGCTGGCCTCGGGCCGCGCCTACCGCTGCTACGCGACGCAGGAGGAGCTGACCCAGATGCGCGAGGCCGCCCGCGCCGAGGGGCGCCCGCTGCGCTACGACGGGCGCTGGCGCGACCGCGACCCGTCCGAGGCGCCCGCCGGCATCAAGCCGGTGATCCGCCTGCGCGCGCCGACCGAGGGCGAGACCGTGGTGGAGGACGCGGTGCAGGGCCGCGTCGTCTGGCAGAACCGCGACCTCGACGACCTCGTGCTGCTGCGCTCGGACGGCAATCCGACCTACATGCTGGCGGTCGTGGTCGACGACCACGACATGGGCGTGACGCAGGTGATCCGCGGCGACGACCACCTCACCAACGCGGCGCGCCAGGGCCAGATCTATGGGGCGCTCGGCTGGGACATGCCGAGCATGGCGCATATCCCGCTCATCCACGGAGCGGACGGGGCGAAGCTCTCGAAGCGGCACGGAGCGCTCGGCGTCGACGCCTACCGCGATCTCGGCTACCTGCCGGCGGCCCTGCGCAACTACCTCGTGCGGCTCGGCTGGAGCCACGGCGACCAGGAGGTGTTCTCGACGGACGAGATGATCGCGGCCTTCGACCTCAAGGCGATCGGCCGCTCGCCCGCCCGGTTCGACTTCGCCAAGCTCGAGAACCTCAACGGCCTCTACATCCGCCAGTCCGACGACCGGGCCCTCGTCGACGCGGTCGAGACCATCCTGCCGGGCATCGGCGCCCAGCGCGGCCTCGCGGCGCCGCTCGAGCCGGAGCTGCGCGCGCGCCTCGAAGCGTCGATGCCCGGGCTGAAGGAGCGCGCCAAGACCCTCGTGGAGCTTCTCGACAGCGCCTACTACCTCTACGCGCAGCGCCCCCTCTCCCTCGATGACAAGGCGAAGGCGCTTCTCGGGGCGGACGGCCGCGCGCGGCTCGCCGCGGTGATGCCGGCGCTGGAGGCGGTCCCCGAGTGGAGCGCGGCCGCGACGGAGGGCGCGGTGCGCAGCTTCGCCGAGACGCAGGGGCTGAAGCTCGGCCAGATCGCGCAACCTTTGCGGGCAACGCTGACCGGACGCACAACCTCGCCGCCGCTCTTCGACGTGATGGCCGTGCTCGGCCGCGAGGAGAGCCTCGGCCGCCTGCGGGACCAGCTCCCGCAGGGCTGACCGGGCGCGTTTCCGGCCGGACGGTCCCGGCCCGGATTTCGCTTGGCGTTCTCCGACGGATGTCACCCGCCCCGTTGATGGCGGTCGGCTGATCCGCTAACCCGATGGTCCTGTGAGCAACTGCAGCATCGCTGCCGTTCCGCACCGAACCCGGGCCCCGGCTCAGCCGCCGCGCGGGTACGGCGCCGCCCCGTTGCCAGGAAAGGTCCACGCCTCCATGAGCGCATCCAGCACGATCACCGTGGACGACAAGCAGATCGAGTTGCCGGTCAAGACCGGGACGATCGGGCCCAGCGTCATCGATATCGGCAAGCTTCACGCGAAGACCGGCGTCTTCACCTTCGATCCGGGCTTCACCTCGACCGCCTCCTGCGAGTCGAAGATCACCTACATCGACGGCGACGCGGGCGTGCTGCTCTACCGCGGCTACCCGATCGAGCAGCTCGCCGAGCACGGCGACTTCCTCGAGACCTGCTACCTGATGCTGTTCGGCGAGCTGCCGACGCCCTCGCAGAAGGCCGATTTCGACTACCGGGTCACGCGCCACACCATGGTGCACGACCAGATGAACCGCTTCTTCCAGGGCTTCCGCCGCGACGCCCACCCGATGGCGGTGATGGTGGCCTGCGTCGGCGCGCTCTCGGCCTTCTATCACGATTCGACCGACATTTCGGACGAGAAGCAGCGCATGGTCGCCTCCATGCGGATGATCGCCAAGATGCCAACGCTCGCGGCGATGGCCTACAAGTACTCGATCGGCCAGCCGTTCGTGTATCCGAAGAACGAGCTCGATTACACCTCGAACTTCCTACGGATGTGCTTCGCGGTTCCTTGCGAGGAGTACCAGATCAACCCGATCTTCGCCCGCGCACTGGACCGGATCTTCATCCTCCACGCCGACCACGAGCAGAACGCCTCGACCTCGACGGTGCGGCTCGCCGGCTCCTCGGGCGCCAACCCCTTCGCCTGCATCGCGGCCGGCATCGCCTGCCTCTGGGGGCCGGCCCACGGCGGCGCCAACGAGGCGGCGCTCAAGATGCTGATGGAGATCGGCACGCCGGACCGCGTGAAGCAGTACGTCGACAAGGCGAAGGACAAGAACGATCCCTTCCGCCTGATGGGCTTCGGACACCGGGTCTACAAGAACTACGACCCGCGCGCCCGCATCATGCAGAAGACCACCCACGAGGTCCTGGGCGAGCTCGGCCTCAAGGACGACCCGCTGCTCGAAGTCGCGATGGAGCTGGAGCAGATCGCCCTGAAGGACGACTACTTCATCGAGAAGAAGCTCTACCCGAACATCGACTTCTACTCGGGCATCACCCTCAAGGCGATGGGCTTCCCGACCGACATGTTCACGGTGCTGTTCGCGCTGGCCCGCACGGTCGGCTGGATCGCGCAGTGGGCGGAGATGATCGAGGATCCGTCCCAGAAGATCGGCCGGCCGCGCCAGCTCTACATCGGGCCGGAGCAGCGGGAATACGTGCCGATCAACAGCCGCGGCTGAAGACCGGGACGAAGGCCGGAAGCGGGTGCCGGCCGGGGCCGCGCGAGCGGGGCCCCGGCACCTGGGCTCGCCTCACGCCGCCCGCCGGCAGGCGGCGAGCACGACTTGGGCGGCGCTCTCGCTCGGGGCAGCGCCGTTCGGCAACCGCATCAGGTCGTCTAGGCGCTCCAGGGCCCGGACCTGGCGCTCGCGCTCTGGGCCGCCGACGAGCAGCGGCAGCAGGGCCTCGGCCAGGATCTCCGGCTGGCAATCCGCCTGCACGAATTCCGGCATCGCGTTCTCGCCGAGGATCAGGTTCGGCAGCACGATCGTCGGCACCTGGATGAGGCGGCGGGCGATCACCTCCTCGAGGCGCGAGACCTTGTAGGCGACGACCATCGGCACCTCGGCGAGCGCGAGTTCGAGCGTCACCGTGCCGGAGGCCGCGAGCGCCGCGCGCGCCTGCCGGAAGACCGCGTGCTTGCCGGCCTCCCCGTGCACGAGTCGGACCGGCACGTCCCAGGCCGCCGCGAGCCGCTCGATCAGGGCGCGGTGGCGGCTCACCGCCGGCAGCAGCGCCTCGACTGGCCCCGCCCGCTCCGCGACGAGCGCCAGCGTCCGGCCGAAGACCGGCATCAGCCGCTCGATCTCGGAGCGGCGCGAGCCCGGCAGCACGGCGAGGCGCCAGGGCGCGGCGGCGCGCTGCGCGCGCTCGGACGGCCCGGGCCGCAACGCGTCGAGGCGCTCGATGAGCGGGTGGCCCACATAGGTGCAGGCCGGACCGCCGAGGCGGCGATGCGCGTCGGGCTCGAAGGGCAGCAGCGCCAGGACGTGGTCGATGAAAGGCCGCATCCCGGCAGCGCGCCAGGGGCGCCAAGCCCAGACGCTCGGCGACACGTAATCGACGATCGGCAGATCGGGGCGGCGCTTGCGCACGCGACGCGCCACCGCGTGGGTGAAGCCGGGACTGTCGATGATGACGAGGATGTCGGGCGCGGCCGCCACCACGTCGTCCACCGTCTCGCGGATGCGGCGCAGCAGGGTGCGGGCGCGGGCCAGCACGGGCAGGTAGCCCATCACCGCCACGTCGTCGATCGGGAAGAGTGAGGCCAATCCCTCGGCCTCCATCGCCTCTCCGCCAACGCCGCCGAAGACGATGGGCTCCGGAGCGAGAGCCCGCAGCCCCCGCATCAGCTTGGCGCCGAGCTGGTCGCCCGAATCCTCGCCCGCTACCAGCCAGACCTTCACCGGGCTGCGTCCAGGCCGACGAGGAACAGCCCAAGGCGGTCGGCGGCCGCGACCGTCTCGGCTCGGTCGATCACGAGCGTGCGGCCCGCCTGGATGGCGAGGCCGGCGCAGCCCGCGGATGCGGCGGCGCGGATCGTGCGCGGGCCGATCGCGGGCAGGTCGATGCGTAGATCCTGGCCGACCTTCGCGAGCTTGACGAGCACTGTCCCGGGCAGCGGGCGCCCGAGCCCGAAGGGCCTGCGGGCGACGGCGCGGGCGCGTGCGAGCATGCGGTCGGTCCCCTCCGGACCCTCCACCGTGAGCACCCGCTCGGCCGCCACCACGGCCGCCTGGCCCACATCGAAGGGCGACAGGGCCTCGAGCAGGGCGCGGCCGGTGGCGACCGAGACCCGCGCTGCCTCGTCCGGACCGAATCGGCCGAGGCGACCCTCGGGGCTCAGGAGATCGGGCGCGACCTCGTGCACGCCGAGCACCCGGTGGCCGTTCTCCTCCAGGAGCGCCAGAACGGCGCGCAGCAGGCGGTCGTCGCCGCCGCCCGCGATGGCGCGCAGCGCGTCGCGGTTGCGCACGGCCGCGGCGGCGTTGAAGATCGCGGCGGGGCTCGGCCGCGCGACCCCGCCGGCCGGCACGATGGCGGCCGGCCCCCAGCCCTTAAGGATCCGCAGGGTCCCGGCGATGTCGAGGAGGTCGACCGTGGCGTCGGCGCGGGCGCGCAGGCGCCGGTCGGTGAAGCCGCGCACGCCGAGCACCTTGAAGGGGCGCGCCGCACGCTCCAGGGACTCGGCCACGAGCTCGGGCAGACGCCCCGCGCCGGCCACCAGGACGAGGGAGCCCTCGGGCTCCGGCGCGGCGGCCGGGAGCGGGCGTTCGGCCATCGCGGCGCTCAGACCGCGCTCGCGGGCGCCTCGCGGGGCGTGCAGATCGAGCGCCTGCCGCCCTCGCGGATGAAGGCGAGGATCTCGCCGACGGCCGGGTGCGACGCGTACTCGGCGGCGACGTCCTCGACGCGCTCCATCAGGGTGCCCTCGGGCGCGAACAGGGCCCGGTAGGCGCGGCGCAGGGCATGGATGTCCTCGCGGGCGAAGCCGCGGCGCTGGAGGCCGATGATGTTGAGGCCCGACAGGTACGCCCGGTTGCCGAGCACCATCCCGTAGGGGATGCAGTCGTTCTCGAGGCCTGAGAGGCCGCCGACGAAGGCATGGGCCCCGACCCGGGCGAACTGGATCACAGCGGCGCCGCCGCCGAGGATCGCGTAGTCGCCGACGCTGCAATGGCCGGCCAGCATCACGTTGTTGGAGAAGATGACGCTGTCGCCCACCCGGCAATCGTGCCCGACATGGGAGTGCGCGAGGAAAGTGCAGCGGTCGCCGACCACCGTCTCCAGCCCGCCCCCGGCGGTGCCCGGGTTCATGGTGACGCCCTCGCGGATCAGGCAATCCGCGCCGATCCGGAGGATCGAGGCCTCGCCGCGGTATTTCAGGTCCTGGGGCGGGTGGCCGATCGAGGCGAAGGGGAAGATCCGGGTCCGGGCGCCCACGGCCGTGTCGCCCGCCACCACGACGTGGCTGACGAGCTCGCAGCCCTCGGCGAGCACGACCTGCGGGCCGACATGGCAGAAGGGTCCGATCCGGACGCCCTCGCCGATCGTGGCCCCGTCCTCGACGATGGCGCTCGGATGGATCATGCCCGCGCTCACTCCGTCACCAGCATCGCGCCGATCTCCGCCTCCGCCACGAGTGTGTCGCCGACGCGGGCCTCGCCGCGGAACCACCACATGGTGCGCCGCTGGTTCAGCTTCTTCATGTGGTAGCGCACCGTGTCGCCCGGTACGACGGGCTTGCGGAACTTGCACTTGTCGATCGTCATGAAGAAGACCTGCTTGGTGCGCAGCTCGTCCGTCATGATGTGCCGGCAGCAGATGGCGCCCGCGGTCTGCGCCATGCCCTCGATGAGGAGCACGCCGGGGAAGACGGGCAGGTCCGGGAAATGTCCGGTGAATTGCGGCTCATTAATCGTCACGTTCTTGATGCCGATGCAACTCTCGTCGCGGTCGATCTCGATGATCCGGTCGATCATCAGGAACGGGTAGCGGTGGGGAAGCAGCTCCAGCACCTGCTGAATATCGGCAGAGCCGAGTTCACGCGCCGTCTCGCTCATCGGGTCTTGCACCTCTTCTCGTTCCCGAAGGCGGCCGAGCGCCGCCCGCTCATCCGCGAAAGCTCAGAGCGTCTTCGTCAGAAATAGGGGCGGACGCAAGTCCCGAGGGCGGATGCGGGCTGCTGCGCCCGTCGCGGGAGGCGGACCTCAGGCGGTCGTGAGGGCGGCGCGCACCTTGCGGCCGAGGCTCGCCGCCGTGAACGGCTTGACGAGGAGATCGACGCCCTCGTCGAGGCGGCCGTGATGGATGATGGCGTTGCGGGTGTAGCCGGTCGTGAACAGCACCTTGATCTGGGGGCGCAGGCGCAGGGCCTCGTCGGCGACCCTGCGGCCGTCGAGGGGACCCGTCAGCACGACGTCGGTGAAGAGGAGCGCGATCTCGGGCTCGGTCTCGATCAGGCGCAGGGCCTGCGGCCCCTCCGCGGCCTGGAGAACGCGGTAGCCCGCCTCCTCGAGCGCAGCGACGGTGAAGGCGCGCACCATCGGGTCGTCCTCGACGGCGAGCACGGTCAGGCCGGGCTGCGGCGCGCGCTCCAGCACGCCGGGGATCAGGCTCGGCGTCTCCATCTTCAGGCGCGGATCGCCCGGCACCTCACCGGCGGCGCGCGCGAGGCGGGGGAAGTAGAGCTTGATCGCGGTGCCCTGCCCGACCTCGGAATAGACCGCGACGTGGCCGCCCGACTGGCGCATGAAGCCGTAGACCTGGGCGAGCCCGAGGCCCGAGCCCTTGCCGGGCGGCTTCGTCGTGAAGAACGGCTCGAAGACGCGGCTCGTCACCTCGGGCGGCATGCCGGTGCCGGTGTCGCAGACGGCGACCATCACGTACTGGCCGGCGCGCAGCTCCTCGTGATGCGCGGCGTAGGATTCGTCGAGGTAGGCGTTGCCGGTCTCGATGGTGAGCTTGCCGCCCTCCGGCATCGCGTCGCGCGCGTTGACAGCGAGGTTGAGGATGGCGCTCTCCATCTGGTTCGCGTCGGCCTGCGTCAGCCAGAGTCCGCCCGCCAGCACGGTCTCGACCGCGACCTGCTCGCCGAGCGTCCGGCGGAACAGGTCGGACATGCCCGCCACGAGCCGGTTCGCGTCGACGGTCTCGGGGCTGAGCGGCGACTGGCGGGAGAAGGCGAGGAGGCGGTGGGTCAGGGTCGCGGCCCGGCGCGCACCCTCCATCGCGTTGTCGATGCCGCGGATCAGGCGCGGGTCGATGTCAGCCGCACGCCGCTGGGCCATCTCCAGGTTGCCGATGACCACCGTCAGCAGGTTGTTGAAGTCGTGGGCGACGCCGCCCGTGAGGCGGCCGACCGCCTCCATCTTCTGCGCCTGCCGGAGCTGCTCCTCGGCCCGGCGGCGCTCCGCGGCCTCGGCCGTCAGCGCGTCGGCCGCGGCCCGCCAGCGCCGCGTGGCGAGCCGCTCCTGCCGCATCTGGCGGAACGCCAGCAGGGAGACGCCGAACAGGCTCGCCGCGGCGAGCGCGGCGACGAGGGCGTAGCCGAGCACGTGCCGCCGCCAGGCGGCGAGAACCCCCGCCTCGCTGACGCCGAAGCCGATGTAGACCGGGTAGGGGGCGACCTGCCGGAAGGAGAAGATGCGGGACACCCGGTCCACCGCCGAGACCGCCCGGTACGGCCCGTCGTCGCCGCGGCCGATCGCGAGCATCATCGGCGCGCTCGGCGGCAGAGTCATCAGTGCGGTCGCCGGCTCCCGCGCCAGGATCTCGCCGTCGCCGCGCACCAGCACGACGTTGTGGGCGAGGTCCGGGTCCACCTCCCGGTAGAAGGTCTCGAAGTAGCCGCGGTCCACCGAGAGGGCGACGGCGCCCTGGAAGCTTCCGTCCGCGCTGTAGACCCGGCGGGCGACGTTGAAGACCGGCTGCCCGGACTGGCGCCCGAGATAGGAGCGCGAGACGAAGAGCTCGCCCCGGTCGGTGGCCCGCAGCGCCTGGAACCAGTCGCGGTCGGTGAAGCTCACGCTCGGATCGGCAGGGTGCGCGCGGCTGCTCGCGACGAGGCGTCCCTCGGCGTCGGTGATCGTCAGCGTCGCGACCTGCTCGTAGCTCTTCTGCAGGTCGGCCAGGAAGCGGTGCAGATCGAGGCGGTCGGACTCCCGCGACCAGTCGATGAAGCGCAACCGACCGTTGATCCGGTCGATGATCAGCTTCTGGGTCTCGAAGACTTTGATCGCGTGCTCGTGAAGAACGCGGAGCGTGCGCTCGACGCGGCCGTCGGCCTCCCGCAGCACCTCAACGCGGTTGTGCCAGCTCGCCAATACAAGCAGGATAGCGGGGAGCAGAATCGAGACGACGAGAAGCGCGCGTCCGGCGCGGATCGCGGTACCGCCATGCGACGCCTCGGCGGACGACGCCGCGCGCGCCTCCGTGGCCTGCCTCTGGCCCATGATGGTGTGTGGCCCCCGCCGAATCGGTGCTCCTCGGAGCCGCCTGACCTTAGCCATGCCTGCGGCCACGGATAGATGGCGCGCGGGCCTGTCGCACCGGGGCAGCGGCCGCCTCGCCCGAGCCATGCACCCGCGCGCCTTCCCGGCCCGTCACCGGAACCGCTCAAAACCGACGCGTTCGCGAATTCTTGCGCGGCGCCCGCGCGGCGCCGCGCAAGGCCACGGATCGGCCGAGGCGCGGTCAGTCGGCGGATTCGTCCCGCTCGCCCTTCCCCGAGCGCTCGGCGAGCCTGGCCAGCGTCGTGAGCTCGCGGAACCACGCACGCACGGGCTTGGCCGGCGTGCCGCCCCAGCGGCTGCCCGGCGGGACGTCCTTGTTGACGTTCGAGGAGCCGGCGATCTGCGAGCCGCGGCCGATCCGCAGATGGCCGACGACGCCGACCTGGCCGCCGAGAACGACGTAGTCCTCCAGCGTCGTCGAGCCCGAAATGCCGACGCCCGAGACGATGACGCAGTGGCGCCCGATCACGACGTTGTGGGCGATCTGGACGAGGTTGTCGATCTTGGTCCCCTCCCCGATCACCGTGTCGCGGCTCGCGCCCCGGTCGATCGTGGTGTTGGCCCCGATCTCGACGTCGTCCTGCACGATGACGCGGCCGATCTGCGGGACCTTGATGTGGCTCGCCCCCATGGCGAAGCCGAACCCGTCCTGGCCGATCCGGGCGCCCGGATGGACGATGACGCGGTTGCCGACGAGGGCGTGGGTGAGGGTCGCGCCCGCGCCGACGCTGCAATCGCGCCCGATCCGCACGTTCGGGCCGATCGCGGCCCCGGGCCCGATCACGCTGCCGGAGCCGACCTCGGCGCCCGGCCCGATCGTCGCCCCGGGATCGACCTGGACGTTCTCCTCGAGCCGCGCGTCCGGGTGGACGTGCGCGCCCGGCGAGACACCGCGGCTGCCGAAGAGCGAGGCCGGCCGCATCGCGTCCGGATGGAGGCGGGCGAGGAGCGCCGCGTAGATGCGGTAGGGATCGCGCGTGACGAGGGCGACGGTCGTGGCCGGCACGCGCGCGGCGAAGCGCGGCGAGACGAGGCACACGGCCGCGCGGGTCGCGGCGAGCGCGTCCCCGTAGCGGGCATTGTCCATGTAGGCGAGGTCGGCCGGGCCGGCGCTCTCGAGCGGCGCCGCACCGGTCAGGACGAGGGCCGGGTCCGCGCCCTCCGGCAGGGACAGGCCGGCCGCCTCGGCGACGGCGCCGAGGCTCAGCGAAGCGTTCGCGGAGAAGAAGACGGGATCGGACATCACGGACAACGCGCCACCCGGGAAACCCGAGCGGCGCGCGACCCTTTGTCTTAGAAGCGCGACCCGCCCGAGAAGCGGAACGCCTGGATCTGGTCCTTACCCACGCGTCCGTACTGGGTGAGGATGCCCTCGTCCTTGGTGAGTGCGTAGGCGTAGTCGAAGCGGATCGGTCCGAGCGGGGAGTTCCACAGGATCGAGGCGCCGACCGACGAGCGGATCTTGGCGTTGTCGCGGACGTTCACGCACTCCGGCTCGACACCGATGGTGAGGGCGTTGAAGTTGCAGACGCCGCCCGGCGCGAGGCCGTTGATGAAGGCGTCGCCGTTGACGTTGAAGGTGCGGCGACCGTGATAGCCGAACAGCGTACCGGCATCGGCGAAGACGGCGCCCTTGATGCCGAGATCGCGCGGGATGCCCCAGATCGGGAACTGCACCTCGAGGGTGCCGCCCACGTAGGTGGAGCCGCCGATCGCGTTCGAGCGGCTGTCGGCGATGCCGACGTCGCGCGGGCCTATGCCGTTCGGGGCGAAGCCGCGCACCAGCGACGGGCCGAGGAAGAACTGGTCGGTGATCCGCAGCGGGTTGCCGTCGAGCGACGAGATGTGGCCGCCCTGGAAGCGGATGAAGCCGACGACGTCCTCCCACAGCTCCTTGTAGTAGCGGGCCTCGCCCGTCACGCGGAAGAACTTGGAGTCGCCGCCGAGGCCGGCCACGTCGGGCTTGAGCTCGGCGTAGAGGCCGTTGCGGGGCGAGCCGATGTTGTCGAGGGTCGAGTAGGCGAGCGTGAGGCCGGCCAGCGACGTGAGCGTGTTGCCGGTCGAGCCCTTGAGCGCGATCGACGCCTCGCCGTTGAGGGCGCAGTTGCCCTGGTTGATGGTCGTGAAGTTGTAAACCGAGAGCCCGCCGACGTTCTGCCCGTTCAGGATCGTGCCGGCCGGGTAGACGTTGGTGAAGCCCGGGATCGGGTTCGAGCAGTCGTTGAACGGCCGCTTGATCGAGTTCGGGATCGTCAGCTCGGTGTTGTAGAGCGAGTAGCGCAGCGTGACGCCGAACTCCTCGGTGATCGGCAGGCCGACGCGGAGCTGGCCGCCGTAGACGGTCGTCTCGTAGCGCGAGTAGCGGGTCAGGTCGCTGTACTTGTAGAAGGCGTCGAAGCCCGCAGCGAGGCGGTAGCCGAGGAAGTACGGCTCCGTGAACGAGAAGTCGAAGCCGCGCGAGTACTGGCCGCCGGTGCCGGCGACGCGGACGTACTGGCCGCGGCCGAGGAAGTTCGACTCGGAGACCGAGACCTCGCCGATGATGCCGTCCTGCGTGGAGTAGCCGCCCGCCACGGAGAACGAGCCCGTGGGCTGATCCTCGACGTCGATGTTGATGATGACGCGGTCGGGCGCGGAGCCCGGCTCGTTCGAGAAGCGGACCTTCTTGAAGAAGCCGAGGCCGTTCAGGCGGCGCTCCGCCCGGTCGGTCAGCACGCGGTTGTAGGCGTCGCCCTCGGAGATATCGAGCTCGCGGCGGATGACGTAGTCGCGGGTGCGGGTGTTGCCGCGGACGTTGATGCGCTCGACGTAGACGCGCGGGCCGTCCTCGACCACGAAGCCGAGGGAGACCTGCTGCGTGGCGCGGTCGCGCTGGCCGGTCGGGCGGACCTGGGCGAAGGGGTAGCCCTGGCGCGCGATCTGGGTGGTGACGCCGGTGAGCGTCTTCTCCACGTCCTCGGCGTTGTAGACGTCGCCGACGCTCGCGCGGATCTCGCCCTCGAGGTTGCTCGTGTCGAGGCCGGGCAGGCGGGAGTCGATCGCCACCGCGCCGACGCGGTACTGGGCGCCCTCCTCCACCGTCACGGTGATGACCCAGCCGGACTTCTCGCCCTCGGGCGCCTCGACGTAGCGGGCATCGGCGTTGACGATGCGGAAATCGGCGTAGCCGTTCTTCAGGTAGTAGCGGCGCACGACTTCGAGGTCGGCCGCGATCCGGTCCGGATCATAGACGTCGGAGGTCTTGATGAAGCTCAGGAGGTTCATCTCCGAGGAGCTCATCAGGTCCCTGAGCTTGCCCTCCGAGTAGGCGCTGTTGCCCACGAAGTTGATGGCGACGATGCCGGTCTTGTCGCCCTCGTCGATCGTGTAGATCACGTCGACGCGGCCGTTCGGCAGGTCCACCGTGCGGTAGCTGACCTTGGCGCCGCCGCGGCCGGCCCGACGATAGACCTCGCGGATGCGCTGCATGTCGGCGTTGATGATGTTCAGGCTGAAGGGGCCGCGGGCCTTGGCCTCGACGATGCCCTCGAGGGTGGCCTTCTCGACCTTCTTGTTGCCCTCGAACACGACGCGGTTGATGAGGTTGTTCTCGCGGACCGTCACCACCGTGCGGCCGCCGCTCTGCGCGACGCGGACCTCGGAGAACATGCCGCTGGCGAGCAGGTTGCGGCGGGCCTCCTCCGCGGAGCCCGACGCGGTCCCGGTGACGTAGGAACGGATCGTGTCGGAATCGACGCGGCTGTTACCCTGGACGACGATCTGCTGCGCCTGCGCGGCCCCGCCCAGCGCGACACCGGCGGCTGCGGCGGCGACTAGGACGATGGCCCGTTCCACCGACTTCCGCCGGCGCTTCCCCGTCATCGACATCATGTAATCGCCCGTCTGTTTTATTGTCGCCGCGGGTTCGCACCCGCAGGCAGGCAGCCGTTACCCGGCGGTCCTGCCATCTGGTCCCAGCCCAGCTTCTAGCGGGATTCCCTACCGAAGCAAACGCTCCGAGGAACCCGCTCCTTGGGATTTTGGAGGGTCGTGGCCTTCGCGCCACTTAACGATGCGAGCGGTTTTTTCAGCATCGCAAATCAGGGTGAACGCAGCGTAAAGCCGCGAAAACCGTAGGCTTTTCAAAACGGTGCGGGGACGCGGAAATCTTTCCGTAACCTTGAGCGTGCGATGCCCGCACCCGCCGGAGACGCCGGATTGTGGCCGAATTCGGCCGCTGCCGGGCCGCCGCCGGGGCGGCCGGCCGCTGGGAATGCATTCAGCCCCCGGACGCGCGAAGGGCCCGCCGGTTCGCGGCGGGCCCCGAATGCCGGTCGGACCGGGCCGGCGCTCAGGTCCCGCGGCCCCAGGAGGCGCCGAGGTTGAGGATGTCGTTCCAGGCGGCGAACAGCATCAGCATGAGCACGAGGGCGAGGCCGATCCGGAAGCCGATCTCCTGCGCGCGCTCGCTCAGGGGACGGCCGCGGACCGCCTCGTAGGCGTAGAACATGAGGTGCCCGCCATCGAGGAGCGGCACGGGGAAGAGGTTGAGGAGGCCGATCGAGACCGAGAGCAGCGCCACGAGCCCGACGAGGCCGCCGACGCCGCCGGCCTTGGCGACCTCGCCCGAGACCCGGGCGATGCCGATCGGGCCCGAGAGCTGGTCGGCGGATTCGCGGCCGGTCACCAGTTTGCCGAGATAGGCAAAGGTGCGGTCGACGACGAAGTAGGTCTCCTGCACGCCGAGCACGAGCGACTCGCCCGGCCCGTACTGGACGAGCTTGGCCTCGCTGCCCTTCGGGCCCTGGATCCCCAGGCGGCCGAGGCGGTGGCGGCCGAAGGGCGTGCGCTCCTCGTAGACCTCCGGGGTCGCGACAATCTGCGTCTCGGTGCCCGCACGCTCCACCGTGAAGGTCAGGGTCGCGTCCGCGCTGCCGGAGACGGTGCGCTGCATGGCGATGAAGTTGGTGACGGGCGTGCCGTCGATCGCCCTGATGACGTCGCCGGGCTCGAAGCCGGCGCGCGCGGCGGCGCTGTTGGGCATCACCGCCTCGACCCGCGGCGGCAGCTCGTAGCGGCCGCTGAGCCAGATCGCGCCGCCGAACAGCGCGATCGCCAGGATGAAGTTGGCGATCGGCCCCGCCGCAACGATCGCAGCGCGCTTGGCCACGGGCTGCGTCGGGAAGCTGATCGCCCGCTCGCGGGGGCTCATCCGGGCCACCGCCTCCGGGTCCGGGATGCTCGCGCCGTTGGCGTCGCCGTAGAACTTCACGTAGCCGCCGAGTGGGATGGCGCAGAGCTTCCAGCGGGTGCCGTGCCGGTCGTTGAAGCCGAAGATCTCCGGCCCGAAGCCGATCGAGAAGGCGTTGACGCCGACGCCGCACCAGCGCCCGACCAGGAAGTGACCCATCTCGTGAACGAACACGACGATGGTGAGCACGATCAGGAAGGGGATGACCGCGCCGAAGAATCCGGCGGCGGTGCCGCCCATGGCACTCAGAAAATCCATCGTCGATCCTCGGGGCCCGCGGGCGCGGGCTTCGTCCTCGTGTCTCGGCAACCGTCTAGCAGATCGGGAGGCCGCCAAGCCAACGCAAACCCGCGTGAGGGAGCAGGAACGTCGCACGGGCTATCGACGCAGGCGAGCACCCCGCTCCGGGGGCACCCGTTTTCCCCGCTATTCTGGGCGCTTCAATGGCCGGCGCCTGCCGCGGCGCGCGGCCGCCGGATCAGGGGCGTGGCGCAGGCCATGGCGAGGAACAGACCCGTGAGTACGAGGAACACGTCCGAGAAGCCCATCAGCAGCCCCTGCACCCGCACGGTGTTCGACATCGCCTTCAGCGCCTGGGCGCCGGCGTCGCCGCCGAGCGCCTCGAACTGCCGGCGCATCGTGTCGAGGCGCTCCAGCACGGCCGTGTTCGTCCAGGTGAAGCGCTCGTGCAGGCGCGCGAGGTGCAGGTCCCAGCGGTCGTTCAGGAGCGTGTTGATGAGGGCGAGGCCGACCGCGCCACCGAGGTTGCGCGTCAGGTTGTACAGGCCCGACGCGTTCTTCATCCGGGCCGGCGGCAGGGTCCCGAGGGCGATGTTGTTGATCGGGATCATGCACAGCATCAGCGAGCAGCCGCGCAGCACCTGCGGCAGCAGCAGCTCCCAGAAGTCCCAGTCCTTCGTGAGGCCGGTCACGATCCAGGTGCCCGCCGCGAACCCCGAGAAGCCGATCGCCATCAGCACGCGCGGGTCGGCGCGCCCCGAGAAGCGCCCGGCAATCGGGGCGGTCGCGAACATGGCGAGCCCCGAGATGAACATCGTCTCGCCGATCTGGAGCGCCGAGTAGCCGCGCACGCGCCCGAGATAGACGGGGTACAGGTAGGTCAGCCCGTAGAGGCCGATGCCCATCACGAAGCTGAAGATGCAGCCCGCCGCGAAGTTGCGGTCCCCGAAGGCCCGCAGGTCGACGATGGGCTCGCGCTCCGTGAAGGCGCGCCAGAAGAAGGCGACGCCCGAGACCGCGCAGACGATGGCGCAGGCGAACACGGCCTCGTCGGCGAGCCAGTCGTGGTTCGGACCCTCCTCCAGCACGTATTCGAGGCAGCCGAGGAAGCCCGCCATGAAGGCGAGGCCGAACCAGTCGAAGTGCTTGAAGAGGTCGAGGTTCGGCTTGTCGAAATCGACCAGCAGGTAGGTCGAGACCGTGACGAAGATGCCCGGCACGATGTTCACGAGGAACAGCCAGTGCCAGGAGAACAGGTCGGTGAGGTAGCCGCCGACGGTCGGGCCGATGGTCGGGGCCAGCGTCGCCACGAGGCCGATCATCGGCGAGACGATCGGGCGCTTCGAGGGCGGGAAGATCGTGAAGGCCGAGGCGAACACGGTCGGGATCATGCCGCCGCCGATGAAGCCCTGCAGCGCCCGCCACACGATCATCTCGTCGATCGAGGTCGAGGTCGCGCACATCAGGCTCATCAGCGTGAAGCCGCCCGCCGCGATCGTGAACATCCAGCGCGTCGAGATCACCCGCGACAGGAAGCCCGACAGCGGGATCATGATCACCTCGGCGATCAGGTAGCTCGTCTGCACCCAGGGGATCTCGTCGGCCGAGGCCGAGAGGCCGGCCTGGATCTCCGAGAGCGAGGCGGAGACAATCTGGATGTCCAGGATCGCCATGAACATCCCGAACACCATGCAGAGGAAGGCGAGCATCCGGCGCCGGTCGAGCGGCGGCTCGGCGGCTGGGGCGCTCCGTGCGGCGGGGGCGGCCATGGCGGCTCTCCGTGACACGGCCTACTCGCGGTCCGGGGCGTGCCCCGCCGTGCGCATGCGGGCCTCGCCCGCCTCGCGGGTGTCGACGCGCGCGGTGACGGAGAGGCCCGGCCGAAGCAGCCCCTCGCGAGCGACCGAATCCGGCACGCGCACGCGCACGGGCAGGCGCTGCACGATCTTGGTGAAGTTGCCGGTGGCGTTGTCGGGCGGCAGCAGGCTGAAGACGGAGCCGGAGGCCGGCGACAGGGATTCGACCTCCCCGACGATGTCGCGGTCCGGATAGGCGTCGACCGCGATGTGGACGGGCTGGCCCGGGCGCATCCGGGCGAGCTGCGTCTCCTTGAAGTTCGCGTCGACGCGCACGCTCTCCAGTGGAACGAGGGCGGCGATGCGCGAGCCGGGCGCGACGTAGGCGCCGGCCTCCACCGCCTTGTTGCCGACCACGCCGTCGAAGGGCGCACGGATCGTCGTGAAGGCGAGGTCGCGGCCGGCCCTGTCCTCGGCGTTCTTCAGCTCGACCGCGAGGCTCTCGGCCTCGCGCTGCTGCGCGCGCAGAACGTCGACGTTCGCCCGCGACGATGCGAGCGAGGCCTCGGCCCCCTTCACCGCCGCATCGGTGCGGTCGCGGTCGGCTCGGGCCTGCTCGATCCGCGACTTCGCCACGAAGTCGGACTTCTCCAGAGCCTGCTGGCGCGCGTAATCCGCCGCGGCGCGAACCGCGTCCGCCCGCGCGGCCTCGACCTGCGCGGAGCCTTGCGCGATCTGCGCCCGCGCCGCCTCGATCTGGTGGCCGATCCGCGCGATCGTGGCCTGCTGGGTCAGGAGCTTGTCGTGGGCGGCCTCCACCGCGAGGCGGTAGTCGCCGTCGTCGAGGGTCGCGATCACGTCGCCCTTCCGGACGGACTGGCCGTTCCGCACGGGCACGGCGGCGAGGTAGCCCGGAACCTTGGCGGCGAGCACCGAGATGTCGGCCTGCACGTAGGCGTCGTCGGTCGAGACGAAGAAGCGCCCGAGCGTCCACCACTCGTAGGCCTTGTAGCCGCCGCCTCCGAGGGCCCCGGCGATCAGGAGGGTCAGGACGAGCCTGCGCAGGGGGCGCCTCCGAGCCGCGGGGCTCGGCACGGGCATGGAGGCCGCCGCGAGGGCGGGCACCCGGGCGGACGCCTCCTCCCGCGCAGATCTGGCGTCGGGCCTCTCGACCGCATCCGTGACCGTGTCGTTCCTCGCGGAATCGTCGTCGCGCAGGGACATGCCGCACACCATCCGTCGAATGACCGAACCGTTCGGTCATAGTGCGACACGCATTGACGCGTCGTCGCGCGAGGGCATATCTATGATGACTGAACGGTTCGGTCAATGAGCGGTGGGCCGCCAATCTGTTCCATCGGGAATCCGTGGAGGGGAGCGGTGCCGGGATTTCCGTGGGCGGAGAATCCGTCAATGAGGCAGCCGCGTCGATGAGCGTGACGGTGATGACGAGCGATGCAATGACCCTGGAAGCGGAGGGCCGCACCCTGCCGGAGAGCGACAAGCGCCGGCAGATCCTCGATGGCGCGCGCTCCGTGTTCATGGCCTCCGGTTTCGACGGCGCCAGCATGGGCGAGATCGCCCGCGCGGCCGGCGTCTCGAAGGGCACCCTCTACGTCTACTTCGACAGCAAGGAGGCGCTGTTCGAGGCGCTGACGCTGGAAGAGAAGCGAGGCTTGGCCGAGGCCCTGTTCCGTCTTGACGGAGAGGATCCGGACGTGCGCGCCGTGCTGACGCGGCTCGGCCTCACCTATCTCACCGAGATGATCAGGCCGGAGCACGTCGCGGTGGTCCGCATGGTGATCGGCGCCAGCGAGAAATTCCCGCGCTTCGGCCAAGCCTTCTTCGAGGCGGGACCGGCCCAGGGCACGGCGCGCCTGACGGCCTACCTGAAGACGCAGGTGGCGGCCGGGCGCCTGCGGATCGCGGATCCCGACCTCGCGGCCAAGCACTTCCTGCACCTGACGCAGGCCGGGCTTCTGACCCGCCTTCTGTTCCGGGCGGGCGGCCCCGTGACCGCGGAGGAGATGCGCTACCGGGTCGAGGAGGCGGTGCGGGTGTTCTTCGCGGCCTACGGGCCGGACCCCTGATCTCAGCCCGCGGCGCGCACCGGCGGCAGCGCCTCGGTGCTCCAGGCGCGGACATGGGCGTCGATGGCCAGCGCCTCGTCGACGTCGGCGGGCGCGCTCCGGTAGGCGGCGGCGAAGTGCTCGCAGGCTCGTTCCACCACGTCGGCGATGCCGTAGAAGGCGATCTCGCCCCGGATGAAGGCCGCCACCGCGATCTCGTTTGCCGCATTCATCACGGTCGGCGCGGCGCCCCCCTCGGAGAGGGCCGCGCGGGCGATGCGCAGGCAGGGGAAGCGGGCCTCGTCGGCGGGCTCGAAGGTGAGGCTGCCGGCCGCCGCGAGGTCGAGGGTGCGGCCGCGCTCGATCGTCAGGCGGTCGCCGAGGCCGAGGCAGTGGGCGATCGGCACCCGCATGTCGGGCATGGCGAGCCCTGCCGTCACGGCGCCGTCGCGCCACGCGATGAGCCCGTGCACGATCGATTGCGGGTGCACGATCACGTCGAGCCGCTCCGGCTCGATCGCGAAGAGGTGGTGCGCCTCGATCAGCTCGAGCCCCTTGTTCATCAGGGAGGCAGAGTCGATGTTGATCTTCATGCCCATCGACCAGGTCGGGTGCGCGGCGGCCTCGGAGGGCGAGGCCGCCTGGATGCGCTCGCGCGTCCAGGTCCGGAACGGGCCGCCGGAGGCGGTGATGGTCATCTTGGCCACGTCGGAGACGCGCCCGTCGCCGAGGGCCTGGGCGAGCGCGTTGTGCTCGGAATCGACCGGCAGCAGGCGAGCCTCGTAGCGGGCGGCGTCGCGCATGAAGGCGTGGCCGGCGCAGACGAGGCTCTCCTTGTTGGCGAGCGCGATGGTGCGGCCGAGGCGCAGCGCCGCGTGGGTGGGCTTGAGGCCCGCCGCCCCGCTCACCGCCGCGACCACGATGTCGGCCTCGCGGGCGGCGGCCTCCAGGACGGCGCTCTCGCCAGCCCCGCAGGCGATGCCGGACCCCGCGAGCGCCTCGCGCAGCGCAGGTCCCGCGCTCTCGTCGGCGAGCGCCGCGAACTCGGCGCGCATCTCGCGGGCGAGCTTGGCGAGCGCTTCCGCGTCTCGGCCGCCGACGAGGGCGCCGACCCGGAAGCGGCCGTCGTGCTGGGCCAGGAGATCGGCGGTGGAGCGGCCGATCGAGCCGGTGGCCCCGAGGACGGTGACGGTGAGAGACACGAGGCAGGCTCCTTCATACCGCGAGGCGGCGCAGGACGAGGTAGAGGCCGACGAGGACCGCGACGGCGAAGAAGCCGTCGAGCCGGTCCATGACGCCGCCGTGGCCGGGGATGGAGCGGCCGGAATCCTTGACGCCGTGGACCCGCTTCAGGCCGGATTCCACGAGGTCGCCGGCCTGGCTGAGGACGGAGGCGACGGCGCTCGCGATGGCGACCTGCTCGAGCGGCGCTTCGGCGAGGCTGCTCCAGCCGTAGACCCGACCGAGCGCGACGAGGCCGGTGCCGGCGGCGACCGCCGCGACGAGGCCGCCGAGCGCGCCCGACCACGTCTTCTTCGGCGAGACCCGGGGCATCAGCTTCGGGCCGCCGAGCGTGCGCCCCGTGAAGTAGGCGGCGATGTCCGTCGACCAGACCACGGCGAACATCCAGGCCGGGCCGAGGATGCCGATCGCCGGATCGTCGCGCAGGGCCGAGGGCACCAGCACGATCACCGCCGCCCCGGCGAGCGCCGCGAGCGCGCGGAACCGGCCCCGGCCGCCCTGCGCGATGACGAGGACGGCCGCGGCACCGCTCACGAACACCGCGAGCGAGGCGAACGGCGAGGAACCCGACTGCGCGCAGAGCGCGAGCCCGACGAGCGTCGCGCCGATCAGCAGGATGAGGAACCCGCCGGGCCGCGTCCGGGTCATGCCGATCCACTCGGAGGCGCCGACGATGCCCGCCACCAGCCAGACGAGGGCGAAGGCCCAGCCGCCCTCGACGAGCGCCGCCACGACGATGCCCGCCAGGATGACGCCCGACACCACCCGCAGGGCGAGTTCCCGCCCGCCCAGGCGCCGGCCTCCCTGTGCGGGTGCCGGCGCCGCCTCGCCGCCGGCGCTCATCATCCGGCCTTCTGGCTGAGGCCGCCGAACCGCCGGTCGCGGCGGTGATACTCGTCGATCGCGGCGGCGAAGGCGGCGTGGTCGAAGTCCGGCCAGAACTCCGGCACGATCACGTATTCCGAGTAGGCGGTCTGCCACGTCAGGAAGTTCGAGAGGCGCTGCTCGCCGGAGGTGCGGATCACGAGGTCCGGGTCCGGGATGCCGGCCGTGTCGAGGGCGCGCGCCATCGCCTCGGCGTCGATCGCCTCCGGCGCGAGGCGCCCCTCGGCGCAGGCGGCCGCGAGGCGGCGCACGGCGCTCAGGATCTCCTGGCGGCCGCCGTAGTTGAAGGCGACCACGAGGGTGAGCCCGGTATTGGCCCGCGTGCGCTCCTCGGCCTCGCGGAGCACGCCGGCGATGTCGGGGCTCAGGCCCTCGCGCTCGCCGATGATGCGGATGCGCACGTTGCTGGCGTGGAGGTCCGAGAGGTCGCGGCGCACGAAAAGCTTCAGGAGGCCCATCAGGTCGGAGACCTCGGACGGGGGCCGGCGCCAGTTCTCGGAGGAGAAGCTGTAGATCGTCAGGTAGCGGATGCCGAGTTCGATCGCCGAGCGCACGGCGCGCCGCACCGCCTCGACGCCGCGGCGGTGGCCCTCGACGCGCGGCAGGCCGCGGCGCGCGGCCCAGCGCCCGTTGCCGTCCATGATGATGGCGACGTGTCCCGGCGCCCGGCAGGAGGCGGCGCCTGCCGGAGCGCCCGGCCCCGGGCCCGGTCGTGCCACCGTCTGGCCGTCGCTCGTCATGCCCGCCTCGGCCTGACGCGCGCGCTCCGCCTGCTCCACGCGTCTCTCCATCGCTCGCGCCGGTTCCGCGCCGAGAGCCTCTCTGGCGCATCCTTGGGGCATTTTCAGGTCATGCCCCGCGAGGGCATCCGCCTCGGGGCGGAACGGTTCCCGACTCCCGCAGGCCCGGCTCAGACCTGCATGATCTCCTTCTCCTTCGAGGCGAGCACGCCGTCGATCTCGGCGATGTGCTGGTCGGTGGCCTTCTGGACCTCCGTGGCCTGACGCTTCTCGTCGTCCTCGCTGATCGCGCTCTCCTTGAGGAGCTTCTTGAGGTGGTCGAGCCCGTCGCGGCGCACGTGGCGGACGGCGACGCGGGCCTCCTCCGTGTACTTGTGGGCGACCTTGACCATCTCCTTGCGGCGCTGCTCGTTCATCTCGGGGATGCGCAGCCGGATGGTCTGGCCCTCGGTCTGCGGGTTGAGGCCGAGGTCGGATTCGCGGATCGCCTTCTCGACGGCCGTGATCATGCTGCGGTCCCAGACCGAGATGCTGAGGAGGCGCGGCTCCGGCACGCTCACCGTGGCGACCTGGGACATCGGCATCATGGCGCCGTAGGCGTCGACCTGGATCGGGTCGAGGAGGCTCGGCGTCGCGCGGCCGGTGCGCAGCGAGCCGAGATCCTTCGAGAGCGAGGTCACGGCGCCCTGCATGCGGCGCTTGAGGTCGTTCAGATCGAAGTCCGGTGTGGCCATGTGCTGCGGTTCCCGACGCGTCACGGTTGGATGCGATGCCGGCGCCCTCGACGGCCGCCTTGTTGCGGCTTCAATGAACGAAAATCGGCAGCGCCGCAAATGCCCATCGCGGAGGGAAAACGGGGCGCCGCGCAGGTGGTTGCGGCATCCGCGCGCCGCGCCCGCCTCCCGGCCGCCTCAGGGCACGACGTGGGTCGAGGGCGACTGGCCGGTGAGGATCCCGGTGATCGAGCTCGGCGCGTGCACCGAGCCCACGACGATCGAGAGACGGCTCTCGCGGGCGAGCGCGAAGGCCGCGGTGTCCATCACCTTGAGGTCGCGGGCGATGGCCTCGTCGTGGGTGATGCGGTCGTAGCGGGTTGCGGTCGGGTCGTGCTTCGGGTCGGCGGAGTAGACGCCGTCCACCTGCGTCGCCTTCAGCACGGCGTCGCAGCGCAGCTCCGCCGCGCGCAGCACGGCGGCGGTGTCGGTGGTGAAGTAGGGGTTGCCGGTTCCGCCCGCGAGCACGACCACCTGCCCCTTGTCGAGGTGGTGCAGGGCCGGCTGCCGGGCGTAGGTCTCGCAGATCGTCGGCATCGAGACCGCCGACATGGTGCGCGCCGTGACGCCCGCGGCGTTCAGCGCCGTCTCCAGCGCCAGCGAGTTCATGACGGTGGCCATCATGCCGAGGGAATCGCCGGTGGCCCGGTCGATGAAGCCCGCGGCCGAGATGCGGGCGCCGCGGATCATGTTGCCGCCGCCGACCACGAGCGCGACCTCGATGCCCGCCTCGATGGTGCGGGCGATGTCCTCGGCGAGCCCCGCCAGCGTCGGCGGGTTCAGCCAGTAGCCGTCCGGGGCGGCCAACGCTTCGCCGGAGAGCTTCACGAGCACGCGGCGAAACGGCGTCGTCTCCGGCATCAAGCACCCCCTGTCGCCGGCTTGAGGGAACGCGCCGGCCAGAACTCGAACCGTGGGGCTTCTACTTAAGCGGGCGCGCGCCGTCGAGGGGCGCGCGCCCGGAAGCTGTGCCTCCCGCGGGTCCCGCGGGAGCGTCTGCGCCTCAGGCGCGGCCGGCCTGCTGGGCGACCTCGGTGGCGAAGTCCGGGCCCTCTTCCTTCTCGATGCCCTCGCCGAGCGCGTAGCGGACGAAGCCCGTCAGCTTGACGGGAGCGCCGACCTTGCCCTCGGCCTCCTTGAGCACCTGAGCGACCGACTTCGAGCCGTCGTGCACGAAGGGCTGCTCCAAGAGGGTGACCTCCTTGTAGTAGGTCTTGAGGCCGCTCTCGACGATCTTCTGCAGGACGTGGTCCGGCTTGCCGGCGTTCTTCTCGCGCAGGATGTTGCTCTCGCGCTCCAGCGTCGCCGCGTCGACGCCCGAGGCGTCGAGGGCGACCGGGTTCGTCGCCGCCACGTGCATGGCGATCTGGCGACCGAGGGCAGAGAGGCCGTCCACGTCGCCCTCGGACTCGAGCGCGACCAGCACGCCGATCTTGCCGAGGCCCTCGGTGACCTGGTTGTGGACGTAGCTGGCGATCACGCCCTTCGTGACGTCGAGCTTGGCGACGCGGCGCAGGTTCATGTTCTCGCCGATGGTGGCGATGAGGCTCTGCAGCCGCTCGCTGACGGTGGTCTTCTCGCCCGGGAACGGCGCGGCCTGCAGGCCCTCCAGGGTGCCGTCCGTGTTGAGGGCGAGCTTGGCCGCCTCGCGCACGAACGCCTGGAAATTGTCGTTGCGGGCGACGAAGTCGGTCTCGGAGTTCACCTCGACGATGGCGGCGTGATGGCCCGAGGACTCGACGGCAACGAGGCCCTCGGCGGCGGTGCGGCCGGCCTTCTTGGCGGCCTTGGCGAGGCCCTTCTTGCGCAGCCAGTCGACGGCGGCCTCGAGGTCGCCGCCCGTCTCGTTCAGCGCGCCCTTGCAGTCCATCATGCCCGCGCCGGTCTTCTCGCGGAGCTCCTTCACCATCGCGGCGGTGATGTTGGCCATGGCCGGTCCTTCCTGTGACGTGTTCAGATGAGAACGAGCCCGGCGCTCAAGGGCTGAGCACCGGGCCCGGATGGCTTCGCATGCCGTCCGCCGCGGCCCGATGACGGACCCGGGCGGCGGGCGAGGGCTCAGGCGGCGGCGGCCGCCTCGACGAAGGCGCGGGCCTGATCGACCCAGCCGTCGCGGCCGATGCGGCCGTTGAGCTTCAGGTCGCCGTCGATGCGGGCGACGTCATCGGGGCTCATCGCGGCGATCTGCCAGTAATGGTAGATGCCGGCGTCGTTGAGCTTCTGCACGATCTGCGGGCCGGCGCCGTTGAGCTTGGTCAGGTCGTCCGGCGCGCCGCGCGGGGCGGCCAGCAGCTCGAAGTGCTCCGTCGACTCGGTGAGCGCGGCGACGTCGGCGGCGCTCAGCGCCTCGGCGTCGACCGACGGGCCGAGATCGTCGTTGGCCGGCGGCAGCTCCTCGGCCATCGGCTCCTCGGAGGCGCCGAGATCCATGCCCGACGAGCCCTGGGCCCGCGAGATGCCGTCGATCGCCGCGCGGGCGACGAGGTCGCAGTAGAGCGCGATGGCGCGGCCGGCGTCGTCGTTGGCCGGGACCACGTAGGTGATGCCGTCCGGGTTGCAGTTCGTGTCGACGATGGCGGCCACCGGGATGCCGAGGCGCTGAGCCTCCTTGATGGCGAGCTGCTCCTTGTTCGTGTCGATCACGAACAGGAGGTCGGGCACGCCGCCCATGTCCTTGATGCCGCCGAGCGCCTTCTCGAGCTTCTCCTTCTCGCGGGAGAGCATCAGGCGCTCCTTCTTGGTGAGGCCCTGGCCGCCGCCCTCGAGGGTCTCGTCGACCTTGCGCAGGCGCTGGATCGAGCCCGAGATGGTCTTCCAGTTGGTCAGCATGCCGCCGAGCCAGCGGGAGTTGACGTAGTACTGGGCCGAGCGCTTGGCCGCCTCGGCGATCGTGTCGGACGCCTGGCGCTTCGTGCCGACGAACAGCACGCGGCCGCCCTTGGCGACGGTGTCGCTCACCGCCTGCAGCGCCTGGTGCATCGCCGGAACGGTCTGGGCGAGGTCGATGATGTGGATGTTGTTGCGGGTGCCGAAGATGTAGGGCTGCATCTTCGGGTTCCAGCGGTGCGACTGGTGTCCGAAATGCGCGCCCGCCTCGAGGAGCTGACGCATAGAGAAATCGACGGCCATGATCTGTTTGCTCTCCGGTTGATACCGCCGCGGAGGAAGCGACCGGCCGCGAGGGCCCGGCCACCGGAAACGCCTCATTCAGGCATGAGGCCGGCTCCGCGTGTGGAATGGGCGCGGCCTTAGCAGAGTGCCTCTGCGAAGGCAAGGCGAACCGGGACCCTGCTCCGGCGCAGGGCACGCGGGGAGCGACCGGCACAACGGCTGCAATGCCGTCAACGGCGGCGCCGAGAGAGGCGCGAAACCTGTCGAGCGCTCACCGCATCCTCTTTCCAAAATCAACTTCAAGTGCATTAATGCAATCTTAGCGAGGTTTCGTTGGTCCCTCTTCATGGGTCCGCCGGCCATGCCCAGCAACGTCCCGACGAAGGGCGAAGCGAGAACTCGGCCGCTGTGAGCCGAGCGGCACCATGGGGGCAATCATGCGCGTAGCGGCGACCATTCCGGCACTCTGTCTCTCCCTCGGCCTGCTGACGGCCTGTGACTCACCGAGCCTGAAGGTGACGGAGCTCCAGTTCGGCACCTCGAACACGCTCGCGACGACGGGCAACCTCCGCCTCGTCACGGAGCGCCCGAGACCCGGCCCGGACGGCATCGTCCGGCCGATCGTCTGCACCGAGCCGAGGCCCGACTACGCCGTGGCCTTCGGGCGCAGCGGGAACTTCACGGCGAACGTCTCCGTGCCCGAGAAGGCGACGGTGGGCGGCAGCGGCGGCTTCGCGACGACCGAGGTGGTGACGGCACTGGAGGGCCGGTCGGCCGGCGTGCTGGCCCTGCGCGATGGCCTCTACGCCGCCTGCCAGGCCTACGCCAACGGTGTCATCGGCCACGATGCCTACGCGATGATCCTGAGCCAGTACGGCACCCTCCTCGTCGCCCTGGTCGGCAAGGCGGACGGCGCGATCGGGCCGGGCTCCGAGAAGCGCGCCGCGCTCGCCGCCATGATCGTCACCTGCATCAGCAAGTACGACGAAACGCGGCTGCCCGCCGCCCGCAACCCGCTCCTCGACGACCGCTTCTGCCGGCGGGTGCTGCACCAGGGCCTCAGCTACGCGCTGACCCGTTCCTGAGGAGCGGGCCGATGTCGAACGGGACAGGGCCGGCGCGGCCCCTCTCCACGCGCCAAGTGCTCCGCGCCGAGCGGGCGGCCCTCGGGCTCGGCTCCGGCGAGCAGCCCAACGCCCTCTGCCTGTCGGGGGGCGGCGTGCGCAGCGCCGCGTTCTGCCTCGGCGTGCTCCAGGCCCTCGCCGCCCGGAAGCTCCTCGGCGAGTTCCACTATCTCTCGACGGTCTCGGGCGGCGGCTACATCGGCTCCTTCCTCACGCGGCTGATCGCCGGACAGCTCGACGGGCCGGGGGCGGCGGGGCTGGCGGCCAGCGTCGGCCTGGCCGAGACCGCCGTCAGCGGCCCCGCGAGCGACCGCCCCGGCGGCCCGGTGCACGCGCTCCGGCGCTTCACGAGCTTCCTCGCCCCGAACCCGGGTCTCTTCTCGCTCGACACGCTGACCGGCATCCTGCTCTGGCTGCGCAACACGCTGATCAACTGGTTCGTGCTGCTGCCGGTCTTCGTGACGCTCGCAGGAGGGCTCCTGACCTACGCGGTCCTGACCTCCGCCCTCGCGTCGCAGCGGCACCTCCCCCTGGAGGTCCTGCTGCTGGCCGGCGCCGGGCTCGGCCTGCTCGCGGCGGTGTACGGCTCGATCCTCGGCGTGCCGAGCCACAGCCACCCCGACCTGCCGGCCTCCGAGATCCGTCATGGCGCCTTCGCCGGGACGTTCGGGCCGGACGCCCGCCAGATCCGCGCCCGGATCATCGTGCCGATCCTCCTCTGGTGCTTCGCCGTCCCGATGGTCGCGGCGCCGCAGGTCATCGACGGCGCCGTGCATGACCTCCACGCGGTGTTCGGAACCCGGCCGACGGCCGTCTGCGCCGCTCCGCCGAGCGCCTGCCCGAAGGAGGCGCGCCCGGCCGAGCCGGAGCCCGCGCAGATCGCGGCCCGCGCCGCCGCGGTCGCGGTCGCGGTCGCGGAGATGCGGAAACCCTGCCCCGCGGCGAGGCCGGCGGCCTGCGCGCCGCACCCCGACCCGCGCCGCAAGGCGCCGGACGACGTAGGGATCCTGCTCGTGCCGGGGCTCAGCGTCGCGCTCTGCCTCCTCGCCTACGGCCTCGCCTTCCTCTGGGTTTCGGGCCGGCGCTACGTCGCGCGCGCGGGCGAGGGAGAGATCGCGCGCGCCGAACACGTCCGCCTGTTCCGCAAGGGCCTGATCCCCTTCGTCGCCAGCGCCCTCGTCTCCGCGGGCCTGCTCTGGTGGGGCATCTGGCTCGCGCAGGGTCTCGACATCTACTGGCTGGTGCTCGTCGGCCCCCTCTGGGTGGCTCTGGCCGAGACGCTGCGGACCACGGTGTTCGTCGCCCTCCGGCACGCCGCGCTTCGGGGCGACCTCGACCGCGAGTGGCTCGCGCGCCTCAACGGGACGAAGCTTATCGTCGTCCTCACCGCCTGCCTCGCCGGCGCGATCGTGGTGATCGGCGGTGCGCACCTGTCGGCCTGGAGCGAGAGCGCGATCGCGGCGCTCGCCGGCGGCGGCATCGCGTCCGGCGGCCTCGTCGCCTGGATCGGGCGCAGCGTCACGACGGCCTTCGCCGCGCGCGGGCCCGAGAAGACGAGTCCCGTGCCACTGGCCGTGCTCGCCAATCTCGGGATCGTCGCGTTCGGCGCGGCGCTCCTCGTCCTGATCGGCCACGGTACGGCGGTCGCGATCGGGCGGGTCGCGGCCCTCCTCCGCCCGGATCCCGGCATGTGGGCGATCACGGGGGTGAGCCTGCTCGTCACCCCGGCGGGGGCCGGCCTCGCCTGGTGGCTCGGGCGGCTGATCAACCTCAACCGCTTCTCGATGCACGCCGTCTACCGCAACCGGCTGATCCGCGGCTTCCTCGGGCCGGCGCGCCGGCCGGCCTCGAAACATCCGGACCGGTTCACGGATTTCGACCCGCTCGACAACATGCGCGTGGCCGACGCCTTCACGCGGCGCTCGCCGCCGCGCCTGTTCCCGGTGATCAACGTCGCCCTCAACCGGACCCGCGGCTTCGATCCGGCCCAGGCCGAGCGCAAGGCCGATACCTTCACGATCACGCCGCTCCATTGCGGCTCCGCCCGCCTGCGCCGGGTGGGCCGCAAGGGCGTCGCCCGCGGCGCCTACGTGCCGACCGAGGCTTACGCCGGCGACGAGCGCCAGACCGGCCTCTACGATGTCCCGAAGGGGATCAGCCTCGGGACGGCCATGACCATCTCGGGTGCGGCGGCGAGCCCCAACATGGGCTATCACTCCTCCACGCTCATCGCCTTCGTGATGACGCTGTTCAACGTGCGGCTCGGAGCGTGGCTGCCGAAACCGGGGGCCGGGCTGAGTGCGGACGAGCTCAAGCGCGGCGGCCCGCGCAATGCCCTGCCGGCGCTGCTCTCCGAACTGACCGGGCGGTCGAGCGACGACGGGCCCTTCGTCTACCTGTCGGACGGCGGCCACTTCGACAATCTCGGCCTCTACGAGATGCTGCGGCGGCGCTGCGGCCTCATCGTCGCGGTCGATGCCGGCCAGGACCAGGACTACGCCTACGAGGATCTCAGCCGCGCGATCCAGTACGCGGGCATCGACCTCGGGGTGGCGGTCGAGTTCCCGCGGCCGATCAAGGTGGACGAGAAGCGGCTGCGCTGCGAGGGCGCCTTCGCCCGCATCACCTACCCGGCGCGCGACGGGCGATCCGAGGCCGAGGGGCGGCTCCTCTACCTCAAGCCCTATCTCTCGGACGGGCTGCCGGTCGAGGTCGCGGCCTGCGCGGCGCAAGACCTTCCCGCACGATCCGACGCTGAACCAGTTCTTCACCGAGAGCGATTTCGAGAACTACCGGCGCCTCGGCGCCCTGATCGCGGACGCGATGCTCGACGCCGCCGCCCGCGCGCCCGACACCCTCGACGACGTGATGGACCCGGCCGAGACCGACCTCGTCCGGATCTTCAACGGCGTCGAGATCCTGGCCGAGCGGCGCCAGCCGGGGCCGGCCGCGGGCTAGCCGCGAACGGGATCAGGTGGAGGCCGCGAAGATCCGCGCGACGTCTTCGCCCCCCGCGAGGCGGAACGCGCCGGGCGCGAGGTCGCCCGGCAGGTCGAGGGCGCCGATCCGGTCGCGGTGGAGCGCCGTGACGTGGTTGCCGACCGCCGCGAACATCCGGCGGACCTGATGGTAGCGCCCCTCCGTCAGGGTGACAGCGGCGCGGGTCGCGTCGTGCACCTCCATGGCGACGGGCAGGAGCGGCCTGTCCTCGCCCTCCAGCATCAGCGTGCCCGAGGCGAAGGTCGCGGCCTCGTCGCCGCGCAGCGGCCGGTCGAGGGTGACCTGGTAGCGCTTCGCGACGCTCGCCTTCGGCGAGATGATCCGGTGCAGGAGCGCGCCGTCGTCGGTGAGGAGGATCAGCCCCGAGGTCTCCTTGTCGAGGCGTCCCACCGTCGAGATGGCGGGGTCCCGGCGGCGCCAGCGGCCCGGCAGCAGCCCGTAGATCAGGGGCCCGGCCTCCTTGTGCGAGCAGGTGACGCCGACGGGCTTGTGCAGCATCAGGAGGAGGCCCGGCGGCGGATCGAGCGGCTCCCCGTCGACGCTCATCCGCTCGGGCAGGTCCGGCGTCACGGCGATCCGCCCGTCGGCCTCGCGCAGGGGCACACCGTCGAGCACGATGCGGCCGTGGCGGGCGAGGCCCGCGATCTCGCGGCGGGAGCCGTAGCCGAGATTGGCCAGCAGGCGGTCGAGCCGCAGGCTGGCGGGCTTGCCCGCGCTCATGCCGTGGCCTCGTAGACCTTGTAGCCGTTGGCCGCCGCCCGCTGCGCCACGCCGCGGAAGGAGGCCCGCAGCACCGCCTCGTAGGGCAGATGGGCGTTCGCCGTCAGCCAGAGCGCGCCGCCCGGCCGGAGGCTCTCGGCCGCGCGGCGGATGAAGGTCTGTCCGAGGGTCTGGTCCTCGGCACCGCCGTCGTGGAAGGGCGGGTTCATCACCACGAAGTCGAGCCGGGCGAGGCCGGGATCGGGCGTGCGCAGGTCGGCCCAGCGGAACTCGGCGCGCGGATCGCCGACGTTGCGCCGCGCCATCTCGACGGCGCGCCGGTCGATGTCGACGAGCACGAGCCGCGTCACCGCGGGCCCGGCGAGGAGGGCGCGGGCCAGGATCCCGAGGCCGCAGCCGAGATCGGCGCCGCTCCCCGAGAGGGCCGGCAGCACGCTCAGGAGGAGCGCCGTGCCGGGATCGATCCGGTCCCAGGAGAAGATGCCGGGCTGGGTGCAGAGAGCAAGGTTCTCGATGTGGCGGGGTGCGCCCTCCGCGAGCGCCGCCCCGAGCGGGAGCTCGCCCTCGGGGCGGGCGAGCGTGCAGATGCGGTGGTGGCGGCGCGGCTCGTCGGCCGGCGCGCAGCCGAGGTCGCGCAGCTCCCGCGCGAGGCGCGAGCCGCCCTTGTCCTTGGGCGCCAGCGCCGTCAGGCGCCCGCCCGGCCGCAGCGCCCGCAGGGCGTGGGCGAGGACGAAGCGGCGCTCGATGGTGCCGGGGGGCGCCAGCATCGCGAGCCCGTCGAGGCTCGCCTCGGCGCGATCCTCCAGCCGGGCCGAACCGGGGATCAGGGGCGAGAGCTGGAGGGCGCCCTCCGGCACCTCGGCGAGACCGACAGGGGGCAGGCCGTAGACGGCGGCGGGCATCGGCGGGACGGGCATCGGAGACGGAACTTGGCGCGCGGCGGGTCGGTTCGACGGGATCCGGGCCTGCGCGCGGACGTCGCGGGGGGCTTCAGGCCTTGGGGAATTCGAGACCCATCTCGCGGTAGCGGGCCGGGTCGTCGGCCCAGTTCTCGCGCACCTTCACGTGCAGGAACAGGTGCACCTTCGCCTCGGCCACCTCGGCGATCTCGAGGCGGGCCGCCTGACCGATCGCCTTGATGGTCTGGCCGCCCTTGCCCAGCACGATGGAGCGCTGGCTCTCGCGCTCGACGAAGATCGTCTGCTCGATGCGCACCGACCCGTCCGGGCGCACCTGCCACTGGTCGGTCTCCACGGTGGAGCGGTAGGGCAGCTCCTCGTGCAGGCGGTCGTAGATCTTCTCTCGAGTGATCTCGGCCGCGAGCATGCGGATCGGCGCGTCCGAGACCTGATCCTCGGGGTAGAGCCAGGGGCCGGGCGGCATCATGCCGGCGAGCGCGCGCTTCAGGTCGGCGACGCCGTCGCCGTTCAGCGCCGAGATCATGAAGGTGTGGGCGAACGCCATCCGGCCGTTGAGGCCGGCCGCGAGGTCGAGAAGCTTCTCGCGCGGGATCAGGTCGATCTTGTTGAGGATGAGGATGCGCGGGCGGCGCACCTCGGGGAGCCGGGCGAGGATCGCCTCCACCTCCTCGTCCACGCCCTTGCGGGCATCGATCAGCAGGCAGACCGCGTCGGCGTCGGCCGCCCCGCTCCAGGCGGAGTGGACCATCGCCCGGTCGAGGCGGCGCTTCGGCGCGAAGATGCCGGGCGTGTCGACGAGCACGATCTGGGCGCTGCCCTCGATCGCGATGCCGCGCACGAGGGCGCGCGTCGTCTGCACCTTGCGCGAGACGATCGAGACCTTGGTGCCGACAAGGCTGTTGAGAAGCGTCGACTTGCCGGCGTTCGGCACGCCGATCAACGCGACGAAGCCGGCGCGCGCGTCGGCCGGCATCGCCGGCAGAGGCGGGATCTGCGGGCCAGACGGCACGTCCTCTTCGGTCTCGTCCTGGGTCTCGTCCTGCGGCGCTCGGGCCATCGGGTCAGTTCCTCAGCGGGGCGCGATGCCCCATCAACCTGTCGCGCGCGGGATGCAGCATCAACCAGCCTCGGGCGGGTTGGTTTCGGGGGCGCCCGCACCGATGCCCTCGCGCGCCAGCACGCTGCGGGCCGCCTCCTGCTCGGCAAGGCGCTTCGAGGTGCCCTCCCCGTAGCCCGGCTCGACGCCCTCGACCCGCACGGCGATGCGGAAGCGCGGGGCGTGGTCGGGCCCGGAGCGCTCGACGACCTCGTAGACGGGGATCGGGAGGCCGCGGCCCATCGCCCATTCCTGCAGGGCCGACTTGGCGTCGCGGCCCCGCGGCGCGCCGGTCTTCTCCCCAGGGCGGAAGGCGGCCTCAACGAGGTCCCGCGCCCGCCCGAAGCCGGCATCGAGGAAGACCGCGCCGAGGATCGACTCGCAGACGTCGGCGAGGATGGTCTGGTTGCGGCGCCCGCCGCCCATCACTTCGCCGGGGCCGAGCACGAGGTGCGGGCCGACGTCCCAGGCGGTGGCCACGGCGGCGCAGGTCTCCCGGCGCACGAGCCCGGCGAGCCGGCGGGACAGCTCGCCCTCGTCGGCTTCCGGAAAGGCCCGGTAGAGAAGGTCCGCGATGGCGAGGCCGAGCACACGGTCCCCGAGGAACTCGAGGCGCTGGTAGCTGCCGGTCCGCCCCGTGGCCTTGCTCACGTGCGTGAGCGCCCGGGTCAGCAACTCCTGGTCGGCGAAGGCGTGCCCGAGACGCTCCTCCAGGTCGGAGAGGGGCGGCTTCGGCCTGTGCGCGCGCCGCGCGCGGCTGGAGGGACGCGCGGCGTCGTTCAAGGCGCCACCGTCAGTGGATGGTGTTGAAGATGCGGTTCCACCGGACCTTGGCGGGCCAGTTCCAGATCTGCCAGGCGGGCGTGCCCTCGTCGATCGAGAAGAAGATCATCTCGGCGCGGCCGACGAAGTTCTCGAAGGGTACGTAGCCGACATTGGCGAGGTCGCGGGAATCGGTGGAATTGTCGCGGTTGTCGCCCATCATGAAGTAGTGGTTGGGCGGCACCGTGTAGAGTTCGGTCTTGTCCCAGAAGCCGTTGTCGCCGTCGCGCTCGATCACGCGGTGCACGATTCCGTTCGGCAGGGTCTCGAGGTACTGCGGCACCTTGGCCGCCTGACCGTAGGGGTCGATCGTCTCGTAATCGGCGATGCGCTCGCGCTTGACCGGCTTGCCGTTGATGTTGAGGACCCCGTCGACGACCTGGATCTTGTCGCCCGGCAGGCCGATCACCCGCTTGATGTAGTCCGTGGCGTTGTCCTTCGGCAGCTTGAACACGGCGATGTCGCCGCGCTTCGGCTCGGCCGCCCAGACGCGCCCGTCCGACTTCATCGGGATGTATTCGCTCAAGGGTAGCGAGTACTTCGAATAGCCGTAGGAGTACTTCGAAACGAACAGGTAGTCGCCGATCAGGAGCGTCGGCACCAGCGAGCCCGAGGGGATGTTGAAGGGCTGGAACAGCAGCGTCCGCACCACGAGCGCGATGAGCAGCGCTTGGATGCCGACCTTCAGCGTCTCGCGGATGCTGGCCCAGGTCCCGGTCGAACCGGGATCGGCGGCCCGGATCTCGTGCTTCGTGTCGTGATCCACGCGTGCGCGTTCCATGATTCGTCCAGCCCCTCGGCGAGGGCCTCCGGCCCGATCCATCGGCATGCAATGCGGGGAGCCTGCCGCGATCCTGTCCGCTACGTGCGGCGGTCTAGACTAAGCCGGGATTGCCCGCAACGCGTGAACGCCGCCGGCTAATCCCGCGAGGTGCCGCACGGCACCACCTCACGTGCGGCAGGTCACCACCTCACGGGCCGCTCGGCACCGCCTCGATGATCACGAACGCCTGAGCGAGCGGAGGGTCGTCGGTGAGGCTGACATGCACCCGCGCCTCGTGCCCCGGGGGCGTCATCGCGCCGAGCCGGGCCAGCGCGCCGCCGGTGAGGCGCAGGGTCGGGCGCCCGCCGGGCAGGTTCACGACCTCCATGTCCCGCCAGAAGACGCCGTGGCTCAGGCCGGTGCCGAGCGCCTTGGCGCAGGCTTCCTTGGCGGCGAAGCGGCGCGCATACGAGGGCGCGCGGGCGGCGCGCGCGTCGCTCCTGCGGCGCTCGCCGTCCGTGAAGACGCGGTGCGTGAAGCGGTCGCCGAAGCGCGCGATCGATCTCTCGATCCGGCGGATGTCGCAGAGGTCCGAGCCGATGCCGAGGATCACGCCGCCTCCCCCGCACCCGCCCGCGCGGCGTCCATCGCCGCGCGCATGTCGCGCACCGCCTGGGGCAGGCCGACGAAGATCGCCTCCGCGATGATGGCGTGGCCGATGTTGAGCTCGGCGAGCTGCGGCAGCCGCGCGACCGGCCCGACGCTGTCGACGGTGAGGCCGTGGCCCGCGTGGATCTCCAGCCCGATCTCGGCCCCGTAGCGGGCGGCCCGCGCGATGCGGGCGAGCTCGTCCGCCACGCGCGCGGTCTCGCCCGCGATCACGGCCTCGCAGTAGCTGCCGGTGTGGAGCTCGACCACGGGCGCGCCGAGCACGCGCGCCGCCTCCATCACCCGCTCCTCGGGCTCCACGAAGAGCGAGACGCGGATGCCGGCCTCGGACAGGGCCCGGATGCGGGGCTTCAGGTGCTCGCGGGCGCCGATGATGTCGAGGCCCCCCTCGGTGGTGCGCTCCTCGCGCTTCTCCGGGACGAGGCAGGCCGCGTGCGGGCGGATGCGCAGGGCGATGGCGATCATCTCGTCGGTGGCCGCCATCTCGTAGTTGAGCGGCACCGACAGGACCTCCTTGAGGGCCTGCATGTCGGCGTCGCGGATGTGCCGGCGGTCCTCGCGCAGGTGCGCCGTGATGCCGTCGGCGCCGGCCTCCACGGCGAGGCGGGCCGCCCGCACCGGGTCCGGATAGGCGCCGCCGCGGGCGTTCCGGACGGTGGCGACGTGATCGATGTTGACGCCGAGGCGGAGGCGGGAGGCGGGCACGGGTGATGTCCTCGGGGGATGGATCCGGGGCGGGGCCCGCTTCGGTGCGGGCCCACGCGACCGCGCCCGTCTATCCGAGCCCGCCCGCCCTTGAAAGCGCCGAGGGTGCAAGGCGGCCCCGCTCGTCCCATATCCAGGCGCGCGAGGCGGAGGACACGCGGAAATGGGCTTTCTCGACGGGCTGCTCGGTCACGGCAGCGATCTCGGCGCGGACGAACTGCGCGACCAGATGGCCGGGGTGCTGACGGAGGGGGAGACGGTGCGCGTCGCCTTCAAGGTGATCCGCGATCTCCTGGTCTTCACCGACCGCCGCCTCGTCCTCGTGGACAAGCAGGGGCTGACCGGCCGCAAGGTCGAGTACCTGACAGTGCCCTACCGGGCGATCACCTCGTTCTCGATCGAGACGGCGGGCAGCTTCGATCTCGATTCGGAGCTGAAGATCTGGGTCTCGGGCCGGCCCGACCCGATTCAGCGCACGCTCAAGCGCGGCGCCAACGTGCTCGGCATCCAGCAGGCCATCGCCGCCTCGCTGAAGTAGCCGGGCGCGACGGAGGCCGGGCTCTCACCCGGCCTCCGCGCTTCCAAGTCTCCGCTCACGCGTCGCGGCTCAGCGCCGGGGCGTCGGCTCGGCCGGGTTCGGCGTCGTGCTGCGGCTCGGCGCGGTGGCGCCCGGAACCGTGGGCGCGCCCGGCGCCGCGGTGGTGCCGGTGGCGGCCGGCGCGTCGCGCTCCGGCATGCCCTTCTCGGCGTTGCTCTTCACGCTTCCGGGATTGTTCAGGTTCTTCTGCGCGCTGTCGGGCGCCGTCGTCTGCGCGAGGGCCGCGCCCGACACGGCGAACATCAATCCGGCGGCAATGGCCAAGGTCTTCGTGCGCATGTAAGCGTTTCCTTTCCAGTATGTCCGGCACATTCAACTGCCGAGTCCTGGAAAGGTTCTCCGAAAAGAGCTTGCGAGCACCGCACGGATGCAGTCACCGCCACGGCGAAGTCTCCGCCCCCTCGACCATCCGCGGCGTGCGGTGCCGCGGCCCGGCCCTTGCGGATCGCGCGAGGATCCGCTATGGGCCCTACCTCGCGTTCGCTCCGGCTGGGGGCTGAACGGACGGTGCCGCTCGCGGCACAGGGTCTCGCACCCGTCGTCCCGTGTCTCCGCCTTCGATCAACCGCTCGGGCCTGCACATACGGCTCGAAGGGCTTGGCGCCGGGCAATGCGTGACGAAACCGGCCCGAACCCGCCGCCCCAACGCGTGCGGCCGGGCCCCATCCATGCTGAAGGGCCCGCAATGCCTTTATACGAGCACGTCTTCCTGGCGCGCCAGGACGTGACGTCCCAGCAGGTCGAGACCATGGTCGAGACCTACAAGGGCGTCATCGAGCAGAACGGCGGCAAGGTCGACAAGATCGAGATGTGGGGCGTGAAGTCCCTCGCCTACCGCATCAAGAAGAACCGCAAGGCGCATTTCACGCTCCTCAACATCGAGGCTCCCCCGGCGGCTCTCGCCGAGATGGAGCGCCAGATGCAGATCTCCGAGGACGTCCTGCGCTTCATGACGATTCGCGTCGAGGAGCTCGAGACCGAGCCGTCGGCGATGATGCAGAAGCGCGACCGCGACGACCGCAAGGATCGCGACCGCGGCCGGCGCCGCGACGATGACGGCGGCTTCGGCGGCGGCTTCGGCGACCGCGACCGTGGGGACCGCGGCGACCGCGGCGACCGTCCTGAGCGCAACTTCGGCGGGGAGAACTAAGTCATGGCATTCGGTGCTGGTGGCGGCGGTGGCCGTCGTCCGTTCTTCCGTCGGCGCAAGACCTGCCCCTTCTCGGGCGCCAACGCCCCGAAGATCGACTACAAGGACGTGAAGCTGCTCTCCCGCTACGTGTCGGAGCGCGGCAAGATCGTGCCGTCGCGCATCACGGCGGTGTCGGCCAAGAAGCAGCGCGAGCTCGCCCAGGCGATCAAGCGCTCCCGCTTCCTCGGCCTGCTCCCCTACGTGATCAAGTAGGACCACCCGCCCCGGCCCTCGCGGCCGGGGCGCCTTTACGACCGGCGGGACGCTCGTGCCCGCCGGGACGCTGGGGCGGATGGCCGCCTCTAACCCTGCCCGGAACGGGTCAGCGGGACAGCGGGATCGATGAAGCAGTCTCTCGGCATCGGCATCGGTGCGGGCCTCGTCTCGGCGCTCCTGTTCGGGGTGCTCCTGAAGGCGACGCCGCTCGCCATCGTGCTCTACCTCCTGGCGCCGCTGCCGATCCTGATCGTGGGGCTCGGCTGGAGCCACAAGGCCGCCCTCGTCGCCGCGGCGACCGGCAGCCTCGCGCTCGCCCTCATCGTCAGCCCCTTCCTCGGCCTCGGCTTCGGCACCTACCTCGCCCTGCCCGCGTGGTGGCTCGCCTACCTGGCGCTGCTCGGCCGGGCGCGCGAGGACGGCCAGCTCGAATGGTACCCGACCGGCCGGCTCCTCGGCTGGACGGCCGGCACCGCGGCGCTCGCCTTCGTGGCCATCGCGGTGATCGCCTCCCCGAACTACGAGACGTTCCACGCGCAGCTTCGCGGCATGAGCGCCAAGATCGTGCAGACGCGCCAGCCCGCCCCGCGGAGCGAGGCCGCCCCGCCGGACCAGGCGCCCGCCGGCAGTGGCGCGACCGCGCCCGCCGAGACGCCGGCGGCCGACCCGCAGGCGGAGGTGGCGGACGCTCTGGCGCGCGTCGCCCCGGCGCTCGCCACGCAGGGACTGACGCTGCTCCTGACCTTCTACCTCTGGGCCGCCGCCCGCATCGTGCAGGTCTCCGGCCGCCTGCCGCGCCCCTGGCCG
This sequence comes from Methylobacterium oxalidis, assembly GCF_007992195.1. Classification (GTDB taxonomy): domain Bacteria; phylum Pseudomonadota; class Alphaproteobacteria; order Rhizobiales; family Beijerinckiaceae; genus Methylobacterium; species Methylobacterium oxalidis. The sequence goes on along the minus strand of NZ_BJZU01000050.1, from coordinate 25,317 downwards.
GACATCCCCTCGACGGTGATGCCGCGGGCGGTGCTCGGCCTCCTCGGGGCCGCGGTGCTGCTCGGCTTCCTGCCGGGCTATGCCGGCGTGCTCGGCACCGCGCTCGCGGGCTCGCTCAGCGCCGCCTTCGCCCTCCAGGGGCTCGCCGCCTTCCACGACCGCAGCCGTGGCCGCGCCGGGCGGGGGGCCCTGCTGTTCGGCCTCTACCTCATCCTGTTCGTGACGCAGGGCATCGCCCTGTTCGCGCTCACCCTGTTCGGCATCGCCGATACCGCCCTGAACCTGCGCCGTCCCGGCGCGGCCAGATCCTGAAGACCGAAGAACCGAAGAAGGACGATCAAGATGGAAGTGATCCTGCTCGAGCGCGTGGCCAAGCTCGGCCAGATGGGCGAGACCGTGAAGGTCCGCCCCGGCTTCGCCCGCAATTTCCTCCTGCCCCGCGGCAAGGCCCTGCGCGCCACCGAGTCCAACAAGAAGCACTTCGATGCGCAGCGCGCGCAGCTCGAGGCCCGCAACCTCGAGCGCCGCAAGGACGCCGAGAGCGTCGCCGAGAAGCTGAACGGCCAGAGCTTCGTGCTGATCCGCCAGTCGGGCGAGACCGGCGTGCTCTACGGCTCGGTCTCGACCCGCGACCTCGCCGAGGTCGTGACCAAGGAGGGCTTCACGGTCTCCCGCGACCAGTTCAGCCTCAACCAGCCGATCAAGACGCTCGGCCTGCACACGGTCCCGGTGGTGCTGCACCCCGAGGTCGAGGTCAGCGTCACCGTCAACGTCGCCCGCAGCCCGGAGGAGGCCGAGCGCCAGGCCCGCGGCGAGTCCGTGACCGAGCGCGAGCAGTTCAACCTCGACGATCTCGGCCTCGAGGTCGGCGCGGCGCTCGCCGAGGGCGGCGAGGACGAGAACGCCTGAGGCCGATCCGGCCGGTTCTCCACCGGAAATCGGTGGAGAGCGGGGAGCGTTCGGCCCGAGGGTTGACACGTTCCACATTTGTTCCAGCATGGTCGCCCGCCGCTTGCATGAGCGGCGGGCGTCCTTCGTTTCGCGGGCCGGCCGCGAGGCGGCGCAAGCATCGGTCAACCATGACGGTGCCATGGTCGGCGGATGTTGTCGGATCGCGGCCCGCACCGGCCGCGCCATGAGAATCGGAGCGAGATCGCCGATGGCCCTTCCCAACGCGCTCACGGCGAAGCTCGAGGCGGTGCAGACCGAGTACCGCGTCGCTCCCCACAACATCGACGCGGAGCAGGCCCTGCTCGGCGCCATCCTCGTCAACAATGACGCCTACTACCGGGTTTCGGACTTCCTCCTCCCCGAGCACTTCATGGAGGAGGCGCACCAGCAGATCTTCCAGGTGGCCACCAGCCTGATCAAGGCCGGCAAGCTGGCGACCCCGATCACGCTCAAGACCTATCTGGGCGACGCCGATTTCGGCGGCCAGACCGTGATGCAGTACCTCGCCCGGCTCGCCGCGGACGCCACCACGGTGATCAACGCGGCCGAGTACGGCCGCACCATCTACGATCTCGCCATCCGCCGCCGGCTCATCACCATCGGCGAGGATCTGGTGAACGGCGCCTACGAGGCGCCCGTCGAGGCCGCGCCCCGGGACCAGATCGAGGCCACAGAGCGCCGGCTCTACGAGCTCGCCGAATCGGGCAAGTACGACGGCGGCTTCCAGAAGTTCTCGGACGCGCTCACCGCCGCCGTCGACATGGCGGCCAAGGCCTACCAGCGCGACGGCAAGCTCTCCGGCATCGCCACGGGCCTGTCCGACCTCGACGCCAAGATGGGCGGCCTGCAGCCCTCAGACCTGATCATCCTCGCGGGCCGGCCGGCCATGGGCAAGACCTCGCTCGTGACGAACATCGCCTTCAACATCGCCAAGGCCTACCAGGGCGAGAAGCAGCCGGACGGCACGGTGGAGACGAAGAACGGCGGCATCGTCGGCTTCTTCTCGCTCGAGATGTCGGCCGAGCAGCTCGCCACCCGCATCATCGCCGAGCAGTCGGGCGTGCCCTCCTACAAGATCCGCCGCGGCGACATCCGGCCGGAGGACTTCTACAAGATCACCGACGCGGCGCGGGACATGCAGACGATCCCGTTCTACATCGACCAGACCGGCGGCATCTCGATCGCCCAGCTCGCCGCCCGCGCCCGGCGCCTGAAGCGCCAGAAGGGCCTCGACGTCCTCATCGTCGACTACCTGCAACTGCTCTCGGGCTCGTCGAAGCGCGGCGACAACCGCGTGCAGGAGATGACCGAGATCACCACCGGCATGAAGGCCCTGGCCAAGGAGCTGTCGGTGCCGATCATCGCGCTCTCGCAGCTCTCGCGCCAGGTCGAGAACCGCGACGACAAGCGCCCGCAACTGTCGGACCTGCGCGAGTCGGGCTCGATCGAGCAGGACGCCGACGTGGTGATGTTCGTGTTCCGCGAGGAGTACTACGTCAACAACAAGAAGCCCCGCGAGGGCACCGAGGAGTTCTTCGCCTGGGAGGCGGAGATGAACCGCGTCCACGGCAAGGCCGAGGTGATCATCGGCAAGCAGCGCCACGGCCCGACCGGCACGGTGGAGCTGCAGTTCGACGCGAACATCACGCGCTTCTCGAATCTCGCGCAGGACGACCGGATGCCCGACCGGATGTGATAGGGTCGCGCGCAGGAATTCACGCGGAGATCGGCGATGCCGAGCCCGAAGCGCTCATCGAGACGAGCCTCGACGCTACGCCCTGCCCCGACGCCTTCGAGGAGCCGATGACCCGCGAGACCGCTTCGCCGCCCGCCTCGGAGGGACCCTGATCATCGCGCGCGAACGCACGGCCGAGGCGGCGCCTCGCGATGTCACCCGCCCCGATCCCGGCCTCGCCGCCCACGGCGCCCGGCTGACGATCGACCTCGGGGCGATCGCGGCGAACTGGCGCCGGCTCTGCGCCGAGGCGCCGGGCGTGCCCTGCGCCGCCGTCGTGAAGGCGGACGCCTACGGCTGCGGCCTCGCGGCGGTCGCGCCCGCCCTCTGGAGGGCCGGCTGCCGCAGCTTCTTCGTGGCCCATCTCGACGAGGCTCTGCGCCTGCGCGCACTCCTGCCCGACGCCGGGGTCTCGGTCCTCAACGGCCTCCTGCCCGGCACCGAAGCCATCTATCCGGAGGCGAGGCTGCGGCCGGTCCTCGGTTCGCGCGAGGAGGTCGAGGCCTGGGCGTCCGTGTCGAGGGGGCGCCTGCCCGCGGTGCTCCACGTCGACACCGGCATGAACCGGCTCGGCCTGCGCGTGCCCGAGGCGCTGGACCTCGGCGGCGATCCGGCCGTGGCCCGCGCCGGGATCGATCTCTTGATGACGCATCTCGTCAGCGCGGAATGCCCGGACGATCCCGTCAACGCGCGCCAGATCGGCGATTTCGCCCGTGTCCGCGCCGCCTTCCCCGGCATCGCGGGCTCGCTCGCCAATTCCTCCGGCATCTTCCTGGGTCGAAGCGCCCACCACGACCTGCTGCGGCCGGGCTACGCCCTCTACGGCGGCAACCCGACGCCGGCCCGCGCGAACCCGATGCGCCCGGTCGTGCGGCTCGAGGCCGCCGTCGCGCAGATCCGCGACGTCGAGCCCGGCGAGAGCGTCGGCTACAACGGCCGCTGGACCTCGCCCGACCGACGGCGCCTCGCCACCCTGTCGCTCGGCTACGCCGACGGCTACCCGCGCTCGGCGAGCAACGCGGGCCACGCCCTGATCGGCGGCGTGCCCTGCCCGATCCTCGGCCTGATCTCGATGGACCTCGTCATCGTCGACGCGACGCAGGCGCCGGGCGCCGTCCGGGGCGCCGCCGCGACGCTGATCGGCGACGCTCTCGACATCGACACGGTCGGCCGCGCCGCCGGCACGATCGGATACGAGATCCTGACGGGGCTAGGTTCCCGTTATGTTCGCCATTATGTTGGGGGCTGACCCGATCCTCCCGCCGCGCCACGGCCGGCCCGGCGCCCCGACCCGACGGTGACATGGCCAAGATCCAACAGACCTTCGTCTGCCAGTCCTGCGGCGCCGTCTACAACCGCTGGCGCGGGCGCTGCGAGGCCTGCAACGGTTGGAACACGATCGTCGAGGAGGTGCCCGGCGGCGGCCCGCAATCGGGCCCCGCCGCGACGCGGCCGTCGCGGGCGCGCGGTCGCGTCTTCCCGCTGGAGGGCCTGACCGGCGAGGCGAAGGAGGCGCCGCGGATCGCCTCGGGCATCGCCGAGCTCGACCGGGTGACGGGCGGCGGCTTCGTGCGGGGCTCGGTGATCCTGCTGGGCGGCGACCCCGGCATCGGCAAGTCGACGCTCCTGATGCAGGCCTCCGCCGCGATGGCCGCGAAGGGTGAGCGCGTCGCCTACATCTCGGGCGAGGAGGCGGTGGGGCAGGTGCGGCTGCGGGCCGAGCGGCTCGGCCTCGCCTCGCACCCGGTCGAGCTCGCGGCCGAGACCAACGTCGAGGACATCGTCGAGACGCTCTCGCAGGGGCGCCCGCCCGCGCTCGCGATCATCGATTCGATCCAGACCATGTGGACCGAGACGGTGGAATCGGCGCCCGGCACCGTCACGCAGGTGCGCTCCTCCGCCCAGGCCCTGATCCGCTTCGCCAAGACCACGGGCACGGCCGTGATCCTCGTCGGCCACGTCACCAAGGACGGGCAGATCGCGGGCCCGCGCGTCGTCGAGCACATGGTCGATGCGGTGGCCTCCTTCGAGGGCGACCAAGGCCACCATTTCCGCATCCTGCGCGCCGTCAAGAACCGCTTCGGCCCCACCGACGAGATCGGCGTGTTCGAGATGACGGACGGCGGCCTCGCCGAGGTGCCGAACCCCTCCGCCCTGTTCCTCGCCTCCCGCGACCACGCGGCGCCCGGCACCGCCGTCTTCGCCGGCATGGAGGGCACCCGCCCGCTCCTCGTGGAGATCCAGGCGCTGGTGGCCCCCTCCGCCCTCGGCATGCCGCGGCGCGCCGTGGTCGGCTGGGACCCGAACCGCCTCTCGATGGTGCTCGCGGTGCTGGAGGCCCACGGCGGCATCCGGCTCGGCACGCACGACGTCTACCTGAACGTCGCGGGCGGCCTGCGCATCAGCGAGCCGGCCGCCGACCTCGCGGTGGCGGCCGCCCTCGTCTCCTCGCTCTCGGGCGCCGTGCTCCCGCACGAGAGCGTCTATTTCGGCGAGATCGGCCTGTCGGGGGCGATCCGCCCCGTGGCGCAGGCCACCGCCCGGCTGAAGGAGGCGCAGAAGCTCGGCTTCGCCAAGGCGCTCACCCCCGAGGCGCGGGGCGAGACGGGGGAGCGGGCCCTGTCGACCGAGGCCCTGCGCCACATCGCCGACCTCGTCTCCGGCATCGCCGCCGGCGCCCCGCGCCGCGCCGGGTCGGACAGGGGCCGCGGCCGCTACGCCGAGGACGACTGAGAGGGGCCGGGAGGCCGGCATACTGAGCGAGCCAGGGTGACGGCCGAGGTTCTGCGCGGTATAGAGGAGCGGCGGTCCGGGGGGCCGCAATAATCCGGCGATGCTCGCGCATCTCCCCGAGTAGCTTACAGGACGCGATGCCGTTCTCCGTTCTCGATCTCGTCGTCCTCGGAATCGTCGTGATTTCCGCGCTGCTCGCGGCCGTTCGCGGCGTCACCCGCGAGGTGCTGGCGATCATCGCCTGGGTGGCGGCGGCCGCCGTGGCGTGGTCGTTCTACCCGCTCCTCCTGCCCACGGTGAAGCAGCACGTGACGAGCGACACCGTCGCCCTCGTCGCCTCGATCGCCGCGATCTTCCTCGGCACCCTGATCGTGGTCTCGATCATCACCGTGAAGATCTCGGACGTGGTGCTCGATTCGCGCATCGGCGCCGTCGACCGCTCCCTCGGCTTCCTGTTCGGCGCGGCCCGGGGCTTCCTGATCTGCGTGATCGGCTGGGTGTTCCTGTCCTGGCTCGTGCAGGGCAAGGTTCCGGAATGGGCGGCCCAGGCCAAGACGCGGCCCATGCTCGAGAAATCCGGCGACGCGCTCGTGGCGCAGCTCCCCGACAACCCGGAGAGCTACCTCAAGCAGTTCAAGAAGCCGAAGATCGAGACGCCGCCGAACGAGCCGGTCGACGCCCCCGCCGAGACCGACGCGCCCGCCCAGCGCCGCTCGGACGCCGGCAACCCGCCCGCAGCCACGCCCGCGCCGCGGCGCTGACCTGCTCGCCGCGCAGGCCGCGCGGCGAGTCGCGCGGCTTGGTTGCGCCGCAAACGCTGACTAGATAACGGTCTCTTGACGATGCCGGCCTAGGGCACTTGCCCGGGCCGCAGCGTTCGCGTTGAGCCTCCGGAGGCGCGCACCCGCATGCGGCGCCGGCGGCAACGAGGGATCACCACCAGCATGTCAGACCGCACCGCGCCCGCCCGCCACCCTTCCGGTGTCGTCGACGGGCTCGACCGCGATGGCGATACGCTGCGCGAGGAATGCGGCGTCTTCGGCATCTTCGGCCACCCCGACGCCTCGGCCGTCGTCGCCCTCGGGCTGCACGCCCTCCAGCACCGCGGCCAGGAGGCGGCGGGCATCGTCTCGTTCGACGGGGAGATCTTCCACTCGGAGCGTCGCCCCGGCCTCGTCGGCGACTCGTTCTCGGACCGCTCCACGATCGAGCGCCTGGAAGGCCGCTCCGCCATCGGCCACGTGCGCTACTCGACCACCGGCGGCACCATCCTGCGCAACGTGCAGCCGCTCTTCGCCGAGCTCGCGGGCGGCGGCCTCGCGGTCGCGCACAACGGCAACCTGACGAACGCCCTCTCGATCCGGCGCGACCTCGTGCGCGACGGCGCCATCACCCAGTCGACCTCCGACACGGAGGTGATCCTGCACCTCGCCGCCCGCTCCCGGTCACCCCGGATCATCGAGCGCTTCATCGACGCGCTCCGCCAGATCGAGGGCGCCTACGCCCTGGTGGCGCTCACGAACAAGAAGCTGATCGGCGCCCGCGACCCGATGGGCATCCGCCCGCTGGTGCTGGGCGAGCTCGACGGCCGCTACATCCTGGCGTCCGAGACCTGCGCCCTCGACATCATCGGCGCGCGCTTCGTGCGCGACATCGAGAACGGCGAGATCGTGGTGATCTCCGAGGAGGGCATCGAGTCGATCCGCTTCGCCGAGAAGCGGCCGATGCGGCCCTGCATCTTCGAGTACATCTACTTCGCCCGCCCCGACTCGGTCGTGAACGGCAAGAGCGTCTACGCGGTGCGCAAGAACATCGGCATCGAGCTCGCCCGCGAGGCGGCCGCGCCCGCCGACGTGGTGGTGCCGGTGCCCGATTCGGGCGTGCCCGCGGCGCTCGGCTTCGCGCAGGAGACCGGCCTGCCCTTCGAGATGGGCATCATCCGCAACCACTACGTGGGCCGCACCTTCATCCAGCCGACGCAGTCGGTGCGCGAGCTCGGCGTGCGCATGAAGCACTCCGCCAACCGGGCCGCGATCGAGGGCAAGAGCATCGTCCTCGTGGACGACAGCCTCGTGCGCGGCACGACCTCGGTGAAGATCGTGCGCATGATGCGCGAGGCCGGCGCCAAGGCGGTGCATTTCCGCATCGCCTCGCCGCCGATCACCTACCCGGACTTCTACGGCATCGACACGCCCGAGCGCGAGAAGCTGCTCGCCGCCACCCACGACCTCGAGGGCATGCGCCGGTATATCGGCGCGGACTCGCTGGCCTTCCTCTCGATCGACGGGCTCTACCGGGCGATGGGCGAGGAGCGCCGCGACAACGACTGCCCGCAATACACCGACCATTGCTTCACCGGCGACTACCCGACCGGGCTGACCGACCTCGCCATCACCGGGCCGAAGCGGCTCGCGATGCTGGCCGAGGCGGACTGACCCCCTTCAGCGCGAGCCGACCATGAGCCCATCTCCGACGCGCCCGCTCGACGGACGCATCGCCGTCGTGACCGGCGCCTCGCGCGGCATCGGCCGCGCCGCCGCCCTCGCGCTCGCGGGCGCCGGCGCCCACGTCATCGCGGTCGCCCGCACGCAGGGCGCGCTCGAGGAGCTCGACGACGCGATCCGCGAGGCCGGCTCCGGCGCCACGCTGGTGCCGCTGAACCTCACCGACTACGACGCGATCGACCGCCTCGGCGCGGCCATCAACGAGCGCTGGAAGCGCCTCGACATCCTCGTCGGCAACGCAGGCATTCTCGGGAGCCTGATGCCGCTGGGCCATATCCCGCCCAAGACCTGGCAGCAGGTGATGGACGTCAACGTCACGGCGAACTGGCGCCTGCTGCGCTCCTTCGACCCGCTGCTGCGGATGTCGGACGCGGGCCGCGCCATCTTCGTGACCTCGGGCGCCGCCACCAAGTGCCGGGCCTACTGGGGTCCCTACGCCGTCTCCAAGGCCGCCCTCGACGCGTTGGTGCGCACCTACGCGGCCGAGAACGAGACCACGGGCATCCGGGCCATGCTCGTCAATCCCGGCCCTCTGCGCACGGCCATGCGCCGCTCGGCGATGCCCGGCGAGAACCCGGACACCCTGCGCACGCCGGAGGATCTCGCCCCCCACTTCGTGCGCCTCGCGCATCCGGACTGGACGGAGACGGGCAAGATCTACGATTTCCCGTCCGACAGCGTGCTGACGCCGCAGATGCCCGCCTGAACCGCGGGGCGCCGGCGCGGGTTCACCAGGACGCGGCAGGGAGGGACCGACCGGACATGATCGACGTTCGCTGCATCTGCGCCATCGGCCAGCGCGGGCAACTCGGCCTCAACGGGCACCTGCCCTGGGAGGGCAACACCGACCCGCTCTTCGTCGAGGACGTGACGCGCTTCTTCGCGCTCACCATGGGCCACGTGCTCATCGCGGGCCCGAAGACGGTGGCCTCGGTGCCCGAATTCGCCTTCAAGGACCGCACCATCGACGTGATCCGCTCGCACGAGGACCCGGAGGCGGTGCTGCGGCGCTATCCCGGCCGGCGCATCTTCGTGGGCGGCGGCATCGCGGTCTGGAACGTCTACGCGAAGTACATCCAGCACTGGGACATCACCCGCCTGCCCTACGACGGCGAGGCCGACCGCTGGTTCGACCCGGCCTGGCTGGTGGGCGGACCGCTGCGCGGCGCCTGAGACGTCTGGACTCCGCGGCACCCGCGGGCGGATACTTCGCGGGCTATGAGCCAGCACAGCATCGCCGAGGCGGAGAAGCGCCTGTCCGACCTGATCGACCGCGCGCTCGCCGGCGAGGGCGTGGTGATCACGCGCGAGGGCAGGCCCATCGCGGAGCTGCGGCCGATCCGCGAGACGGCGCGTCCCGTCTCGAAGGCAGACCTCGCCTGGCTGCGCGAGCGCCGCCCGGCCGGCGCGCCCGCCGCCACGGACGCGGGCAAGCTCGTGAGCGTCCTGCGCGACGAAGACCCGGAGCGGTGAAGGTCTATCTCGACGCGAGCGTCCTCGTCGCCTTGTTCACGCTCGACGCCCTGACGACGCGCGCCGAGACCTACTTGGCGCGGGAAGAGCCGTTCGTCCTGGTCAGCGACTTCGCGATGGCGGAGTTCGCCTCCGCGATCGGCCGGCGGATGCGAACCGGAGATCTCGACGCGGCGGCGGCGCGGGCGGCGTTCGCGCATCTCGACACCTGGGTAGCCATGGTCGCGGAGCATGCCGCCACCACGACGGCGGACGTCGCGGAGGCCGGGACCTATCTTCGGCGCCTCGACCTCACCCTGCGCACGCCCGATGCCCTGAACCTCGCCCTGTGCCGCCGGGCCGGCGCGGCGCTGATGACCTTCGATCTCAAGATGGCGGGCTGCGCGACGGCACTCGGCATCGCGGTCGCGCCGGCCTGAGGCGGCGAAAAAGGTGGGGACGGCGCGCCGACGCCGCGGCGGCGCGCCCTACATCCATCGGCCCTGTCTCGACGGACGATGCGATGAGTCCCCACGCCTACCGGTTCGGCATCGAGGAAGAGTATTTTCTGGCCGACGCCGAGACCCGCGGCACGCCGCGCCGCTCGGTGAAGCCGTTCCACACCGAGGCCGCCGAGGCGCTGCCCGAGATCGGGCGCGAACTCCTCCAGTGCCAGGTCGAGGTCTGCACGCCGCCCTCCACCGAGTTCGCGCAGGCCCGCGCGGTGCTCGGGCGCCAGCGGGCGGCGCTCGCCGAGATCGGTGCGCGGCACGAACTCCTCGTCTTCGCCGCCGGCACCCACCCGGTCGCCGACTGGGCTCGGCAACTGCCGACGAAGGGCGACCGCTACCGCGGCATCCTGCGCGACGTGGGCCTGGCCGGGCGCCGCAGCCTGATCTGCGGCATGCACGTGCACGTCGAGGTGCCGGACCCCGACGCTCGCGTCCACCTCATGAACCGGCTGCTGCCGTTCCAGCCGATCCTGTTCGCGCTCTCGGCCTCATCGCCGTTCTGGCAGGGCAAGCCGACCGGGCTCACCGCCTACCGGCTCAGCGCCTTCGGGGAGTTGCCGCGCACCGGCCTGCCGGAGCTCTTCCCGAGCCCGGCCGACTACGAGCGCTACGTCCGCATCATGACGAAGGCGGGCTCGATCCAGGACGCGAGCTTCCTGTGGTGGTCGCTGCGGCCCTCCATCAAGTTCCCGACGCTGGAGCTGCGCATCGCCGATTCCTGCACGCGGCTGGAGGATGCGCTGACCATCGCCGCCCTGTTCCGCTGCCTCGTGCGCCTCGTCGTACGCCGCCCCGAGCTGAACGCCCGGCTCGACGGGGTCTCGCGGGCGCTGGCCGACGAGAACCTGTGGCGGGCGCAGCGCAGCGGCACCGACGCGGAGATGATCGACGAGGCGAGCGAGCGGGCGCTGCCCTACGCGGAGGCGCTCGACGGGCTCCTCGATCTTATCGCCGAGGATGCCGAGGCGCTGGGCTGCACCGAGGAGGTGGGGAACGCCCGCCGCATCGCGCGGGAGGGCACGAGCGCCGACGGCCAGATCGCGGCCTTCGAGGGCGCGCGGGAGGCCGGCCTCACCAACCGCCAAGCCCTCGACGCGGTGGTCGACTGGCTCGCCCGCACGGCGCGCGGCGAGGCCGCCTGAGCCTGCTCAGGCGAGCAGCGTCACGAGGTTGAAGGCGCTGAGGGCCACGATCAGCAGCCCCACCGTCACCATCAGCGCCTTCGCCGGCAGGGCCCGCACCAGCAGCGCGGCGAGCGGGGCAGCGAACAGCCCGCCGATGATCAGCCCGGCGATGATCGAGACATGCGTGAAGGCCCCGAACAGCGTGAAGGAGACGCCGCTCGTCACCGCGAGGAAGAACTCGGCGGCATTGACCGAGCCGATCGTGGTGCGCGGGTCCTGCCCGCCCCCGACGAGCGACGTCGTCACCACCGGGCCCCAGCCGCCGCCGCCCACCGCGTCGACGAAGCCGCCGGTCAGCGCGAGCGGGCCGAGATAGGTCGGCGGCTCGGTGCGCAGCCGGATCGTCCGGAACGCCTTCACCAGGATGTAGAGGCCCATGACCAGCAGGTAGCCGGTGATCCAGGGGCGCAGCACGTCGCCGTCGATCGAGGTCACGAGGTAGGCGCCGGTCACCGCGCCGATCATGCCGGGGATCAGGAGGCGCTTGAACAGGGCCTTGTCGACGTTGCCGAGGCGCCAGTGCGAGAGGCCGGAGAAGCCGGTGGTGAAGATCTCGGCGATGTGGACCGAGGCTGAGGCCGCCGCCGGCGGCACGCCGGTGGAGAGCAGGAAGCTCGTCGAGGTGACGCCGTAGGCCATGCCCAGCGCCCCGTCGACCACCTGCGCGAACAGGCCGACCGCCACCGCGATCCAGAACCCGCGGCTGCTCACCATCTCGCCGACCGCGGCGAGGGCCGTGCTCCAGCTGCCGCCCGCGTAGCCGTGGACGAGGAAGGCGGCGGCCGCGCAGGCGGCGACGAGGAGGCCGATGAGGATCAGGCGGAACGGGCCGGCCCCGAGTTCGGCGCGGCTGCCGGGCGCCGCGGCGGGCGCGAGAGTGGTCTGGGCCATGGTCCTGCTGCTCGCCGTTCGTCGGCAGCGGGAGATAAAGCCCCTCTCGGACAAAGCAAGCGGTGCGTTTTTCGATAATTTCGTCGCGCTGAGGAGAAGATTTTACTCTAGCTCGCCGGAAGAGAAGATGTCTCCGACGCTCGACGGGCCGGCGGGCAAGGCGCCGGATCAGCCCTTGTCGAAGGGGTTCTTCGAGGTCCGCAGCGAGAGCCGGATCGGCGTGCCGGGCAGGTCGAAGGCCTCGCGCAGGCCGTTGACGAGGTAGCGCGTGTAGGATTTCGGCAGGGCGTCGAGCTGGTTGCCGAACAGGGCGAAGTGCGGCGGGCGGCTCTTCACCTGCGTGGCGTAACGGATCTTGATGCGCCGGCCCGAGACGGCGGGCGGCGGGTTGCGGCTCGTCGCCTCGCTCAGCCAGTCGTTGATACGCGCTGTGGAGACGCGCCGGCTCCAGACCTCGGCGGCCTCGGTGACCGCCTTCATCAATCGGTCGATTCCCTCGCCGGCGAGCCCCGAGAGCGGCACCACGGCGACGCCCCGGACCTGGGGCAGCAGGCGAGTGCAATCCTCCCGCAGGGTCTTGAGCAGGCCCGGCTGGTCGGCGACGAGGTCCCACTTGTTGAGGCCGATCACCACGGCGCGGCCCTCGCTCTCCACGAGGTCGACGATGGTCAGGTCCTGCTTCTCGAACGGGATCGTGGCGTCGAGGAGCACCACCACCACCTCGGCGAAGCGCACGGCCCGCAGGCCGTCCGAGACCGCGAGCTTCTCCAGCTTGTCGTCGATGCGGGCGCGCCGGCGCATGCCGGCGGTGTCGTGCAGCTTGATCCGGCGGCCGCGCCACTCCCAGTCGAGGGAGATCGAGTCGCGGGTGATGCCGGCCTCGGGCCCGACGAGCAGGCGATCCTCGCCCAGCATCCGGTTGATCAGCGTCGACTTGCCGGCGTTCGGGCGGCCGACGATGGCGACCTTGAGGGCGCGCCCGGCCGGATCCTCCGCGTCCTCGTCGTCGTCCGCGTCCGGCTTCGGCAGCGCCTCGCCGAGGGCGTCGTGCAGCTCGCCGATGCCCTCGCCGTGCTCGGCCGAGAACGGGATCGGGTCACCGAGGCCGAGGGAGAACGCCTCGTAGGCGCCGCTGAGGCCGACGCCGCCCTCCGCCTTGTTGGCGATGAGGATGACGGGGCAGCCCGCGCGCCGCACCATCTCGGCGAAGGGCTGGTCGGCGGGCAGCACGCCCGCCCGCGCGTCGATGACGAAGAGCACGACGTCAGCCTCGAGGATCGCGGCCTCGGTCTGCGCGCGCATGCGCCCGAGGAGCGAGCCGGCATCGGCCTCCTCGAGCCCGGCCGTGTCGATGATGCGGAAGAGGAGGCCGCCGAAGTTCACGTCGCCCTCGCGCCGGTCGCGAGTGACGCCGGGGCGGTCGTCCACCAGGGCGAGCTTCTTGCCCACGAGGCGGTTGAACAGGGTCGACTTGCCGACATTCGGCCGTCCGACGATGGCGACGGTCGGCAGGTCCATGGGTGTGGGTCTCGTCCGTTGCGCGGCCGGGCCGATCGGGGCCCGCCGGGCCGCTCCCGGCAATGCGCGAGCGGTCTGAAGTTTCAGGAGGAATCCGCCCCGAACCAACGGCCGGGCGGCCAGCCGGTTCGCTCAGCGGGTGATCGGCGGGGGCGGCGCGGCGGGCTCCGGCTTCGCCTCGGTGACGGTGACCGGGCCGCCCGCGACGAGGGCAGCGTAGACCTCGATGCGCTGGCGCAGGTTCTGCGGCGTCTCGGGGTCGGTGGCGAGCTGGTCGAACCAGCGGCCCGCCTCCTCGTACTGGCCGCGCTTGAGCGCGACGAGGCCGAGCATCTCGCGGGCGGTGTGGCGGAAGGGGCTGCCAGCTGCGAGGCTCTGCAGGCTCGCGAGCGCCGGGGCCGGGTCTGGCAGGTCGAGGCGGATCAGGGCCGAGCGCAGGCGCGCCAGTTCGCGCAGGCCGTCGCCCACGCCCGTGTCTCCGGCGATGGCGTCGAACTCGGCCGCGCCCTTGGCGGGGTCGCGCTTGGCCGCCTCGACGGCGGAGCGGAACTGCGCGAGGAGCCGATAGCCCGCGGGCCCGTCCTTCTCCAGGCCCGTGAAGATCTTGTCGGCCTCCTCCGCCTTGCCCTCGCGGGCGAGGCGGTTGGCCGTGTCGAACTGCTCGGAGGCGGCCTCCGCGGCGGAGCGCTGCGCGCTCTGCCAGTAGCGCCAGCCGCCGACCGAGGCCACGACGAGCACCGCCAGCGCGATGATCACGCCGCTGTAGCGGCGCCAGATCTGCGCGACCTGGTCACGACGGTAATCCTCGTTGACCTCGCGGAAGAACTCGTTGTTTTCGGCCATGATCTCTCAGGCCGGGCCCTTCTGGGCTGGCCGCCTCGCTGTTCGTGAGCGCCCGCGCCTAGCACAGACCTCGCGGCTTGGCGACCGTCACGTGACGGCCGCCGCCCGCGCGGCCGGAGCGCCTCAGGCCATGCCCGGCCAGGCGTAGACGCCGATGAGCGGGTAGTGGAGGTAGCGCCCGAACACGAACCAGACCGCGACGCCGACGGCGACCGCGATGGCGTCGTTGCGCCAGCCCGCGGGCCTCGCCGCCTCGCCGCCGTGCTGGGCCGCGACCTGCCCGGCCGTGAGCGCGCGGCGCTTCGCGCTGATGCGGGCCATCACCGCCCAGGCCAGGAAGCCGCCGAACAGGAGGATCGAGCCGAGGTCGCCGTTGGCGAGGAGGTGGGCGGTCGCCCAGATCTTCACGGCGAGCAGCATCGGGTGCTTGGCCCGCGCGCGGATGTGGCCCGGCAGGTAGGTCGAGGCGAGCGCGATGAAGGCGAAGAGCGTGAGGAGGACGGAGAGGTGCCGCGTCCAGACCGGCGGATTCCAGACCGGGATGTAGCCCGCGGCCCGGTACGCGTGGAAGCCGACGCCGATCAGCACCAGGCCCGCGAGCGAGAGCAGCGTGTAGGCGAGCTTGTAGCGCTTCTCGCCGTAGCGGCCGATGAGCTCGGCGCGCTTGCCCCGCGCCATCGAGAAGCCGTGCGTGCCGAGGAAGAGCACGAGGCCGAGGATCAGGATGGTCATGGGGTCAGCTCTCGCCGGGCGTCGAATGCGGGTTGTGGAGGGCGCCGGCCGCGGGAGAACCGGTCAAGCTCATCGTAACGGTTCTCAGCCGAACCTGATCCGCTTGTCCAGGCCGACCCGATGACGCGCCGCCCCTTCCTCGCCGCCCTCGCGGCCCTCTCGACGCTCGCCGGCCCGGCCGGCGCGGCGCCGGAGCCGCCGCTCTCCAGCCTGACCCCGGTCGGCCCGCCGGGCGTGATCTTCAAGGCGGGGCGCGACGCCTGCGACGGGGCCGACGTGCCGGACGCGCCGGCCCGCGCCTTCCGCGAGGCGGGCGGCGCCGTGGCCGTCTTCGGCATGCACTACCGCAACCGCGCCCTGCGCGGGCCGGACCTCGACCATCTCAAGCTCGACTGCGCGGTGGTGCTCGATTCGGGCGAGAAATCCGACCCCGCGCTCCACGACGACCGCTCGTGGATCACGGCGACCTGGACCGAGGACGGGCGGGCGGTGGCCGCCCTCCTGCACCACGAGTACCAGGGCAACGAGCATCCGGGCCGCTGCCCAGCCGGCACCTACATGGCCTGCTGGTACAACACGATCACGGCGGCGGCCTCGACGGACGGCGGGCGCAGCTTCCTGCGCGCTAGCCCGCCCGCCGTCGTCGCGGCCGCGCCCTTCCGGCAGGAGGTCGACCAGGGCCGGCACCGGGGCTTCTTCAACCCCTCGAACATCCTGGCGGACGGGCCCTGGCGCTACATGCTGGCCTCGACCACCGGCTGGGACCGGCCGGGCAGCGACCAGGAGGGCGGCGTCTGCCTGTTCCGCACGGCCACGCCCGCCGACCCATCGAGCTGGCGGGCCTGGACCGGCTCGGGCTTCACGGCCGCCTTCCCGGATCCCTACCGCAGGCCCGTCAAGCTCGCCGACACCTGCCGGCCCGTAGCCCCCTTCCCCGCCCCGGTCGGCGCCGTGGTGCGCCACCGCGGCACCGGCGCCTTCATCGCCGTGTTCATGGCCAAGGCCGGCGGCGACTTCAAGCAATCCGGCTTCTACTGGACGACCTCGCGCGATCTCCTCGCCTGGGACAGGCCGCGGCTGCTCCTGGCCGGGGCGACGCTCTACGACGACCCCTGCGGGACGGCGGGTGGCCTCATCGCCTACCCGTCGCTCCTCGACCCGGGGGCGAAGGGCCGCAACTTCGACGACGTGGGCGACACCGCCCTCCTCACCTACGCGACCCTGCGCACGGAGGGCTGCACCGTCACCTCGGACCGCGACCTGATCCGCCGCCCGGTGGCGATCAAGGTCTGGCCCTGAGGGCGCGCGCCGCGGCAGGATGCACCGGGAATCGGGCCGGCGCGCCGCCTTCCGCTTGAACCGGAGGGCGCTCTCGCCGTTCGCCCCTTGATGCAGTCTCGGAACCCGCGTGCGGCCATGGCGTCCCCGATCCCGTTCGACAACAGCTACGCCCGCCTGCCCCAGCGCTTCTACGCGCGCGTGCCGCCGACGCCGGTCGCGGCGCCGCGGCTCCTGCGCCTGAACCGGGCGCTGGCGCTCGAGCTCGGCCTCGACCCGGACTGGCTGGAGGGCCCGGAGGGCACCGCGATGCTCGCGGGCAACCGCGTCGCGGAAGGCTCCGAGCCCATCGCCGCGGCCTATGCCGGGCACCAGTTCGGGCAGTTCGTGCCCCAGCTCGGGGACGGCCGCGCCATCCTGCTCGGGGAGGTGGTCGACGGCGCGGGACGCCGCCGCGATATCCAGCTCAAGGGCTCGGGCCCGACGCCGTTCTCCCGCCGCGGCGACGGGCGGGCGGCCCTCGGGCCGGTCCTCCGCGAATACCTCGTCAGCGAGGCCATGGCGGCGCTCGGCATCCCGACGACCCGCGCTCTGGCCGCGGTCGCCACGGGCGAGCGCGTCGTGCGCGAGACCCTGCTGCCCGGCGCGGTGATCACCCGCGTCGCGGCGAGCCACATCCGGGTCGGGACCTTCCAGTACTTCGCGGCCCGCGGCGACGCCGAGGCCCTGCGCGCCCTCGCCGACCACGTCCTCGACCGGCACTACCCGGACTGCGCCGGCAGCGAGGCGCCCTACCGGGCCTTGCTCGCCGAAGTCGCCGGCCGGCAGGCGGACCTCGTCGCGCGCTGGCTGCTCGTCGGCTTCATCCACGGCGTGATGAACACCGACAACATGTCGGTCGCGGGCGAGACGATCGACTACGGCCCCTGCGCCTTCATGGACGCCTACGACCCGCGAACCGTCTTCAGCTCGATCGACCAGCGCGGGCGCTACGCCTACGCCAACCAGCCGCAGATCGCCCTCTGGAACCTCACCCGCCTCGCCGAGGCGCTGCTGCCGCTCCTCGCCGAGGACGAGACGCGGGCCGTGGCGGAGGCCGAGGCGGCGCTCGCCGCCTTCGCGCCGCGCTTCGAGGCCGCCTATCGGGGCGGGCTCGCCCGCAAGCTCGGGCTCGGCGAGGCGCGGGAGGGCGACGCCGCGCTGGCGCAGGATCTCCTGAGCCAGATGGCCGAGAACCAGGCCGACTTCACCCTGACCTTCCGCAACCTCTGCGCAGCAGCCGAAGAATCCGGGGCCGACGAGGCCGTGCGCAGCCTGTTCGTCGACCCCACCGCCTTCGACCGCTGGGCCGTGCGCTGGCGCGAGCGGCTGGCGCAGGACGGGCAGGATTCCGCGGCGCGGGCTGCCGCGATGCGCGCGGTCAACCCCGCCTTCATCCCGCGCAACCACCGCGTCGAGGCGATGATCGAGGCCGCCGTGGAGCGGGAGGATCTCGGCCCCTTCGACGAGCTCCTGGCCGTGCTGTCGCGTCCCTATGACGACCAGCCGGCCCTCGCCCGCTACGCCGAGGCACCTGCGAGCGGCGGCGTCGGCTACCGGACCTTCTGCGGCACCTGACCGGCCTCGCGCCCCTGAAACGGGATTGTCGCGCCTCCCGGGCGTCGGTCCGCGCGGCCAAGGAAAATCACCTCCCGAACGCTGGGCCGCAGAACATTTCCTGCTCGAACGCCAGCGAAAAAGACAAAACTCGATCGTTGACTTACCCCTGAAAGCAACGAGATAATTCTCACGTTCTCGATCGTAGAACTGAAGCACACAGCACCATCACGGAACATCCGAGACATCACACGCTTCCGGGCGAAACCCTGGACGGCGATGGCTCGGTGCTGCCCGTTCGCGGCAGAGAACGGACAGACACTCGCAATCTTCGAGGCATGCGCGCGGTGACAATGCAGACGATCGACCTTTCCCCGTCGCGGCCGGAGGTGCGGTGATGCCGCTGCGCGTCGTCGCCTTCTCCGGCAACACCCGGCGGCCCTCCCGGACCCGCGCCCTCGTCGAGGCGGTGGCGGGCGAGCTGGCGCGGCTGCGGCCGGTCGAGGTCCGGGTGCTCGATCTCCTCGACGCCGGCCCGGGCGTCGGCGCCCTCGACCGCGCCGCCCTGCCGCTGCCGGCCGCCCGCATCGTCGAGGCCATCGAGGGCGCCGACGCGCTCATCGTCGGCACGCCCGTCTACAAGGGCGCCTACAGCGGCCTGTTCAAGCACGTGTTCGACTTCGTCGAGCCGGAGAGCCTCGCCGGCAAGCCGGTCGTGCTCACCGCGACGGGCGGCGGCGCGCGCCACGCCCTCGTGGTCGAGCACGCCCTGCGGCCGCTCTTCGGCTTCTTCGCGGCCCAGACGGTGCCGACCGCCGTCTATGCCGGCGAGCGCGAGATCGTCGACGGCGTCATCGCCGATCCGGCGGTGCGGGCGCGCGCCCTCGCGGCGGCGGCCGAGCTCGGCGCCCTCCTCGACCTCGCCCGGGACCGGCGCGACCTGCGCGTCGCGGCCGCCGGCTAGGAGGGCCCGACGATGACCACGCCGAACCTCTCCCGACGCCGCGCCCTCGCGGCGACGCTCGCCTCGGCGCTGGCGGCCGCGCTGCCGCCCGTCCGCGGCGCCCGCGCCGGCACCGAGAGCGTCCTGCGCATCGGCTACCAGCGGAACGGCATCCTCGCGGTCGCCAAGGATCAGGGCGTCGTCGAGGCCGCCCTGAAGCCCCTCGGGCTCGAGGTCCGCTGGGTGGAGTTCTCCTACGGGCCGCCCCTCCTCGAAGCCCTCGGCCTCGGCGCCGTCGCCTTCGGGCAGACGGGCGACGCGCCGCCGATCTTCGCGCAGGCCGCGGGTGCGGGGATCGTCTACGCGGCGGCCCAGCCCAAGGGCGGCTCCGGCTCCGCGATCCTGCTGCCGCCGGGCTCGGAGATCCGCACGCTCGCCGACCTCAAGGGCCGGCGCGTCGCCTTCGCCAAGGGGTCGAGCGCGCACAATCTCCTCGTCGCGGCCCTGGAGAAGGCCGGCCTCACCTACCGCGACATCGAGCCGGTCACCCTCGCCCCGGCCGATGCCGCGGCGGCCTTCTCGCGCGGCTCGGTCGACGCCTGGACGGTCTGGGACCCCTACTTCGCGATCGCCGAGGCCGGCGCGGGGGTGCGCGTCCTCGCCCAGGCCGCCGAGATCACGCCGACGAACAACTTCTTCCTGGCCAACCGCGCGGTGGCGCAGGCGCAGCCGGCCGCGGTCGCGGCGATCGTCGCGGTGCTGGGGCAGGTGGCGACGTGGTGCGAGGGAAACCGCGGCAGCGTCGCCGCGAGCCTGTCCCGGGCGACGGGCGTGCCCCTCGAGCCCATGCAGCGCGCGGTCGGGCGGATCCGCTTCACGATCGGGCCGATGGCGCCCGAGGTGACGGCGGAGCAGCAGCGCATCGCGGACCGCTTCCACGGGATCGGCGTGCTGCCGCGCCCCGTGCGCGTGGCCGACATCGTGTGGGCGCCTCCGGGCGCCCCGGGCAACGGCTGAGAGCAGAGAGCACGATCATGGCGAACTCCCTCGCGATAGGCGGCCCGGACGCTCCGCGGCGCGCGCGCGCCCTCCCCCGGCCCGACGCGCGGCGGCTGCTGCCCTGGGTCCTGCCGGTCACGGTGGTGGTCGGCTGGCAGGCGGCCGCCTCCTTCGGCCTCGTCTCGACCCGCTTCATGCCCGCGCCGCTCGACGTGGCGCGCACCGGTTGGCAGAGCGCGCAGACGGGCGAGCTCTGGACGAACCTCGCGGTGAGCTTCCTGCGCGCCCTCGCGGGCTTCCTGATCGGCGGCGGGATCGGCCTCTCCCTCGGCCTAATCAACGGCCTGTCGCGCCTATCGGAGGCGCTCACCGACACGACGCTGCAGATGGTGCGCAACGTGCCCCACCTGTCGCTGATCCCGCTGGTGATCCTCTGGTTCGGCATCGACGAGGGCGCGAAGCTGTTCCTCGTGGCGCTCGGCGTGTTCTTCCCGATCTACGCCAACACCCTGCACGGCATCCGCTCGGTCGACCCGCAGCTCATCGAGATGGGCCGCGTCTACGGCATGGACCGGCGCACCCTGTTCTGGCGGGTGGTGCTGCCGGGCGCGCTGCCGTCGATCTTCGTCGGCCTGCGCTACGGGCTCGGGATCATGTGGCTGACGCTGATCGTCGCCGAGACCATCTCGGCCACCTCCGGGCTCGGCTACATGGCGATGCAGGCGCGCGAGTTCATGCTCGTGGACGTCGTGGTCCTGGCGATCCTGATCTACGCCGGCCTCGGCAAGGTCGCCGACAGCCTGACCCGGCTCCTGGAGCGCACCTGCCTCGCCTGGAACCCGGCCTACCGCAACGTCTGAGCGGCCGCCCTTCCGCCCCCAAGCCCGACAGGACACCATGACCGCTTCTGCTCTCAGCTTCCGGGAGACCGTCGGCGCGGACCGCGCGCGGGTAAGCCTCGAACCCGTGCGGACGGCGCCCCGGCGCGGCCTCGCCGTCACGGCGCGGCGCCTCGTCAAGGCGTTCGACGGGGGCGAGCCCGTCATCCGCGGCCTCGACCTGCACATTCCGGCCGGCCAGTTCGTGGCCGTGGTCGGCCGCTCGGGCTGCGGCAAGAGCACCCTGCTCCGCCTCGTGCTCGGGCTCGAGGCGCCGAGCGAGGGCCGCATCGCCCTGGACGGCGCCGGGCGCGCGGACGGCGCCACCCGCCGGATCATGTTCCAGGAGCCGCGCCTGCTGCCCTGGGCCCGCGTCGTCGACAACGTGGCGGTCGGGCTCGGCCGCGAGGGCAGCCGCGCCGCGCGGCGGGAGCGGGCCGCCTCCGTCCTCGCCGAGGTCGGGCTCGCGGCGAAGGCGGGCGACTGGCCGGCGACGCTCTCGGGCGGGCAGCGCCAGCGGGTCGCGCTTGCCCGCGCCCTGGTGAGCCGGCCGGCGCTGCTCGCCCTCGACGAGCCGCTGGGCGCCCTCGACGCCCTCACCCGGATCGAGATGCAGGCGATGATCGAGCGGATCTGGCAGGACCAGGGCTTCACCGCGATCCTCGTCACCCACGACGTCGGCGAGGCGGTGGCGATGGCCGACCGCATCCTCGTCGTCGAGGAGGGCGCCGTCTCCCTCGACGTCGCCGTGGACGTACCGCGCCCGCGGCGGCGGGGCGATCCCGATCTCGCGGCGCTGGAAGGCCGCATCCTCGACAGGCTCCTCGCCGCGCAGGCCTGACCGGCCCCGGCTGAAACCCCATCCGGAGAGTTCCATGACCGCACAGACAGACGGCAAGACCGACGTCCTCTGGTTCCTGCCGACCCACGGCGACGGGCGCTACCTCGGCGCGGCGGAGGGCGCGCGCGACGTCTCGCTGAACTACCTGCGCCAGGTCGCGCAGGCCGCCGACGATCTCGGCTATTTCGGCGTGCTGCTGCCGACCGGGCGCTCCTGCGAGGATTCCTGGGTGGTCGCCTCGGCGCTCGCGCCGCTGACCCGGCGCCTGCGCTTCCTCGTGGCCGTCCGCCCCGGCCTGCAGCAGCCCTCCGTCTCCGCCCGCATGGCCGCGACGCTCGACCGCCTCTCGGACGGCCGCCTCCTCATCAACGTCGTCACCGGCGGCGACCCCGTCGAGCTGAAGGGCGACGGCATCTTTCTCGACCACGACACGCGCTACGCGGTCACGGACGAGTTCCTGCACGTCTGGCGCGGCCTGCTCTCCGGGGAGACGGTCTCGTTCGAGGGGCGGCACCTGCGCGCCGAGGCGGGCCGCGTGATCTTCCCGCCCGTGCAGAAGCCTCACCCGCCGCTCTATTTCGGCGGCTCCTCGCCGGCCGGCATCGAGGTCGCGGCCGACCATTGCGACGTCTACCTGACCTGGGGCGAGCCGCCCGCGGGCGTCGCCGAGAAGCTCGCCCGCGCCCGCGAGGCGGCGGACCGGCGCGGCAAGACCTTCTCGTTCGGCATCCGGCTCCACGTGATCGTGCGCGAGACCGAGGCGGAGGCCTGGGCCGAGGCCGAGCGCCTGATCTCGCGCCTCGACGACGCCACCATCGCGCAGGCGCAGGCCACCCTGAACCGGATGGACTCGGTCGGCCAGAGCCGGATGACGCAGCTCCACGGCGGCGACCGCTCGAAGCTCGTCGTCTCGCCGAACCTCTGGGCCGGCGTCGGCCTCGTCCGGGGCGGGGCGGGCACCGCCCTCGTCGGCTCGGCCGACCAGGTCGCCGACCGGATGAAGGAGTACATCGACCTCGGCATCGACCGGTTCATCCTCTCCGGCTACCCGCACCTGGAGGAGGCCTACCGCTTCGCGGAGCTCGTCTTCCCCAAGCTCCCCCTGCGGGCGACGACCGGCGCGCCGCCCAGCACGGGGCGCAACAACGGCCCGTTCGGCGAGGTCATCGCCAACGACATCGTGCCGGGCCGGCGCATCGCCGCGCACTGACCGCCCTCCCCGATCCGCCAGGAGAACGCCATGTCCGCCCACGCCCGCGCCGGGCTCCGCCGCCGCGCCGCGCTCGCCCTCGCGAGCCTCGCCCTCGCCTCCCTGCTTCCCCTCGCCCCCCTCGCCGCGCGGGCGCAGGAGGCGGTGGTGCGCATCGGCTACCAGAAGTACGGGACGCTCGTGCTCCTCAAGGGGCGCGGCACGCTGGAGCCGAAGCTCGCCGCCCTCGGCTACCGCGTGACATGGTCGGAATTCCCCTCCGGGCCGCCGCTGCTCGAGGCGCTGAATGCGGGGGCCATCGACTTCGGCACGGCGGGCGAGACGCCCCCGATCTTCGCCCAGGCCGCGAGCGACCGCCTCACCTATGTCGCCCACGAGCCGCCCGCGCCCCGCGGCGAGGCCATCCTCGTGCCGAAGGAGAGCCCGATCCGGAACGTGGCGGATCTGCAGGGCAGGAAGGTCGCCCTGAACCGCGGCTCGAACGTGCATTACCTGCTGGTGCGCGCCCTGGAGAAGGCCGGGCTGACGCTCTCCGACATCACGCAGGTCTACCTCGCGCCGGCCGACGCGCGGGCCGCCTTCGAGCGCGGCGCCGTCGACGCCTGGGTGATCTGGGACCCCTTCCTCGCCGCGGCCGAGGCCGGGACCGGCGCCCGCACCCTCAGCGACGGCACCGGCCTCGTCGCGAACCACCAGTTCTACCTCGCGGCGCGGGACTTCGCGGCCCGGCAGGGGCCCGCCCTCGAAATCATCACGGCCGCCATCGCGGAGGTGGATTCCTGGGCGAAGGCCAACACCGAGGCGGCCGCCCGCGAACTCGCGCCCTCCGTCGGCATCCCGGCGCCCATCCTGGCCACGGCGCTCGCGCGGCAGGGCTACGGCGTCCGGCCGCTCGACCCAGGCGTGATCGCCGAGCAGCAGCGCATCGCCGACACCTTCCGCGCCCTCGGCCTGATCCCGAAGGCGATCAGCGTCGCCGACGCCGTGCACAAGTCCGGGAGCTGAGACGATGACCCTCGATCACCGCCTCAGCCGCCGCTCGCTGGCGGGCCTCGCCGCCGGCGGCCTCGCCCTCCTCGCCGGAGCCCACCCCGCGACCGCGGCGGAGCGCGCGACGCTTCGGGTCGGCTACCAGCGCTCCTCGACCCTGATCGCGCTGCTCCGGCAAAACGGCGCGCTCGAGACGGCGCTGGCGCCGCTCGACGTCGCGGTCTCCTGGCACGAGTTCACGAGCGGCCTGCCGATCATGGAGGCGCTGAACGTCGGGCAGATCGACGTCTCGGCGGACGTGGCCGACACGGTCCCGGTCTTCGCGCAGGGCGCCCAGGCCCGGATCACCTACTTCGCGCAGGAAGCCCCCTCGCCGGCCGCGCAGGCGATCCTCGTGGCGGGCGATTCACCCATCCGCTCGGTCGCGGACCTGAAGGGCCGCAAGGTCGCGGTCACCAAGGGCGCGGGCAGCCACTACCTGCTGCTGGCGGCGCTCGCGGGCGAGGGCCTGTCCTTCAAGAGCATCAGCCCGGCCTACCTGACGCCGGCCGACGGGCGCAGCGCGCTCGCCGGCGGCAGCGTCGACGCCTGGGTCGCCTGGGACCCGTTCCTGTCCGCGGCCCAGCTGCAGGCCGGCGCGCGCATCCTGCGCGACGGGACGGGGCTGTCCGCCTACAAGCGCTACTACCTCGCCGCCGACGACTACGCGGCGAAGCGCCCGGACGTGCTGGCGGTGCTGTTCGGCAGGCTGCGCGAGACGGGGACCTGGGTGAAGGCCAACCCCGACACGGCCGCCGAGCAGCTCTCCCGGCTCTGGAAGGTCGACGCCGCGGCGGTGCGGCAGGCCAACGAGCGCCGCAGCTACCGTGTCGAGCCGGTCACCCGCGACGGCCTCGGCGAGCAGCAGAAAATTGCCGATGCGTTCCGCGCCGAGGGTCTTCTGCCGCGGCCGGTCGACACCTCCGCGCTGGCCGTCTGGGAGCCTCCGACGCGCTGAGGGCCGCCAAGGCGGCATGATCCGGCCGGCGGCGTCGGCGCGGCCCGCGCTCTCATCCGCAGGCCGGAGCGCGCGCCGGCCGCGCCGGCAGGGTCGGCGAGCCTCCGCCCCGTGTCGCGTCGTCCGTCGCGCCCGCTCCGCGCCCCCTCGGAGGGGGTGCGATCCGCGGCCTCGCAATCCGTCCGAAACCGCACGCGACCCGGTCCCGGCCTGCCGCCGACCGGGTTTTTCCCGTTGCACGCGAAGGACGTTCGAGGCGGCCAAATCCGGCGGATTCGGCACTCACGTTCCGGATGCCCGTTTAATCCCTCTGGATTGATGGCTTGGCCGGAATTATTCTGCTTGCCAGGGGTTCTGGCATACCAAATAATGCATACCCGCTGCCCCTGAATCGCATGCCTCCGTGGCTCGTACCGGCAGTTGAATGCTTCGCACCGGCGTCCGAGCCACCGGCCGAGCAAAGACCCATCAATACTAATTCCCAAGAGGGAGAACGCCTATGCCAACGTCCGCTGCGGTGCCAGCCGGGG
>NZ_BJZU01000049.1 GCF_007992195.1 Methylobacterium oxalidis | reverse complement strand
GAAGCTGCAGGAGCGCCTCGCCAAGCTCGCGGGCGGCGTCGCGGTGATCCGCGTCGGCGGCGCGACCGAGGTCGAGGTCAAGGAGAAGAAGGACCGCGTCGACGACGCCCTCAACGCCACCCGCGCGGCGGTCGAGGAAGGCATCGTCCCCGGCGGCGGCACGGCCCTGCTGCGCGCCAAGAAGGCGGTCGCCGGCCTCTCCAGCGACAACGCCGACGTCGCGGCCGGCATCAAGATCGTCCTCAAGGCGCTCGAGGCCCCGGTCCGTCAGATCGCCCAGAACGCGGGCGTCGAGGGTTCCATCGTGGTCGGCAAGATCACCGACAACGAGGGCTCCGAGACCTACGGCTTCAACGCCCAGACCGAAGAGTACGTGGACATGATTCAGGCGGGCATCGTCGACCCGGCCAAGGTCGTGCGCACCGCTCTCCAGGACGCGGCCTCCGTCGCCGGCCTCCTCGTCACCACCGAGGCGATGGTCGCGGACGCCCCGAAGAAGGACGCGCCTCCCCCGATGCCGGGCGGCGGCGGCATGGGCGGCATGGACTTCTGAGGACCCGATCGCGGAGCGCCCGACCGCTCGGGCGTTCCGTGCAGTCCCTCAGATTCGCCGGCCCACGGGTCAGGGAAAGGGGTCGCCGCGAGGCGGCCCCTTTCTCGTTGGGGCGGGCGATCT
Organism: Methylobacterium oxalidis; assembly: GCF_007992195.1. Classification (GTDB taxonomy): domain Bacteria; phylum Pseudomonadota; class Alphaproteobacteria; order Rhizobiales; family Beijerinckiaceae; genus Methylobacterium; species Methylobacterium oxalidis. The sequence goes on along the minus strand of NZ_BJZU01000049.1, from coordinate 92,682 downwards.
CCCCGCGACAAGTGAGGTTGGGCCCGACCGGTCGAGTCCGGCCCGCCGGCTCCTGAGGCATGCTTCATCGGCCACGGCGACCACGAGCCGGCGCGGATCCGGGCGGATGGCCGAAAATCGCCCCGCGGGTTCGCGCGGCGTCGGCCCGATGTCTGTGGCAGAGAGGGCGGAGCGAAAGGAGCTCGTCGCACTGTCCCGGGCCGCCGGGCGGCCCGGACGACGCGTCAGCCGGCCCGGCGTGAGCAGCGCTGGTAGGACGAGGTGCCCCGGGCGCTCGACCAGACCAAGCGGTCGCCTTCGACCCTGAGGCGGACCTGCGAGGTCCAGCGGCGCGTGCGGTCGGTACAATCGGCGGCCATGACCCAGGCGCTGCCGCTGCGGGTACGGTCGTGGAAGCTGCAGCTGACGCGGCCGGCGCGCGCGCCCTCCGCGGTGATCGTGGCCGGCAGGTAGCCCCGGCGGCGCGAGCGCACCCCGCACGCGGCCTCGTTCGGGCCCCAGGTGCCGATGTAGTCCGGCCGCTCGACCGGCGGCGTCGACGGGACGGCCGCGGTCTGCGTCGGACCGGTCTCGGGTGCTACGGCGGCGTTCGTACCCGCGAGCTCGAGGCGTGGGACCGGCGCGGGCGTCTCGGCTGCCCGCATCTCGGCCTGGCGCCCGGCGGCGGGCGCGGCGGGCCGCATCAGCTCGGGCGGCAGCGGGAAGGCCACGGCCTCGTCGGGGAGCGCTTCGGGGATCGCCCGCTGCGCGGCGGAGCGCAGGGGCACGTCCTCGGCGAGGAAGACGGCGCTGTAGCTGAACAGGGCGCCCCAGCCGGCGGCCAGCATCAGCACCAGAACCAGCCAGCTTCTCGAACCCCCACTTGAATCGTGAGCACTCGTGCTCGCCGCGCCCGCCTCGGCCAGGGTCTGATCGATCCCCACCGCCATCTCGGATCCCCCGAATGCTCCGTCAGCGAGCCGGCGCCGCGCCACGCGGCGACGCATCGTCGCTCCCGCTACCCTTCCACTCCCTCGGACGCCCCCGTCCGGTCTCGATATCGGGCCTTACGCCTCGGCGCGGCCTCTGATTTTCGCGGCCCGGCAAGCAGATCGCGCCACGCGGGACGCTCAGACACGCATAAGTAGTACCACAGGTCGAGCGTTGTTCTGGTCGGCTCGCACGAGATCTTAAGCCGTGTCCCACGATTTTTGTAATCCCCTAAATCCTCAGATTGCGGCTTCCGCGCGGCGGTGCGCTCGTCCCTCTTCCCGCTGCCTGCGGAAACTGCCATGCTTCCGCCCTGATCCCGCCCAGGCGCCCGACCCGCACAGATGAGACGCCCTGCCCTCGCCCTGATGCTCGGCATCGCGACGACGATGCCGGCGATCGGGCAGAACCGGTCGGCCACGGCCCGCATGACCTGCAACGACGTGATGCGGCTCGTGAAGACCGAAGGGGCGATCGTCCTCAACACCGGCCCGGGCCCCGAGCGCGTCGTGCGCGACCGCAGCTTCTGCGAGTTCACCGAGATCGCCGAGCTCCGCTTCGCGCCGACGCGGGACAACCCGCAATGTCCGGTCGGGTACCGCTGCCGGGAACCGGGCTTCGAGGACTGGGACTGGCCGTGAGCGCCGCCCTGAGTAAACGGCCCACGCCAAGGGGATAGACGCGGCGATCGGGCGCCGCGCATGACCGAAATTTCACGAGACAGAGCGGGCCCCGCGCCACTATCTCGCCATGAGCCGCCGTCACTGCCGGCTCGGGTCGCGCGCCCCGCGCCGGCCCGGAACTCATGTTCGGGGAGAAGTGCGTGGCCGCAATCAGGAGCGGACTCGGCATTCAGGCCGTCCTCACCGCGATCTTCGCCCTCGTGCTGCTCGCAGCGCCCGGCGTCCCCTCCCCGCCCCTCTACGTGTCGCTCGCGGGCTTCGCGATGGCGGGCATCCTGCTCGCCTCGGGCAATCTCTCCGCCTACCTCAGGGTCTTCGTCTCGGTGTACGGGATCGGCTACCTCGTGCTCGCCGGCGGCCGGACGCTGGCAGCGATGGGGCTGCTGCCGCCGACCGTGGCGGCGCTGCTGCCGCCGCCCTTCGCGGCAACCGGCGCCGTGGTCTTCGCCGGCATCGTGCTCGCGATCTCCTACCTGGAGCCGATCCGGGCGATCACCCTGATCGCCGACCCCTACTTCGCCTCGCGCAGCGAGCCGACGCGGGAGATCGGCCCGTTCCGCTTCTTCGGCACCACCGAGGGCCGGATCGGCCAGCGGCTCGTGGCGCTCTCGATCTTCATCACCTTCGCGCAGGTGGCGCTGCAGCTTCGCCTGAACTTCTGGTTCCGCGACCTGTTCAACGCCCTGCAGGAATACAACGCCGACGCCTTCTGGTACCAGCTGATCTGGGTGTTCGGCCCGCTCGCCACGATCTGGGTGATCGTCGGCATGTTCGACACCTTCGTGGATGCCAGCCTGCACCTGCGCTGGCGGACGTGGCTGACCCGCAGCCTCTACGAGCGCTGGCTCGACGGCGGCACGCACTACCGCATCCCGTTCACCGGCGAGCACGCGGACAACCCGGACCAGCGCATCCAGTCGGACGTCAACCTGTTCATCTCGCAGACGACGACGCTCTCGATCCGCCTGCTCTCGCAGGCCGCGACGCTGGTCTCCTTTATGGTGATCCTGTGGGGCCTGTCACGGGACTTCGTGCTGCCCTTCACGGACACGATCGTGCCGGGCTTCCTGGTCTGGCTGGTGGTGGGCTACGCCGTCGTCGGCACCTGGCTCACCCACCTGATCGGGCGCCCGCTCATCGGCCTCGATTTCCGGCAGGAGAAGGTGGAGGCGGATTTCCGCTTCTCGCTCGCCCGCTCGCGCATCTACTCGGAGCAGATCGCGCTGCTGCGCGGCGAGCGCGCCGAGAGCGTGCGGCTCTGGGGCCTGTTCCGCGAGATCATCGACAACTACCTCGGCATCATCTACCGGCGGATCAAGCTCGGCAGCTTCACGCTCTCCTACAGCCAACTCAGCGTGGTGTTCCCCTACATCCTCGCCGCGCCGTCCTACTTCATGAAGAAGATCACGCTGGGCCAGTTCCAGCAGACCGGGGACGCCTTCTCCAGCGTGCAGTCCGCCCTGTCCTTCTTCATCAATGCCTACGTGACGATCGCGGCCTACAAGGCGAACACGAACCGCCTCGCCTCCTTCAAGCGCGCCATGACGAAGGCGGAGGCCCTCTCCAGCGCGGGCTACGGCCTCGTCCAGGGCAACGAGACGAAGCGCGACGTCACGGCCGCCGGCCTGACGCTCGCCTTGCCGGACGGGCGCGAGATCGTGGCCGCCGAGAAGCTCGCCCTCGCCAAGGGCGCGGCCACGCTCGTCACCGGGCCGTCCGGTTCCGGCAAGTCGACCCTGTTCCGGGCGATTGCCGGGATCTGGCCCTTCGGCAAGGGCCGGGTCGACGTGCCGGCGGACCAGTCGGCGCTGCTGCTGCCGCAGCGCCCCTACATCCCGCTCGGGACGCTGCGGGGCGCCGTCGTCTATCCGAGCACCGTCGACCAGTTCCCGGACGCCGCGATCCGCGATGCGCTCGTGGCGGCGCAGCTTCCGCACCTCGCGGACCGGCTCGACGAGGTCGACGCCTGGGACCAGCGGCTCTCGGGCGGCGAGCAGCAGCGCCTCGCCATCGCGCGCGCGGTTCTGGCCAAGCCCGACTGGCTGTTCCTCGACGAGTCGACCGCAGCCCTCGACGAGGCGAGCGAGGCCGGAATCTACCGGATGCTCCGCGAGCGCCTGCCGGGCACCACGATCGTCTCGATCGGCCACCGCTCGACGCTGCACGAGCACCACGACCGCCGGCTCGACCTTCAGCCGTCCGAGGGGGGCCGCTTTGTGCCACGGGACCTGCGCCAGCCGCTTCCCGCACAGTAATGGCCGGCGATCGCTTCGCAGGTGCGGTGCGTCCGCGGTGAGAAGTTTGCGCAGCGCAATAATATTCGCGAAGGCGAGTGGCCGTCCGGATTGATGTCCATGCGGCCGCCCGTACGGTTCTTCTCACGGCGATTTGGGAACTGCCGAGCCGGCCCGTCGTTTGCTCGATGTTAATCACATCGGAGGAACGCATGAAGACGGTCACGACCCTTGCCGGCGCCCTGCTGCTGATCAGCTCGGCCGCCATCGCCGCCCCCTGCACGACCGGCACCACGGCCGGGAACCAGCCCAAGCAGGACAAGAGCTCGAACGTCGATCCCGGCTCGACCGCCAAGGTCACGCCCGGCGCGAAGGCGGAGTCGCCTGGCACGGTCGGCGCGATGAACAACGCCGGCTCGACGACCGCGACCTCCGCGGCGGACGTGAAGCGCGAATCCGAGGGTAAGCCGACCGCCCAGCAGCAGGCCGCGAACGACGGCTGCTGAGCCGCAGCGGCGCTCAGTCCCGCAGAGCAGCCCGCCCGCCGACAGGCGCGGCGGGTTTCTCTGTGCATGGTGAGTCTCGGAACCCGGCACCCCGGTTTGGGTGTTGCCGAAACGCGTGCGGACGATGAAAGGTGGCGCACGCAACGGTTACGCCCCGGGAGCGCCATGAGTGATCTCCTCGTCCGGAAGTTGAGCTGCCTGGACAAGCTGAACGAGGAAGAGGTCCGCATCCTCCGCGAGCTCACGCCCCAGACCCGGACGTTCGACGCGCGGTCCGATGTGGTCGAGCAGGGCAGCCGCCCGACCCACAGCACCCTCCTCCTCGAGGGCATGACCGGGCGCTACCGCATCCTCGCGGACGGGCGCCGGCAGATCACCTCGATCGACGTGCCGGGCGACTTCGTCGACCTCCACAGCTTTCCCCTGAAGACCATGGATCACGGCGTCATCGCTCTCTCGCCGTGCAAGACCGCGACGGCGCCACACGCGGATCTCCTGCGCATCACCGAGACCCAGCCGCACCTGACCCGGGTCCTCTGGCTGACGACGTTGATCGACGCCGCCATCCACCGGGAGTGGCTCGTGGCGGTCGGCCGGATGTCGGCGCTGGAGCGGATGGGGCACCTGTTCTGCGAGCTCTACTGCCGGCTCGGCGCGGTGGGCTTCACCGACCGGGAGAACCGAAGCTACACGCTCCCGATCACGCAGGGCGAACTCGGTGACATGCTGGGGATCACGAACGTCCACGTGAACCGCACGCTGCAGGAATTGCGGCGGCGCGGCCTCGTGTCGTGGCGTGGGCCGACCGTCACGATTCCGAACTGGTCGAACCTCGTCGAGGTCTCGCGGTTCGACCCCTCCTACCTGCACCTTCACAGCGAGCCGCGGTAGCGGTCGCCTGCGCCCGTCCGCGTTCCGCCGACGGGTCTCAGGCCGCCCGCAGGCGCGAGGCGCCCTCCGCGGCCCGGCGGATCGCCGAGACGTCCGGCGCGCCCGCCGGCACGACCCAGCTGCCGCCGACGCAGAGCACCGGCTCGAGGGCGAGCCACTCGGGCGCGCTCGCCTCCGTGATGCCCCCCGTGGGGCAGAACCGCACCTGCCCGAACGGGCTGGCCAGTGCTTTCAGCGCCTTGATGCCGCCCGCGGCCTCGGCCGGGAAGAACTTGAAGCGGCTGAGGCCGTGATCGAGCCCGCGCATGATGTCGGCGGCGTTGGCGACGCCCGGCAGGTAGGGGATGCCCCGCTCGATCGCCGCCTCGGTGAGCGGCGCCGTGAGGCCGGGGCTGACGATGAACCGGGCGCCCGCCTCCATCGCCGCGTCGAGGTCGCGCACGTTGAGCACCGTGCCGGCCCCGACGACGGCCCCCTCGACGCGCGACATCGCCCGGATCACGTCGAGGGCGGCGGGGGTGCGCAGCGTCACCTCCAGCGCGGTCAGGCCCCCGCCGACCAGGGCCTCGGCGATCGGCTCGGCGTGGGCCGCGTCCTCCACGACGAGCACGGGGATCACGGGAACCGAGCGCATCAGGGCGTCGATGTCGGTCATCGGCAGTTTCCTCTCTGGGTGGCAGGCGTCACAGGCCGGCGGCGGCGAGCATCGCCGAGCCGCCCTGCTCCGCCCCGTCGGCGCCGTGGCGCATGAAGGCGAAGAGCTCGCGGCCGGTGCCGAAGGCCGCGGGCGGCGCCGCCGCGCCTTCGCGGGCGGCGAGCTCGGCCGCGTCCACCAGCACCTCGAGCCGGCCTTCCGGCGCGCTGAGGCGCACGATGTCCCCGTCGCGGATCTTGGCGATGGGGCCGCCGCCGATCGCCTCGGGGCTGAGGTGGATGGCCGCCGGGACCTTGCCGGAGGCGCCGGACATGCGCCCGTCCGTGACGAGGGCCACCTTGTGGCCGCGGTCCTGCAGGACGCCGAGGGGCGGCGTGAGCTTGTGCAGCTCCGGCATGCCGTTCGCGCGCGGCCCCTGGAAGCGGACCACGACGACGACGTCGCGCTCCAGCTCGCCCGCCTTGAAGGCCTTCAGCACCTCGTCCTGGTCGGAGAAGACGCGGGCGGGCGCCTCGATCGTGCGGCGGCTCTCCTCGACGGCGCTGGTCTTGAAGGTCGCCCGGCCGAGATTGCCCTTCACGAGCCGCATGCCGCCGTCCGGCTGGAAGGGCTTGGCGGGCGTGCGCAGCATCGTATCGTCGTAGCTCCTTTCCGGAGCGTCCTCGTAGACGAGTTCCTCGCCCGAGAGCTTCGGGTCGCGGGCGTGGTCGCGCAGGCGCGCGCCGGACACCGTGAGGATGTCGTCGTGCAGGAGGCCGGCGTCGATCAGGCTCGCGATCACGAAGCTCATGCCGCCCGCCGCGTGGAAGTGGTTCACGTCGCCCGCGCCGTTTGGGTAGACCCGGGCGATCAGCGGCACCGCCCCCGAGAGTCGGTCGAAATCCTCCCAGTCGAGCACGATGCCCGCCGCCCGCGCGATGGCCGGCAGGTGGATCGCGTGGTTCGTCGAGCCGCCGGTGGCGAGGAGGCCGACCACCGCGTTGACGATCGCCTTCTCGTCGACGCAGCGGCCCAGCGGGCGGTAATCGTTGCCGTCCGCGCCGATCTCGGTCAGGCGGTGGATCGCCGCGCGGGTGACGGCCTGCCGCAGCTTCGTGCCCGGGTTGATGAACGAGGCGCCGGGCATGTGAAGGCCCATCACGTCCATCATCATCTGGTTCGAGTTCGCGGTGCCGTAGAAGGTGCAGGTGCCCGCGCCGTGATAGGAGGCGGCCTCCGACTCGAGCAGGTCCTCGCGGCCGACCTTGCCCTCCGCGTAGAGCTGGCGGATGCGTTGCTTCTCCTTGTTGGCGAGCCCGGAGGGCATCGGCCCGGCCGGGATCAGGATCGTCGGCAGATGACCGAAGCGCAGCGCGCCGATCATCAGGCCCGGCACGATCTTGTCGCAGATCCCGAGGAGCGCCGTCCCGTCGAACATGCCGTGGCTGAGGGCCACCGCCGTCGAGAGCGCGATGGTGTCGCGCGAGAACAGCGACAGCTCCATGCCGCGCTGCCCCTGCGTGACCCCGTCGCACATGGCCGGCGTGCCCCCCGCCACCTGCGCGGTGGCGCCGCGCTCGCGGGCGAACACCTTGATCTGGTCCGGATAGCGCCCGTAGGGCTGATGGGCCGAGAGCATGTCGTTGTAGGCGGTGACGATGCCGATGTTCATCGACCGCCCGGCGCGGATCGCCGCCTTGTCCTCGCCGGCCGCGGCGAAACCGTGCGCGAGGTTCCCGCAGGCCAGCGTCGGCCGGTGCACGCCCCCCTCCCGTTCGCGCTCGATCAGGTCGAGATAGACCCGCCGCGTCTGCCGCGACCGCTCGATCACGCGGTCGGTGACGGCGGCGACCTCGGGGTGGATCTCGGTCATGGCTCGTCCTTGCGTCTGTCCGGCGGAGGGTGGCGCAAGCCTCCGCCCATGAGAACGGTTCTACGCGCCGCCGGACTATATGTAAACGTTTACAGCATCTACCGCGCGATCCTGTGATCGCCTCGGCCGCCCGGAACGCGCCCCGGTTCGACCACCGCTCGCAGGTTTGATACCGCACCGGGCCCTGGCGCCGTGCCCGAGCGCTTGCGCGCGCCCCTGGCCTCGGGTGTTCTGCACCGACCTTCCAAGGCGCATCCGGCGCATGATCCCGGCGGGAGAGACGCGACATGCCCGGCCTCCATCACGTCCTTCCCGGCCTCGCGGCCCTGCTCATCCTCGCCGGCGGCGGGGCCGGGGCGCAGGAGCCCTCCTCGCCCAAGGAGCCCGAGAGGGCGCTCTCGGACGCGGTGCAGTCCGAGACGGCGGCGATCCGCCGCGTGATCTTCGAGTGCCCGAAGGGCGCGCTGCTCACGGTCGAGTTCCTGAACTCGGAGCCGGGGCGCCCGGCGGTGGTGCGCCCCGCGAGTGGCGAGCCGGTGACCCTCCAGGCGCAGGAGAGCGGCTCGGGCTTCCGCTACGGGGACGGCACGCGCGAGCTGCGCGGCAAGGGCCGCGAGGTCACCTGGACGGACACGTCGGGCCGGCCTGTCGTGTGCACGGAGCAGATGCCGACGCCCCTCGGGACGGAGCCGAACTAGGCCGAAGGCCGCATGTCGACGATGTGCGGCAGAGATGCGCCGCCGAGCGGGATCAGGCCGCTCGCACGGTGGCGAGGAAGCGCCGCACCTCGGCGGAAAGATGCTCGGACTGGCGCGACAACTCGCTTGCCGAAGCCAGCACTTGGCTTGCCGCCGCGTCGGTCTCCTCGGCCGCACCCGCTACGCCCGCGATGTTCGTGGTAACCTCGGCCGTGCCGGTCGCCGCCTGTGAGACATTGCGCACGATCTCCTGCGTGGCTGCCCCCTGCTCCTCCACAGCTGCCGCAATGGCCGTCGCCACGCCGTCGATCTCGCGGATGCGGGCGCCGATGGAGCCGATAGCCGCCACGGCGCTGTCCGTGGAGGTCTGAATGTCGGCGATCTGCGTCGAAATCTCCTCCGTTGCCTTCGCGGTCTGGCCCGCCAACTCCTTCACCTCGGCGGCGACCACCGCGAAGCCGCGGCCTGCCTCGCCCGATCGCGCAGCCTCGATGGTGGCATTGAGTGCCAGCAGGTTCGTCTGGCCCGCTATGGTCGAGATCATGCCGACGACATCTCCGATGCGATCGACCGCGCCGCTGAGCGCCCGCACCAACGCACCGGTCTGATCCGCCTCCGCGACAGCCAAGCGAGCCAGGTCCGCCGAGCCGTCCACCTGACGACCGATTTCCAGCACGGACGCGCCCAGTTCTTCGGCCGCGACCGCGACCGTATTGACGTTGTCGGCGGCTTGCTCGGCAGCCGCCGCCACCGTGGTTGACTGCGTCGCAGTCTCGGCGGCCGTCCCCGACATGCTCTGCGCGGTGGCATGCAGCTCGGTCGAGGCAGCGCTCATGGTCGCGATGATGCCGCCCACCGCTCGCTCGAAGCTGTCGGCCATCTGCCGCATGCCGACCTTGCGTTGCTCGTCGGCCGAGGCACGAGCCAGCGCCGTGTCCTCCTCCAGTTGCCGTGTGCGGATCAGATTGTCCTTGAAGATCCCCACCGAGGCGGCCATGAGGCCGATCTCATCGCGTCGGCCGCAGCCGGGGACCGGTTGGGTCGCGTCACCGGCGGCGAGGCGCTGCATCATCGCCGTGATGGCCGCCAGCGGCGTGAGCACGCCCCGCACCATCGTCGCCGAAGCGAACGCCACTGCCAGGAGGCCGAACGCGAGCGTGCAGAGCCCGATCGTCTGCGCCATCTTGTAGGTGGCCGACGAGTGGCCGTGCACCACCTTGGCCTCCTCGATCTGGAGGTCGATCAGCGTGCTGATGATCTCGCTCACCGGATCGATGACCGAGTAGAGTCGTTCTCTGACGAATTGGTCGAGTGCCCTCGCATCCTTGTCCGTGAGAATCTTGAGGAGATCGGCCGTTGCGGCATCGGCCGCGACCATGGCTGCTTTCGACGTGCCCGCCAGTTGCTTCTCGCGCTCGTCCATGCTCGTGGCGATATAGTCCGCCCATCTCTGCTTGATGCTGATCTGCGCATCCGCGACAGCTTTGACGCCGCTCGACCAGGGCAGAACACCGTTGCGAACTTTATGCGACGTGTCGACGATGTTGACGGCATACATGTCGGCGACGATCTTCAGATTTCGCAGAGGAACCACGCGATCTGCGTACATGGTTTCCATGCCATGCTCGACTGTACTCGAAGCGTACCAGCCGACGCTGGCGATGAGAGACAGTGAAACGAGAAAGGCGCCGAGCGTGGCGATCACACGGAATCGAATGGATGACATTCGTCGCTCACCTGAATGCAGCATCAATCTGGATTATCTACGCAATTTCTGGTTAATGAAGTGGAATGCCCGAAGCATTCAGTCAGAGAATACTACTTTAAAATGCATATTTTTTAACAATTACGCATCTAGGTAGCAGCGGAAACGTTGAACTGGGCTGGAAACGTCCGTGTCATAGCGGTTCCGCTGAACGTTGCTCAGGCGTTGCAGGGATGGTTGCGAGTTGACGCATCGCTGCCGGGGACGGACTTCGAAGCGGATGATGAGATTTCGGCGCATTGAGCAGGGCAACCTGTTCAACGAGTTCCCGCGCGATGCCCCGCGTTTCCGTCGACCATCAGGAAGGTTCGCAGGACGCCGGACGCGCTCCTCCAGAGAGGTCTCGAAAGACCACCTTCACCCTGATAGCCTCGCTGTAGACCCGAGCCCGCTGGGAGCACGGCTCGCCGAGGTTGCCGGGATCGTCGCTTGTGCCGGCCGGACGCCGAAACGCGTCGGAAGGCCCGTCTGTTACCCGCAACGCTTGTGGTTTCAGGAAGGCTGGTGCGGACGGCGGGACTCGAACCCGCACGGCCTTGCGGCCGCAAGATTTTAAGTCTCGTGCGTCTACCGGTTCCGCCACGTCCGCGCGGGATCTGCGGTAGCGGGAGCCGCCCGCCAGATCAAGCGGCGGTCCCGGGCCGCCAGCCGTAGAGCCACGCGTAGCGGTCGCGCATTTCGTCGGGCCCGAGCCGGCGCATGACGAGATCGCGCGCGGTGCCGACGACACGGCCCGCGTGGTAGCTGCGCCCGTTGCCCCGCGCCGCCCGCTGGACCCGCCGGGCGCGCTCGCCGCGCGCCTCGTCGTAGGCGATGAGCGCCTGCTCCACGGGCGCGGCGGCGAGGCAGGCCGTCAGCACCGCCGCGTCCTCGATCGCGAGCGCCGCCCCCTGCGCCAGGAACGGCAGGACGGGATGGGCCGCGTCCCCGAGGAGCGCGACGCGGCCGTGGGCCATCGGCCGCGCCACCGGCCGCTCCACCAGCGACCAGACCAGCCAGGAATCCGGCAGGCCGAGCAGCTCGGCGATCGGAGGGGCGGCGTCGCGGAAGTGGGTCCGCAGGACGGCTGGGTCGCCAAGCCGCCCCCAATCCTCGTCGCCCTGGCGCTCGGGCACGATCGCCACGACGTTGATCCGCTCGCCGCCGAGGATCGGGTAGTGCACGACGTGACGGCCGGGCCCGAGCCAGAGGCCGGTCTCGGCGCCCTGCAGCGCGCCCGGCGCGGCCTCCCGCGACACCACGGCGCGCCACGCGGCCATGCGGCCTGACGCCAGCGGCCTCGTGTCGAGATGGCTACGGATGCGCGAGCGCAGGCCGTCCGCGCCGACGACGAGGTCCGCGTTCAGGGTCTCGGTGCGGCCGGCGGCGACGGTCTCGACGGTGAGCACCGCGCCCTCCCGCGTCTCGGCGAGGCCCACCACGTCCCGCCCCATCAGGAGGCGGATGGTCGCCCGCGAGCGCACGGCGTCGAGGAGCAGCGTCTGGAGGTCGGCCCGGTGGATCACGTAGTAGGGCGCGCCGTAGCGCTCTCGCACCGGCTCGCCGAGGCGGACGGAGCCGATGGTGCGCCCGGTCCTGAGGGCGCGCACGGTGACGCCCGGCGGCTCGCAGGCGGCGCGGCGAAGCGGTGCGCCGAGGCCGAGGCCGATCAGGATGCGGCTCGCGTTGGGCGAGAGCTGGAGGCCGGCGCCGACCTCGCTGAAGCCGGTCCGGCGCTCGACCAGAGTGACGCCGTGGCCCGCCTCGCTGAGGGCGAGCGCTGCCGTGAGGCCGCCGATCCCGGCACCCACGATGGCGACGTCGAGGCTCACCGGGCGCGCGCGGCCCGCCTACTCGGCCGCCGTCCGGGCGTGATCGTCCCAGACGCAGGACGGCGGGTCCGCCTGGCCGGCCTTCAGGCTCGGGCGGTGGCGGTAGAGCGTCGAGCAGTACTGGCAGATGATCTCGTGGTCGGCGCCCATGTCGAGGAAGACGTGCGGATGGTCGAAGGGCGGCAGCGCCCCGATGCACATGAACTCCCGCGAGCCGACGTCGATGGCGCTCGCGCCGATGTCGTTGTGGAAGTGCGGTACCGCCTTGTCAGCCATCGCGCTGCCCTGCCCTTTCGTCGGGCCCTGCGCGAGGCCGGGCCCACGATCCAGCGAATCCCGCCGGAGATTCGCGCCCGAAGGGCGCCGCGCCCCCGGACGGCCATGCCTCTAGCCTCTCCGGGCCCGCAAGCCTAGGGGTGCGCGGCCCGCTTCGTGCCTGCGCTGCGTGCGCCCCGTCGGCTTGGCGTCCTCGCGCGCACACCGTACATAGGGTCTCCGCCACCGCCGCTTCCCGCAAGACGTCTCCTCGATGACCCAGCAAGACCAAGTCGCCGCGCAGGGTGCCCGGCGCGCCCAGGAACCGCCGATCCACGGACCGGAGGACTTCGAGGGGATGCGCCGCGCCGGCCGCCTCACCGCCGAGGCGCTCGACCTCCTGATGGAGGCGACGCAGCCCGGCGTGACGACGGAACATCTCGACCGCCTCGCCTACGAGTTCGCCATGGACCACGGGGCCTACCCGGCCTCGCTGTTCTACCGCGGCTACCCGAAGTCGATCTGCACCTCGATCAACCACGTGGTCTGCCACGGAATCCCCAACGACAAGCCCCTTCGCGACGGCGACATCGTCAACCTCGACATCTGCCTCATCCTCGACGGGTGGCACGGCGATTCGAGCCGGATGGCCTATGTCGGCGAGGTGCCGCGCAAGGCGCAGCGCCTGTGCGAGATCACCTACGAGGCGCTGATGCGGGGCGTCGCGGCGATCCGGCCCGGCGGCTCCACCAACGATATCGGCCGGGCGATCCAGGCCTACGCGGAGGCGGAGCGCTGCTCGGTGGTGCGCGACTTCTGCGGGCACGGCCTCGGCCGCACCTACCACGACGCGCCGACCATCCTGCACTACGTCGAGCCGAGCTACGACGTGCCCCTCAAGGCCGGCCAGTTCTTCACCGTCGAGCCGATGATCAACCTCGGCCGGCCCGCCGTGAAGGTCCTGTCGGACGGCTGGACCGCGGTGACCCGCGACCGCTCGCTCTCCGCGCAGTTCGAGCACACGGTCGCGGTCACGGAGACCGGCGTCGAGATCTTCACCACCTCGCCGAAGGGCCTGCACCAGCCCTCGCAGCCCGCCGCCTGAGGCGGCGGGCCGTGGGCCGCCAGCCGCCCGGCGCACCGGGGGAGGATGCCGGCGCGAGGCCCGCGGCGGCATCCGCGGACGAGGACGGCCCGCACTATCTCGGCCACCGCGAGCGGCTGCGCGCCCGCTTCGCGGAGCACGGCGCCGCGGCTCTGCCCGATTACGAGCTTCTCGAACTCGCCCTGTTCCGGGCGATCCCGCGGCGGGACGTGAAGCCGCTGGCCAAGGCGCTGATCCGGCGCTTCGGCAGCTTCGCGGAGGTGGTCAGCGCCGAGCCGGCCCGGCTGGCGGAGGTGGACGGCATCGGGCCGGGCGTGATCGCGGATCTCAAGCTCATCGAGGCGGCGGGCCACCGCCTCGCCCGCGGCGCCCTCAACGAGCGGCCCCTGCTCTCCTCCTGGAGCGCGGTGCTCGACTATTGCCGGGCCACGATGGCGTTCTCGCCGCGGGAGCAGTTCCGGATCCTGTTCCTTGACAAGCGCAACCACCTGATCGCCGACGAGGTGCAGGGGCACGGCACGGTCGACCACACGCCCGTCTACCCGCGCGAGGTGGCGCGCCGCGCGCTCGAACTCTCGGCCACCGCCATCATCCTCGCCCACAACCATCCCTCCGGCGACCCGACCCCCTCGGCCACCGACGTGAAGATGACTCGCGAGGTCATCGGCGCGCTTGATCCGCTCCGCATCGTGGTCCACGATCACATCATCGTCGGGCGCGACGGGCATGCCAGCCTGAAGGGGCTCAAGCTGATCTGACCGCGCGCCGGGACGTCGGGCGCGACGACTGCGCGCGACGGTCGCCGAACCGTCGCGGGCGAGGCCGCACTTCGGCGCGACAGTCTCGCCGAAGTACAGATCCGTTCTTTCGATCCTCGTCGCTGTCGGCTCGGTGCCCCAACTCTGCGCCTTTGCTGGAGAGCGCTGCCCATCCGCTGACAAAGCCGCGGTTCCCACGTCCTTTCAACTGTCCCTAGTGGCTTTCCCTTTGCGTGGCGCGCCTCTTGCCTCTAGCGTGACAGGCCAGGGAGGCGGAAGATGGCACGCGTCGCGTTCGATGAGATGAGCGGTCTGGAGGGCAGCCCGGCTGCCATCCGGGAAGCCTACAGCCAGCTGAAGACCTGGCTCGACGCCACCCCGCCGGAGCATTTCCACACGCGGCGCAGCCAGGCGGAGCTGCTGTTCCGGCGCATCGGCATCACCTTCGCCGTCTACGGCGACAACGAGTCGACCGAGCGGCTGATCCCGTTCGACATCATCCCCCGCGTGCTGACGAAGCCCGAGTGGAATTTCCTGGAGCGCGGCCTCAAGCAGCGCGTCACCGCGATCAATGCCTTCCTCACCGACATCTACGGGGCGCAGGAATGCCTCAAGGCCGGCGTCATCCCGGCCGACCTCGTCTACCGGAACGCCCATTATCGGATGGAGATGCGCGCCTTCCGGGTTCCGCACGACCTCTACGTCCACATCGCCGGCATCGACATCGTGCGCACGGGCGAGAACGACTTCTTCGTGCTGGAGGACAACGCGCGCACGCCCTCCGGCGTCTCCTACATGCTGGAGAACCGCGAGGTGATGCTGCGGCTCTTCCCGGACCTGTTCTCCCGGCACCGGGTTGCGCCCGTGGAGAACTATCCGGACGCGCTCCTCGCGACGCTGCGCAGCCTCGCCCCGACCACGGCGACGCGCGACCCGACCGTCGTGCTGCTGACCCCGGGCCGCTACAACTCGGCCTTCTACGAGCACTCGTTCCTGGCCGACAAGCTCGGCGTCGAGCTCGTCGAGGCGTCCGACCTCTTCACCAAGGACGACACGGTCTACATGCGCACCACCGAGGGGCCGCGCCGCGTCGACGTGGTCTACCGCCGCCTCGACGACGACTTCCTCGACCCGCTGGTGTTCCGCCCGGACTCGGTGCTCGGCGTGCCCGGCCTGATGAACGCCTACGAGCGCGGCACGGTGACCCTCGCCAACGCGGTCGGCACCGGCATCTCCGACGACAAGGCGGTCTACAGCTACATGCCGGAGATCGTGCGGTTCTTCACCGGCGAGGAACCGATCCTGCACAACGTGCCGACCTACCGCTGCCGCGAGAAGGACGCCTTCGCCTACGTGATGGACCACCTCTCCGAGCTCGTCGTGAAGGAGGTGAACGGCTCCGGCGGATACGGCATGCTGGTGGGCCCCCACGCGACGAAGCGCGAGATCGAGGAGTTCGGCCGCCGCCTGCGGCACGCGCCGGACGGGTTCATCGCGCAGCCGACCCTCTCGCTCTCGACCTGCCCGACCTTCGTCGCCTCGGGCGTCGCGCCCCGCCACGTCGACCTGCGGCCCTTCGTGCTCTGCGGCGCCGACGAGATTCGCATCGTGCCGGGCGGCCTCACCCGCGTGGCGCTCAAGGAGGGCTCGCTCGTCGTCAATTCCAGCCAGGGCGGCGGCACCAAGGACACCTGGGTGCTCGACGGGTGAGCCTGCCGCTTTATCGGACAGCCACGGCTGCCTGAAGATGCGGCACCTCCCCTCGCACCCTCCGACGAGGGGCCTCCAACCGACCGATCGCTAGCGAAACGACCATGCTGTCCCGCACCGCCGACAACCTCTACTGGCTCTCGCGCTACGTCGAGCGCGCCGAGTTCGTTGCGCGCATCCTCGACGCGGCGCACCGCCTCGCCTCGTTGCCGACGAACTACGGCGGCGGGGAGACCAACGAGTGGGCCTCCGCGCTGGCCTCGGCGGGCGACCCGGAGGTGTTCAAGCCGCTCTACGACGGGATCAACGCCGACACGGTGAGCAACTTCCTCGCCTTCAGCCCGCAGAACCCCTCATCGATCCGCTCCTGCATCGAGGCGGCGCGGGAGAATGCCCGCAGCGTGCGCACGGCGCTGACCACGGAGATGTGGGATACGATCAACGGCGCGTGGCTGGAGTTGCGCAACTACGAGGGGCGTGACCTCAACCGCGAGGATTTCTCCCGCTTCCTCGAATGGGTGAAGGGCATCTCGCTCACCTTCGACGGCTCGGCCTACCGGACCATGCTGCGCAACGACGCCTACTGGTTCACGCGCCTCGGCACCGGCCTGGAAAGGGCCGACAACACGGCCCGCATCCTCGACGTGAAGTACCAGATCCTGCTTCCCGCCCACGAGAAGGTCGGCGGCAGCCTCGACTACTTCCAGTGGACCACGATCCTGCGCGAAGTCTCGGCCTTCAACGCCTATCACTGGGTCTACCGGGAGAGCATCAAGCCGCTGCTCGTGGCCGATCTCCTGATCCTCAACCGGCAGATGCCGCGCTCCTTCGCCAATTGCTACGGCATGGTCGTGGAGCACCTCGACCTCATCGCCGACGCCTACGGCCGCCGCGGCGCCAGCCAGCGGCTCGCCAGCAACCTGCTGGCGCGCCTGGAGAGCGAGGACATCGACCGCATCTTCGCCGCCGGCCTGCACGAGTTCGTCACCGCCTTCATCGGGGAGAACAACCGGGTCGGCGCGGCCATCACCGAGCAGTATCTGGTCTGAGACGGGCAACACGGGCAGAATCCTCCCCATGCGAATCCGCGTCGTCCACGAGACCATCTACAGCTACGAGCAGCCGGCCCGCGGCCTGATCCAGGTGCTGCGCATGACCCCGCGCGACCACGACGGGCAGTACGTCCGGCGCTGGCGGATCGAGCCCTCCGTCGACGGGCACCTGACCGAGCGGGAGGACGGGTTCGGCAACATCGTCCACTGGTTCTCGCCCGACGAGCCGGCGGACGCCCTGGTGATCCGGGTCGCCGGCGAGGTCGACACCAACGAGACCCACGGCATCGTGCGCGGCGCCGTCGAGCGCCTGCCGGATCCGTTCTACCTGCGCGAGACCGACCTCACGGCCCCGAGCGACGAGATCCAGGACCTCGCCCGCCGGGTCGCCTCCTCGGGCGAGCGCGACGCGCTGGCGACCCTGCACCGGCTGCTCGGCGCGGTCTGCGAGACCATGAGCTTCGAGCCGGGCCCGGCCAGCGCCAGCACCAGCGCGGCGAAGTCCTTCGCGGTCGGGCGCGGCGTCTGCCAGGACCTCACCCACGTCTTCATCGCGGCGGCACGCCACCTCGAGATCCCGACGCGCTACGTCTCCGGCTACTTCCGGCGCGAGGACGGCGAGGCGGAGCAGAAGGCGGCGCATGCCTGGGCCGAGGCGCTGGTGCCAGACCTCGGCTGGGTCGGGTTCGACCCGTCGAACTGCATCGGCACGACGGAAGCCTACATCCGGGTCGCCACGGGCCTCGACTATCTCGGCGCCGCCCCGATCCGCGGCAGCCGTACCGGGGGCGGCACCGAAACCCTGGACGTGCACCTCCGGGTGGAGCAAGCACAGGCCGCTACGCAATCCTGATGCGGGCGCCGTCAGGACGGCGCTGAGGAAGGTACCGTGCCATGACCTACTGCGTCGGGCTCCTCGTGGAGGACGGTCTCGTGATGATCGCCGACACCCGCACCAATGCGGGGCTCGACGACATATCCACCTACCGCAAACTGCACCATTTCAACGTGCCGGGCGAGCGCGTGATGATGCTCGCCTCCGCGGGCAACCTCTCGGTCACCCAGTCGGTGCTGAGCCTTCTCGCGGAGGGCGTGCCGGGCGCGGACGGCGAGCCGCCGATGCGCTTCGTCGAGGCGCCGACCATGTTCCAGGCGGCGCAGCTCGTGGGCGACGCGATCCGCCGCGTGCGCGCCATCGAGCGGGAGGGGTTTGCCGCCGCCAATCTCCGCTTCGAGGTGTCCTTCCTGTTCGGCGGGCAGATCGGCGGCGAGCCGATGCGGCTGTTCCTGATCTACTCGGCGGGCAACTTCATCGAGTGCAGCGTGGACGCGCCCTTCCTGCAGATCGGCGAGCACAAGTACGGCAAGCCGATCCTCGACCGGGCCGTGACCTACGCGACCGACCTCTACGACGCGCTCAAGGTCGGCCTCGTCTCGATGGATTCGACCATGCGATCGAATCTCGGCGTCGGCCTGCCCATCGACGTGGCGGTTGCGCGGCGCAACGCTCTCGACCTCGAGGTCAGCCACCGGATCGAGGCGGGCGAGCCCTATTTCCACGACCTGCGCGAGCGCTGGTCGGCGGCCCTGCGCGCGGCGCACCGCGCGATCCCGCGCCCGCCCTACGGCCCGGCGGTGCGCTGATCCGTCAGGCGGGGACCGGCGCCCTGCCGGAGCCCGCGCCGGCGTGCTCGCGGAGCGAGCGGGTGTGGTCGTCCCACAGGGACGCGTAGACCGGCACGCGGCGGATCAGGTCCTCGTGCCGGCCCGTCCCGAGCACGCGCCCCTCGTCGAGGACGACGATCTGGTCGGCCTGTCGCACGGCGGCGAGATTGTGAGTCACGAGGATCAGGAGGCGGTCGCTGCCCCAGGCGGTGAGGTTGCGCTCGAGCGCCAGGGCCGCTTCCGGATCGAGGAAGGCCGTCGGCTCGTCGAGGATGGCCAGGGCGGGGTCCCGGATCACCGCGCGCGCGATCGAGATGCGCTGCCGCTGGCCGCCCGACAGGCTGCGCCCGCTCTCGCCGAGTTCCGTCGCGAGCCCCTCCGGCAGGTCCTCGACGGTACCCAGGACGCCCGCGAAGCGCAGCGCCTCCCGCACGGCCGCCTCGTCCTGCCGCCGCTCCGCGAGGTTGTCGGCCACGCTGCCCGAGAACAGGACGGTGTCCTGATCCACCGCGCCGATCCGGCCGCGCAGCCAGCGCGGATCGTAGTCGCGCAGGTCCGCCCCGCCGACCTCGACGCGCCCCGTATAGTCGCGCTGCAGACCGAGCAGGATCCGGAGCAGAGTCGACTTGCCGGACCCGTTGCGGCCGACGACGGCGACGATGCCGCGCTCCGGCAGGTCGAGGCTGACGTCCCGCAGGGCGGGCCGGTCGGAGCCCGGATATGTCAGCGCGACGCCCTCGATCCGGATCCCGCCCGGCCCGAGCCGGCGCAGGGGCGGGTGGAGCCGGGCGCGCTCCGTCGGGAGGTTTAGGAGCCCGCGGACCTGCTCGATCGCCACGTTGACCTCCTGCGTCATGCGCAGGATGTCGGCGCTGCCGAGAAGCGGCCCGGTGATCCGCGCCGCCACGACCTGGATCGCCAGGAACTCGCCGACCGAGAGGTGGCCGCCGTACATGCGCCAGCACCCGACGCCGATGACGAGCAGCGTCATGCCGCGGGAGACGGCCTGCGCGCGCACGCCGTAGCGCCGCTGAAGGTCCATCACGGTGCGCAGCTCCGCCAGCGCCACGGCCGTGACCCGCTCCCAGCGCCGCATGCGCGAGGCTTCGAGCGCGAGCGACCGCACGGTGACGAGCCCGTTGACCGTCTCGGCCAGCGTGCTGTTCCGGTGACCCATCGCCCTGTAGTGGGCCTCCGCCGATTTCCAGATCTCGCTGATCTGGTTGCTCGCGACGAGGATGATGACGGGCGCCGCCGCGACGAGGGCGATGGCGATCACCCCGTCGTAGTGCAGGACGAGACCGAGGGCCACGACGGCGCCGCCCGCGTCGATCACCGCGTTGGGCACCTGATGCAGGACGAAATCCCGGATCTTCGTGACCTGCTGGAAGTGGTTGAGGATCTCGCCGGAGCGAAAGCGGGCGCCGTCGAGCCGGACGCGCAGCAGATGCGCGAAGACGCGCCGCGAGATCCGCCGGTCGAGGAAGGTGCCGAGCCCGATCACCAGCGTCTGGCGCCGGGAGAACAGGACGACCTCGGCGGCGATGGCGGCCACGGCGAGAAGCGCGAGGCCGGCGAGCGGCAGGTCGGCCCGGCCCGCCACGATGGCGTCGACGATGCGCTGCGTCGCGATGGGGAAGACGAGCCCGGCGCCGTATCCGGCCGCGACCACCAGCAGCAATTGCATCATCTGGCCGCGGCGCAGCCGCAGGGCACGCCCGATCCAGCGCCAGCCGAAGGATGTTCGCGCCGTGTGCATCGATCCCGCCCCCGCTCGGTCGGATCCGCGTATACGCGAGGACGGCCCCGCCGCGCGACCGCACCGGGGCCGCCGGGCAGCCGGCAGCGTCATGATCCTGTGAGCGGCGGCCTCAGATTCGCTCCCAGGCGGCGAGGAGGTTGCGCGCGGTGCCGGCCGGGTCGGGCGCGCGCATCAGCCCGCCCATGGCCGCGACCGCGGTGGCGCCGGCCCGGCGGCACAGGGGCGCGGTGGCGGGGGTGACGCCGCCGAGCGCGACGATGGGGATGCCGAGGCGGCACGCCTCGACGAGGCCCGCCGCGCCGAGCGCCGGCCCGTAGCCCGGCTTGCTCACGCTCTCGAAGACCGGGCTCAGCGTCGCGTAATCGGCGCCGCCGTCGCGCGCGCGAGAGAGATCGGTCGGGCCGTGGGCCGAGACGCCGACGAGGGCATCCGCCGGCAGGATGCGGCGGGCGGCCTCGATCTCGGCCGGGCCGGTGCCGCCCGGCAGGTGCACCCCGTCCGCGCCGAGGGCGGCCGCGAGGGCTGCGTCCCGCCCGATCGTCAGGCGACCTCCGCGCGGCCGGACGCGGGCGAGAAGGTCCCCGCCGAGGCGGCATCGCTCGTCGGATGCGAGGTCGGTGTCGCGGAACCAGATCCAGCGGCAGCCGCCGTCGAGAAGCGCGTCGACCATCACGCCGAGGCCGTACCGGCAAGCGTGATGGTCGGTGATCGCGAGGAGCGGCCCCGGCAGGCGCCTCACGAGCCCACGAGGCCGAGCTGCGGGCTCGACGGGTCGGCCCGCCCGCGGCGCGGGATGCGGCCGGCGAGGTGCGCGCAGCGCCCCGCCTCGACGGCAAGGCGCATGGCCCGCGCCATCCGCACCGGATCGTCGGCCTTGGCCACGGCCGTGTTGATGAGGCATGCGGCGGCGCCGAGCTCCATCGCGATGACCGCGTCCGAGGCCGTGCCGATGCCGGCATCGACGATCACCGGCACGCTGGCGCGGCGGCAGATCAGCTCGATGTTGGCGGGGTTCGCCACCCCCATCCCGGAGCCGATCAGCGAACCCATCGGCATGACGGCGGCGCAGCCGATGTCCTGGAGCCGCTGGCAGACGACCGGATCGTCGTTGCAGTAGGGCAGCACCACGAAGCCCTCGTCGACGAGGTGGCGGCAGGCTTCGATCAGCTCGGCGACGTCCGGGTAGAGCGTCTCCCGGTCGCCGATCACCTCGACCTTGATCCAGTTCGTGTCGAGCGCCTCGCGGGCGAGTTCGGCCGTCATGATGGCGTCGCGGGCGGTCTCGCACCCCGCGGTGTTCGGCAGGAAGCGGTAGCCCTTCAGGATGCGCACCGTGTCCGAGCCGTGGCCCTGGAGCGAGACTCGGCGGATCGAGGCGGTGACGATTTCGGCGCCGGAGGCCGCGACCGCCTCGCGCATGATCGCCTGGGTCGGATAGCCCGCCGTGCCGATGAGAAGGCGCGAGGAGAGGCGCACGCCGGCGATGACGAGGCCGTCCTCCTCGGGCGGGCGGAGCGGCGTGACGGTGTCGGTCGGTGTCATGGGTCAGCCTCCCTGCATGGCGCGCACGATCTCGATCCGGTCGCCCTCCCGGACGGGCGTCCCCGCCCAGTCCTTGCGGCGCACGACCCGGCCGTTCAGCGCGATGGCGATGCCCTGCGGACTCTCGATGCCGGTCTCCTCGGCCTCGATGCGGAACAGGGATTCGATGTCGGCGGCCTCGCGCTCGCGGGGCTGGCCGTTGACGGTGAGCTTCATGCGCTGGCCCTCACGGTGTGAGATTCCCGGAAGCGGCCCAGGCCGAAGGCGCGCGCGAAACCCGGCAGCGCGCCCGCCGCGACGAGCTCCGCCACGGCATCGGCGGTCGCCGGTGCCAGAAGGTAGCCGTTGCGGTGGTGGCCCGTGGCGACGACGAGGCCGGGCGCCAGCGTGTCGATGATCGGGCCATCGTCGTCCGAGGTCGGGCGATAGCCGCTCCACACGGCCTCGACCTCCATCTCCTCGACCCCGGGCAGGACCCGGCGCGCGCCCTCGAGGAGGGCGTAGAGCCCGCCCGCGGTGACGCCGGCCCGGAAGCCGCAATCCTCCACCGTCGCGCCCACGATGAGGTGTCCGTCGCTCTTCGGGGCGAGGTGAACCTGCTCGGTCCAGACCATGCCCGAGAGATTGCTCGTATGGCGCGTGGTGCGCAGGGCGAGGGATTGGCCCTTGATCGGCCGCACCGGCAGCGACAGGGCGTCGGGCAGGAGGCCGCCCTCCCCGCTCCAGGCGCCCGTGGCGAGGATCACGGTCCCGGCCGCGACACGGCCGGCCTCGGTCCGGGCGCCGACGACGCGGCCCCCCGCCCAGTCGAGGGCGGTGACCGGGGCGCGCTCCACGATCCTGACGCCGGCCCGGACGCAGGCCGAGGCCAGAGCCGACATCACGAGCCGCGGGTCGACCTGATGGTCGAGGGGGCAGGCGATGCCCGCCGTGACGGTCGGCCGGAGCATGGGCTCCCGGCGGCGGACGTCGGCGCCGCTGATCCACTCGGCGGCGACGCCGGAGCGGCGCTGCAGATCGTAGCGGAAGCGCAGGCGGTCCACCTCATCTCGGCCGACCGCGATCACCAACGTGCCGTCCGCGCGGTAATCGATCTGCGTGCCCGAGGCCGCCTGGAGCGCGTCACGGAAGCCCGGCCAGCGGCGCAGGCTCTCCAGGGCCAGGGGCAGCAGCGGGTCCGAGCCCGGCTCGTGCTCGGCGGCCGGGGCCAGCATGCCGGTGGCGGCGAGGCTCGCGCCCGCGCCGAGCGTCTCGCGCTCCAGCACGACGACGGAGCGGCCGGATTCAGCGAGGCGCCACGCGATCGACAGGCCGATCAGGCCGCCGCCGACGACGAGGATGTCGGCACGGTCCGGCAGGTCCGCCGGTGCCGCGGCGGCCTGCCTCGCGCGGCGAAGTCCGATGGGTGAGGTCGGCACGGATGCCAAGGAGTACCCTCCGCGATAGCCCGCAGAGATTGGTGTCCTTCAGCTTCTCTCGGAAGCAACCGGGTCCTTGTCGGAAACCCGCGGTCCAATCCCTACGCCGGTATGAGCCGGATCAGGTTCGAAGGATTTCCGCGCCGCCGTCCTGACGCGGACGGCCCATCGGTTTCTCAGCCCCTTGCCGGGGATCTCCCTGGAACAGGATGAGATTTGGACGTTCCGCCCTCCCGGGTCAAGCCCGCCGCCGGCTCGCGGCAGCCCGCGCTCCCGGCCGATAGACCGCCATCGGCTCCGGAAACCCATCGAGGACGTGGATGCCGAGCGGCTCCGGATCGCCCCATAGGAAGTCGACGAAGGGCTTCGACATGAGGAGCGGCTCGCCCAACGTCCGGTTGAGCCGGGCGAGGCGGCTCGCGAGGTTCACGTCGCGGCCGATCACGGTGAAGTCGAGCCGGGCGCCAGAGCCCACGTTGCCGTAGGCGGCCTCGCCGTGATGCAGCGCGATGCCGGCCGCGACGGGGTTCGCGAAGCGCCCGAGCCCGTTCGCCTCGTCGAGGGCGGCGAGCGCGGCCTCCGCCGCCGTCAGCGCGCCCTTGGCCGCCCCGCCGAGATCGTCGCCCGGCTCGCGGAAGATCGCGAGCAGGCCGTCGCCGAGATATTTCAGGATCTCGCCGCCCTCCCGCTCGATGGCGGGCACGAGGCAGTCGAAGAAGATGTTGAGGAGGTCGACCGCCTCCTCCGGAGTCATGTCGGCCGAGATGTGCGTGTAGTCGCGCATGTCGGCGAACAGGATCGCGGAGCGGATGCGCTGGACGTGACCGCGCCGGATCGCGCCCGACAGGATCGCCCGGTGCGGCTCGTCGCCCACGTAGATGCGCAGCACCTGGTCGAGCTGCTTGTTGACGAGGCGCATCTCCATCACCGCGGCGAGCGTCGGCATGACGAAGCGCAGGATCGCGATGTGGTCGTCGCGGAAACCTTCCGCCGCGCGGGTGGCGAACGTGATGCCGTTGCGGGCGCCGTTGGTGAAGATGAGCGGCGCCACGAGGTAGTGCCGATAGCCCGCGGCCTTGAGCTCCGGGATGATGGAGTAGGTCTCGTCCGGCGTCTCGGCGAGGTCGAGGATCAGCCAGTCTCCCGTCTGGTGGACGGTGTAGAAGGGGCTCGCCCGGTACGCCTTGTCGGACGCCTCGCCGTGGGGGAACAGGCGGACCGTCGCCCCCTCCTCTCGGCTCCAGGTGCGACCGACGCCGGCATATTCGGAGTGGAGGGTGTCGATCGCGGTGCTCGCCCGGTCGACCGGGACGTCGAGCTCGTTCAGGCGCTCCGCGAGCCCCGCCAGGAGATCGTCGGCCGCGAGCGTCCGGGTGCCCTCGCTGAGGAGCCAGTCGCGCAGGCCGACGCAATCCTGGAGGTGTCCGAAGGGTACGCCCTCGGCCTCCGACCCGTCCGCTTCGGCGGTCGGGGACGACGGCGTCTTCTGGGGGCCACGATCGAGCATACGGCCAAGGTGGTGGTGCGACGCGTCAGCGACAATGGCCGCGGCCGGATTCGGCCCGCGGCGCGCGAACATTACCGACGACCGTCCGAAACCAGAAATGGAAACGTCGGGACGCGTGCCCGGGCGGACGATCAGTCTCGAAGACGTCCCACCGGCGAGGCGAAACTCGGCCATGCCGGCGGTTCATGGCGCCCGGGCCCGCTCACGCAGCCCCGGGACGATGGCAGGGACCAGCCCCCGCTCAGTTGTCGAGGAAGCTGCGGAGCTTCCGCGAGCGGCTCGGGTGCTTCAGCTTGCGCAGCGCCTTCGCCTCGATCTGCCGGATGCGCTCGCGGGTCACCGAGAATTGCTGGCCGACCTCCTCCAGGGTGTGGTCGGTGTTCATGCCGATGCCGAAGCGCATGCGCAGCACGCGCTCCTCGCGGGGGGTCAGCGAGGCCAGCACGCGGGTCGTCGTCTCGCGCAGGTTCGACTGGATCGCCGCGTCGATCGGCAGGACGACGTTCTTGTCCTCGATGAAGTCGCCGAGGTGGCTGTCCTCCTCGTCGCCGATGGGCGTCTCGAGCGAGATCGGCTCCTTGGCGATCTTGAGGACCTTGCGCACCTTCTCGAGCGGCATGGCGAGCTTCTCGGCCAGCTCCTCCGGGGTCGGCTCGCGGCCGATCTCGTGCAGCATCTGGCGGCTCGTGCGGACGATCTTGTTGATCGTCTCGATCATGTGCACCGGGATGCGGATGGTGCGGGCCTGATCGGCGATCGAGCGGGTGATCGCCTGCCGGATCCACCAGGTGGCGTAGGTCGAGAACTTGTAGCCGCGCCGATACTCGAACTTGTCGACCGCCTTCATCAGGCCGATGTTGCCCTCCTGGATCAGGTCCAGGAACTGCAGGCCGCGGTTCGTGTACTTCTTGGCGATCGAGATGACGAGCCGGAGGTTCGCCTCGATCATCTCCTTCTTGGCCTGACGGGCTTCGCGCTCGCCCTTCTGGACCATGTTGACGATCTTGCGGTACTCGCCGATCTCCAGGCCCGTCTCTGAGGCGAGCGTCAGGATCTGCTCGCGGAGGTCGGTGACCTGCCGGTTGCCCTTCTCGACGAGGTTCTTCCAGCCCTTGCCGCCGAGCGTGCCGACGCGCTCCATCCAGTTCGGGTCGAGCTCCCAGCCCTGGTAGTGGCGCAGGAACTCGTCGCGGGCGACGCCGTGGCTCTCGGCGTAGCGCATCAGGCGGCCCTCGTGGGAGAGGAGCCGCTTGTTGATGTCGTAGAGCTGCTCGACCAGCGCCTCGATGCGGTTGTTGTTGAGCGAGAGGGACTTCACGTCCGCGACGACGATGTCCTTCAGCTCGGCCTGCTTGGAGCCCTGCGCCGCGGTCGTGGCCTCGCCGGACGCCTTGCGGGCGACCTGCTCGTTCTGGAGCTTGCGCAACTTGCGGTAGTTGTCGGCGATCGCGTCGAACGTCTCGAGGACGCGGGGCTTGATCTCCGCCTCCATGGCGGCGAGCGAGACGTTGTTCTCCATGTCGTCTTCGTCGTCGCCGCCCTCCGGGGGCGTCGGCGCCTCGGAATCCTCGCTCTCCTCGCCCTCGGCGATCTGCGGCGCGTTCTTGCCGTCGGGGCCCGCGTAGGTGGCCTCGAGGTCGATGATGTCGCGCAGCAGCACCTTTCCGTCGACGAGCTCGTCGCGCCAGATGATGATGGCCTGGAAGGTCAGCGGGCTCTCGCAGAGGCCCGCGATCATCGCCTCGCGGCCGGCCTCGATGCGTTTGGCGATGGCGATCTCGCCCTCGCGGGAGAGGAGCTCCACCGAGCCCATCTCGCGCAGGTACATGCGCACGGGGTCGTCCGTGCGGTCGGTCGGCTCCTTGGTGGTCTCGGAGCGCACCGCAACGGCGCGGGCCGGCGAGACCTCGGCCACCTCGGTGCCCTCGGCCGCCTCGTCGTCCTCGGCGGCCTCGCCGTTGGCGGGCCGCTCGGTCGCCGCCTCGTCCGTCTCCTCGGCCTCGACGACGTTGATGCCCATCTCCGAGAGTTGGGCGAGCACGTCCTCGATCTGGTCCGGATCCGACTGACCGTCCGGCAGAACCTCGTTGACCTCCTCGTAAGTGATGTAGCCGCGCTTCTTCGCGAGCTTCACCATCCGCTTCACCGAGGCATCCGTCAGGTCGAGGAGCGGCCCGTCGGTCTGTTCCGCCGGAGCGGCGTCCGTCTCGTCCCGTTCAGTTGCCTTCGTCGCCATGATCAGCCTATTGTTTTCGTGGCGGTGCGATGCGGGAGCTTTCGGGCCGCTCCGCGCCACCGACACCGCAATGCGCGTGAACCGCGACCGGTTCGCGACCCGGCCGCCTCGATCCTACATCCGGTATGCAAGCAAGACGCTTGACCGATTGTTAACTATGCGGCGGCGGAGCGTCGCCCCGACGCCTTTGCACCAGCTTTACGGCGCGGTCGAGTCAATCGTCTCCGGCACGTCCGCTTCGGCCTCCGCTCCAGCAACCACCGCCAAGCGTGCTTTCACGTCGCAGAGCCACGCGAAGTTGGCCTCGGTTTCCTCTTCGACCAGAGCCCGCTCGGCCTGACGGAGTTCGCTATGTAGCGCTCCGGCCTTGCGGTGCAAGATCATAGCCTGACGCAATGCGTCTTCGAGACGCACAGTGTCGGCGTGCGGGTCGAGCGCCCAGCGGTCGCCCGGACGAACCCGGGCGGCGAGCCGCGCGACCGCCTCCTCGAGTCCGGCGCGACCGAGCTGGCTCTCGACGAGTCCGGCATCGACCGCTGCGGCCTCCGCCGCGCGGTCGAGCAGGAACGAGCGGAGCGACGCGGCGTCGGGATCCTCCAGCTCGAGCTCGGCCAGCTCCTCGACGTTGATGCCGAGGAGCTCCGGATGGGCGACGAGGCTTCCGACGATCATCGCCTCGCGGAAGCTGCCGCCGCCCGCGAAGCCGGTGGAGCGCGCGAGGAGCGGGCTCGGGGCCACGGTGAGGCGCGGCGAGGCCGGAAGCTCGCCCGGGCGCCCAGGGCGGCGCTGAAATCCGCCCGGTCGCGCGCCGGCCTGAAAATTCGGACGCCCGTGCGCGGCGCGCGGCGAGAGCGCCCGCAGCCGCTCCTCGATCTCGTCGCGATAGTAGCGCCGGACGGTCTCGTCCCGGATGACCGCCACCGTCTCGCGCAGGCTCTTGGCGAGGCCCGCCCGGCGCTCCGGCGTGTCGATCGGCCCAGCCTCGACCGCGCGCGCCCAGAGCACCTCGACGAGGGGCTTGGCCGCCTCCAGAACCCGGTCGATGGCTGCCGCCCCGCCGGAGCGCAGCAGGTCGTCCGGGTCCTGGCCCTCCGGCAGAAGAGCGAAGCGGAGCGACCGGCCCGGCTCCAGCATCGGCAGCGCCACGTCGAGCGCCCGGAAGGCCGCGCGCTGCCCCGCCCTGTCGCCGTCGAAGCAGAGGATCGGTTCGTCCGCCTGCCGCCAGAGCAGCCCCAATTGCTCCTCGGTCAGGGCGGTGCCGAGGGGCGCCACCGTGTTGGCGTGCCCCGCCATCGTCATGGCGATCACGTCCACGTAGCCCTCGACCGCGATGATCGTGCCGCGATCGTGGGCCGCCTTGCGAGCCTGATGCAGGTTGTAGAGGCCCTGCCCCTTGTGGAAGAGCGGCGTCTCCGGCGAGTTCAGGTACTTCGCCTTCGCGTCGGCCTGCATCGCGCGGCCGCCGAAGGCGATGACGCGCCCTCGGATGTCGGCGATCGGGAACATGATGCGATCGCGGAAGCGGTCATAGGGAACGGCCACGTCCTCGCCCGCGTAGAGCAGGCCCAGCTCGGCCATCAGGTCCTTGCCCACGTCCTTGGCGGCGAGGAAATCGCGCAGGCCGTACCGCTCGGGTCCGGCATAACCGATGCGGAAGCGGGCGCGGATCTCGGGGCCGAGGCCGCGGCGGTCGAGGTAGCGCCGGGCCTCGGTGCCCGCCGGTGCGCGCAGCTGCTCCTCGTAGTAGGAGGCCGCGAGTTCCATCACCTCGATCGCGCCGCGGCGGCGCGATTCCATCGCGCGGGCATCCTCGCTCGGCGCCGGCAGCGCGACGCCGGCTTCCCCCGCCAGCCGCTCCACGGCTTCGGGGAAGCTCAAACCTTCCGTCTCCATCAGGAAGGTGAAGACGTCGCCGTGCTTGCCCGACGAGAAGCAGTGGTAGAACTGCTTCTGATCGTTGACGTAGAAGGACGGCGTCTTCTCCGCGTTGAAGGGCGACAGCCCGCGCCACTCGCGCCCCGCCTTCTTCAGCCGGACGCGCCGGCCGATCACGTCGGAGGCCGGCAGCCGGGCGCGAATCTCATCGAGGAGGTGGGGCGGGTAGCGCACGCTGAGGTCCGGGTGACGGGCCCGCGATCATACCGGAACGGGCCGGGCGAGTCCCGGGCCGGCGCCCGCCATGCCCGTGATTCACGCCTTGGCGTTGAGCGCGTCCTTCACCAAGCCGCTCGCCTTCGAGAAGTCCATGCGGCCGGCATACTTGCCCTTCAGGGCGCCGATCACCTTGCCCATGTCCTTCGGGCCGGCCGCACCCGTCTCGGCGATGGCGGCCTCGATCGCGGCCCTGGTCTCGGCCTCGTCCATCTGCTGGGGCAGGAAGCCCGCGATGATCGCGGCCTCGTTGCGCTCGTTCTCGGCGAGCTCGGGGCGTCCCCCCTGGTCATAGACGCCGGCCGATTCGTTGCGCTGCTTGATCATCTTCTGGAGGAGCGCCAGCACCTCGTCCTCGGTCGCCTGGCCCTTGCCGGCGCCGCGGGCCTCGATGTCGCGGTCCTTGATGGCGGCCTGGATCATCCGCACCGTGGCGAGCTTGGCCTTCTCGCCGGCCTTCATGGCCTCCTTCATCTCCGCGGTCAGGCGCTCGCGCAGGGACATCGGTCTCTCCAATTCGAAAATCTGTTGGGTGGCCTGCGATTTCCGGCGGTTGAGCCGGCCGCCCGCCGGGGCCACATTGACCCTGACGCGGGCCGCTCGCTAAGAGCGCCCAGGATTTCAAGACCACCCGCACGCGCGAAGGGCCGCCTCTCGGTCCCGCGCCGGGTCGGCCGGACATAAGCGAGATCACGCCGATGCTGCAAGACGATGGCGCGCCCGCGCATTCGAGCCCCGCGCCCGAGCCCTGGTCGGAGCCCCTGGCGACCGCTCTCCTCGTGCTCGCGGACGGCACCGTCCTCGAAGGCTTCGGCATCGGCCAGACCGGCGTCGCCGAGGGCGAGGTCTGCTTCAACACCGCGATGACGGGCTACCAGGAGATCCTGACGGATCCCTCCTACGCCGGGCAGATCGTCACCTTCACCTTCCCCCACATCGGCAATGTCGGCACCAACGACGAGGATCTGGAGAGCCTCGAGGCGGCGCCGGCCTCGGGCGTGCGCGGCGTCGTCATCGCCTCGGCGGTGACCCAGCCCTCGAACTGGCGCTCGTCGAGCCATCTCGACGCGTGGCTGCGGGCCCGCGGGATCGTGGGCATCACCGGCGTCGACACCCGCGCGCTCACGGCGCGGATCCGGGACAACGGGATGCCGAACGCGGTGATCGCCAACGACCCCGAGGGCCGGTTCGACCGCGATGCACTGAAGGCCCAGGCGGCTGCCCTCGCACCGATGGAGGGGCTCGACCTCGTGCCGCCGGTGACGAGCCGCGAGACCTCCGCCTGGACCGAGACGGTCTGGGCGGTGAAGGGCGGCTACGGGCGGCGCGAGCCCGGCCGGGGCTACCGGGTCGTGGCGGTCGATTACGGCGTGAAGCGCAACATCCTGCGCCTGCTCACCGAGGCCGGCTGCGACGTGACCGTGGTGCCGGCGACGACGAGCGCCGAGGAGATCCTGGCGCTGAAGCCCGACGGCGTCTTCCTGTCGAACGGTCCCGGCGACCCCGCCGCCACCGGCGCCTACGCCGTCCCCGTGATCCGCAAGCTCCTCGACGAGCGGGTGCCGACCTTCGGCATCTGCCTCGGCCACCAGCTCATGGGCCTCGCCCTCGGCGGGCGCACGGTGAAGATGGCGCAGGGTCACCACGGCGCGAACCACCCGGTGAAGGACAAGACCACCGGCAAGGTCGAGATCGTCTCCATGAACCACGGCTTCGCCGTCGATCCGGGAAGCCTGCCCGGCAACGCGGTCGAGACCCACGTCTCGCTCTTCGACGGCTCGAATTGCGGCCTGACGCTCTCCGACCGACCCGCCTTCTCGGTGCAGCACCACCCGGAGGCCTCGCCCGGCCCGAAGGACAGCCACTACCTGTTCGAGCGGTTCGTCACGCTGATGCGCGAGAACAAGCCGGAGCCCGAGATGAAGCACGGCTGATCGCCCGCGCGTCATAAAAAACCCCGGTTTGCCCCGCATCCGACGTCCGCGCCCGTCAACGGCGCTGCATCAAGGCAGCGTCGGCGGTGCGGACAACAGATCGGGGCTGTCGGATGACCTTGGACGAAGCGCGCGACGACTTCTCGCGGCTGCATCGCATCTTCACCTTCCATCTCGGCGTCGCGGTCGGCCTGTCCTGGCTCACCACGCTCTACGCCGCCTTCTACGCACCGTGGGTCCGCAACATCCGCGCGCTCATCGACCCGACCGGTCTCGATCGCGTCGAGAGCACCCTGTCGTTCCTGTTCGTGATGCCGGCGGTGCTCACGCTCGCCTGGGTGACGGTCTATTTCGGCCGCGAGGTGATGCGCCGGACGCAGACCCTGCCGAACCTGACGCTCGAATTCGCCGCCGCCGCCATGGTCGCCTTCGGCGTGTTCTACCTCTCGATCGACCGGGCGGTCGCCGCCCTCTACATCGGCCTCTGAGGCCGATCGGGACGCGGACGGAGGGCGCACCCGAGAGGGGTGCGCGGAGGGACGCGCCGGGCGCGCGTCCGCATCCCGATCCCGCTCTTTCAAACGCGGACGGCTGCGTGTAAACGCGGGGCCGAACGACAATCCACGCCGCCTGCGCTCGCCTCGTTGCCGCTCCGCTTCCACGGCGCCGCGCGCGGACGGGCGCGCGTGCCTGTAAGAAGGCGTACGATGCCCAAACGCACCGATATCTCCTCGATCCTGATCGTCGGTGCGGGTCCGATCATCATCGGACAGGCTTGCGAGTTCGACTATTCCGGCACCCAGGCCTGCAAGGCCCTCCGCGAGGAGGGCTACCGCATCGTGCTGGTGAACTCGAACCCCGCGACCATCATGACCGACCCGGACATGGCGGACGCGACCTACGTCGAGCCGATCACGCCCGAGATCGTCGCCAAGATCATCGAGAAGGAGCGCCCCGACGCGATCCTGCCGACCATGGGCGGCCAGACGGCGCTGAACTGCGCCCTCTCGCTCCAGCGCATGGGCGTTCTCGAGAAGTTCGGCGTGCAGATGATCGGCGCCACCGCCGAGGCGATCGACAAGGCCGAGGACCGGCACCTGTTCCGCGACGCGATGACCAAGATCGGGCTCGAGACGCCGAAATCGGCGCTCGCCAACGCGTCGGCCGCCAAGAAGGCCGACCGCGAGAAGTACCTCGCCGAGGTCGCCCGCATCGAGGCCGCGAATGCCGACCCGGCCGCGCGCCGGGCGGCGCTCACCGAGTTCGAGAAGAAGTGGCAGGGTGGCGAGGGCGACCGGCGCAAGCGCTACGCCGAGCACGCGCTCGGCCAGGCGCTCGTGGCGCTCGCCGAGGTCGGCCTACCGGCGATCATCCGCCCGTCCTTCACCATGGGCGGCACCGGCGGCGGCATCGCCTACAACCGCGAGGAGTTCCTCGACATCGTGGAGCGCGGCATCGACGCCTCGCCGACGAACGAGGTCCTGATCGAGGAGAGCGTGCTCGGCTGGAAAGAGTACGAGATGGAGGTCGTCCGCGACCGCAACGACAACTGCATCATCGTCTGCTCCATCGAGAACATCGACCCGATGGGTGTGCACACGGGCGATTCGATCACCGTCGCCCCCGCGCTGACGCTCACCGACAAGGAGTATCAGGTGATGCGCGACGCCTCCCTCGCGGTGCTTCGCGAGATCGGCGTCGAGACCGGCGGCTCGAACGTGCAGTTCGCGATCGACCCCGAGAACGGGCGCATGATCGTGATCGAGATGAATCCGCGCGTGTCGCGCTCCTCGGCGCTCGCCTCGAAGGCGACGGGCTTCCCCATCGCCAAGGTCGCGGCCAAGCTGGCGGTGGGCTACACGCTGGACGAGATCGCCAACGACATCACCGGCGGCGCGACGCCGGCCTCGTTCGAGCCGACGATCGACTATGTCGTCACGAAGATCCCCCGCTTCGCCTTCGAGAAGTTTCCCGGCGCCGAGCCGACGCTCACCACCGCCATGAAGTCGGTGGGCGAGGCCATGTCGATCGGCCGCTGCTTCGCCGAATCGCTGCAGAAGGCGCTGCGCTCGCTGGAGACGGGCCTCACCGGCCTCGACGAGATCGAGATCGAGGGCCTCGGCAAGGGCGACGACCACAACGCCATCAAGGCCGCGATCGGCACGCCGACGCCAGACCGCCTCCTCAAGGTCGCGCAGGCGCTGCGGCTCGGCGTCAGCCACGAGGAGGTCTACGCCTCCTGCAAGATCGACCCCTGGTTCCTGGAGCAGCTCCAGGCCATCGTCGACCTGGAGAACCGGGTGAAGGCCCACGGCCTGCCGACGACGCCCGGCGCCTTCCGCCAGCTCAAGGCCGCGGGCTTCTCGGACGCTCGGCTCGCCGTGCTCGCGGGTCTCGACGAGGCCACGGTGCGCGAGCGCCGCCGGGCCCTCGACGTGCGCCCCGTCTTCAAGCGCATCGACACCTGCGCCGCCGAGTTCAAGGCGCCGACCGCCTACATGTACTCGACCTACGTGGCGCCCTTCGCCGGCACGGTGGCCGACGAGGCGCAGCCCACCTCCGCCAGGAAGGTGATCATCCTGGGCGGCGGGCCGAACCGGATCGGGCAGGGCATCGAGTTTGACTATTGCTGCTGCCACGCCTGCTTCGCGCTCTCCGAGGCGGGCTTCGAGACCATCATGGTCAACTGCAACCCGGAGACGGTCTCCACCGACTACGACACCTCGGACCGGCTCTACTTCGAGCCGCTGACGGCCGAGGACGTGCTGGAGATCATCGAGACCGAGCGGCAGGCGGGAACCCTCCACGGCGTCATCGTGCAGTTCGGCGGGCAGACGCCCCTGAAGCTCGCCCGCGCTCTGGAGGCTGCCGGCGTGCCGATCCTCGGCACCTCGCCCGACGCGATTGACCTCGCCGAGGACCGCGACCAGTTCAAGCGGCTTCTCGACAAGCTCGGCTTGAAGCAGCCGAAGAACGGCATCGCCTACTCGGTGGAGCAGAGCCGCCTGGTCGCGGCCGATCTCGGCCTGCCCTTCGTGGTGCGCCCGAGCTACGTGCTCGGCGGCCGCGCCATGGCGATCATCCGCGACGAGACCCAGTTCGCCGACTACCTCCTCGACACCCTGCCGAGTCTGATCCCCTCCGAGGTCAAGGCCCGCTACCCGAACGACAAGACCGGCCAGATCAACACGGTGCTGGGCAAGAACCCGCTCCTGTTCGACCGCTACCTGTCCGACGCGGTCGAAGTGGACGTCGACGCGGTCTGCGACGGTGAGGACGTCTTCATCGCCGGGATCATGGAGCACATCGAGGAGGCGGGCATCCACTCGGGCGACTCGGCCTGCTCGCTGCCGCCGCGCTCGCTCTCGCCCGAGATCATCGCCGAGCTGGAGCGCCAGACCAAGGCGATGGCCCTCGCCCTTCGGGTCGGCGGCCTGATGAACGTGCAGTACGCCATCAAGGACGGCGTCATCTACGTGCTGGAGGTGAACCCCCGCGCCTCCCGCACCGTGCCCTTCGTCGCGAAGGTGATCGGCGAGCCCATCGCCAAAATCGCCGCCCGCGTGATGGCCGGCGAGCGGCTGGCGAGCTTCGGCCTGAAGCCGAAGACCCTCGACCATATCGCGGTGAAGGAAGCGGTGTTCCCGTTCGCCCGCTTCCCCGGCGTCGACGTGCTGCTCGGGCCGGAGATGCGCTCGACGGGCGAGGTGATCGGCCTCGACGGCGGCTTCGGCGTGGCCTTCGCCAAGAGCCAGCTCGGGGCCGGCGCGCTGATGCCCACCACCGGCACCGTCTTCGTTTCGGTGCGCGACGCCGACAAGGCCCGGATCCTGCCCGCCGTGCGCCTCCTGAAGGATCTCGGCTTCGCGATCCTGGCCACCGGCGGCACCCAGAAGTACCTCGTGGAGAACGGGGTGCCGACCGAGCGCATCAACAAGGTGCTGGAAGGCCGCCCGCACGTGGTCGACGCCATCAAGAACGGCGACATCCACCTCGTGCTGAACACCACCGAGGGTGCGGGCGCCCTGTCCGACTCTCGCTCCCTGCGCCGGGCGGCCCTCTTGCATAAAGTGCCGTACTACACCACTCTAGCCGGCGCGATGGCGGCGGCCGAAGGGATCAGGGCCTACCTCGAGGGTGATCTCCAGGTCCGCGCCTTGCAGGAATACTTCGCGGCCTGAACACGAAGCGGCGCGGGAGAGTCCACTTCCGCGATCGCGAGCGGTTCGGGATTTGACTTCATCTGGCCCGGAGGGAGCAAATCGGCTCCCGGCCGGGCCTCTTCATTGTGGCGCGAGACGATGACGATGGACAAGGTTCCGATCACGGTGCGTGGCTTCGCGGCTCTCGAGGAGGAGCTGAAGCATCGCCAGCAGGTCGAGCGGCAGCGGATCATCCAGGCGATCGCGGAGGCGCGGGCGCTGGGCGACCTCTCGGAGAACGCCGAGTACCACGCCGCCAAGGAAGCCCAGTCCCACAACGAGGGCCGCGTGCTGGAGCTCGAGAGCATGATCTCGCGCGCCGAGATCATCGACGTCTCAAAGCTGTCCGGCAACAAGATCAAGTTCGGCGCCACGGTGAAGCTCGTCGACGAGGACACCGAGGAGGAGAAGACCTACCAGATCGTGGGCGAGCCGGAGGCGGATGTCCGCTCGGGCCGGGTCTCCATCACCTCGCCGATCGCCCGGGCGCTCATCGGCAAGGGCGTCGGCGACACCGTCGAAGTGACGACGCCGGGCGGCGGCAAGTCCTACGAGGTCGTCGGCGTGCAGTACGGCGGCTGAGCGCCGTGCCCCTCCCCCGCCTCGCCGCGCTCGGCCGGCATGCCCGGCCGGTGCTCCTGGCCGCCCTCGCGCTCGCCGCCGGGCTCGCGCTGCCCGGCCGCCACGCCGCGGCCGACGATTTCCCCCGCCTCAACGGCGAGCGCTTCGCCGACGTCCGCGTCGACGTGCGCCCGCTCATCGCGCAGGGCAACGGCCTCCAAGCCGAGGCCCTGCGGTCCGACCTGACCGCGGCGCTGCGGCGCTCCTTCGCCGGACGCCTGGGCGGACGCGGGCCGGTGCTCGTCGTGCTCGTGCGCGGCCTGTCGCTGCCGCCCTACGCGGGCGCGCAGGGCGGCGGGCGCGGCGGCCTCGGGGGCGGCAACCAGACCGACTATCTCGACGGCGAGGCCCTTCTCGTCGGGCGCGGCGGCGAGGTGCTCGGCCGCCATCCGCAGCTCACGGCGACGCCGTCGAGCTACGGCGGGCCGTGGTACGACCCCGTCTCCGAGCGGCGGCGCGTGACGGCGGTGGCCAACATCTACTCCGAATGGCTGCGTCGCCAGCTTCCCGCGGACTGACGTGGCCGACGTGATCGACCGGATTCAACGGGCGCGCGGTGCGGCGGCCCAGGCCAGCCCCGACCCGTCCCCGCTGCCCGCCCCGGCCTCGCTCGCCGGCTTGAGCGCCTGGATCGTCACCGACGGCAAGGCCGGCGACGAGAACCAGTGCATCGGCATCGCCGAGACGCTCGGCCTCGCCTACGAGATCCGCCGCGTGCCCGCCCGCGGCCCCTTCGGCTGGACGGCGCCGTGGGGGCCGATCGACCCGCGCCAGGGCCCGGGCCGGGCGAGCGGCGCCCTCGCCGGACCCTTCCCGGACCTGCTGATCGCCTCGGGCCGCCGCTCGGTTCCCTATCTCCGGGCGGTGCGCCGCGCCACGCTGGGGCGGACCTTCACGGCCTTCCTGAAGGATCCGCGGACCGGGCACGACAGCGCCGACTTCATCTGGGTGCCGGACTACGACGACCTGCGGGGCCCCAACGTCTTCACGACGCTCACCGCCCCCCATCTCGTCACCGCCGCGCGCCTCGCCGCCGCGCGCCGCAAGCCCGACCCGCGCCTCGCCGCTCTCGACGGCCCGCGGATCGCGGTGCTGATCGGCGGGGACAGCCGGCATCTGAGCTACCGCGCGGCGGACATGAAGCGGCTCGTGACGGACCTGCGCAAGCTCGCGGGCGGCGAGCGCCGCCTGATGGTCACGGTGTCCCGGCGCACCCCGCCGGCGCTGCGCGACGCGCTCCAGGCGCTCGCGGCCGAGACCGGCGGCTTCTTCTGGGACGGGACCTGTGGGAACCCCTACGTGGGGATGCTGGCGCTCGCCGAGGCCGTCGTGGTGACCTCCGATTCGGCGAACATGGTCAGCGAGGCCGTGAGCACCGGCGTGCCGGTCCTGCTGTTCGACCTTCCGCGCACCTATATCCGGCATCGGCGGATGTTCGCCGGGCTCGCCATGGCCGGGGCGCTCAAGCCCTTCATGGGTCATTTGGAGCCGCTGTCGTACAAGCCGATCGACGCGACGCCCGTGATCGCGCAGGCGCTGGCCGCGGCCTATGCCGCGCGCCGGGACGGGCTCGCCGGCCGCTGACGGCCTGAGGAGACGAAGACGTTATGGCTCACACCCACGCCAAGCTCGTGATCATCGGTTCGGGGCCCGCCGGCTACACGGCCGCGATCTACGCCGCCCGCGCCATGGTCGAGCCGCTGCTCATCTCCGGCTTCCAGCCCGGCGGGCAGCTGATGATCACCACCGACGTCGAGAATTACCCGGGCTTCGCGGAGGCCATCCAGGGCCCCTGGCTGATGGAGCAGATGCGCCTCCAGGCCGAGCATGTCGGCACCAAGATCGTCTCGGAATACATCACCAAGGTCGACCTGCAGACGCGGCCGTTCCGGCTGGAGGCCGATTCCGGCGAGACCTACTCCTGCGACGCGCTGATCATCGCCACGGGCGCCCAGGCGAAGTGGCTCGGCATCCCCTCCGAGGCGAAGTTCCAGGGCGGCGGCGTCTCGGCCTGCGCGACCTGCGACGGGTTCTTCTTCCGCGGCAAGGAGGTCGTGGTCGTCGGCGGCGGCAACACCGCGGTCGAGGAGGCGCTCTACCTCGCCAACCTCGCCAGGAAGGTCACGGTCGTCCACCGCCGGGACACGTTCCGCGCCGAGCGCATCCTGCAGGAGCGCCTGTTCAAGCACCCCAACGTCGAGGTTCTCTGGAACAGCGCGATCGAGGAGATCTGCGGCACGCTCGACCCGGCCCCGAACGTCACCCACGTGCGCCTCAAGGATACCCGCACCGGAGCCGTCACCGAGCGGCCGACGGACGGCGTCTTCGTCGCCATCGGCCACTCTCCGGCGACCGGGATCTTCGAGGGCCAGCTCGCCATGCGCCACGGCGGCTATCTGAGCGTGAAGCCGGGCACCGCCGAGACCGAGATCCCCGGCGTCTTCGCGGCGGGCGACGTGACCGACGACGTCTACCGGCAGGCGATCACGGCCGCCGGCATGGGCTGCATGGCGGCGCTGGAGGCCGAGAAGTTCCTGGCGAACCTCGAGGTCGGCGAGACGCCGCAGCAGGCCGCCGCGGAGTGATTCGCGGCGCCCGTACCGGGCCAACCCGCCCGGCGGGCGCGGAGGGCCTTGCCACACGCTCCCGCCAAGGAACGATTTCGCGTCAGGCGACACCGCTTCCTTGAGCCGTCAACAAAATCTTCGCAAATGGACTTGCCTTGTGGTGCAACCAAACCGCAAGAGGGAAGTCCTATCCTGAGGGTGTCGGTCTGCGCCGATGCCGTTCCGTCCCGCATCCACGGCCGGTGCACCATCGATCCGCCGCCGCGAGTGCTTGGACACGGATGGGCGGCGACGGGTTTCTCAAGCCCGCGCCAGCGGACGGCCACGGGGCGAGCAGCGCCTCCTGCGTCGGACCGCCTTCGGGGAGTTCGACGGTGGACTGGGACAAGATCCGGATCTTCCTCAACGTGGCGGAAGCCGGCAGCTTCACGCGAGCGGGCGACGACATCGGCCTCAGCCAGTCGGCGGTGAGCCGCCAGATCAGCGCCCTTGAGCGCGAGTTGAAGGCGCCCCTGTTCCACCGCCACGCCCGCGGCCTCATCCTGACCGAGCAGGGCGACCTCCTGTTCCGCGCCGCCAGGGACATGAAGCTGCGCCTGGAGAACACCAAGGCGCGCCTCGTCGAGACGAGCGAGCGCCCCACGGGCGACCTCAAGGTCACCACCACGGTCGGGCTCGGCACGGCGTGGCTCGCGCAGCGCGTGTCCGAGTTCCTCGACCTCTACCCGGACGTCCGGATCGAGCTGATCCTCACAAACGAGGA
Source organism: Methylobacterium oxalidis (assembly GCF_007992195.1). Taxonomy (GTDB): domain Bacteria; phylum Pseudomonadota; class Alphaproteobacteria; order Rhizobiales; family Beijerinckiaceae; genus Methylobacterium; species Methylobacterium oxalidis. Next base: position 53,370 of record NZ_BJZU01000049.1, on the reverse strand, counting down.
GCTCGACCTCGCCATGCGCGAAGCCGACGTGGCGATCCGGATGCGGCGCCCGGCCCAGCCGGACCTGATTCAGCGCCGCCTGTTCACGGTGCACTACCACGCCTTCGCGAGCCAGGATTACATCAAGCGCTTCGGCGAGCCGAAGACCTTCGACGATCTCGACGAGCACCGGCTCGTCTCGTTCGGCGGGAACGAGCCGTCCTACCTGCTGGCGGCCCATTGGCTCGCCAGCATCGGCCGCGAGGGCCGCGAGCGCCGGGCGATCCATTTCACCGTCAACAACATCACCGCCCTGCAGGTGGCGATGGAGACCGGCGTCGGGATCGGCATCCTGCCGGACTACGCGGTGGACGGCACCACGAACCTCGTCCAGGTGCTCGGCGAGAGCGAGATGCCGAGCCTGGAGAGCTACCTCGTCTACGCCGAGGAGATGCGCTCCGTCGCCCGCGTCCAGGCCTTCCGCGACTTCCTCGTCACGAAGGCCCAGCGCTGGACCTACTGAGCGCCGTCAGACGAACAGGCGCTCCTTCTCCAGCCCCGTGTAGAGGCTGGCGACCTGCTCGCCGTAGCCGTTGTAGATCAGGGTCGGCACGCGCTGGTCTGTCCCGAGCACCCGCTCGCTCGCCTGGCTCCAGCGCGGGTGCGGAACGGCCGGGTTCACGTTCGCCCAGAATCCGTACTCGGAGGATTGCAGCCCCTCCCAGAAGGTCTTCGGGCGCTCGGCCACGAAGGACACCTTCACGAGCGACTTCGCGGACTTGAAGCCGTACTTCCACGGAACCGCGAGGCGGATCGGCGCGCCGAACTGGTTCGGCAGCGGCTTGCCGTAGATGCCGGTGACCATGAAGGCGAGGTCGTTGTTCGCCTCGGCCATGGTCAGCCCCTCGACGTAGGGCCAGGGATAGAAGAACTGGCGCTGGCCGGGCGCCACGGCTTTGTCCATGAAGGTCTGGAACTGGACGTACTTCGCGCCCGAGGTGGGCTTGGCCAGCGCCACGAGCTTCGCGAGCGGGAAGCCCGTCCACGCCACGGCCATCGACCACGCCTCGACGCAGCGGTGCCGGTAGAGGCGCTCCTCCAGGCCCGTCTTCCGCACGAGATCCTCGACGTCGATCTCGAACGGCTTCTCGACGAGGCCGTCGATCCTGATGGTCCAGGGATTCGTCTTCAGGGCATTGGCTGCGGGCAGCACGGTCTTCGAGGTGCCGAACTCGTAGAAGTTGTTGTAGTCGCCGCTGTAGCGCTCGGCCGTCACCGCCCGGTCGAGCGTGTACGCCTCGTTGCGCTTGGCCGGGTAGAGCGCGTCCTCAGCCTGCGCGGCGCTGCGGCCGAAGGCGGAGGCGGCGGCGAGGCCGGCTGCGCCGCCGAGCAGGCTGCGGCGGCTGAGAAAGACGGCCTCCGGCGTTGCCAGATTCTCCGGGATCTCCCAGCCGCGGCGGCGCTTGATGTGCATGGCTCGTCCCTCGGTCTCTCGGCGCCCCGGCCGGGCGCGCGAAACTGTTGCGACCCTCTTCTTCGTCAACGGCGGGCCGGAGGTTTCAGGCCCGCGACAGTTTGGCCGGGGAGCGATGATTCAGGCCCCGTCGGGGGGCGTGTTGCGCAGGGCGCGCCGCAGCACCTTGCCGACGTTGGTCTTCGGCAGCGTCTCGTGGAAGACGACGCGGCGGGGCACCTTGTAGGGGGTGAGCTGCGTGCGCGCGTGGGAGCGGATCACCTCCTGCGTGGCGCTCCTGTCGCGCAGAACCACGTGCGCGACGACCATCTCGCCGGACTCGGCGGAGGGCGCGCCGACCACGGCGCATTCGAGCACGGCCGGGTGGCTCGCCAGCACGTCCTCGACCTCGTTCGGGTAGACGTTGAAGCCCGAGACGATGATCATGTCCTTCATCCGGTCGACGATCCGGATCTGCCCGTCCGCCAGCATCACGCCGACGTCGCCCGTCCGGAAGAAGCCGTCGGCTGTGGTGGCCCGGGCCGTCTCGTCGGGCCGCATCCAGTAGCCCTTCATCACCTGTGGGCCGCGGACGCAGATCTCGCCGGGCTCGCCGAGCGGGGTCGGCATCCCGTCCTCGCCGCGGATCGACACCTCCGTCGAGGGCAGCGGGAAGCCGATGGTGCCGGACCATTCCGACAGGCGGTGCGGGTTCACGCAGACCACCGGCGATGTCTCGGAGAGGCCGTAGCCCTCCACGATGGCCTGTCCCGTCGCCTCCTTCCAGCGGCTCGCCACCGTCTTCTGAACGGCCATGCCGCCCGCCACCACGTAGTCGACGTGCGAGAAGTCCACCGTGCCGATCTTCGGGTGGTTGTTGAGCAGGTTGAAGAGCGTGTTCACGCCCGAGAAATGCGTGAAGTTGCTCTTGGCGAGCGTCTTCACGAAACCGTCTGCGTCCCGCGGGTTCGGGATCAGCAGGCAGCAGCCGCCGAGGCGCATGAAGAAGAAGAAGCAGCAGGTCAGCGCGAAGATGTGATAGAGCGGCAGCGCCGTGACCATGGTGCGCCGCTCCTCCGTGTCGGTGGCGCCGAACCAGAGCTGGCACTGCTCGACATTGGCCATGATGTTGCGGTGGGTCAGCATCGCGGCCTTGGCGATGCCGGTGGTGCCGCCCGTGTACTGCAGGAAGGCGAGATCCTCCGGCGCGAGCGCGACGGGCTTGCGCCGCAGCCCCCGCCCCGCCTTCACCGCGGCCTCGAAGCGCGTTGTCTTCTCCGGCGGCAGCCGGAACGGCTTGACCGCCTTCTTCAGGTGGCGCGAGGCCATGTCGATGAGGCGTCCCTTGAGGCCGAGCCCGTCGCCCGGACCCGCCACCACGATGCGCTCGAGGTCGAGGTCCGGCAGCGCCTCGGCGACCGTGTGCCCGAAATTCTCCAGCACCAGCAGGACGCGGGCGCCCGAGTCGTTGAGCTGCGCGGTCAGCTCGCGGGGCGTGTAGAGCGGGTTCACGTTGACGGCCGTGCAGCCGGCGATGAGCACCGCGAACAGCGCGACCGGATAGGCCGCCACGTTCGGCATCATGATCGCGACGCGGTCGCCCTTGCCGAGCCCCTGCGCCTGCAGCCAGGCGGCGAGCGCCTCGGCGCGGGCGCCGAGCTCGGAATAGGTCACCGCCTTGCCGAAGCTGATGATCGCCGGACGGTCGCCGTAGCGGCGCACGCTGGTCTCGAACAGGTCGGCGAGCGTGCCGAGCCGGTCCAGATCGATCTCGGCGGGCACGCCCGGCGGGTAGGCCGCCAGCCAGGGCCGCTCGGCACGGATGTCTTGGATCACGGCGATCCTCCCTCTCCTTGTCGGCTGCCCGCGGCCGCCGTGGGTTTTCCCCATTGCCGAACCGATTAGCGGGACCGGACCGGATTGATCAAGGCATTTCGGGAATAAGTATGTGCGCGCAGGGCGGTGATCACGCTGTGCGGGAGAAGGCCGGCGACCAGCAATCCCGCGAGAATTCCGAACTGCGGTATGCTCAGTGGCCGCCGCGGCCACAGCCCGATCCCGGCCTCGCGGGCGAGCCCCAGCACGGCGAAGCCGAGCCAGAGGGCGAGGAAGCGAAGGCCGGCGCCCACGAGAGCGGTGCGGATCACGCGGCCCCAACCCTCGCGCGGGCGGGTGCCGCGATTCGTGACGATCACCGACAGGCCGAGCACGCCCCCGAACAGGAAGGCGGCGGCGGCGGTGCCCAGCGCGTAGGCGAGCCAGTAGGGAAGCTGGTTCAGGAAGCCGATGCCGCCGGTGGCGAAGCCGGCACGCAGCACGAATCCGCCGAAGGTCGGGTGCAGGCTGACACCGAGAACGAGGGCGGCGCCGAGGATCGCACCGAGGATGCGGCGCGGAACCGAGGCGGAGCCCGGCCCGAGGGCGACTGCGAGGATGCGCGCCAGCGCGTAGACGATCGCGAAGGCGAAGAGCGGGTATTTGTCGAGGAAGAAGCCGTAGAAGCGGGCCTGGAGCGCCGGCGGCAGGGCGGCGTTCTGGTCGAATCCGGTCGCCGCCGCGAGCGCCGCGGCGAGGAGCGCGGCGGCGAGCGGCGCACCCGCCACGATGAGTTCGGGCCTCATGGCCGCCAGTCCCCGCGCTCGCCGAGCCCGTCTCGCATCGCCGCCTCCGTCGGGGCCGGCCGGGCCGCGCGCCCTACTTCGTCTCGTAGTGCTCGCGCATCAGCCGGTCGAGGAGGCGCACGCCCCAGCCCGCGCCCCAGCTCCGGTTGATCTCGGTGGCGTTCGAGGACATGCCCACGCCCGCGATGTCGAGATGCGCCCAGGGCACGTCGTTCACGAAGCGCTTGATGAAGGAGGCCGCCGTCGCCGCCCCGCCGTGGCGACCGCCGGTGTTCTTCATGTCCGCGAACTTCGAGTCGATCGCCTTGTCGAAGGAGGGGGCCAGCGGCATCCGCCAGACCTTCTCGCCCGTCGCTTCGCCGGCCGCGGTGATGCGCGCGGCGAGGTCGTCGTCGTTCGAGAACAGGCCGGCGATGTCCTGCCCGAGGGCCACGATGATCGCGCCCGTCAGCGTGGCGAGGTCGATGATGAACCTCGGCTTGTAGGCGCTCTGGACGTGCCAGATCACGTCGGCGAGCACGAGGCGGCCCTCCGCGTCCGTGTTGATGACCTCGATGGTCTGGCCCGACATGGAAGTGACGATGTCGGAGGGGCGGTAGGAGCCGCCGTCCGGCATGTTCTCGACGATGCCGATGGCGCCGACGACGTTCACCTTCGCCTTGCGGCTCGCCAGCGCGTGGAGGGTGCCGACGACGGCGGCGGCGCCGCCCATGTCGCCCTTCATGTCCTCCATACCGCCCGCGGACTTGATCGAGACGCCGCCCGAATCGAAGACCACGCCCTTGCCGATGAGCGCCACCGGCGTCTCGGCGGAGTCGGCGCCGTTCCAGCGCATGACGACGACGCGGGGCTCGCGCACCGACCCTTGAGCGACGGCGAGCAGGGCGCCCATGCCGAGCTCGCGCATGCGGGCGGGCTCCAGCACCTCGACCTCGACGCCGAGCTTCGTCAGCTCGGAGGCGCGGCGCGCGAACTCCTCCGGATAGAGGACGTTCGGCGGCTCGTTGATGAGGTCGCGGGCGATGACCACGCCCTCGGCCACCGCCTCCGCCGCCTTGGCGGCCTGCGCGGCGGCCTCGTGCTCGGACAGGAGCAGGTGGAGCGTGGTGCCGCCGTTCTCGTCGGAATCCGGCTTCTTCTTGGTCTTGTAGCGGTCGAACCTGTAGCTGCGCAGGCGCGCGCCGAGGGCGAACTCCGCGGCGTTCTCGGCAGTGACGGGCGCGCCGTTGGCCCCGAGCACCACCCGCGCGGTGCGGCCGGAGACCTTGCCGGCCGTGAAGCCGCCGAGCACCGGCCAGTCGATCTTCGCGCGATCCTTGTCGGAGCCGAGGCCGACCACCACGAGGCGGTCCGCCTCGATGCCGGCCGGGGCCGGCAGCACGAGAGCGGAGAGCGAGCGGCCCTTGAACTTCTCGACCGAGGCCGCGCGGGCCACGAGGTCGGCGCCGCCGCTGCCCAGAACGTCGCGCGCCGCGCCGCCCAGGGCCAGGTCGTCGCCGACGAACACCACCAGATCGCCGCGACCGGCGGAACCGAGCGGGCCGAAGGTGATGGTGATAGCGTCCGCCATGTCGTTGCTTTCCGTGAGCCGATGGTGTCTCTGGCGCCGACCGGGGCGCCCGACCCGCTGTCCGACTGCCTGTGTAGCCGCTGAGCCGCAGAACGCAACGCGACGGCGGGGCGCGTTTCGCGGGTCGCGCGCCCTGAAACGGCCCCTTTTCGGGAGCCTTGAGCGGGGTCGGTCGGCGCGGGGGCGAGCCGGGCGAAGCGGCAGGCGGACGCGACGTGCTCGCCGGCCGTGCAGAGCGATCACGGTCGCGCGAGCGTCGAGGGGCGGAAGGCCCGTCGAGACCCCCATGAAGACGCCATGACGCAGATCGAGCGCTACATTTTCCGGATCGCGCTCTCCGCCTTCCTCGCCTGCCTGATCGGCCTCACCGGCACGATCTGGGTCACGCAGGCGCTGCGCGAGCTCGACCTGATCACGGCCAAGGGACAGACGCTCCTCATCTTCCTGCTCGTCACCGGCCTCTCGCTGCCGACCCTGATCGCCGTGATCTCGCCGATGGCCCTGTTCATCGCGGTGATCTACGCGCTCAACAAGCTCAACGGCGATTCCGAGCTCATCGTGATGTCGGCGGCGGGCATGAAGCCGCGCGCCATCCTGCGCCCCTTCCTGACGCTGGCCTTCGCGATCTCGTTCCTGACCGCCTTCCTGACGATCCAGGTGATGCCCTCGAGCTTCCAGGAATTGCGGGACGTGGTGACGCGGGTGCGCGGCGACCTCATCGCGAACGTCGTCAAGGAGGGCCAGTTCACCAGCCTCGACAACGGCATCACCTTCCACTTCCGCGAGCGCGGCCAGGGCGGCGCCCTGCTCGGCCTGTTCATCCAGGACAAACGCGAGGCCGGGAAGACCAAGGTCTACCTCGCGGAAAGGGGGCAGGCGATCGAGCTCGACGGCCAGAGCTACCTCGCGCTGGAGAAGGGCAGCGTGCACCAGCAGCTCAAGGACTCGCGCGCCTCCTCGATCCTGACCTTCGAGCGCTATACGATCGATCTCGCCGCCTTCGCGCCGCCGGACGCCGAGATCGTCTACAAGCCGCGCGAGCGCTCGACGACGCAGCTCCTCTTCCCCGACCGCACGGAGCGCTACTACCTGGCGCAGAAGGGCCGCTTCCGGGCCGAGCTGCACGACCGCCTCTCCGCCTGGCTCTACCCGATCGCCCTCACCTTCATCGCCTTCGCGGCCCTCGGAGACCCGCGCACCACGCGCCAGGGCCGGGGCCTCGCCATAGCGGGCGCGATCGTCGCCGTGACGGTGCTGCGCATCGCGGGCTTCGCGGCGACGAGCGCGGCCGCGCGCAGCGCCGGGGCCGTGGTGGCGATCTACGCCGTGCCGCTCCTCGCCATCGGCCTGTCCGCGCTGGTGATCTTCCACGGCCCGGCCGTGCGCGCGCTCGGCACCCGCCTCGGCGACCGGATCCGGCGCCTGCGCCCCCGCGCGCCGCGGCTCGCGGCGAGCTGAGGCCGCGCCATGCTGATCGGCGGGACCCTCGGACGCTACTTCGCCATGCGCTTCGTGCGCACGGTGCTCGGCGTGTTCATCACCGTCTTCGCGCTCGTCTACACCCTGGATTTCGTGGAGCTCCTGCGACGGGCGGGCGATTCCGAGGGCGCCTCGCCGGGGCTGATGGCGCAGCTCTCCCTCTTCCGCACGCCGGCCGTGGCCGAGGGCGTGCTGCCCTTCGCCGTGCTGTTCGGCTCCATCGCGACCCTGCTGCAGCTCTCGCGCAAGCTCGAGCTCGTGGTCGCGCGGGCGGCGGGCATCTCCGCGTGGCAGTTCCTGCAGCCGGGGGTGTTCGTGGCGCTCGCCATCGGCGCCCTCACGGTCGGCGTCTACAACCCGGTCTCGGCCATGCTGAAGCAGCGCTCCACCGAGATCGAGGCGAAGATCTTCGCCCGCTCCACCAAGGCGAGCTCGGGCAAGGACCTGTGGATCCGCCAGCGGAGCCTGGACGGGCAGGCGATCCTGCGGGCCGAGACCGCCATCGAGGGGACGACGACGCTGGCCGGCGTCTCGGTCTTCACCTTCGACGAGGCCGGCTCCTTCGTCTCGCAGATCGAGGCCGCCCGAGCGACCCTGCACGACGGCTACTGGGAGTTGAGCGAGGCGCGCCTCCTCGCCCCGGGCGCGCCGCCCGAGTCGTTCGGCAGCTACCTCATCGCCTCGCCGCTCGATCCGGGGCAGGTGCGCCAGCGCTTCACGCCCCCGGATTCCGTGCCATTCTGGCAACTACCCGAGACCATCGCACGGACGGAGCGGGCCGGGTTGGATGCGACCCGGTACCGACTCCAGTATGATGTGCTCCTGGCCAGGCCGATGCTCTTCGTCGCCATGGTCCTCGTGGCGGCAACCGTTTCCTTACGGTTCTTCCGCTTTGGTGGTGTCGGCAAGCTCGTGCTCTGGGGCGTCGCGGCGGGCTTCGCCCTCTACGTCGCCCGTCAGGTCATGGAAGGGCTCGGCGCCTCGGGGATCGTGGCGGCGCCAGTGGCGGCGTGGTTCCCGGCCGTGGTAGGGAGTCTTCTCGGTACGCTCACGCTTCTGTACCAGGAGGACGGCTGAGGCTCCGGCCTCGGACGGGTGGCGAGGTCGACCGTGGCAGGAGTTGGGACGCGCGTTGCGTAGGGTCGCCGACATCGCGAAGGCCGCCGGCTTGCTGGCGCTGCTGACGGCCGCCGCACCGCTGGCGACCGCGACGCAGGCGGCTGCCCAGAAGGCCGGCGCGTCTGCCCCGAAAGCCAGGGCCGGCCAGCCCGCCGACAAGCTCCTCGTCGAGGCGGACGAGCTCATCTACGACAACGACCGCAACACGGTCACAGCCCGGGGCAACGCCGAGCTGCACTACGGCCCCCGCACGCTCCAGGCCGACAGCGTCCGCTACGATCGCGGCGCCAGCCGGGTCATCGCCGAGGGCAACGTCCGCCTGACAGACCGGGACGGCGCCGTCGTCACCGGCGACCGGATGGAGCTGACGGACGACTTCAAGAACGGCTTCATCGACTCGCTGCGCGTGCAGCAGACCGTGGAGCAGCGCGGCGAGGTGGTGCGCACGCGTTTCTCGGCGCCCCGCGCCGAGCGCATCGCCGGCGAGCAGACGAGCTTCGAGTACGGCACCTACACGGCCTGCGAGCCGTGCAAGGACAACCCGGAGAAGCCGCCGCTCTGGCAGGTGCGCGCGGCGAAGATCATCCACAACAACGAGACCCACACGGTCTACTTCGAGGATTCGCGCCTGGAGCTGGCGGGCATCCCGGTCGCCTACCTGCCCTATTTCGAGGCGCCCGACCCGAGCGTGAAGCGCAAGACCGGCTTCCTGACGCCGCGCTTCCTGACCTCGACGGCGATCGGAACCGGCGTCGCGACGCCGTTCTTCCTGAACCTCGCGCCGAACTACGACCTCACCGTCACGCCGGCCTTCCTCAGCCGGCAGGGCGTGCTCGGCCAGGCGGAGTTCCGCCACCGGCTGGAGACCGGCGCCTACAGCGCGCGGGTCAGCGGCATCTTCCAGACGACGCCGAGCGCCTTCCTGCCCGGCCCCCTCGGCGCGGGCGACCGCGACTTCCGCGGCTCGATCGAGAGCAAGGGCCGCTTCTACATCAACGACCGCTGGACCACGGGCTGGGACGTCGTCGGCGTCACCGACAAGTGGTTCCTCGACAATTACCGCATCCGCAACCAAGCGCTCGTCACCGACTACTTCCGCGAGGCGGTCTCGACGGCCTACCTCAACGGCCAGGGCGACCGCTCCTGGTTCGAGGCGCGGGGCTACTACTTCAAGGTCCTGTCGAGCTTCGACTGGCAGAAGGAGCAGCCCGTCGTCGCCCCGGTGATCGACTACGAGAAGCGCATCAACGGGCCGGACCCGGTCGGCGGCGAGTTGCGCTTCGAGGGCAACATCACGAGCCTGACCCGCGAGGCCACGGACTTCCAGGGCCTGCCGCGCTCGAACGCCTACCTGTTCAGCCCGAGCGTCAACGGCATCAACTACCCGCTCTACGACACGTGCAGCACCTTCACGCGCTCGACCTGCCTGATCCGGGGCCTCGCCGGCACGAACACCCGCGCCTCGGCGCAGGTCTCCTGGCGGCGCAGCTTCATCGATCCGCTGGGTCAGGTGATCACCCCCTTCGCGTACCTGCGCACCGACGCCTTCTTCGTGAACCCGAGCCTGTCCGGCTACCAGAACGCGCTCGTGCCGACGATCGCCAACATCGGCGAGGGCTCCTCGGGCCGCGTGATGCCGGCGGTCGGCATCGACTACCGCTATCCCTTCGTCGGGGATTTCGGCCGCCTCGGCGTCCATACCCTGGAGCCGATCGCCCAGGTCATCGCGCGGCCGAGCGAGACCCGCATCGGCCGGCTGCCGAACGAGGACGCGCAGAGCCTCGTCTTCGACGACACCTCGCTATTCGAGTGGGACAAGTTCTCGGGCTACGACCGCGTGGAGGGGGGCCTGCGCGCCAATCTCGGCGGCCAGTACTCCGTGGTAACGCCGGCCGGCTGGTACGCGAACGTCCTGTTCGGAGAGTCCGTGCAGATCGCGGGCGTGAACTCGTTCCGCCGCGGCGACATCGCCAATGTCGGCCTCGAATCGGGCCTGGAGAACCGCCGCTCCGACTTCGTCGGCCGTTTCCAGCTCTCGCCGAACCAGCACATCAGCCTGATCACGCGGGCCCGGTTCGACCAGGCCGATTTCGGCGTGAACCGGTTCGAGAGCGGCGTCACCGCGCGGTTCTCGCCCTTCCTGCCGCTGTCGGTCTCGGCCTTCTACTCGTACTATCAGGCGCAGCCGCTGCTCGGCTTCAACAACCGTCGCGAGGGCATCACCGCCTCGGCCACCTATCACATCACGCCGAACTGGTTCCTCACGGGCTCGGCGCTCCTCGACCTGACGCACTATCTCGACGCGCGCGACTCCTACAACGACGCCCTGCGCACCTATCTCGCCAACCCGATCGGCGCGATGCCGCTTCCGCCGAGCGGCAACCGCTTCTACCTGTCGGGGATGAGCCTCGGCGGCGGCTACCAGGACGAGTGCACCACGGTCTCGCTGAACTACATCGTCTCGCCGATCGCCACCGCCCTCGGCGTCCGCGAGCGCAACCAGACCGTGCTGCTGCGCGTCGAGCTGAAGACGCTCGGCGAGGCCGACCTGCGCCAGTCCGTCGGCACGCCGATCACGGCCGACGGCATCGCGGCCGCGCGCTGAGCATCCTGGCCACGGATCGTCCCCGCGCTGCGGGCGAGATGTCGGCCGCGCGGAGGCTCGTCGGCGCGACGGCGCGTTGTCCCCTCGCGCCGAACGCCAGCACCCCACCGGTGACCGCATGAATCAGGACCGACCTCCCCTCGCGCTCACGCTCGGCGATCCCGCCGGCATCGGCCCGGAGCTCGCCCTGGCCGCTTGGCGCCTGCGGACGATCAATCCGGGCGTCCCGCCCTTCTTCGTCGTGGCCGATCCCGCCTTCCTGGAGCGCACAGCGAACCGTCTCGGCGAGAGCGTTCCCGTCGCCGAGATCGATCCCGAGACCGCCGCCGAGGTCTTCCCGAGGGCGCTGCCCGTGGTGCCCCTGCCGAGCGGCGCAGAGATCGCGGCGGAGCCGGGCAAGCCGGACCCGGCCCTTGCCGGCGCGACGCTCGAATCGATCACCGCCGCGGTCGCCTTCGTGCAGGCCGGCCGCGCCTCCGCCGTGGTGACGAACCCGATCGCCAAGTACGTCCTCACGCAGGTCGGCTTCGCCTATCCGGGCCACACGGAGTTCCTCGCTTCCCTCTCGGTCGCGCCCGGCGCCGAGCCGCCGCTTCCCGTCATGATGATCTGGAGCGACGGACTCGCGGTGGTGCCGGTGACGATCCACGTCGCGCTGCGACGGGTGCCGGAATTGCTCACGGCCGAGCTCGTGGAACGCACGGCCCGGATCGTCGCGGCGGACCTGCGGGGACGCTTCGGCATGGAGCGGCCCCGCCTCGTGCTCGCCGGCCTCAACCCGCACGCCGGGGAGGCCGGCACGATGGGGACGGAGGATCGGGACGTGCTGGCGCCCGCGGTTGAGCGGCTGCGGGCCGAGGGAATCGACATCCGCGGGCCGCTGCCCGCCGACACCCTGTTCCACGCGCGTGCCCGGCAGACCTACGACGTCGCGCTCGCGCCCACTCACGACCAGGCCCTGATTCCCATCAAGACGATCGCCTTCGACGAGGGCGTGAACGTGACGCTCGGCCTGCCTTTCATCCGGACATCGCCCGATCACGGCACGGCTTTCGACATCGCCGGCCGCAACATCGCGCGGCCGGACAGCCTGATCGCCGCCCTGCGGCTCGCCGAGCGCCTGGCCCGGCACGCCGCTTCCGGGCGCGCGGTGCCGGCCAGCGCCGACATCATCCCGATCAGCGCCTACGCCGACCGACCGCGCCCGCCCCGCCCGACCCACTTCGATCCGACCGACGAGCTATGACCAGCTCCGACGGGCTGCCGCCGCTGCGGGAGGTCGTGCGCCGGCACAGCCTGGAGCCGAAGAAGGCGCTCGGCCAGAATTTCCTCTACGACCTCAACCTGACCGGCCGTATCGCGCGGGCGGCCGGGCCCCTCGACGGCGTGACGGTGGTGGAGGTGGGCCCGGGACCGGGCGGGCTGACGCGGGCACTGCTGGCTGCCGGAGCCGGGCGGGTGATCGCGATCGAGCGGGATCCGCGCGCCCTGCCGGCGCTCGCCGAGATCGCGGCGCACTATCCCGGACGCCTGGAGGTGGTGGACGCCGACGCGCTCGAATTCGACCCGCGCCCGCTTCTCGGGCCGGGCCCCGCCCGGATCGTGGCGAACCTTCCCTACAATGTCGGCACCGCGCTCCTCACCGGGTGGCTCGAGGGCGAGGCGTGGCCGCCGTGGTGGGATTCGCTGACGCTGATGTTCCAGCGCGAGGTCGCGGAACGGATCGTGGCCGACGAGGGTGCGCGCGCGGATTACGGGCGCCTCGGCGTGCTCTGTGGCTGGCGGACGCGGGCCGACATCCTGTTCGACGTGGCACCCTCGGCCTTCGTGCCGCCGCCGAAGGTGACGTCCAGCGTGGTCCGCCTCGTGCCGCGGACCGCCCCCCTGCCCTGCCGCGCCGGAGCGCTTGAGGCGGTGACGCGGGCGGCCTTCGGACAGCGCCGCAAGATGCTGCGCCAGAGCCTCAAGGCGCTCCTGCCCGAGCCGGGCCGGATCCTGGCCGCGGCCGGCATTCCGGAGACGGCGCGCGCCGAGGAAGTGCCGGTCGCGGGCTTCGTGGCGCTCGCCAACGCCTGGGACGCGCACAGAAAAGCCGGCGCCGCGTGAGCGGCGCCGGCCCTTGAGAATCGGTCGTTCCGAGGATCAGGCGGTCTGCTGGATCGCCGAGAGCATCCAGGGGCGGCCGGGGCCGCGCACGAAGGTCCAGATCTCGGTCGCCTCTGCCGGCTCGGTCCCGACGACCCGGTTGGTGTTGCGGTCGAGCTTCACATCCTTCAGCGCGTAGCGCATCGCGACCGTGGCGTACTCGGCCTGACCCTCGCCCCAGGCTTCCGCAAGGTCACCCTGCAGGAGCTTGACGTCCGAGATCCGGTTGACGATGCCGCGCGCCGCGTTCGCCCGAAGCTCCTCCTCGAAGTAGCCCGCCATCTCCGGCGTCGCGATGTTGCGCAGGGTGACCATGTCCTCGCGGGAATAGGCGTCCTGCACGTCACCGAGGATCCGCTCGAAGACCTGATAGTCCTGCGGGCCGATCTGCACGGGTCGCTGCTGGGCCGGCCGCTGCGCGCCGCCCATCGTGCCGCCCCCCATCATGCCGCCGAGGCCGCCCGGGCCGGGCTGAGCACGCGGGTCCGGCCCGTTGTCGAGGCTCTGACGGGCGTAGGGCGCGCCGGCGCCGGCCGGCTGCTGGCGACGGCGGAAGAAGCGCACGGCCAGCACGATCAGGCCGACGATGAGGCCGACCTGCAGGAGCAGGCCGAGGAACGAGGCGATGCCGCCGAGACCGCCGAAGAAGCCGCCGCCGATCAGCGCGCCGAGAAGACCCGCGCCGAGGAGGCCCGCGAAGAAGCCACCACCGAAACGGCGCCCCTGGTTCGGGGCCTGCATGCCGGGATTGTTCATGCCCGGGCTCGGCGAGGTCTGCGAGCGCTGAATCGGCGCGGCCGTGCCGGGCGCCGTGGTGGTCGCGGACGGTGCGTTGAAGGTGCGGCTTCCGCGCGAGCCGACAGAGCCGCCGCCGCCCGGACGGGCCTCGACGACGGGCGCGGCGACCGTCAGCGCTGCGGCGAGCGCCAGAAGGATCGCGGTGCGCTTGCGGCGCGTGGTGGAGGTGAGCATCGATACGCCTCTGCGAGAGAAAACGTGGTGGCTTGAGCGCCACCGACGATATGGTGACGCGTGAGCCGATGTTTTAGTCCGGTTCCGCGCACGAATTGATCTGACGGGCGGCGCCCGATCGCGCGGCGGTTAAGACTTTCTCACGCGGCGGCCGGGAAGATCAGCCGGACGCTCGTCCCCTCCCCCTGGCGGCTGTCGAGGGCGACGGTGCCGTTCTGGCGCTTCATCAGCCCGTGCACGATGGCGAGCCCCGCCCCACGCCCCGCCTCGCGGCTCGTGGCGAAGGGCGCGAGGGCGCGGGCCAGCATCTCCTGCGACATGCCGGTGCCGGTGTCGCTGACGGACACCCCGACCGCGCCGTCGGCAGGGCGCTGGATCGTGCGGTCGCCCACAGGCACGAGGAAGGTCGCGATCGTGATCGTGCCGCCCCGCGGCATCGCCTCGCAGGCGTTGGCGACGATGTGAGCGAGAGCGAGTTCCAGCTGGGTCGGGTTGCTGAGCGCCCGCGGCAGGTCGGGCGTCGTCTCGACCGTGAGCGCGATGCTCGCCGGCAGGGAGATGCGCAGGCGGCCGGCGATCTCGGCCACCACCGCGTCGAGATCGACCGGGCGCACCTCCGGCGCGATCCGGCGGGAAAAGGCGAGGAGCTGGCGCGTCAGCACGGCCGCCCGCTCGGCCGCGTCCGTCGAGCGCGTCACGGCGCGCTGGATGAACGGCTCGGGCCTGTCGCCGAGCCGCCGCTTCAAGCCATCGATGTAGCCGATCAGGATCTGCAGGAAGTTGTTGAACTCGTGCGCGACGCTGTTCGTGAGGAGACCCAGCGCCTCGCGCTGGCGCGAGAGCGCGAGCGCGCCCTCGAAGTCGCGGCGCCGGGTGACATCGACGATCTGCCCCAACCGGAAAGGGGTTCCCGCCACGGGTGCCAGCGTCAGGCTCGCCCAGAAGGTGGAGCCGTCGCCCGCCTGCGCCAAAAACTCCGCGGCGCTCCCGCCCTCCCCCGGGACGGCGCCGGGCCACAGGCTCGCGATGGGACGGCCGCAGACCTCGTCCTCGGCGCGCCGGCTGAGGGCCAGGAAGGCGGAATTGGCGTAGACCACCGGCTCGCCGTCTCGGCGCGCGTCGGTCAGGAAGGCCGGAAGGGCGGCCGCGTCGAGCAGGGACTTCCAGCCCGGCTCGATCCCGGCCACGCCGCTCGTTCCGTCCGTTCCGGGCTCTGGCATCGCGCTGTCGGCCTCGACGGGCCATGAGGCCACGGTTCGCCCACGGATAGCGGCAACGGCGCGACGGGTCGAGGGCGGAGCGGCGCCCCGGATCCTACTGACGCACCCACATCACGCGGGCCATCCAGGCGATGTCGCCGACATTCACCGTGCGGTCCTCGTGGTCGGGGTTCAGCGAGGCGAGTTCGATCGTGCGGGCGGTGCGGCGGCGCAACTCCTTGGCCAGCACCTCGCCCGAGCCGAGGCGGACCACCACGCGGTCGCCCTTGCGCAGGCCCGCGGTGGGCGAGACGATCAGCACGTCGCCGTCCCGGTATAGCGGCGTCATCGAGTCGCCCTGCACCTCGAGGGCGAAGGCGCGCTCCTCGCCGAGATCGGGAAACTCGATCTCCTCCCAGCCCGGGCCGCCGGTCGGCATGCCTTCCTCGGTGAAGAGGCGCCCGGCGCCCGCCTGCGTCATGCCGATGAGCGGTATCATCGCCCGCGGCGGGCCCTCCCGGGGCTCGATCAGGCGCAGGAACTCGTCGAGGCTCGCGCCCGTGGCGACGAGGACCTTCGAGATCGATTCGGTCGAGGGCCAGCGCTTGCGCCCGTCCGGCCCGATCCGCTTCGAGCGGTTGAAGCTCGTCGCGTCGAGACCAGCCCGCCGCGCGAGGCCGGAGGCCGAGAATCCGTGACGCTCGGCCAAGCGATCGATCGCAGTCCAGATCTGCTCGTGGGACAGCATCTCGGGCTCAAGGCTGGGTCGACCGCTAAGACGCACGGCCTAGTTGTAGGAAAGTAGAACTACCTGAACGAAAAGGCAATTGTGCTTCCGAATGTTTCCAGCCGGCCGCGCGATCGGTCGCGGGCAATGTCATCAACCGCACACGGGACACGTGGATTCCACCGATGCGGCGGTTGCGTCGGGTACGGGCTCGGCACTATCGACGGCCGGTCGAACTGGAGGTCTCGGGGCCCGGATGACGCTCATCTACAAGATCTGTCCGAAGACGCTGTGGCGCGCGGCCGAGGCGGCGGGCCGCTTCACGGGGGCGCCCGTCGACCGCGCGGACGGGTACATCCACCTCTCCACCGCCGTGCAGGCGCGCGAGACGGCCGCGCGCCATTTCGCGGGGCAGGACGACCTGCTGCTCGTGTCGGTCGAGGCGGATGCCCTCGGCCCCGCCCTGCGCTACGAGCCCTCGCGCGGCGGCGACCTCTTCCCGCATCTCTACGGCGACCTGTCCCTCGACGCGGTGCGTGGCGTCCACGACCTGCCCCTCGGCGAAGACGGGCGCCACGTCTTCCCCGAGGCGTTCCCGGCGGAGGACCGCCCGTGATCGGCGCGCTCTTTCCCCTGGTCCGCCCGGTCCTCCACGGGCTCGACGCCGAGACGGCGCACAATCTCACCCTGCGGGCGCTGAGCGTGATGCCGCCCCGGCGCCCGGCGCCGGACGACCCTCGCCTGACGGTCGATTGCCTCGGCCGGCGTTTCCCGAATCCGGTCGGCCTCGCGGCGGGCTTCGACAAGGGCGCCGAGGTTCCCGACGCGATGCTCGGACTCGGCTTCGGCTTCGTGGAGGTCGGCGGCGTGGTGCCGAAAGCCCAGCCCGGCAACCCGGCCCCGCGCGTCTTCCGGCTCGCCGCCGACCGCGCCGTCATCAACCGGTTCGGCCTGAACAGCGAGGGGCTCTCGGTCGTCGCGCGCCGGCTCGAGGCGCGGCGCGGCCGGACGGGGATCGTCGGGGTCAACATCGGGGCGAACAAGGACTCGGCGGATCGGCTCGCCGACTACGTCGCCTGCACGCGGGCGCTCGCGCCGCTCGTCGCCTTCATCACCGTCAACGTGTCCTCGCCCAACACGCCGGGCCTGCGCGACCTCCAGGGCGAGGCCTTCCTCGACGAATTGCTCGCGCGCGCCGTGGAGGCGCGCGATGGGGCGTGCCCGGCGACCGCGATCCTGCTCAAGATCGCCCCCGACATCGATCTCGCGAGCCTCGACGCGATCTGCGCGACGGCATTGCGGCGCGGCGTGCAGGCGCTCGTCGTCTCGAACACCACGGTGGCGCGGCCCGAGAGCCTGGTCGAGGCGCGCCTCGCGCAGGAGACCGGCGGCCTCTCCGGACGCCCGCTCTTCGGCCCGGCGACGCGGCTGCTCGCCGAGACCTACCGGCGCGTCGAGCGCCGCGTGCCCCTCATCGGGGTCGGCGGGATCGATTCCGCGGAGGCGGCCTGGACCAAGATCCGGGCCGGCGCGAGCCTGCTGCAGCTCTACTCCGCGCTCGTCTACGCCGGGCCCGCGCTGGTGGGCGAGATCAAGGCGGGCCTCGTCGAGCGGATGAAGGCGGAGGGCCTCACCGGCCTCTCCTCCGTCGTCGGCCGGGACGCGGCCGACCTGGCGCGGTCGGCCTGAGCCTCTCGACCGTCATCCCGGACCGCCGCCGGCGCGCCTGGGATGACGATGGCGGTCAGTGCCCCCTGGCGGCGATCGCCTCGGACCACACCACCGCGCGCTTGGCCATGCTGATGTGCTGGCGCTCGTACATGCGGCCCTCGACCTTGATGGCACCGCGCTTGGCGTTCTCGGGCTGGTCGAACGCGTCGATCACGAGGCGGGCGCGGCGCACCTCCTCCTCGGTCGGCGCGAAGGAGGTATTGGCGGGCTCGAGCTGGTTCGGATGGATCAGGGTCTTGCCGTCGAAGCCGAGGTCGCGCGACTGCCGGCACTCGGCGCGGCAGCCCTCGACGTCGCCGATGTCGTTCCAGACGCCGTCGAGGATGGTCAGGCCCTCGGCGCGGGCGGCCGCCAGGGTGAACATGATCCAGGGCAGCATCGGCACGCGGCCGGGCACCAGCTGCGCCCAGGTGTCCTTGGCGAGATCGTTCGTGCCGAGCACGAAGCAGGTCAGCCGCGTACGCGGGTCGCGCCGGGCCGCGGCGATCTTCTGGATGTTGAGGATCGCGGCCGGCGTCTCGATCATCGCCCAGATCTTGATCTCGGGCGGCGCGTCGAGGGCCTCCAGATGGTCGGCGATGCTCTCCAGAACCGCCGGGGAGGACACTTTCGGCATCAGAATCGCGTCGGGGCGCGCCTCGATGGCGCAGCGCAGGTCCGCCTCGCCCCAGGGCGTCTGCGGGGCGTTCACCCGGATGATGATCTCGCGGTCGCCGTACTCGCGGCTGCGCGCCGCCGCGCAGACCTGCTCGCGGGCGAGCTCCTTCTCCTCGGGCCCGACCGCGTCCTCGAGGTCGAGGATCAGCGAGTCGGCCGGCAGCGTCTTGGCTTTCTCCAGCGCCCGCGGGTTCGACCCAGGCATGTAGAGCACGCTACGGCGCAGGCGGAGATCGGACATCGGTTGCTTCCTCGTGGTTTGCGCAACCCTTTAGAGCAAGCCTCCGGCCACGCCAGAACACGCGACACGGAATCCGCGATAAACGCGGGCATTTGATACCGGATTCCCGCGACACCGCGGCGAACACAGGCCGCACCTGCTAGGTAGGCCCCCCGATGCTTCAACGAGAGATCCCATGCCGCTTCTTCGCTTCGATCTGATCGAGGGCCGCTCCGAGGCCGAGCTGAAGACATTGCTCGATGCCGCGCACGAGGCGATGCTGGAGGCGTTCCGCGTGCCGCCGGGCGACCGCTACCAGATCGTGACCGAGCACAAGCCTTCGCGGATGATCATCGAGGATACGGGCCTCGACATCCCGCGCACGCGCGACGTCGTGGTCGTGCAGATGATCACGCGGCCGCGCTCGCAGGAGATGAAGCAGACCTTCTACCGCCTGCTGACCGAGAAGCTGGAGGCGCGCTGCGGGATCGCGCCGGCCGACGTGATGGTCTCCTGCGTGGTCAATTCGGACGAGGACTGGAGCTTCGGCCACGGCCGCGCACAGTTCCTCACCGGAGAATTGTGAGCGGCCGGGAGCGCCCCGGCCGGGCTCCCATACGCCCCCGTTTGGTCACGTTCGGCTGCCAGAGCCGGCGCACAGATGGGGGATGACACGCCATGAAGCTTGCCATGAAGGCGGTCTGTTTCGGCCTGATGCTCGCCGCCGCAGGTGCGGCGCCGCGGGCGGCGCTCGCGGGCAGCAGCACGACGATCGGCGTCGGCTCGGGCGCCGTGGCCGGGGCCATCGTCGGCGGCCCGATCGGGGCGGTGGCGGGCGCGGTCATCGGCGGCGTGGTCGGCTCGTCGAGGGAGCGGGCCAGCGGACGCCGCTACCGCAGGGTCCGCGCCTATCGCCGGTCCCGGGCCGAGGCCGCCCCGGTGCGCCGCTACGTCCAGCGCGGGGCCGAGCCGGCCGCGTCCTCGGCAGCCCAGCCCAGCCTCACGCCACGGGCGCCGAGCCAGACCGGCTCCGTCTCCGGCACGGCCTGGAAGGACCCCCGCTGAGGCGGATTCCACGACGTCATCCCCGCGCCGGCTCGGGCGCGGGACCGGCTTCCAGGGCGAAGGTCTTTCGCAGGAGCCGCGGGTAGGCGAGCGCCTGTCCCGCGCCGCGGGCCGCCAGGAAGGTCAGGAAGGCGATCCACAGGCCCGTGTTGCCGAGGCCGGCCCAGACAAGCCCGGCCAGCACCAGCGTGTAGGCGAGCACGGCCGCCAGCATCAGGTCGCGCATCGCGCGGGTCCAGGTCGCCCCGATATAGATGCCGTCGAAGGCGAAGGGCGTCGCCGCCGCGACGGGTCCGAGCGCCGCGAGCGGCAGGTACTGCCGAGCCACCTCCCGCACCTCCGCGTTCGTCGTCACCGAGGCGATGAACAGGCCGCCGCCGAGATAGGCGATCAGGCTCACCCCCAGGCCGAAGGCGAGGCACCACACGAGGCTGAGCCGGGCGGCCCGGCCGAACGCTTCGGCCGAGCGCGCGCCGACCGCCTGCCCGCACAGGGTCTCGGCGGCGGTGGCGAAACCGTCGAGGAAGAATCCGCCGATCAGGAAGAGATTCCACAGGACCGCGTTGGCGGCGAGCACCGTGTCGCCCATCCGGGCGCCCAGCGCCGAGAACAGGGCGATGCCCGCGACCAGGGCGAGGGTCCGGATCAGCACGTCGAGGTTGACGCTCAGCATGCGCCTCAGGGTCTTCGGATCGCGCACCGCCGCGAGCGGCACCCGGAACGGACGGGTGCCGAGCCGGGCGAGGATTGCGAGGCCGAGGACGAGCCCGGCGGCCTCGGCGAGCAGGGTCGCCCCCGCCGCGCCGGCGAGGCTCCAGTCGAAGCCGAGGACGAAGAGCAGGGTCAGCGCGATGTTGACGCAGTTGATCACGACCTGCAGCAGCAGCCCCAGATCGGTCCGGCCGCGCCCGAGCACGGAGCCCAGCACCGCGTAGTTCGCGAGGGTGAAGGGTGCGGCGAAGATGCGGACGTGGAAGTAGCTCGCGAGCCCCTCCGCCACCGCCGGGCTCGCCCCGCTCACCGCGATGGCGCCAGCGCCGAGGGGCACCTGCAGGATCACGATGGCGAGGCCGGCGAGACCGCCGGCGGCCAGCGCTCGCGCGAGGGTGCGGTCGACCTCCGCGCCGTCGCGCGCGCCCACCGCCTGCGCGGTGAGCCCTGCGGTCGCCATCCGCAGAGAGCCGAAGGACCAGAAGATCGCGTCGAAGATCACCGCCCCGAGCGCCATGGCGCCGAGGAGGGCCGCGTCGCCGAGCCGCCCGATCACCGCCGCTCCGACGAAGCCGAGAAGCGGGGTCGTGACGTTCGCGAGCGTCATCGGCAGGGCGAGCGCGAGGACGCGCCGGCCTGTCACGGGGCCGGGGGAGTGCATGGGCGCGGGATCCGCCTGAGGCTCGGTTCCTCCGCTCCGACGCGGAGCGGAGACGGGACTACTTCGAAACCGCGAACAGCCGCGAGATCAGCCAGAGCGGCACCACCACCACGGCGCCCGCGAGGATCCAGCCGCCGAAATCGTGGAACGCGTCGAGGCCGAGATCGACCAGCGCGCGCAGCGTGTCGTAGGCGTGCCAGAACAGGCGCGCCGGGGTGAGCCCGAGCATCGCCATGAAGGCGCCGACGAGGATCGACAGGAACAGCAGACGCAGGAACACCCCCGTCGGCGAGCCGCCGAGGAAGCGGCGCAGCGCCGAGGCGTGCGGCTCGCGGTAGCCGTGCGGCGGCGCCTGGTAGTGCGAGCCCTGGCGGCGCGGGTCGTGCTCGACGATCATGCGTGTCCCTCGGCGAAATCGCCCCTTCTCAACCGCCCGAACCCGGCGGAAGCGTGACGGAAGCGTCACACCTTCCGCGAAACCCGCCGGCGACTGAGGCGTTAGGCGGTTTCGCGGGTCACCTCGAAATGGCAATGCGGCCCGGACCCGCCAAGATCACGGCCGCCGCCGATGATCCTTGCCTGGTCAACGACCTGTGCGAAAGCCGGACGCGCCGTCCAAGCTTGCGCACAACTGTGTTACGCTCGAAACCCACCGACGAGACGAACGACCGATGATCGACCACGCCCTCTTCGACCCGGCGACGATCGATCCCGAGACGAAGCGGCTGAACGCCGAGATCGTCGCTGCGCACGCCGCGCAGGAGGACCCCTGGGACCTGCCGATCGAGGAGGTCCGCGCCCGCCGCCGCCGCGGCACGCAGGCCTCGCCGGCCATGCCGCGCAGCGCGCGCGCCGAGACGATGACGATCGCTGGACCCGGCGGCGCCCTGCCGCTGCGGGTGATCCGCCCGCGCCTGAAGCCCGGCCAGTCGCCGCGCGGCGCCTACCTGCACATCCACCGGGGCGGCTGGGTCTGGGGCTCGGCCGACGAGCAGGACCCGTGGCTGGAGCGCATCGCCGACAATTGCGGCTTCGTCTGCCTCTCGGTCGAGTACCGCCTCGCGCCGGAGCACCCCTACCCCGCCGCGCTGGAGGATTGCGAGGCTGCGGCGCTTTGGCTCGCGGGCCCCGGCAAGGCCCAGCTCGGCGTGCAGGCGCTGACGATCGGCGGCGAGTCGGTCGGCGCCCACCTCGCCGTAATGGTGCTCCTGCGCCTGCGCGACCGGCACAAGATGCCGCGCGCCTTCCGCGGCGCGAATCTCAACGCGGGCTTCTACGATCTCGGCCTCACGCCGAGCGTGCGCAACTGGGGCGAGGAACGCCTCGTCGTGAACACCCGCGACCTGACGCGCTTCGCCGACGACTACGTGCGTCCCGGCGTCGACCGGCGGCGGCCGGACGTGTCGCCGCTCTACGCCGACCTCAAGGGCCTACCGCCGGCCCTCTTCACCATCGGCACCGCCGACCCGCTCATCGACGACACCCTCTACATGTCGGCCCGCTGGGCGGTGGCCGGGAACGGCGGCCACACGGCGGTCTATCCCGGAGGCTGCCACGTCTTCGTGCGCTACCCGGGCGAGATGACCGAGCGCGCCCTTGAGCTGATCGACCGCTTCCTCACGGCCCTCGTCTGAGGGACCTTGTCCGGGGATCCGCTCCTTCCGCCCATCTTCTCGGACTGGTTCGACCGGCGGGGCTGGCGGCCGCGGGCGCACCAGCTCGACCTGCTGCGGATCGCCGGGAGCGGCCGCTCCGCCCTCCTCGTGGCACCGACCGGGGCCGGCAAGACGCTGGCTGGTTTCCTGCCGAGCCTCGTCGCGCTGGCCGGCAGGCCGAAGGGGGCGAAGGCCGGCGGCCTGCACACGCTCTACGTCTCGCCTCTCAAGGCGCTCGCCGTCGACATCGCCCGCAACCTCGACGCGCCGATCGCGGAGATCGGCCTTCCCGTGCGCGTCGAGACCCGGACCGGCGACACGCCCGCACACAAGCGCACCCGCCAGATCGACCGGCCGCCCGACATCCTGCTGACGACCCCTGAGCAGCTCTCGCTGCTCATCGCGCACCGGGAGGCCGCGGCCCTGTTCGCGGAGCTGCGCTGCGTCGTGCTCGACGAGCTCCACGCCCTCGTCACCTCGAAGCGCGGCGACCTGCTGTCGCTGGCGCTCGCCCGGCTGCACCGCCTGAGCCCGGGGCTCACCGCCATCGGTCTCTCCGCGACGGTGCGGGAGCCGGACGAGCTGCGGAAGTACCTGGTGCCGCAGAAGGCCCCCGACGCGCCTTCCCTGGCCGACCTCGTCGTCGTCCAGGGCGGAGCCAAGCCCGATCTGCGCATGCTGGAGATCGACCGGCGTCTGCCGCTCGCTGGGCACACCGCCTACCAGTCGATGCCCGCGATCTACGACCTGATCCGCGCGCACCGGACCGTGCTGGTCTTCGTCAATACGCGCCTCCAGGCGGAATACACGTTCCAGGAGCTCTGGCGGCTCAACGACGACGTGCTGCCGATCGCCCTCCACCACGGCTCCCTCGATGCGCAGCAGCGCCGCCGCGTCGAGGCCGCGATGGCGGCCGGCCAGCTTCGCGCGATCGTCTGCACCGCCACCCTCGATCTCGGCATCGACTGGGGCGACGTCGATCTCGTGGTGAACATCGGCGCGCCGAAGGGCGCGAGCCGCATCATGCAGCGGATCGGGCGCGCCAACCACCGGATGGACGAGCCCTCGAAGGCGTATCTCGTGCCGGCCAACCGATTCGAGATCCTGGAGTGCCGGGCGGCCCTCGACGCCGTCGAGGAGGCCGCGCAGGACACGCCCGACGCGCGGATCGGCGCGCCGGACGTGCTCGCCCAGCACGTCCTCGGCATGGCCTGCGCCGACGCCTTCGATCCGGTCGCCCTCTACGACGAGGTGACGGCCGCGGCGCCCTACGTGGGCCTGACCTGGGAGGAATTCGAGCAGGTCGTCGACTACGTAGCGACCGGCGGCTACGCCCTGCGCGCCTACGAGCGCTTCGCCAAGATCCTGCGCGGGCCGGACGGGCTCTGGCGGGTGCGTGACGCCCGCACCGCTCAGCAGTACCGCATGAATGTCGGCACCATCATCGAGGCGACGACGGTGAAGGTGCGCCTCGCCCGCTCGCTGCGCGGCAAGCCCGGCACCGTCCTGCCGAAGACCGGGCGCGTGCTGGGCGAGATCGAGGAGGATTTCGCCGAGACGCTCACCGTCGGCGACACGTTCCTGTTCGCCGGCGAGGTGCTGCGCTTCGAGGGGCTCGCCGAGGACGAGGCGCTGGTGACCAAGGCCGGCCCGGGGACGGACCCGGCCATCCCCTCCTACGCGGGCGCCAAGTTCCCGCTCTCGACCTTCCTCGCCGCGCGCGTGCGCGCCCTCATCGCCGACCCGTTCGAGTGGGACCGGTTGCCGAAGCAGGTCTCCGACTACCTCCTCCAGCAGCGCCGACGCTCGCTGCTGCCGGGCCCGCGGGACCTCCTCGTGGAGACCTTTCCCCGGGGCGGGCGCCACTACCTCACCGCCTTCCCGTTCGAGGGGCGCCTCGCCCACCAGACCCTCGGCATGCTGCTGACCCGGCGCCTGGAGCGGGCGCGGCTTCGCCCGCTCGGATTCGCGGCCAACGATTACGGCATCGCCATCTGGACGAACCGCGACCTCAGCGAGCGCATCGGCTTCGAGCCCCGTTTCCTGGAGGATCTCTTCGCCGAGGACATGCTCGGCGACGACCTCGAGGCGTGGCTCGATGAATCCGCGATGATGAAGCGCACGTTCCGGCAATGCGCCGTGATCGCGGGGCTGATCGAGCGGCGCTTCCCCGGACAGAAGAAGACCGGGCGGCAGGTCACCATCTCGACGGACCTGGTCTACGACGTGCTGCGCAAGCACCAGCCCGACCACCTCCTCCTGCGTGCAGCCCGCCAGGATGCGGCAACCGGACTCCTCGACGTGAGGCGGCTCGGCATGATGCTAAGGCGCATCCAGGGGCGAATCATCCACAAGGCGCTCGACCGCGTCTCTCCCCTCTCCGTCTCCGTGATGCTCGAGATCGGGCGCGAGCGGGTCTACGGCGAAGGGGCCGACGAGATTCTGGCCGAGGCCGAGGCGCAGCTTCTCGAAGAGGCGCTGGCGTGAGCGATGACGCCCCTCCCACGCGAGAGGATGCGATCTTGGCGCTCGGCCAGAGACTTGAGAAGATTGTTCGGCCCTCCGGCCTGACGCTCGCGGGCGAGAGCCTGACCTTCGACCTGTGCGGCGGCCTGTGGCTCGAGGCGCACCGGACGCTCGTCGTCTCCGACCTGCACCTGGAGAAGGGCTCGGCCTACGCCGCGCGCTCCGGCCAGTTCCTGCCGCCCTACGACACCCGAGAGACGCTGGCCTGCCTGCACGAGGCGGTCGCCCGCTTCGACCCGGCCCGCGTGGTCGCGCTCGGCGATTCCTTCCACGATGCGCGGGGTCCCGATCGGATGGAGCCCGGCGACAGGGCCATGATCGCGGCCCTGCAGGAGGGCCGCGACTGGGTCTGGATCGCCGGGAACCACGATGCGGCGGTCAACGAGGGGGTCGGCGGGCGCTATGCCGAGACCCTGACGCTCGGTGGTCTGACGCTGAGGCACGAACCGACGCCGGGTGTCGCGGACGGTGAGATCGCCGGCCATCTCCACCCCTGCGGCAAGGTCGCGATGCGGGGACGCGCCGTCCGCCGACGTTGCTTCGTCACGGACGGGCACCGCCTCGTCATGCCGGCCTTCGGCGCCTACGCGGGCGGTCTCAACGTGCGCGACCGCGCCTTCGAGCCGCTCTTCCCGAACGGCTTCACGGCGCATCTGCTCGGCGACGGGCGCGTCTTCGCGATCGGCCGCACCATGCTGGCGCGGGACTGAGCGCGGCTCAGGCGGCGATCAGCAGTGCGGCGCCCGCCACGCCGGACAGGACGAGGCGCAGCCGCCCGAGCCAGACCGGCACGAGGCCGCGCCGCGGCAGGTCCTGGTCGATGAGGCCCCAGGCGAGGACGAGGCCGCCCAGGATGCGCAGGTCCCAGGGGGCCGGTGCGGCGAGAGCCGCCCAGGCGAGGAGCGAGGGCACGATCGCGATGAGGTAGTCGGCGTTGCCGGCGTTTCGCGCGGCCGCAGCGCCCCAGCGGATCCCGCCGAGGAACGAGGCGATCACCGCCCCGTAGGCGGACAGGATCGTGCGCGGCGACAGGCCGATGGTGCCGAGTCCCCCGTCGCTCCCGCTCACGGCGAGCGCCGCGAAACCGAGGAAGGGAATGAGCCCGGCAACACCGAGGATGACGGCTCCAACCGGAACCGGAGTCACGCGCGGCATCCGCACTCCCGGCTGCAAGGCGCCGGCCTGAAGGCCGACGCGTCCGAACGGGTATACGGCCGGCGCTGCGGGCGGTTCCCGCGCTGCGGCAATATGGCCAAGCTTTGCCCGAGCCCTCGCCTCAGATCCGGTTCTTCGGCGGCGTGAAGGTGCCGGGGATCGCGTTCGGCGGCGGCGCGCCGAGAAGCGTCATCGCCGCGGGCGCGTCCTTCGGAGCCGGCGGCTCGTTGACGGCGGGCTCGGGCTTGCGGGGCTTGAAACCGGCGGCGATGCTGCGGGCGACGGTGAGATCGCTTGCGGGGAGCTTGGCGCCGACGTCATCCCGCTTCCTGCCGGCGTCCTCGTCGCCCTGGGCGGCCGCTGCGGAGAACCACGCGTAGGATTGCGCGAGATCCTGCGTCACGCCCATGCCGCGGGCATAGAGCACCGCGAGATTGTACTGGCTGTCGCGCACGCCGAACTCGGCCGCGCGGCGGAACCACGAGGACGCGGTGGCGTAGTCGGGACGCCCGGACGGCCCCGGATTTTCCGCGTAGAGAACCGCGAGGTTGTGCATCGAGCGAGCATGTCCCTGCTCGGCGGCGCGGCCGTACCAGAGCTTCGCCTGCCCGAGGTCGCGCACCACGCCGGAGCCCTTCTCGTAATGGCCGGCGAGCTTGTACTGCGCGGGCGCGTAGCCGGTCGCCGCGAGCTTCTCGTAGAGCTTCGCCGCGAGCGCGAGATCGCGGGTCATGCCGCGCCCGTCTGCCTCGCGGGCGGCGAGTTCGTAGATCGCGGCGCCGTCTCCCTCCAGCGCCGCCTGCCGCAGCTTGGACAGGCCGGCCGGCACGCCGGCGAGGTCGCCCGCGAGGCTGCCCATCCCGGCGACCTGCGGGGCCGCCGACTTGGCAAGCGCCGGACGCGCCGGCTCGGATGATCCGGAGCGGTCGATCGCCTGCGTGGTCTGCGGGTCGGCGGGCGCCGCGCTGCGGGCGGGCTCGGCGGGGGACGAAGACGGCGCGGCGCTCGGCTGAGCGGGGGCGGGCGCGGGCGTTTCAGCAGCAGGCGTCTCGCGTGGCGGGGCGGCCTCGACGACCTGCGGAGCGGGCGGGGCCGAATCCTCGCGCAGCCCGATCACCTGTAGCGCGCCGAGCACGAGCACGATCGCCGCGAGGCCCAGCAGCAAGGGGCGGCGACGGCGGTCGATCTCGGCTTTGAGCCGCGACGCCCGGCCGGCCGCGCGCGGCGCGGCAACGGAGGCACGGATGCCGGTGCGCTCGCCACGCAGGTCCGCGGCGAGGCTCGCCTCCGAGGCGACCTCGGCCTGGGCCGCCTGAGCGGCGCGGCGGGCGGCGGCGATGAAGCTCGTCTTGATGTCGGCAGCCTCGGCGGGTTCCGAAGGCTCGACGGCGCGCTCGCGCGGGGGCCGCCCGGCGCCGGGCTCCAGGAGCTCGTCCGCGACCCGGCCAGGACCGGCGGCGGGCGCGGTCGCGCCGACCGCGACGCGAGGCAACTCCGGCCGCTTGGCCGCACGGGTCCGCGCGGTCGGCATGCTGGTCGAGGCGAGGAGCCGCTCCTCGACCGATTCCTCGAGGGCCTGCGGCTGCCGCGGGGCGGCGCCGTCGAGGGTGCCGAGGCGGTTTACGAGGCGGTCGAGGGCCGTCTGCACGCCCACGAGGGTCGATTGCAGGCGCTGGTCCGACGCCTCGTGCCGGCTGACGAGGTCCGCGAAGGCGGTGCGCAGGTCGCCGATCGCACCCGCATCGTGCGAGCGCCCTACGACCTCGGCCACGGCGGTGCGGGCGGCGAGTTCCGCCGCAGCCTCGATCGGCACCTCGTCGCGCAGAGCTGAGACTTGGCTCAGGAGCTCGCTCATCGTCCGCTCGAGGCTCGCGAGCGTCGGATCGGCACCGCGGGCGTCGATCCGGTTCGTCAGGGCGAGCACCTGCCGCTCGAGGGCGTCGAGCCCCTCGCTGCCGTCCCTCGCGCCGACGCGGTCGACCTTCTCGGCGAGGGTGCGCAGCTGCGCCTGGATGGAAGCCAGCTCGGCGCCCTGCGGCGCGGGCTTGCGCAGGCTCTCGCCGATATCCTCCAGGCGGTCGATGAGATCGCCCACGGGGCTCGCGCTCACGCGCTCCATCCGGTCGGCGAGGGCATCGATGCGGCCGAGGATGGCCCGCGACTCGGCGGGTGCCGAGCGGTCGGCGCTGTCCTGAAGGGCGTCGAGCTTGGCCGCCATGGCCTGGATCTGGCCCGCGAGATCGCCCGCGTTCGGCACCTTGAGGCCGCTTCGGATTTCCTCCAGCAGCGGGCGCAGCTCCGCCATCTCGGACTGGTCCGCACCGTAGCCGCGCGGCAGCTGCGCGATCTGGGCGCTGATCGCCTGCACGCCCTGAGCGAGGCTCTGGATGCGCTCCGGCCCGGCGAGCGACGCGATCAGGCGGCGGATCTCGTCGAGCTCGCCGAACAGATTCGCGAGGGCGTCGCGATCCGCGAAGCCGGCCGCGCCACCGCTCAGCGCTTTGTCCACCCGGGCGGCGAGGCGCTCGACGTCGCTCGCGACGCGGGCGTGGACGTTGTCGGCCACGTCATCGGCGAGGCGCTCCACCTGCACGCGGATCAGCTCGATCGGCGCGGCGATGGCGGCGAGGTCGGCGGGCTTCTGCGTCCGCTCCACGCCGTTGGCGAGGGACAGCATGGCCTGCTCCAGCGCGCCGACGTCGCGGCCCGTCGCCAGGCCGCCGATCGACTCGCGCAGGCGGCTCGTCTCGCGCTGCAGCTCGGTGATGGCGGGAGACGGGCTGCGGGAGGCTTCGAGGCGGCTCTCCAGGTCGCGCTGGAGTGCGCCGACGGTGCCGGCCTCGGTGGGCGGCGAAGCACCCTGCGCCGCACCGAGCTCGCGCTGGCGCTGGCGGATCTCGCTGACGGCATCGCGCTTCTCGGCGTCGGCGGGCCGGCCCCGGCGCCCGAGCGGCCGCGGGGCGGCGAGCTGCTCGCCGAGCTCGGTCATGCGGCGCTCGATGTCGCCGAGTCGCTCGGCCACCTGCTGCACGGGCGCCGTGCCGGAGCCGACCGCCTGGGCGATGCGGGCCTCGATCTCGTCGATCCGCCGACCGGCCGCGTCGCGGCTCGTGCGGCGATCCTCTGCGATGGTGCGGTCGATCGCGTCGAGGCGGCTCATCAGCGCGTCGAGCGTCCGCGAGAAGCGTTCGCCCGGATCGGCGGCCGTCGCCCGCGGGTCGGGCATCGTCGTCGGCGCGATCTCGGCCTCGGGCGCTCCTTGCGGTGCGGGCGCCTCGGACGCGCCCTCCTCCCGGCCTGCGGGTTCCTGGGCTGACCGGCGGCGGCGCCCGGGCTTCTTCTCGGCGGGGAGCACCGAGGCCATCCAGGTCTCGAGCGGCACGCCGGCGCGCCGGGCCACCTCCCGGGCGGCGTCCAGCACGTCCGGGTCGAAGCCGTCGAAGCTCGGGTTGGCGTTGCGTGTCATCGTCGGGCCTGGGCTCGGCAGCTTCCGGTGCCGGCCACCCGTCCGCGCGCCCATAATGCTGGTTGCGCAGACCGAGCCGGTTCCCCGAACAATTAACTTTCTTGGTAAACACCCCGTTAAGCACGGTCTCGTTCCGGACAGTTCGGCTGCGGCACCCGGCACCGGCACCCTCTTGCCCTCCACCCGCCAGATAGTTTACATATGAACTATCGAGAGAATCGCGGTCCGCCGAGCGAGGCCGTGGTATCGAGGGCGAGCAAGAGCCCCGCGACGGAGGATACGAGATGCCGAGCTACCGCGCCCCGGTCGAGGACGTGCTGTTCCTCCTGAACGACGTGCTCGGCTTCCACCGCCACGACAACCTTCCGGGCTTCGCGGACGCCTCACCCGACGTGGTCGAGGCCGTGCTCGCCGAGGGCGGCAAACTCGCCGAGGAGGTGATGGCGCCCCTGAATCGCGTCGGTGACCAAGAGGGCTGCACCCGCAACGCCGACGGCTGCGTGACGACGCCGAAGGGCTTCAAGGCGGCCTACGACGCCTACGCTCAGGGCGGCTGGATGGGCCTCTCGGTGCCGGAGGCGTTCGGCGGCCAGGGCCTGCCCCATACGCTGAATACCGCGATGCAGGAATTCGCCTCCGGCGCCAACCTCGCGCTCGGCATGTATCCGGGGCTGACCCAGGGCGCCATCGCCGCGCTCCTCGTCCACGGCTCCGAGGAGCAGAAGAAGACCTACGTACCGAAGATGGTCGAGGGCGCCTGGACCGGCACCATGAACCTGACCGAGCCGCATTGCGGCACGGATCTCGGCCTTCTCAAGACCAAGGCCGTGCCCAACGGCGACGGCTCCTACAGCCTCACCGGAACCAAGATCTTCATCTCCGCCGGCGAGCACGACCTCTCCGAGAACATCGTCCACCTCGTCATCGCCCGCATCGAGGGCGCGCCGGCCGGCACCAAGGGCATCTCCCTGTTCGTGGTGCCGAAGTTCCTCGTGAACCCGGACGGCTCGGTCGGCGAGCGCAACGGCGTGTCCTGCGGCTCGATCGAGCACAAGATGGGCATCCACGGGAACTCCACCTGCGTCATGAACTACGATGGCGCCCGCGGCTGGCTCGTCGGCGAGGAGAACCGTGGCCTCAACGCCATGTTCGTGATGATGAACGAGGCGCGGCTCGCGGTCGGCGTGCAGGGGCTCGGCCAGTCCGAGGTCGCGTATCAGAACGCCGTCGCCTACGCGAAGGACCGCCTTCAGGGCCGCGCGCTGACGGGCGCCAAGGCGCCGGACAAGGCGGCCGACCCCATCATCGTGCATCCGGACGTGCGCCGCACCCTGATGCAGATCCGCGCCTTCAACGAGGCGGCCCGCGCCCTGGCGCTCTGGACGGCCCTGCAATCGGACATCCTGCACCGGTCGCAGGACGCGAAGGAGCGGCAGGCGGCGGACGATCAGCTCGGCCTGATGACGCCGGTGGTGAAGGGCGTGCTGACCGACAAGGGCTTCGAGAACGCGGTCATGGCCCAGCAGATGTTCGGCGGCCACGGCTACATCGAGGAATGGGGCATGTCGCAGTTCGTGCGCGATGCCCGCATCGCCATGATCTACGAGGGCGCCAACGGCATCCAGGCCATGGACCTGATCGGGCGCAAGCTGCCCCGCGACGGCGGCCGGGCCATGATGGCGTTCCTCGGCGAGGTGCAGACCTTCATCAAGGACCACAACGAGGACGAGGTGCTGAAGGCCTTCACGGGCCCGCTCCAGGCGGCGCTCAACGACCTCCAGGGCGCCACGATGTGGTTCATGCAGAACGCCTTCGCCAAGCCCGACAATGCGGGCGCCGGCGCCACCGACTACATGCACCTCCTCGGCCTCGTCGCGATGGGCTACATGTGGGCGCGCATCGCCAAGGCGGCGGCCGCGAGGAAGCAGGAGGATGCCGGCTCGGCCGAGCGGATGGACGGCAAGCTCGTCACCGGCCGCTTCTTCATGGAGCGGGTCCTGCCGGAGACGGCACTCCGCCTGACCCGCATCAAGGCCGGCGCCGACTCGACGATGGCGCTGCCGGTCGAGGCGTTCTGAGGACGCGACGCTGTCTCCCCGCCGACGCGGCGGAGGCACCCCGCGCGGCGACGAACAGATCAGGGAAACGCACATGCCCGAGGCCTACATCTACGATCACGTCCGCACGCCCCGCGGGCGCGGCAAGCCGGACGGTTCGCTGCACGAGGTGACCGCGCTCCGACTCGCGGAAGCCGCCCTGCGGGCGATCCAGGTGCGCAACGGCCTCGACACGGGCCTCGTCGACGACGTGGTGCTCGGCTGCGTCGATCCTGTCGGTGAGGCGGGCGGCGACATCGCCCGCGCGGCCGCCCTCGTCGCCGATTACGGCACCCATGTCCCGGGCGTGCAGATCAACCGCTTCTGCGCCTCGGGCCTCGACGCGATCAACTTCGCGGCCGCGCAGGTGATGGCCGGCCAGCACGACATGACCGTCGGCGGCGGCGTCGAGTCGATGAGCCGCGTCGGGCTCGGGGCCTCCGGCGGCGCCTGGCCGGTCGATCCGCACATCGCCATCAAGTCCTACTTCATGCCGCAGGGCGTCTCGGCGGACCTGATCGCCACCAAGTACGGCTTCAGCCGCGACGATTGCGACGCCTACGCGGTGGAGTCGCAGAAGCGCTCGGCGAAGTCCTGGGACGAGGGCCTGTTCCGGAACTCCGTCGTGCCCGTGAAGGACGTGAACGGCATCACGCTGCTCGACCGCGACGAGCACATGCGGCCGGGCACTGACATGCAGTCGCTAGCGAGCCTCAAGCCCTCCTTCGTTCAGATGGGCCAGATGGGCGGCTTCGACGCGGTGGCGACCGACGCGCACCCGGACGTCGAGGCGGTCGATCACGTCCACCACGCCGGCAATTCCTCGGGCATCGTCGACGGCGCCGCAGCCGTGCTGATCGGCTCGAAGGAGGCTGGAAACGGTGCCGGACTGAAGCCCCGCGCCCGTATCCGCGCCTTCGCCAATATCGGCTCCGACCCGGCCCTGATGCTGACCGGCCCCGTCGACGTGACGCGCAAGGTCCTGAAACGGGCCGGCATGGAGCTGTCGGACATCGACCTGTTCGAGATCAACGAGGCCTTCGCCTCGGTGGTGCTTCGCTTCCAGCAGGCGTTCGACCTCGACCCGGCCAAGGTCAACGTGAACGGCGGCGCCATCGCGATGGGCCATCCCCTCGGCGCCACCGGCGCGATGATCCTCGGCACGGTGCTCGACGAGCTGGAGCGCACCGGCAAGGAGCGGGCTCTCGTCACCCTCTGCATCGGCGCCGGCATGGGTACGGCGACCATCATCGAGCGGGTGTGAACACCGCAAGGGCCGGGGGTGCGGCGCGGATGCCGCGCCTCCCAAACCCTTGCCTGGGCTGGTAGAGGGCGGCCGGCCCCGCCGTTCGGCGGCACGGCCTCGATACCATCCACGGGAGAAACGCCACGATGACGCGATTGCTCGCCACCCTCTTGCTGACCGCCTCGCTCGGTCTGCCGCTCGCCGCCCACGCCGACGAGGCCGCGGACAAGCTCACGCAGGCCAAGGCCCTCGTTCAGAAGACCGTGATCAAGAACCTCGAGACCGGCTTCAACGTCGCCCTCGAGAAGACCGTCGCGCCGATGAAGGACGAGAAGGCCGACGCCATCCGCAAGGAGATCCGTGCCGAGTTCGAGAAGCAGCGCGAGATCATGGTCGAGGGCCTCGCCAAGGAGTACGCGAGCAAGTTCTCGCTCGACGAACTCAAGCACATCAACGGCATCTACGACGACAAGACCTACCAGAAGTTCCAGGCGCTGAACGCCGACCCGTCCTCCACCGTGACCACGATCTCCCAGAACGCGGTCACCAAGCTCATCAACATGCTGACGGTCGCCGCCGCCGGCGACAACCAGGGCGCGCCCGCCGGCATGCCGATGCCGGCGAAATGAGGCGGCGCGCCTCGGGACGGACGGCCGCTCCGGCCGGTGCCGCCCCGACGCGAGGCGGCCGGGACCTTCGGGTCCCGGCCCCGCCCCAAGAACTGGCGCCGCGACCCTGAAACTCCGTCCCGCGCGGCGAGGGACAGCCCGAACGACCTGGGGCCCGAACGATCGGGCCGCCGACGCGAACCCGAGGATCAGCGATGAATCTCACGAATTTCCGCTTCGAGACCGACGCCGACGGCATCGCGCTGGCCACCTGGGACATGCCGGGACGGTCGATGAACGTCATCACCCCCGAGGTGATGGACGAACTGGCGCAGATCGTGGACGCCGTCGCGGGCGACGAGGCGATCAAGGGCTGCGTCGTCACCTCGGGCAAGGACAACTTCTCGGGCGGTGCCGACCTCACCATGCTGCAGGGACTCGGCCGCGAGTACGAACGCATGAGGGCCGAGCAGGGCGAGGAGGCGGCGATGCGCCACTTCTTCGAGGAGTCGCGCCGCCTGAGCCTGCTCTACCGGAAGCTCGAGACCTGCGGGAAGCCGTTCGCGGCGGCGGTGAGCGGCGTCTGCCTCGGCGGCGCGTTCGAGCTGGCGCTCGCCTGCCACCACCGCGTCCTCTCGGACGACGACAAGACCCGGGTCGGCCTGCCCGAGATCAAGGTCGGCCTGTTCCCGGGCGCCGGCGGCACCCAGCGCGTGGCCCGCCTCATGCAGACCGGCGACGCGCTCCAGATGCTGTTCAAGGGCGAGCAGATCCGCCCACTGATGGCGAAGAACATGGGCCTCGCCCACGCGGTGGCGCCGAAGGACGAGGTCGTCGCCAGCGCGAAGGCGTGGATCAAGGGCGGCGGCTCCGCCGTCGCGTCCTGGGACGTCCCGAAGTTCAAGGCGCCCTCCGGCAAGGTCTACTCGCCCGCCGGCATGATGATCTGGCCGCCGGCCAACGCCATCTACCGCCGCGAGACGCACGACAACTATCCCGCCGCCAAGGCGATCCTGACGTCGGTCTACGAGGGCCTGCAGCTCCCGATGGATCTCGCCCTCAAGGTCGAGAGCCGGTACTTCGCCAAGATCCTGCGCTCGAACGAGGCGGCGGCGATGATCCGCACGCTGTTCATCTCGATGGGCGAGCTGAACAAGGGCGCGCGGCGGCCGAAGGACGTGGCGCCGACCTCCGTGCGGAAGGTCGGCGTCGTGGGCGCCGGCTTCATGGGCGCGGGCGTCGCCTACGTCAGCGCCAATGCCGGCATGGAGGTCGTGCTGCTCGACCAGTCGGTGGAGGCCGCCGAGAAGGGCAAGGCCTACGCCCACAAGCTCGTCACCAACCAGATCAACAAGGGCCGCGCCAAGACCGCCGACCGCGACGCGCTCCTCGCGCGCATACAGGCATCCGCGGACTACGCGGACCTGAAGGATTGCGACCTCGTGATCGAGGCCGTGTTCGAGGATCCGAAGGTGAAGGCCGAGGTGATCGGGAAGGTCGAGGCGGTGATCGGCGCGGACGTGATCTTCGCCTCCAACACCTCCACCCTGCCGATCACCGGCCTCGCCAAGGCGTCGGGCCGGCCGGAGCAGTTCGTCGGCATCCATTTCTTCTCGCCCGTCGAGAAGATGATGCTCGTCGAGATCATCAGGGGCGAGGGCACCGGCGAGCGCGCCATCGCGACCGCGCTCGACTACGTGCGTGCGATCAAGAAGACGCCCATCGTGGTCAACGATTCCCGCGGCTTCTTCGCCAATCGCTGCGTCACGGCCTACCTGCTGGAAGGCCACAAGATGCTCCTCGAGGGCGTGCCGCCGGCGATGATCGAGGCGGCCGGTCGGATGGCTGGCATGCCGGTCGGCCCGCTCTCGCTCAACGATGAGGTGGCTCTCGACCTCGGCCTCAAGATCGCCAAGGCCACCGAGGCGCAGCTCGGACCCGAGGCGGTCGACCCGGGCCAGAAGCAGCTCCTCGTTGAGCTCGTCGAGAACCAGGGGCGGCTCGGCCGCAAGAACAAGAAGGGCTTCTACGACTATCCGGAGGGCGCGCCGAAGCGCCTCTGGCCCGGGCTCAAGGGTCTCCAGCCGACGCGGCTCGACCCGGATTCCGTCGACGTCGAGGAACTGAAGCACCGCCTCCTCGTGGTGCAGGCGCTGGAGGCGGCCCGCACGGTCGGCGAGGGCGTGGTCACCGATCCGAGAGAGGCCGATGTCGGCTCGATCCTGGGCTTCGGCTTCGCGCCGTTCACCGGCGGCGCGCTCTCCTACATCGACTTCATGGGTGCGGAAGCCTTCGTCGGCCTCGCCCGCGGCCTGGAGGCCAAGCACGGCGCCCGCTTCAGCGTGCCCGACAACCTCCTGCGGATGGCCGAGGCCGGCGGCACCTTCTACGGAGACGCCGCTCAGCAGGCGGCGTAGGAAACCCGATTTCGGATCGGACACGAGCCTCCCTCTCCCGGCCGGGAGGGGGAGCGGTCACGCCGCCTGTACGCGGCGCAGCCGCTCCGGCTCGACGCGGTGCCCGGCCGGGGCGTCCTCGATCAACCGGCGCAGGCGCTCCACGTCGGCGAGGTTCTCCGAGATCAGATCGGTGACGTCGCCGTCCACCATCGCGTCCACGTGGCGGCAGCGGCGGCGGTTGCGTCCGGCCATGCAGGTGCAGCGCAGGTAGAGGCCGGACGGCCGCTCTTCGAGCGCGACCTCGTAGCGGTTGCCGGTGCTGCCGCGGATCATGAAGCGCACCTCGGCATCCGCAAACTGCCGCCGGGCCGACAGGGCGGCGCGCCCCGCGATCCCCTCCCGGCCCGGTGCCCGGTACCTCGGCATTTCGGGACCGGGCGGCAGCGTGGTCACCCGCAGCGGTAGTACCCGCGTCAGCCCCGCGACGCTCTCCGCGCCCGTCACCCGAACGGCCGCCAGCGCGATCTCGGCGCAGGCGAAGGCGTCCTCGCCGGCGTCGTGATGCTCGAAGCGGATGCCGAGGCGGCTCGCGACCTTCCCGAGACCGCATCCCGCCGGGTCCGGAAAGACCTGTCGCGCCACCTGCAGGGTGCAAAGGTAGGAGAACGACGGCACCGGCAGCCCATGCGCTGCGAGGGAGGCCCGCAGCACGCCCATGTCGAAGGGCGCGTTGTGGGCGAGGATCAGGCCGTGCTCCAGATCGGGGAGGAACTCCGCCATCGCAACGGGAAACGGAGGCGCGTCCCGCACGTCGGCCGGAAGGATGCCGTGGACCCGGATGTTGCCGGGTGAGAAGCGCATCTCCGGCGGCCGGATCAGGCGCGACGCGCGCCGAACCACGCGCCCGTCCTCGATCCAGGCGAGCCCGACCGCGCACGCGCTGTCGCGTCGTTCGTTGGCCGTCTCGAAGTCGATGGCGAGGCAGGTCATGCGGCGGACGATAGGAGCAGGCGGACTCGCCGCGCAACCGTGAAGCGCCGGACGCGTCAGACTGACGTAGCGGCGCCCCGATCAGGCACCCGTCACCATGGCCAGCCACTCCTCCTCGGAGACGACCTTCACCTTGTGCTTCTCGGCGTCCTTCAGCTTGGAGCCGGCGCCCGGACCCGCGACCACGAGGTCGGTCTTGGCCGATACCGAGCCCGAGACCTTGGCACCCAGGCGCTCCGCCGTGGCCTTGGCTTCGTTGCGGGTCATGCGCTCCAGCGAGCCCGTGAACACCACCGTTCTGCCGGAGAAGGCCGCCGACGAGCCGGCGGCCTGCATCGGCTCCGCCGTCACCTCGGAGAGGAGCGCCCGTACCGCCTCGTCGTTGTGCGGCTCGGAGAAGAACTGGATCAGCGAATCGGTCGCGACGGGACCGATCTCGCCGTCGTCGGCGAAGAGGTGGTAGGCCTCCCCGGGCTGCTGGGCGGCGGCGCGGGCGAGCGCCGCCTGGGCCGCCTCCAGGCTCCCGTAATGCGCCGTGAGGCTGTCGCGCTGGCTCGCCGTCAGGCGCGCGCGCGACCCCTCAGCCCCCTCCGAGGCCTCGACCTCGAGAAGGCGGTCGCGGGTGGTCGGTCCGATCCGCGGGACCGTCGAGATCTCGATCCAGTCGGGGCCGGCCTGAGCGTCGGCGGCCGCCCTCAGCGCCTCCATCAGCGCGGTCATGTCCTGAAAGCGCTTGGCGAGGGCCTTGGCGGTCGACTCGCCGATCTGCGGGATGCCGAGCGCGAACAGGAAGCGGTTCAGCGGCAGGCGACGCCGCGCCTCGACTGCGGCGACGAGGTTCTTGATCGCCTTGTCCTCGTCCTCGCCCTTCTTCTTCGTCGGCTTCTTCGGCGGGGGTTCGCCGGCAGCGCGCCGCTCGGCCGAGAGCGCCTCGCGCCGGGCGACGATGGCGCTCTTGAGGGCGTCGAAGTCGAGCCGGAAGAGGTCCGCCGGCTGGCGCACGACGCCTGCCTCGAACAACACCTCGATGTAGGTCTCGCCGAAACCCTCGATGTCGAAGGCGTTGCGCGAGACGAAGTGCTTCAGGCGCTCGATGCTCTGGGCCGGGCAGATCAGGCCGCCGGTGCAGCGGCGCACCGCGTCGAGCTTGCCGGTACGGGCGTTCGTCTCGCGCACCGCCCGGCTGCCGCAGGCCGGGCAGACGGTCGGGAACGCGTACGGCTTCGCGTCCGCGGGCCGCTTCTCGATGACGACGTCCATCACCTTCGGGATCACGTCGCCGGCCCGCTGCACGATGACGGTGTCGCCGATCCGGATGTCGCGCCCCTCGCGGATCGGCTCGCCGTCCGCGCCGACACCCTGCACGTAGCCCTCGTTGTGGAGCGTCGCGTTCGAGACCACGACGCCGCCCACCGTCACCGGGCGGAGCTTCGCCAGCGGGTTGAGCGAGCCTGTGCGGCCGACGTTGATCTCGATATCCTCCACCACCGTGAAGGCTTTCTGCGCCGCGAACTTGTGGGCTAGCGCCCAGCGGGGCGCGCGCGACACGAAGCCGAGGCGGCGCTGGAGGGCGAGGTCGTCCACCTTGTAGACCACGCCGTCGATGTCATAGCCGAGGTTCGGACGCGCCTCCTCGATTGCCCTGTAATGGGCGAGCATCGCTGCCGCCCCATCGCACAGCGCCGTGCGCGGGTTCACCGGCAGGCGCCAGGCCCCGAAGCGCTCGATGACCCCGTGCTGCGTCCCCTCGAACGGGGGAACCACCTCGCCCCAGGCGTAGGCGAAGAAGCGCAAGGGGCGCGAGGCCGTGATCGCCGGGTCGAGCTGGCGGAGCGAGCCGGCGGCGGCGTTGCGCGGGTTGGCGAAGAGCGGCTTGCCGGCGGCCTCCTGCCGGGCATTGATCGCCGCGAAGTCCGCGTGGCTGAGATAGACCTCGCCGCGCACCTCGCAGACTTCCGGCACATCCGAGCCCAGCAACGTCTCGGGGATGTCCTGAACCGTGCGGGCGTTCGCCGTGACGTTCTCGCCGACCTCGCCGTCGCCGCGGGTCGCCGCCGTGACGAGCCGGCCGCCCTCGTAGCGCAGCGACAAGGACAGACCGTCGATCTTCGGCTCCGCGGTGAAGCCGAGAGGCTCATTCTCCGGCCAGTTCAGGAAGCGACGGACCCGGGCGACGAACTCCTCGACCTCCTCGTCGGAGAAGGCGTTGCCGAGCGAGAGCATCGGCACCGCGTGCCGCACTTTGGCGAATTTCTCCGAGGGCTTCGCTCCCACCGAGGCGCTGGCGACGCCGGTGCCGGCCAGATCCGGAAACCGCGCCTCGATGGCTTCGAGCCGGCGGCGCAGGGCGTCGTACTCCGCATCCGTCATGATCGGCGCATCGGCGCCGTGGTAGGCCTCGTCGGCCTCCGCGATCTCGGTCGAGAGGGCTTCGTGGCGTGCCTTGGCCTCCTCCTCGGTCATCGCCTCGGGCGCGTCGGCGTCGAGGCTTCTGTCCTGTGAGGCGTGTCGTGCGGCCATGGATCGCGGCGTGTTTCCGTGGGAAGCGGGAAGCGGGCGCGAAACCTAGCCCAACGCCGGTGCGGAGGCGACGCGTCGCGCCGAGAAATTCGGGGATGGGACATCCGCCCGAGGTAACCGACGCGGCGCCGCGGCGAATGGCCCTCAGCGGGAACGGGCCGACGCCATCGTGCGTCCCGGTTCATACGCAAGTGCTGAGCCCAGCCCCAACGCCCGGACGGACGCCGCCCACGCAAGCCGGATCAATCAAACCCACGATGCCCACGACCGCGCACCCTCATACCCTCCCCCGGCCCTGGCGTGACCGGGGCGGCCGGTTCTCCGGCTTGAAGCTCGCCACCTTTCTGCTCGCGCTGGCGCCCGGCCTCTACCTCGCCGCCGCCTACGCGCTCGATGCCCTCGGTGCGAAGCCGATCACGGCGCTCCTGCACGGGACCGGCGAGTGGTGCATCCGCTTCCTGCTGCTCTCGCTCGCCGTCACGCCGCTGCGGCGGATCGCCAACTGGCCGAAGCTCATCAACCTGCGGCGCATGCTCGGGCTCACGGCGCTCAGCTACGCGGTGATCCACCTCGCGCTCTACGTGGTCGACCAGAACTTCATCCT
The DNA here is from genome assembly GCF_007992195.1 of Methylobacterium oxalidis. GTDB lineage: Bacteria > Pseudomonadota > Alphaproteobacteria > Rhizobiales > Beijerinckiaceae > Methylobacterium > Methylobacterium oxalidis. The sequence goes on along the minus strand of NZ_BJZU01000049.1, from coordinate 13,191 downwards.
GACGAAGGTCGTGTCCGAGATCGCGCTCCGCTTCTACCTGACGATCGGCTTCGTCGCCCTCCTCGGACTGGTCGCGCTCGGTGTCACGTCGACAGACACGATGATCCGGCGCTTGGGGCCGGCCTGGAACCGTCTCCACCGCATCGTCTACGCGATCTCGGCGCTCGGCCTCTTCCACTACTTCCTTCAGTCGAAGATCGACGTGTCCGACCCGGTATTCTGGACCGGCCTGTTCCTCCTCCTGATGGGCTGGCGGCTGATGCAGCGAGTCGGGGTGACGACGCGTCCGTTCGCGCTCGTCGGGCTCGCCGTCGCCGCGGCGCTCGCCACCGCGCTGCTGGAGGCGGCCTGGTACGGCCTGAAGAGCGGCGTGCCGGCGAGCGTGGTCCTCGGCGCCAACCTCGATTTCTCCTACGTCGTGCGCCCGGCGTGGTGGGTCCTGGCGGCCGGCCTGCTGTTGCCGCTCGTGAACCTCGTGCGCGGCTCTCCGGCTACCGGACGGTCTCGCCCGGCCGCGCCCTCCCGGATGGCGCCCGCCGAGTAGTGCGGGCGGACTTGCCCGGCAGGCGGCGATACCCGAAAACCCGGCGGTCCGATCGCGGTGCGGAGGGAGAGCATGGCGCGCACGCTTCTGTGGGGTCTTCTGATCCTGGCTGCCCTGTCGGCCGGTGCCGAGGCCGCCTGCACGCGGCCCGAGCCTCCACCGCCGGAATCCAAACCCGCGAAGCCGCCCCTGCCGCAGAAGCCCGCCTGCCTCGACGCGAAGGAGGGCTGCCCGGGCTGGGAGGCCTACAGCTACAACGACGCGGTGAGGGCCTACAACGCGCAGGCGCAAGCCTTCCGGCCCCTCGCGGAGGCCTACGTCCAGAAGCTCAACGCCTACGTTAAAGCAAGCTCGGATTACGCGCAGTGTGAGGTGAAGACTCTGCAGTAGAGGGTACCATCGTTCGGAAGGATGGCCGTCTCGATCAGGGCCGAACTCCCTTCTTCACCTCATCGCGCAGCCGCGGCGGCACGTCGTCGTAGATCCCCGGCGGTATCCGGCCCGCGCCCCCGCGTCCGGCTCGTCGAGCTTAGCCTTCCGGAGACCGCCGTCTCCCCGGTCGTCCGCCTCCCGACGAAAGGTCCGCGGCTTGACCCTCGCCTGCCCGGGTGCGACAGCGCGCCCACGCTTCTCGACCGTCTGAGCAGGATGCCCGCATGACCGAACCTCTCGATCTCCTCGTCCTCGGCAACGCGATCGTGGACGTGATCGCCCGTACGGACGACGGGTTCCTCGAAGCCCAGCGCGTTCACAAGGGGGCGATGCAGCTGATCGACGAGGGGCGCGCCGAGGAGCTGTTCTCTGTCATGGGACCGGCCACGATCGTCTCCGGCGGATCCGGGGCGAACACGGCGGTCGGCGCAGCGCTCCTCGGCGCCCGCACAGGGTTCGTCGGCAAGGTCCGCGACGACGAGCTCGGCGCCCTCTTCGCGCACGACCTCAAGGCGACCGGCGTGCGCTTCGGTGTGGCCGCCGCGACCGACGGCCCCGCGACGGCCCGCTGTTTCGTTCTCGTGACGCCGGACGGCGAGCGCACGATGAACACCTATCTGGGCGCCTGTCAGGGCCTGTCCCCGGCCGATGTCGACGAGGCGACCGTGGCGAGGGCCCGCGTCACCTATCTCGAGGGCTACCTTTGGGATCCGCCGGCCGCCAAGGACGCGTTCCGCAAGGCCGTGAAGATCGCCCACAATGCGGGACACGCCGTGGCCCTCACGCTGTCGGACGCCTTCTGCGTCGGGCGATACCGCGAGGAGTTCCTGGGCCTTATCCGCGACGGCAGCGTCGACATCCTGTTCGCCAACATCGGCGAGCTGAAGAGCCTCTACGAGACCGAGGATGCCGAAGCGGCGATCCGGGCGCTTCGCGACGAGCGCGACAATCACGGCCGGCACCTGCTCGGCCTTGTCACGCGCTCCGAGGAGGGCTCGGTCGTCGTGAAGGGCGGCGAGATCCGCAGTGTCGGCATCTCGCCGGTGCGCGAGGTGGTGGACTCGACCGGCGCGGGCGATCTCTTCGCAGCGGGCTTCCTCGCGGGCCACGCCCGCGGCCTCGACTACGTGACGAGCGCTCGCCTCGGCGCGCTCGCGGCCGCGGAGGTCATCCAGCACATCGGTGCGCGGCCGCAATCGGATCTCGTGGCGCTCGCCCGCGAGCAGGGCCTGATCTGAGATCCGGTCGCCGGATCAGGGCCTCAGCAGGACCTTGCCCACGGCCTCGCGCCGCTTGAGGATGCCCAGCGCCTCGACGTAGTCGGTGAGCGGGTAGACCCCGTGGACCTTCGCGGTCAGTCGGCCGTCGGCGACCCAGTCGAGGAGCTGTCGCTGGTTCGCCTGATGCGCCTCCGGCTCGCGCTCGACGAAGACGCCCCAGTGGACGCCGAGCACGTCCACGCCCTTCAGAAGGACGAGGTTGAGCGGCAGCCGCGGGATCTCGCCCGCGGCGAACCCGACGACCAGGAAGCGGCCCTTCCAGGCGAGCGCCCGCAGGGCCGGCTCGGCATAGGCGTCGCCGACTGCATCGTAGACCACGTCGACGCCCGCGCCCCCGGTCAGCGCCTTGAGGTCGTCGCGCAGCGTCTCGGGGCTGTAGACCAGCGTCTCGTGCGCCCCGTGCGCGCGGGCGACGGCAAGCTTCTCCTCGGAGGAGGCGCAGGCGATCACCCGGGCGCCGAGCAAGGCGCCGAGTTCGATCGCGGCGAGCCCCACCCCGCCCGAGGCGCCCAGCACGGCCAGCGTCTCGCCTTGCCGCAGGCGGGCGCGGTCCCTGAGGGCGTGAAGCGATGTGCCGTAGGTGATGGTGAGCCCGGCCGCCTGCTCGTCCGAGACCCCCTCCGGGACCTTGGTGAGATGGCGCACGGAGACTGCGACGCGCTCGCGCGCCGTCCCGTGCTTCACGTGGACGATCACGCGGTCGCCGACCGCGAAACCCTCGGTCCCGGACCCCAACGCCTCGACGGTCCCGCAAGCCTCGCCCCCCGGCGAGAAGGGAAGGTCGGGCTTCACTTGGTAGCGGCCCGCGATGATCAGCGTGTCGAAGAAGTTGAGGGCCGCGACCGTGATTCGCACCAGCGCCTCGCCCGGTCTCGGCTCGGGGTCAGGCAGCGTCTCGATGACGAGGTCCTCGGGGTCACCGAGGCGTGTGCACAGCAAGGCCTTCATCGCGCGTCTCCGCCGGTCCGGCCGTGCTTGCCGGAATCGGCGCCGGGCAGCAAGCGGGCGTCAGCCCCGCGCGTAGGTGCCCGTGAGCTGGCCCTTGGCGAGGACGTGGCCCTGCATCGCGTCGAGGAGCGCGGTGCGGCCCGGCGAGGCCGCGAGATCGAGCGTCCGGTCGAGGGCGTAGACCTGGAAGACGTAGCGGTGCGGACCGTGCCCATTCGGAGGGTCGGGCGGCAGGTACCGGTCCTTCAGGAAGCTGTTTCGGCCGAGGTTGAGGTGGGCACCCGGGCCGCCGGGACCCGCGATCCCGCCCTCCGGCAGCGCGTCGTTGGTGCCCGCGAGGTTCCAGACGATCAGGTGGACGAGAGGGTTCGGCGTCGGGCTGTCGGCGTCCTCGGCGAGAATCGCGACGCTGTGCGCTCCTTGCGGCACGCCGGTCCAGGCGAGCGGCGGCGAGACCTTGGCACCGTCCTCCGTGAAGCGTGCGGGCATCGGCGCGCCGTCCGAGAAATCCCTGCTCGTCACGGTGATCGAGGCGGGCACGCCGGCGAATGTGGCGTGATAGGCGGTCTTCTCGAGGCCGGCCTTGAGGCCCGACAGCGCCTCGCCGACCGCGTGCGGAATCTTCTCGAGCATGGACGCCTCCTCTCGTTCTCGGCGTCAACGAAGCGCGGTGCCCACGGTTCAGGCCGGAGCGGATCAGCTCCGGCGCTCGGCCGTGATCATGTAGTTGACGCCGGTGTCTCGGCTCGCCCGCCACGTGTCCCCGATGGGGTTGTAGACGACGCCCATCGTGTCGGTGACGGCGAGGCCGCCGGCCTCGACGGCACGCGCGAGCTCGGCCGGGGTGACGAACTTCTCCCAGTCGTGCGTGCCCTTCGGCAGCCAGCGCAGCACGTACTCGGCCCCGACGATGGCCAGCGCGAAGGAGCGCATCGTGCGGTTGATGGTGGCGGCGAACATCAGGCCACCGGGCTTCACGCCCTGCGCGGCCTTGCGCACGAAGGCCGGCATGTCGACGACGTGCTCCACCACCTCCATGGCGAGCACGATGTCGAAGCGCTCGCCCGCGTCGATCACGGCCTCGATCGTCTCAGAACGGTACTCGACCGGCACGCCCTCGGCCTCCGCGTGCGCCGCGGCGACGCGGATGTTCTCCGCGGCCGGATCGAGCCCCGTGACGCGCGCGCCCAGTCGGGCCAGCGGCTCCGACAGGACGCCGCCGCCGCACCCGACATCGACGACGCTGAGGCCATCGAGGGCGAAGGGCGCGTGCGGATCCCGCCCGAAGTGCCGGCAGGCGGCGTCACGGATATAGGCGAGGCGCACCGGGTTGAACCGGTGCAGCACCCGCATCGGACCGCGCTCGTCCCACCACGTCGCCGCGAGGGCATCGAAGCGCGCGACCTCGTCGCGATCGATGGAGGAGGCTTCAGTGACGCGCATCGGCTCCGCGGGATATCGGCGCCCGGCACCCGGGCTCTTTGTTGACAGGTGGATGCACCCCTTGTACCCGCCGAAGCCCGGCCCGGTACAGCCGCAATGCGGCCCCGGCACTCGGACGTGCGCCTCGCGGCGCTCCCGGACAGGCTCGATACAAATCGAAGCGGACGCGACATGCCCCGTTTGGTGATGAAATTCGGCGGCACCTCCGTCGCCAACGTCGATCGAATCCGCAACGTGGCGCGCCACGTCGCCCGCGAGGTCGCGGCCGGCTACGATGTCGCCGTCGTGGTCTCGGCCATGTCGGGCAAGACGAACGAGCTCGTGGGCTGGGTCAAGGACGCCAACACCCTCTACGACGAGGCGGAGTACGATACGGTCGTCGCCTCGGGCGAGCAGGTCACCTCCGGCCTCCTCGCCGTCGCCCTGCGCAAGGACGGCATCAAGGCCCGCTCCTGGCAGGGTTGGCAGATCCCGATCGAGACCTCCGACGCGCACGGCTCGGCGCGCATCGCCGGTATCGACGGCGCGAATCTCGATGCCGGCTTCAAGCGCGGCGAGGTCGCGGTGATCTCCGGCTTCCAGGGCATCCACGCCGAGACCGGCCGGATCACGACGCTCGGGCGCGGCGGCTCGGACACCAGCGCGGTCGCGGTGGCAGCGGCCATCGGCGCGGAGCGCTGCGACATCTACACGGACGTGGACGGCGTCTACACCACCGACCCCCGCGTCGTGCCGAAGGCGAAGCGCATGGAGCGCGTGACCTTCGAGGAGATGCTGGAGATGGCCTCGCTCGGCGCCAAGGTGCTGCAGGTCCGCTCCGTGGAACTCGCCATGGTGCATCGCGTGCCGACCACGGTGCGGTCGAGCTTCGACCCGCCGGACGCCGCCCGCCCCGGCACCCTCATCTGCGACGAGGACGATATCGTGGAACAGCAGATCATCACCGGCATCGCGTTTTCGAAGGACGAGGCGCAGATCACGCTCCGGGCCGTGAAGGACAGCCCCGGCGTCGCCGCCGCCATCTTCGGTCCGCTGGCCGACGCCAACATCAACGTCGACATGATCATCCAGACCGTGTCGGGCGACCAGTCGACGACGGACATGACCTTCACGGTGCCGACCGCCGATTACGAGCGCACCCGCACGATCCTCGACGGCCAGCGCGAGACGATCGGCTACGGCCAGATCGAGGGCGCCACCGACGTTGTGAAGGTCTCGGCGATCGGCGTCGGCATGCGCAGCCATGCGGGCGTGGCCGCCAAGGCGTTCCGGGCGCTGGCGCAGAAGGGCATCAACATCCGCGCGATCACCACATCTGAGATTAAGTTCTCCGTCCTCATCGACGCGGCCTATACGGAGCTTGCCGTTCGCACGCTCCACTCGCTATACGGCCTCGATCAGGCCTGAACCTCCGCGCTGGTGCGGCTGGCGCCCGAGCGGCGTCAAGGTTGCACCGGCCGCCAGGTTGGATTGACGAAACGATGCCCGCTGCGCCTGGAGGCCCGCGCCTGCTGCTGCGCCGCCTCCGCGAAGCGATGGCGGAGCCGGTCAGCGCACAGGCACGCCTCGACCGCATCGTCGTCCTGATCGCCGCCAACGTCGTGGCCGAGGTCTGCTCGGTCTACGTCCTGCGCGATGACAACATCCTCGAACTGTTCGCCACCGAAGGCCTGAACCGCGAGGCGGTGCACCTGACGCGGCTGCGCGCGGACGAGGGCCTCGTCGGTCTGATCGCGCGCACGGCCGAGCCCCTCTCGCTCTCCGACGCCCAGTCCCACCCGGCCTTCTCATATCGTCCGGAGACGGGCGAGGAAGCCTATCACGCCTTCCTCGGCGTGCCGCTGCTGCGGGCCGGCAACACGCTCGGCGTGCTGGTGGTCCAGAACAAGACCTACCGGGTCTATTCCGAGGAGGAGATCGAGGCGCTCCAGACCACCGCGATGGTGCTCGCGGAGATGATCGCCTCGGGCGAGCTGCAGAGCCTCGCTCCGGGCACCGGCCCGGCTGCACGACGCCCCGTGAGCCAGCGCGGCGTCGCGCTTGCCGAGGGCATCGGGCTCGGCCACGTGGTGCTGCACGAGCCGCGTATCGTCGTGAAGACGCTCATCGCCGAGAACGTCGAGCGCGAGGTCGAGCGGCTGGAGGCAGCGATCGGCGAGGTGCGCTCGGCCATCGACGACCTCGTGGAGCGTGGCGACTCGATCGGCACCGGCGAGTCCCGCGAGGTGCTGGAGACCGTGCGCATGTTCGCGCACGACAAGGGCTGGCTGAGGCGCATGCGCGAGGCGGTGGTTTCCGGCCTCACGGCGGAAGCCGCGGTGGAGCGGGTGCAGTCCGACAATCGTGCCCGGATGCTGCGACAGAGCGATCCCTACCTGCGCGACCGCCTGCACGACCTCGACGATCTCGCCAACCGCCTCCTGCGCCAGCTCATCGGCGCGCAGTCCGCGGAGGGCGCGGGTGCCCTGCCGGAGAACGCGATCCTCGTGGCGCGCTCGATGGGACCGGCCGCGCTGCTCGACTACGACCGTACCCGCCTGCGGGGCGTCGTGCTGGAGGAAGGCGGCCCGACGAGCCACATCGCCATCGTGGCGCGCGCCCTCGGCATCCCGGCCGTCGGCGAGGTCGCCAACGCCACGGCCCTGTGCGACTCGGCCGACGCCATCATCGTCGACGGGGTGGCCGGCGAGATCCATGTCCGGCCGAGTCCCGAGGTCGAAGCGTCCTACGCGGAAATGGTCCGGCTGCGCGCACGGCGGCAGGAACAATACCGGGCGTTGCGCGACGTGCCCGCGATCACCCGCGACGGTCTGCGCATCGGCCTGCACCTGAATGCGGGCCTGCTCGTCGATCTCGCGCACCTTCAGGAGACGGGGGCGGAGGGCATCGGTCTGTTCCGGACCGAGCTGCAGTTCATGGTGGCCGAGCGGATGCCCTCGGCGGTGGAGCAGCAGAATCTCTACGAGGCGGTCTTTGCCGCGACCGGCGACAAGCCGGTCACCATCCGGACGCTCGACATCGGCGGCGACAAGATCCTCCCCTACATGCCGAAGCTCGAGGAGGAGAACCCGGCCCTGGGCTGGCGCGCGATCCGCATCGGCCTCGACCGCCCGGCTCTCCTGCGGGTGCAGTTGCGCGCGCTCCTGAAGGCGTCGGGCGGGCGCCCGCTCAAGATCATGTTCCCGATGGTGGCGACGGTGGACGAGTTCGTCCGCGCCAAGGCCATCGTCGACCGCGAGAAGGCGCATCTGCGCCGGCATGGACACCCTCTGCCGAGCGACTGCCGCCTCGGCGCGATGATCGAGGTGCCGTCCCTCCTGTTCCAGCTCGACGAGCTGACGAGCCACGCCGACTTCCTGTCGGTGGGCTCGAACGACCTCATGCAGTTCCTGTTCGCCGTCGATCGTGAGAACCGGCGCGTCGCCGACCGCTTCGACCCGCTCAGCGCCCCCGCCCTGCGCGCCTTCCGCATCATCGCGGAGAGGGCCCAGGCCGCGGGCTGCCCTGTCACGGTCTGCGGCGAGATCGGCGGGCGTCCGCTCGAGGCGATGGCGCTGATCGGCCTCGGTTTCCGCGACCTGTCCATGTCGCCCGCCGCGATCGGCCCCGTGAAGGCGACGGTCCTCAGCATGGACGCGGCCGCTGTCGGCGCCCTGATCGAGACGGAACTCGCCCGCGGTAGCGAGGGCGAGAGCCTGCGCCCGGCCCTCACGGCTTTCGCCAAGGCCCAGGGCGTGCCTATCTAGAGGCTCCCCGCGGAACTCCCGCCCCGGGCGCCCCGGTGGCAGCGCGGGGAGTTTCGCGGGGATGCCGTGCCCCGCGCATCGTCGGTTCGTGATTTCACGCCGCTCCCGTCGGCGGCCGGACCTGGGCGCCCCGCCTGCCGGGCGGCGCCTCCAGATCAAACAGCTTCAGGCAAGAGTAACATCCGGGCGATGACCCCACTTCCTCCCGACCGGCTCGACGCCATTCTGGCTCGCCACGACATCGCAACCGCCACGCTCAGCGCCGGCTCGGCCGATGCCGAGACCTTCGTTCAGCTCTCCCGCGAACTCGCCGAGCTCGACCCCGTTGTCGCGGCGATCCGGACCTATCGGGCGGCCGACGAGAACCTGCGGGGAGTCGAGGCCCTGATCGAGGAGCCCGGCAGCGATCCGGAGATGCGGGCGCTGGCTGCCGACGAGAAGCCGGAAGCCGAGGCGGCGCTGCTCGCCGCCCACCGCGCCCTCCAACTCATGCTGTTGCCGAAGGATGCGGCCGACGAGAAGAGCGCCATCCTCGAGGTGCGCGCCGGCACCGGCGGCGACGAGGCGGCGCTGTTCGCCGGCGATCTCTTCCGCATGTACGCGAAATACGCCGAGGCGAAGGGCTGGAAGGTCGAGGTGATCTCGGAGAGTGAGGGCACCGTCGGGGGCTACCGTGAGATCGTGGCGGAGGTGAAGGGCCGCGGCGTCTTCGCCCGGCTGAAGTTCGAGAGCGGAGCGCACCGCGTCCAGCGTGTGCCCGAGACCGAGACGCAGGGGCGCATCCACACCTCCGCGGCGACCGTCGCCGTGCTGCCGGAGGCCGAGGACGTCGACATCGTCGTCAACGAATCCGATCTGAAGATCGACACGATGCGCGCCCAGGGCGCCGGCGGCCAGCACGTCAACAAGACGGAATCCGCGATTCGCATCACCCATATCCCGAGCGGCATCGTCGTCTTCGTCCAGGAGGAGCGCTCGCAGCACAAGAACCGGGCTCGGGCGATGGCGCTGCTGCGCGCGAGGCTCTACGACGCCGAGCGCACCGCCAAGGACGCGGCCCGGGCCGCCGACCGCAGGGCGCAGGTGGGTTCCGGCGACCGCTCCGAGCGCATCCGGACCTACAATTTCCCGCAGGCGCGGGTGACCGACCACCGCATCAACCTCACCCTCTACAAGCTCGCCGAGATTCTCGACGGCACCGCCCTCGACGAACTTGTGGATGCTCTCGTGACAGAGCACCAAGCCGAACTTCTGGCCGCCGAAGGCATGGCCTGAGCCTGGCATGGTCGCGCCGCACTTCGCGCCGACGCTGTCGCGACGAGCCGCCCAGCGACTTGCCGAGCAGGCTCTCGCGCGCGAGGGAATGGAGGCGGCATCCAGCGACGCGCGCTTCCTCCTCCTCGGCATCCTGGGCCTCTCCGCCTTTGAGCTGACCATCGAGGGCGAGGTGCCGATCGGCCCTGACGGGGCGGCCGCCCTCGGCGCGGCACTGGCGCGCCGCCTCTCCGGAGAGCCCGTCGCCCGCATTCTCGGCGCCTGGGAGTTCTGGGGCCTGCCCATCCGGCTCTCCCCCGAGACACTTGTCCCGCGGCCCGACACGGAGACGCTCGTCGAGGCGGCCCTGTCCACTCTTTCCGACCGCAGGGCTCCCGCGCGCATTCTCGATCTCGGCACGGGCTCCGGTTGCATCCTGATCGCGCTCCTGAGCGAGTTGCCGAGCGCCTTCGGGTTCGGGCTGGATCGGTCGATCGGCGCGCTGCGCACGGCGCGCGAGAATGCAGACCGGAACGGCATTCTCAGCCGCGCCGCCTTCCTGGCCGGCGACTGGTGCGCGAGCCTGCGCGGACCGTTCGATCTGATCGTCTCCAATCCGCCCTACATCGCGAGCGTCGTCATCCCGGGGCTCGCGCGGGAGGTGCGCCTGCACGACCCGTCAGGTGCGCTCGACGGGGGAACGGACGGTCTCGACGCGTACCGCCGCATCCTCGCGGACGTGGCAGGCGGCGACCTCCTGATGCCGGGCGGGGCGCTCTGCGTCGAGGTCGGGTACGACCAGGCGGAGGCGGTCCGCGCCATCGGCGCGAGGGCAGGTCTTGAAGACGCCGCAATCCGATACGATCTCGCAGGACATGGACGCGTCGTGATGCTCCGCCGCGTCCGGGAAAGCGATTCGCAGGGAAAATCCTAGGCCGATCATCGCTTTCGCATGAAAAAAAGCTTGTTGTGCCCGGGTCGAGCCGTTACTGTCCGGGGTGTAGATCGCGAACGGTCCGTTAAGTCGGGCAGCGGTAAGGTTGGCGACGATCCCTCCCGCCGAGCTGTTCCAGATCTCCTCACCACCGAGCAGGCGCGTTTCAGATGTCGCGACGCGGCTCGGTGACATTCGAACCTGACAATCGAACGGCGTCTCGGACGCAAGCGTAGGCCCCGATTGGACGGGACGGACGGCCAGCACGGCAAGCGGATCACGGATCGCTCACGATGGGCAATGCCTGTCGACGAAGCGATGCGGATCGAGGCTTCGCCGGCACGGCCGGATCAACAGACGCGCTTTTCGCACGAACGAGGGTCAATCGAGACCGATGAGACCAAACCAGAATAGACGGATGCGTGGCCGCAACCGCCCGAAGGGTCCCAATCCTCTCACGCGGTCGTACGAGTCCAACGGTCCCGATGTGAAGATCCGCGGCACCGCTCAGCACATCGCGGACAAGTACGCCCAACTCGCGCGCGATGCCTTGGCGGCCGGCGACCCGGTGGCGGCCGAGAACTATTTCCAGCACGGCGAGCACTATTTCCGCATCATCTCCGGTGCTCAGGAGCAGAACCGGCCGCAGGCCGGCCTCGGTTACGCCCGCCAGTCCTTCGAGGACGAGATCGACGAGGGTGACGAGGAGGGTGTGCAGCAGGGTCACGGCGGGCCGAACGGCCAGGGCTACGGCCAGTACGGCGACGATTACGCCGATCCCGGCCAGCAGCCGCAGCCCTACGAGATGCGGCAGGACAACGGCCAGGACCTGCGCCAGCAGGAGGGCCGGCAGAGCCGCAATGAGCGGCGCGAGCGCTTCCAGAACCAGAACCGCGGCGACCGCCAGCGCTTCGACAACCCGCGCTTCGACAATCAGCGTCAGGACAACCGGCAGGAACATCGGCAGGAACATCGGCAGGACTACGCCCGGTCCGAGCAGCCGCGCCAGGATTTCGGACGCCAGGACCAGTCCCGCGAGAGCCGCTTCGAGAACGGGCGCGGCGAGTACCAGCGGCAGGAGCCGGTGCGGCCGGACTCGCCGCGCCAGGACTTCCAGCGCTCCGGCGAGGGGCAGTCGCGCCGTGAGCGCCGTCGGGACGAGGCCGCGCGCAACGCTCCCGAGGAGCAGAGCGGGCTGCCGGCCTTTCTGGTCAACCCGGCCCGGCCGACGTCCACTCCGGTCGAGACGCCCGCGGAGCAGCCTGTGAATGGCGCAGCTCCGCATCCCGTCGATGCGGCGCCCGACGCCGCCGATGAGACGGCGCGCGCTCCTGCCAAGCCCCGCCGCCGCCGTCGCGCGCGTTTCGAAGGCACGGAGGGTGCCGAAGGCGCCGTTGAGATAACGGCACCGGCCGAGAGTTCGGCAGAGTAAGAGGCTGCCGCACCCTTCACACAAAATTGTAGCTGTCGAGAGCCGCTTCCGTAACCACGGAGGCGGCTCTCGCGCTTCGATACCGCACCCTCAGCCGCGCACTGCCTCGTGCCAGTCCGAATAGGCCTCCACGCGATGCAGGAGGCGGTGATCGGGTGCCGCCTCGCCGAAGGGCGCCAAGTCCCAATCCCAGGTCTTGTCCGGCTTTGGCAGGGCGACCCCGTGCATGAGGTCCAGACGGTCCGTCTCGCTGCCGTTCCGATCCAACTCGATCTCCACGGTATCTGTGATCAGGCAGACCCGTGCTTCCATCCGTGTGAGCACGTCGAGATGTGACCTGATCAGGTTGCGCGCGAGATGGGACGGCACCGGCAGGCCACGCTCCTCGAACCAGTCGAGGGGAAGGATCGGGAGTTGCGAGAGTAGGTTCGCCGAGACCACGAGGTCGACATTCTCTTCCGCGCAGAGCGAGCCGATCGTGTCGTCGGGTGCGGAGGCGCTGCCGAGCAACATCCCGGCGGTACCGCTGATATCTAGCGTCACGCGCTCGACGTTCGGATATCGGCGTACCGCGATCCGCACGGGCCAGAGATGGATCGCGTCGACCAGGACCACCCTTGAGAAGCCGCTCGCCAGCGCCGAGAGCGGGATATCGTCCAGAAGCCCTGAACCGAGGACGATCACCGTCCGCCGCTTCGGCAACTGCTCCACGGCATTCAGGATGACGCCGCGGCTCGCCTCGAGATGCGAATGCCACGCCGCGCGGCAACGGCGAGATCGGTAATACAGGGAGACGCTCTCACGAAGGTAGCCCAACCGGCGCAAGGCCGGATGAGCCGGGTTCGTAAGATAGAGCGCCCAGGCCCTCAGCATGCCATTCTCAGGTTCGGAGGCGCGCTCATGCCGGTGTCGAAACCCGAACCGCGGGAACGCGAACGGCAGAGCTTCGTTTCCGCCATGGACAAAGCCCCCTCCCCCGGAGATCCCGTGTCGAACCTCGTCCGCATCCTGCTCGCCATCTTCCTACCGCCGATCGCCGTGCTGATCACGGAGGGGATCGGGCTGCAATTCCTCCTGAACATCCTGCTGACGCTGCTCGGCGGCGTACCGGGCATGATCCACGCGATCTGGATCATCATGCGCAATCGCTGAGGCGGCTTCGGTGTCCTGAACGTGCC
>NZ_BJZU01000048.1 GCF_007992195.1 Methylobacterium oxalidis | reverse complement strand
AAATCGAGGATCTTCACGCCTTCGAGAGCCTTGCTCATGGGATACTCGCAGTCCTGAATGGTTGATCGTGTGTCCGGCACCGCCCGGTCCGCTCGGGTCTGCGGGCGCTGCACGGTGCGTCTCTCGCGATGCGGGGCCCCGCCCCGGATCGGGCCCGGGGGCCGGGCCCTACAAATCGGGTCGGCTGTATACCTGATCGTTTATACATGGTCTGGTCCGCCGTGCCAGACGCCCGCGGGCCGGGCCCGGGGACGGCCCGAAACGGCGCGCGGCGAGGGCGGCCGGGCGGATTCCGGCGCTCGGGCCGCCGCTCCTGACGATGATGTGAGTGCCGCGGCGGGGCCTCGTGGTGCCGTGCCGGCCCGCCGGCCCGCCTGCGTCCGCGGTGATCGCGCTGCCCGGGCTCGCCGCCCTCTGCGAGGTCGCGGCGGCCTGCTCCTGTCGGTTCATGAGCGTATCCTCCGGTTCTTGTCCGCACCGGGTCGCCATGGCGTGGCGGGATCCGGCGCGGCGGGACGTCCCGGTCGCGGGGTTCTCCCCGCGCTACCGGGCGACGAGGCTGGGTCCGCGGCCGATCTGGCGTGGCTCGCGGGTCCGGCGCTTCGGCGTCTCGCCCGGTGAGCGCGCGCGACGACGCGCCCTCCGGCATCCGGGTCCGCCGCCGGTTCGAGCCGGGGGGTCGGGCCGCGGAAAGTGGCGGCCGCACGGCCCCCACGTCAACGCCGTCGAGACTGGCATACCAAATACCAAGTGTCAAACAGGGCAGCGGCGGCGTCCGGGAGGACGCCGCCGCTGCGGACGTGCGGTCCTGCGAGGGCCCGGCCGCGCCCGAGGGGCGCGACCCGGCCGGCCTCAGGCGGTCCGGACCGGCGCTGCGGCGAGCGGCGCCTCGGCCGGCCCGCCCGCGAGGTAGCGCAGGCGCATCGGCTTCAGCACGAACAGGGCCAGCAGTGCCGCCGTCACGTTGAGCCCGATCACGATGGCGAAGACGGCCGTCCAGCCGTAGGCCGCCGAGACGAGGCTCGCGAAGGGGACGAGGAAGGCCGCCGTGCCCTTGGCCGTGTAGAGCATGCCGGCGTTGGTGGCGGCGTATTTCGAGCCGAAGGTGTCGCCGCAGGTCGCCGGGAATAGCGAGTAGATCTCGCCGAAGACGCCGAAATACATCGCCGTCGCCAGGATGAAGATCAGCGGGTTGCGCCCGCTCGTCAGCAGCAGGACGACGGCGATCGCCGCGATGCCGAAGGCGATGAACATCGTGTTCTCGCGGCCGATGTTGTCCGAGACGTAGCCGAAGAACGGCCGCCCGAACCCGTCGAAGACGCGGTCCAGCGAGATCGCGAAGGTGAGCGCCGCCATCTGCAGGCCGAACAGGCTCACCGGCACGTCCGCGACCTTGAAGTCGTGGGCGATGGGCGCGATCTGCGCGGCCGCCATCAGGCCGCCGGAGGCCACCATCACGAACATCGCGTACATGATCCAGAAGACCGGGGTCCGCACCGCCTCGCGCGGGGTCCGGTCGACCTGGGACTGGGGCAGGCGCAGGCTCTTGCGCTGCACCGCAACCGTCCGGCGGGGCTTGCGCAGGAACAGCGACAGGACCAGCACCACGCCGCCCTGGATCAGGCCGAAGGTGAGGAAGGCGCTCTGGTAGCCGCTGGTGGCGATCATCTTGGCGATCGGCACGACGGTCAGCGCCGCGCCCGCGCCGAAGCCCGCCGCGGTGGCGCCCGCCGCGAGGCCGCGCCGGTGGGGGAACCACTTCAGCGCGTTGCCGACGCAGGTGCCGTAGACCGAGCCCGCCCCGATGCCGCCGACGACCGCCGCGAGGTAGAGGAGCGGCAGCGAGGTGGCGTAGGCGTCGAGCACCCAGGCGAGCGCGATCATCACGCCGCCGAAGGCGACGACGATCCGCGGGCCGTAGCGGTCCACGAACCACGCCTCGATCGGCACCAGCCAGGTCTCGGTCGCGACGAAGAAGGTGAAGGCGAGCTGGATCGCGGCGCGGCCCCAGTGATGGGCCGAATCGATCGGATCGACGAACAGCGTCCAGCCGTACTGGAGATTCGCGATCATCGCCATGCAGAGGATGCCGAAGGCGAGCTGCCACCACTTGGCGGCCGGAGAATCCTGAGGTTCGAGAAGGTCTTGGCGTTCCATCCCTGGTCCTTTCCCGGCTGCCGGAGAGGCGGTTTCCCCGAAGGCTGCGGCAGCGTGAACTGGTATGCAATATGCCATCTTGCAGGGCTGGGTCGACTTTAATCCATATCCTGGCGAAAATATTTTCATGCGACATCGCGGTCCGGTCGCGCGCGGTGGGCTGGAGCCCGATCCGCGCGCGACGCGTCGATCGGAGTGCCCCGCCATGAACATCCCCGCCGCGCTCGTGCTCCAGAGCGTTCCCTTCGCCGGTCTCGCCCTCGCGCAGGAAGCCCCGGGGCGCGACGCCATCGCGGTGGCCTACGTCGCGCTGTTCGGCATCGTCGCCTCGATGATCCTGCTGTTCGGCGACGTCGGCTCCCTGTCGCCGGACTTCGTCGCGGCCACGCAGGGCTTCGGCTACTGAGGCCCGCGCGGGCGCCGCGATTTCCCGTTGCGTTGCCGGGGGTTGGGGCGGGCGCTCCCGCGCTTTCCCCTTGGCAGCCGGCGGCGGCGGGTTCATCCTCCCCTCCAAGGCCGAACGAATGCGGCCCGGATCCGGAGGTACGTTCATGCTGTCCAACAGCCGTCTGATCAAATCCGCGTGGATCGCGGTGGAAGTCACCAAGGAGCGCGCCGAGCGCGTGCTGGTCGTCGAGACCTACATCGCCGTGAGCCCGCTGGAGCAGAACTACGACGCCGGCAAGTACGACAAGGTGCTCGACTGCGTGCGCAACGTGCTCGCCTCGAACCCGGACATCGACCGCGCCTCGATCCTGAGCATGCACCGCGGCTCGGGCTGCACCAGCCTGTTCCGGGCCACTCCCGCGGCGGCCTGACCCTGCCCCGGGACGAGGCCCGCGCCATGGCTTCGACCCCGCTCAACGCCCCGGCCGAGCCGGAGGCCACCGGGCCCTGGTCGCCGGGGATCGAGTCCGCGCTCCCCCGCGCCTTCCTGCCGCTCGCGACGATCTACCGGCCGGAGAACGTGGAGACGCGGCTGGAGGACGCCCTGGAGATCAGCGCCTTCAGCGGCCTGCCGCTGCAGGAGGTGGTGGCCTTCCGGCCCGGGCGCCTGGTCGTCCACGAGGTTCTGATCCGCGTGATGGCCGACCTCTCGGTGCCGGTCGGCGAGACCTACGGCGACCTCGGCGTCAACTTCCGCGCCATCGTGGCCCGGATCCTCTCGGGCTACGTCGAGCCGCACGCCGCCGAGATCGCCGCCGCCCTCGAGAGCCTCCGGGCCGAGGCGACGGCGGCGCTGGAGGCCGCCCTCGCCGAGATCTTCGCGCCGCCCCCCGCCCCGCCGGAGCCGGAGGCCGGGAGCTCCTGGCGGTCCTGGCTCGGCCTCGCGCCGGCGCCGAAGCCGGCGCCCGCCCGGCCCGCCGAGACGACGGAGGAGCGGGCGCAGAGCCACCTCCGGGACTGGGCGGCGCGGGCCGGCACGGACACGCTGGAGGCGGCGGCCTGCGCGGCGCTCGCGCGGGTGGTCTCGGCCATCGTCCGCCACCGCGGCAAGCTCATCGGCGACCGGGCTCTGCTCGTCTCCCTCGCCCGCACCCTCGTCTCGAACGAGGAGGGCAGCCGCCGGATCGGCTGCCTGATCGAGCCCTGGTTCGCCGAGGCGGTGGCGCGCGAGGGCTACCGGGCGCTCAGCGCCCAGGAACGGCCGGTTGTGATGAACGTGAAGGGGGCCTCGGCCTCCGGCAAGAGCACGATGCGGCCGTTCCAGCGGGCGCTCGCGGGACGGATCGGGGTGCAGTGGGCCGACTTCGCCCTGATCACCCCCGACATCTGGCGGAAATACCTGCTCGACTACGACGCGCTCGGGCCCGCCCGGCGCTACGCCGGCACGCTCACCGGCCACGAGGTCGAGATCGTCGACCGGAAGCTCGACCTCTACATGGCCCGCAAGGCCGGGGAGCAGCGCATGTCGCACCTCCTGATCGACCGCTTCCGCTTCGACAGCTTCAACGCGGTCTCCGGCCACGAGGACGGCAGCCAGCTCCTCACCCGCTTCGGCGACCTCGTCTTCATGCTGTTCATGATCACGCCGCCGGACGCCACGGTGGAGCGGGCCTGGAAGCGGGGCGAGCAGTTCGGCCGCTACAAGGCGGTGGACGATCTCCTGGCCCACAACGTCGAGGCCTACACGGGCATGCCGCGCCTGTTCTTCACCTGGGCGCTCCGGGCGGACAAGCGCGTCCACTACGAGTTCCTGGACAACTCGGTGCCGGAGGGCCACCGGCCCCGCACCGTCGCCTTCGGCTGGAACGGGGAGATGACGATCCTCGACCTGAAGTTCATCCTCGACGTCGACCGCTTCCGGAAGATCAACGTCGACGCGGGCGGCCCGGAGCAGGTCTACCCGGAGGCCGGGCAGATGGCGCCGGAGCGCAACACAGACTTCCTGAAGCTGTGCGCCCGCAAGATGCGGACGATCCGCTTCGCGGAGCACGCCACGGGACGCGTCTACGCCCGCGTCGACGCGGGGCGGCTCGCCTGCCTCGACGCCGGCATCTTCGCGGCCGTGCGGGAGGATCCCGAGATCCGCGCGGCCTTCGCCGCCCTCGGCGGGGACCGCGTCGGCGAGGCGGCGACGGCGGAGGCCGAGACCCTGCGCCCCGACGAGACGCAGACGCTCGGCGCCTGGGCGGGCGCCTGACCGCTCAGCCCGCGCGCCCGCGCAGCCGGTGCCAGAGCCGCTCGATGCCGCGCGCCGCCTTCTCCAGCGGCACCTTGAGCCCCGGCACGTCCTGCGCGAGGAGCGCGAGGCCGAGCGGCAGCATCCAGAGCCCCAGGACGGGCAGGATCGAGAAGATCCCGCCCAGGATCAGGAGCAGGGCGGCGCCGACGCGCAGCCAGAGGCGGGAGGGCTCGCGCAGCCAGTCGACCCCTGTCCTCAGGCGGTCCGGCAGCTTCTCGGACAGGCGCGTGACGCGCGCGTCCCAATCCTCGGCGGTGACGGCCATGGTCCTCCTCGGGCAGGTTCGGGGGAGGGGAACGCGCTCGGCCGCCGCATGGATCAGTGGGGCAGGACGGATTTTCTGCCAGCAGGGCTCGCGAGATCGGGATCTTCCTGCGCCCTCGGAGCCGCGCATGGGCGGCGCCTTCGCTTCTCCGTCCCGGTATGATCCCGCCGGGGAGGGGGCTCCATGGCGCGGGGGGATGGTCACGAGCGTCGCTACGAGGGTTACCGGCAGGCGGCGCGCGAGGCGACCGCCGATACCCTGTACGACCTCGCGCGGGCCGGGTGCGCGCCGCGGGCGCTGCTGCTCGGCCTTCGCCTGACCGCGATCGACGACGCAGCGCTCGCCGCCTGGGAGATCCAATGGTCGGAGAGCCGCTTCCCCTGGCGAAGGATCGTGGGGCAGGCCAGGCCCTACATCCGGCGGTTCGAGATCGCCATCTGGGTCCGCGGCGATCTCCTGGGCCTGTGCATCGGTCGGGCCTCGCGGGGGCCGGACAACGTGACCCTCCACTACGTCGAGCGGCGGCGCGGCTCGAACGGCCTGAAGGGCTCCGTCGCCGAGATCGCGACGGACGCGGCCGAGACCTACGCGGTGATCATTGGGCGCCGCCAGCTCAAGCTCAAGGATCCGGTCGAAGGGGCGGTGCCGCTCTACAGGGTGTTGGGCTTCGAGCTTGCGGGGTCCTACCGCGGCAGTACATATTTCGGACGGAGCGTTTCACCATGAACCGGCCGGCACCGAGATCAGACGACGATCGGCACCTCGACGAGGTGGCCGAGGCCGCGCGCCTCGAGGGTCACGCGCGCCTGCAGGGCCGGAGCAGCGGCGCGCGCGCACGCAGTACCGCCCAGCGCGAGGCCATCGCGCGCCTGGCCGAGGCCGAGGGTTCCGAGGATGTGGGCCGGCCCGGTAGGCGCCGCGACGCCTGATCGCAGCCTGCCTCTCGATCGATGCCCGAGCCCTCAGGTCCGCCCGGACGATCGGTCCGCCGACAAGTGGCTCCGCGCTCCGCTCTAGCCTCCGGCCCCTCGACCCCGTAAACACCCGCGGCGGAGGCCGCGCGTCCCCGCGCGGAGCCTGACGGAGGAACCATGCCCCGCTCGATCCTCAACCTTGCCGGAGCCGCGCTGATCGCCATGACCGCTGCCGCCAACGCCGCCGAGTACGTCACCACGCCCCAGGGCCTGAAGTACAAGGACGAGGTGGTGGGCACCGGCCCCGAGCCGAAGGCCGGTCAGCAGGTCACCGTGCAGTACACGGGCTGGCTCGACGAGAACGGGCGCAAGGGCAAGAAATTCGATTCCTCGCGCGACCGCAACCAGCCCTTCACCTTCACCCTCGGCGCGGGGCAGGTGATCCAGGGCTGGGACCTCGGCGTCGCCTCGATGAAGACGGGCGGCCGCCGCACCCTCGTGATCCCGGCCGACCTCGGCTACGGCGGTCGCGGCGCGGGCGGCGTCATCCCGCCCTACGCCACGCTGATCTTCGACGTCGAGCTCCTCGGCGCCAAGTAGGCCCGCGCGCGGTCCCGGCGGGGGCTTGAGCGATGCTGTTCACGCACCTCGCCGACGACCTCTTCCGGCCGCTCGCCTCGCCGAGCCGCGCCTTCAACGCGGCCCTCCTCCTGCACCTGCACCGGCGGGTGATGGCCTATTCCGTGGAGCCGATCCGCAAGGGCGAGCTCCTCGCCGCCATCGGCGACTTCGCGGCCGGCTGGACGCAGGGCACGATCGCCGACGACGAGGCGCTGCCCCCCGATCCGGTCGAGCGGCGCTCGGCCATCTACCGGCGCTTCGTCGAGGCGGGCTGGCTGGTGGAGCGGCGCGAGCGCTACGTGCCGGTGGTCGATTTCGACCCGGAGGCGCGCCTCCTCCTCGAGGAGCTGTCCCGCCTCGACCGCGGCGAGACGCGCTCCTACGGCGGCGCCGTCCTCGACGTGCTCGGCAGCCTGGAGAGCGCGGTGGCCAACCCGGCCGACCGCTCGGAGGCGCTGAGCAACGCCGCCAAGGCCGCGCGCACCTTCCTCGGCCACGTGCGGAGCCTCGCCGGCTCCATGCGCAAGATCGAGGAGCGCATCCTGCGCGAGGAGGACCAGCGCGCGGCCTTCCGCCTCTACTTCGAGGATTTCGTCGAGCGCCACCTGATCAGCGACTACCGGACGCTGCACACGCGCTTCAACCCGTTCCGCTTCCGCTCGGCCATCGTGCGCGAGGCGGGCCGGGCCCTGCGCGATCCGCTGCTCGTGCGCGGCCTCGCCGAGGCGCTGGTGCGCGAGGCCCGCGCGCCCGACCTCGCCGCCGGCGAGCGCCGGGTGCGGGCGGACCTCGCCGAGATCCTGGCGGTCTTCGAGGGGCTCGACCGGCACCTGGAGGCGGTGGACGACGTGGTGGCGCGGCTGGAGCGCCGGATCGCGGCCGCCGTGCGCTACCTCGACCGGCCGGACACGCTCGCCATCGAGCGCACCGCCGCGGCCCTGCGCGCGGTCGGCGCGGCGGCCGGGCCGCCCGATCTCGCCCCGGAGGTCTCGCTCCTGCGCCCGCCCCTCGGCGAGGCGCATCTCTTCACCCCGCGCAGCCGCCGCGCCCCGATCGAGGCCGAGCCGCTGCCCGAGATCCACCTCGACCCGGCGATCGAGGCGTTCGTGATCGCCAAGGCCGAGTTCCGCCGCCGCACCACCGTGACGCCGGAGACGATCGCGACCTTCCTCGAGGTCAAGCTCGGCAGGGCGCCCTCGATCCGCGGCTCGCAGATCGCCGTGGAGGACGTCGACGAGTTCGTGATCTTCCAGCGCCTGCGCGAGATCGACGTGCTGTTCGACGGCACTTTGGGCGAGCGCTACGCCCTGTCGCGCGCCGAGGGCCGCGTCTCGAACGGCTGGCTCGACTGCCCGGACTTCGTGGTGGCCCGGCGCGGGGCCGGGCAGGGGGCGGCCCGTGCTTGAGGCGTTCCGCAGCATCGTGGACGGCGACGAGCCGCCGCCGCCCGGCGCCCGCGCGCCCGACGAGGAGGAGCTGGCCCGCGCCCTGCAGGTGCTGCTCAAGACGCAGGTCGTCTACGCCGGCACGCCCGGCATCGGCCGCTCCTACGAGCTCGCGCGGCACTACGCGCCCTTCTTCAAGGACTACTTCGCCTGCCTCGGCTACGCCTTCGAGGTCTCGCACCGCGACCAGATGGTGTTCCTGCGCCTGCCGCCGGAGGGCGTGCGCCACGACATGGTCTCCGAGCGCCTGCGCAAGGACGAGACCCTGGTGCTGCTCGCCCTGCGGATGGCCTACGAGGAGGGCCTGCGCGACCACCGCGTGACCACGGACGGCCTCGTCGAGTGCACCACCGACGACATCGCCGACCTGCTGCGCACCGCCGCCCGCATCGACCCGCCCGAGGAGGCGCGCCTCATCGAGATCCTGCGCCTGTTCGCGCGCCGCGGCGCGGTGCGGATGGGCGAGCGCGACCGGACGGAGCGCATCACGCCGCTCGCCGTGCTGCCGGGCGTCAGCGTGATCGCCCCCGATTCGTGGCTCGACGCGATCCGCTCCTGGGCCGAGGCGGGAGAGAGGCCGGACGAGGGGCCGGGATAGGGCCGGCCCGCCCTTCGTCCCGCCCCGTGTTCCCCCGGGCGTGTTCCCGCCGCCCTTGTGTCGCCGGCCAGTTCCGGCCAACTGGGCTCAACCCTGACCCTGTGCCGATCGAGGCAGACGACCCGGCTTGTACCTTCTCACCGACATCGCCCTCTCCAACTGGTACCTCATCCGGCGCGAGCAGATCCGGATCCGGGGCGCCTCGGCGCTCGTCGGGCCGACGGGGGCGGGCAAGTCGACCATCTTCGACGCGGTCGGCACCGTGCTCGCCGGAAACAACGCCAGCCGCCTGGCGCTGAACGCCTCCGCCTCCGGCCGCAGCGCCCGCACCGTGCGCGACTACTGCCTCGGCTGGATCAGCGACCCGGCCGAGGGCGGGCGGCCCACCCGCGAGGCCTGCGAGACGGTGCTCTGCCTCGTCTTCGAGAACGAGGCGACGGGCCGCGTCGTCTCGGTCGGGCTCGCGCTCGCGGCGCGGGCCGAGGAGCAGAAGGAGGAGGTGCTCTCCCGCTTCGTCTGCGTCGGCCACCGCTTCGAGATCGAGGACTACGCCCGGGTGACGCGAGAGGGCAGCTTCACCGCGCCCTGGGCCGAGATCGCAGCCGATCTCAGGGCCCGCGCCGAGCGCTTCGAGGAGTTCCGCACCTCCGGCGAGCGCTTCACCTCCGAGCTCCTGGCGACGCTCCGCGAAGGCGCGCCGGCGCCCGACCCCCGCCACTTCCTGCGCACCTTCTCGAACGCCGTCGCCTTCAAGCCGATCTTCGACTCGAGCGGCTTCGTGCGCTCCTTCGTGCTCGATCCCGAGCCCCTCGACGTCGGCCGCATCCGGCAATCCGTCGAGAACTGGCGCCGGCTCCTCGACACGATCCGCGAGCTGGAGACGAAGCTCCAGCGCCTCGCCCGCCTCGTCGCCCGCTACGAAACCTGGGGCGACGCGGTGCTCGCCGCCGCGACCCACGAGGCGCGGGCGAGCGTGGCCGATCTGCGGCGGCGCAGCCTCGACCTCCTGGCGATCCGGACCCGTCTGCGCGACGGCTCCGAGGCCCTGCGCATCGCGCGCGAGAGCGTGCGCTCCAGCCACGGCTTCGTGCGGGAGATCGACGGGGAGATCGCCGAGCGCAAGGCGATGATGGCGGGCGGCGGCGCCGACGGGCACCGCGCCGCCGCCGATGCCGGCCTCGCCATGCTGGAGCGGGACCGGCGGGAGCTCGCCGCCCGCGTCGCCGACCTCGTCGGCCTCGTCCAGCAGATGGGCCGGCTGATGCCGGTGGCGGGCAGCCTGCGGCCGCACGCGCCCCAGGCGGCGCGGCTCGCCGAATCCTGCGCCCGCTCGGGGCTGCGCAAGGAGGCGACCCTCGACGAGATGCTGCGGGCGGACGGGCCGCTCGCCGGCCTCCTCGACGGGCTGGCGCGGCTCGAACCCTTCGACGAGATCCTGGACCGGGCGGCCGAGGAGGCGGCCTTCGCGGCGCGGGCGCAGGAGGCGGAGGCCGAGCGCACGGCGCCCCCGCCCGCGAGCGGCGCGCAGGCGGCGCGGCTCTCCTCCGACACGGCGGCCTTCCGGGCGGAGCTCGCCCGCCTCGGCATCGACGCGGTGCCGGTCTGCGAGCTCGCCGAGATCGTCGATCCGCTCTGGGGACCCGCGCTCGAGGCGCTGCTCGGCCGCGCCCGGGAGGCGCTGGTGGTCTCGCCCGAGCGGCTGGAGGAGGCGCTCGGGCTGCTGCAGGGCAAGCGCAACCTCTACCACCGCTGCATCCTCGTGAAGACGACCGACACCGCCCGGCAGCGGGCGCGCCGCTTCGACGAGGGCGCGCTCTCGGTGATCGAGACCTCCGACCCGCACGCGGAGGCGTTCCTCGCCGTGCGCCTCGGCGGCTACGACCTCGCCGCGAACGACGCGGAGCTGCGCCACATGAGCCGCGCCGTCGCCCCGAGCGGGCGCACCACCGCCGGCATGGCCTACTCGGTGACGCGCTCGGTCGACCTCCTGATGACCCGCGGCGAGCGCGGGCCGACGCCCGAGGGCCGGCGCCGGCACGAGGCGGCGGTGGCCGAGGCGCGGCGCCTGCGCCAGGAGGCGGCGGTGCTGCGCGAGGCCGCGCGGAGCGCCGCCGCGATCCGGGCGCGGACCGCTCGGGGCGGCCTCGACGTCGACGCCCTGCGCGAGGAGGCGGACGGGCTGGAGGGGCGCCGGCGCACCCTGGCGACCGAGCGCGAGGCGATCGAGAAGCGCGACACCGGGGGGCTCGCCGCCGAGATCAAGGACCTCACCGCCGAGCGCGCCGCCTACCTGCGCGAGCTCGCCGAGGTGCTGGAGCCGAAGCTCGACGCGCTCCTCAGCGAGGAGGCGCAGCTCAAGGCCCGCCTCGCCTCGGCGCGCGAGGCGGCCCGCGCCGCCCTCGCTGCCCGCCGCGGCGCCCTGCACCGCCTGCGCGGCGGCGACGCGCAGCGCATCCGGCTGTCCCGCGGGCAGGCCCTCGACCTCGGCGCGGTGGGCAGCGTGCGCGAGGCGCTGCGCGGGCTCGAGCCGAAGGAGGTCACGGCGCTGGCGGGCGCCGAGCGCGGGCTCGCCCGGGAGGCCGCCGAATCCGCCCGCTCCCACGGGCGCGCCGCCGAGCGCGACCTCGCCGAGTACTGCGCGCAGTGGCGGATCGAGAACCCCCTCGGGCGCAGCGACCTCGCCGCCCGCGGCGAGGTGCCGGCCACCTTCGGCTACGACTGGGCCCGGCGGGAGCACGACGACGTGGCCGGTCACGAGCTGCGCCGCTACCGGGCCCAGGCGGAGCGCGCCGAGGGCGAGATGCGGCGCCTGATGACCGAGGACCTGCTGACGCGCCTCGCCGACAAGTTCGAGCGCGTCCGCTCCCGGCTCGACGCCCTCAACGAGCGCCTCGCCTCGCAGACCTTCACGGGCCAGACCTACGCCTTCGAGGCCACCGTCGACCGCCGCTACGCCGCCGTCCACGCGCTCGCCACCGAGGTGGCGCGCTCGCCCGACGCCGCCCAGGCCCTGCTGCCGGCATCGGGCGAGGGCCCGATGGCGGCGGCCCTCCAGGAGATCTCGGAGCTGATCGCGGGCTCGGAGGACGCGGCGCGGCTCGCCGACTACCGCAACTACTTCGTCTACGAGATCGGCATGCGCGACCGGGCGGGCAACCGCACCACCATGTCGAGCCGGGCGCTGCGGGGCTCGGGCGGCGAGGCGCAGGCGCCGTTCTACGTGGCGATCGCCGCCTCCCTGGCCAGCGCCTACTATCCCGGCGACCGGCCGGGCGACGAGAACCCGGGCCTCGGCCTCTGCCTCCTCGACGAGGCCTTCTCGAAGCTCGACGTGCGCAACTCGCAGGGGCTCGTCGACCTCTACCGCGCCTGGGGGCTGCAACTCCTGATCGCGGCGCCGGAGGACAAGCGCACCACGCTGACCGAGGTGATGGACACCATCGTCACCGTCTACAAGAGCCCGGACCTGCGCTCCGTCCGGATCGAGTCCGAGCACCCGCTGGAGGCGGCCAAGCGCGCGCTCGCCGCGATCAACCCGGAACGCCGGGGGATCGAGGGGTTCCAGGGCCGCGACGCGGCCGAGTGAGGGGGAAGGGGGGCACCGCCGGCTCAAGCGATCGGGGGAAAGTTCGACCGGCGGTGCCGGCCGGATGAGAGGGGGGTTAGCTCATCCAGCCAGCTTCCTGCCTAAGGCTCGCACGGAGAAGTGGCATTCACATACGTGAAATCGCTCCGGAGAATCCGGTGCACAGCCGCCGGGCGGGCCGTGCCGGGCGCTCGGGGCAAGGCGCTCAGTGCAGGAGCGGGCGCGGCCCGGCGCGCTGCCCGAGCACGGAGGCGAAGGAGAGGTGGAGGACGAGGCGGTGCTCGCCATCCATGACGGCGAAGGCGCTGCGCGCCCAGGTGCCGGGCGCGTCCGTCTCGGCGATCAGCCGACGCACGAGGTCGGCGGCGTGGGCGCGGACATGCGCCGGGTCCGTGATCTCGACGCCCTCGTCGTCTCGGGTGAAGGTCCGGCCGGTCTGAAAATGGAAGAAATAGCGTGCCATGACGATCTTCCTTCCGATCATCGGCAGGTCGTTCCGTTGCTAGCGGCGCGGCGCCAAAGCAACATTCACCTGAGATAACCAGATTTCGCCCGGTACGCGAGGCGTCTCAGCCAATCCTTTCCCGCCAAGCTTCATCCATGTGAATGCGCGGGCGCCGGATCGGCCGGAGATTCCAGGCGTCGGATATGTTTCCTCGTCCGACTGGCTCCGCCGGCAACAACCTGCCCACACCCGGCCGGCGGAGCCGCTCCGGCAGCGTGCCGGAGCGGGCATGGCGCATTCGCCAAAATCCCTCCGCTCACACGATCCCTCAGTTCAGGTAGGTCCGGATCCAGTTCGGCGAGAGGATCTCGCCCTCCTCGGTGATGATCCAGGGCTGCTTGGCCGGGTCGGTCAGCGCGCCGGCCGCCGCCGCGATGGCCTCGCGCAGGGTGTCGAACCGCTCGGGCTGGGCCAGCGGGGAGCTCGCCGGCACGGTGCGCCAGATCGTGAGATCGGCGGGTCGTTCGAGAGCCTCGGTTTCCATCGTCCTGTTCCTCTTGAACTCTGTCGTCCGCTGCGGAAGCGCCTGACCGGCCGTGAAGGAAGGTCCGCCAGAGCGATCTATGGGTGCTCGCGAATGGGAGCATCCGTGGGGCGACTTTGCGGTCTTGCCGGCCGCATTCGCGCGGTCGTCAGGCCGGGTCGCAGTTTTCGCAGGTGCGCGATCATGATTTTGACATGATCCGTACCGTGCCCGCCCGAGGATGCTCTTCACTCACCTCGTGAAGATTGTGGCCCCGAGGGATGACCATTTCGTTAGCTCGGCCGCTGCCGTGTAACGGTGCGCTGCCACACGCCGGTCTCCCCCGCTCCCGTCTGTTGAACCTCTCAGGCTGAACGCCCAGTTAAGGGCGGTTGCGCGCCGCCGGGGCGGAATGCTCTAAGCGGGCGCCCGCCGCGGCCGGCGGGCGTCGCCTCGTGACCACACTCGGGCCTGCTGCGGGAGTTGTGCCGTGCCGGATCGCTTCGCGCGCATCGCGTTGGCCGCGGTCATCGTGCTGCTCGCGCTCTTCGTCGCGCAGCCCTACCTCACCGCCCTGCTGTTCTCCGCCGACACCCCCCGGGCCGTGACGGCGCGCGGCGATCTCGCCCCCGCCGAGGCCACCACCGTCGCCCTGTTCGAGCGGGCGAGCCCCTCCGTCGTCCACGTCTTCGCACAGGCCGCGGCACAGGGCCGCGCCCTGATGAGCCTCGATGACCCGGACGAGCAGGAGCAGGGCCAGGGCGGCACCCAGACGGGCACCGGCTTCGTCTGGGACGCGGCCGGCCACATCGTCACGAACAACCACGTGGTCCAGGGGGCCACCCAGTCCGGGGGCTCCGTCTCGGTGCGCCTGTCCTCCGGCGAGGTGGTGCCCGCCCGGGTCGTCGGCACGGCGCCCTCCTACGACCTCGCGGTGCTGCAGCTCGGCCGCGTGACCAAGACGCCGCCGCCCCTCGCCATCGGCACCTCGGCGGACCTGAAGGTCGGCCAGGCGACCTACGCGATCGGCAACCCGTTCGGCCTCGACCACACCCTGACCACCGGCGTGATCAGCGCCCTCCAGCGCCGCCTGCCCACCGGCGAGGGGCGGGAGCTCTCCGGCGTCATCCAGACGGACGCGGCGATCAACCCGGGCAATTCCGGCGGCCCGCTCCTCGATTCCGCGGGCCGGCTGGTCGGCGTCAACACGGCGATCTTCTCGCCCTCCGGCGCCAGCGCCGGCATCGGCTTCGCGGTGCCGGTCGACGTGGTGAACCGCGTGGTGCCGGACCTCATCCGCAACGGGCGCGTGCGCAACCCCGGCATCGGCATCATCGCCGGCCAGGAGGCGACCGCCTCGCGCCTCGGCATCGACGGCGTGGTGGTGCTGCGGGTGCTGCGCGGGTCGCCCGCCGCCGGTGCCGGCCTGCGCGGGGTCGACCTGCAGACCGGCGAGATCGGCGACGTCATCGTCGGCGTCGGCGACAAGCCCGTGCACCGCCTCGCCGACCTGACCGCGGCGATCGAGGCGGCGGGCCTCGGCAGCACCGTCGACCTCGTGGTCGAGCGGGGCGGGCGCACCCGCACGGTCCGCGTCACCACGACGGACGTGGCGGAGAACCGGCTGTGAGGCGGTCCCTGTCGTTGCCCGATCCCGTGCCCGATCCCGTGCCCGATCCCGTGCCCGATCTCTTGCCCGATCTCTTGCCCGTTCCCCTGCCCGATCCCCTGCCGGCTCTCAGGTCCTGCCTCGCGCTGCCTCTCGCCCTGCTGCTCGCGCTTCCCCCGGCCGCCGCCGGCGAGCGTCCGGCGCGCCCGCGCCTCTGCCCGGAGGACGCGCCCGAGGGCGTGCGCCTGCCGGACCGGCCGGGCTGCGGGCGCGGGCCCGTCCGGGCGCCCGCCGCCGAGGACGGCTTCGTCGATCTCGGCAACGGCGTGCGGGTCCGCATCGGCGGGCGCGCCAGCGCCGATTTCGGCGTGCGGCGCTAGGCCATGGTCCTCGCCCTCGGCGTCCTCGCCTGCCTCGCCCTGTGGTGGTTCTCCCGCCGCAACGGCCGCTTCGACGCGGCCCGGTTCTGGCCGCTCCTGCGCCGCGTGGGCGGATGGGGGTCGCTCGCCCTGGCGTTCCTGCTCGGCCTGCGCGGCCGGCCGGACCTCGCCCTCGTGCTCGGGCTCGCGGGCGTCTGGCTCCTCGAGGGCGGGCGCGCGGCGGGCCGGCGCCTCGCCGACGTCTGGCGCAGCCTGCCCTGGGTCGGCGGGCGGGCGCGGAGCGCGCCGCCGATCCTGTTCGCGCTCCTGCCCGACGGCACCCCCGGCGACGGACGGGTTCTGGCGGGGCCGTCCGCCGGCCGGAACCTGAGCGACCTCTCGCCCGCCGCCCTGCGCGAGCTCCTGTGGGCCTGCCGGGCGCGCGACGCGGCGACCGCGGCGACCCTAGAGACGTATCTCGACCGCCGGCTTCCCGGCTGGCGTGTAGACGCTGAGGGCGATGGCGACGCGCGGGCGGGCCGACCGGCGAAGCCAGGGGCGATGGCGGAGGAGGAGGCCTACGAGATCCTGGGGCTTCAGCGCGGGGCGTCCCCAGAACAGGTCCGCGCGGCCCACCGGGCGCTGATGAAGCGGATCCACCCGGACCAGGGCGGCACCGCCGAGCTTGCGGCCCGCGTCAACGCGGCCCGGGACAGGCTTTTGAACCGACATCGCTGATACTCCACGCGCGTTGCCAGACAGGAACGGTCGAGGCCCGCCGGCACGGGGCGCCGGCGGAAGCGGCGCGAACAGGCGCCTCCCTCGGGTCTTCTCGGTGTCGCGCCCCTTCCAGGCGCCGGCGCGGCCCTAGCTGCGGGTCGCGAAGCAGTTGAAGCCGGAGCGCTTGAGCGCCTTGCAGGCGTCCTGCGCCGAGTCCTGCTCGGCGAAGCCGGAGAAGCGGGCCCGGTAGAGCGTCGCGCCGCCGTGCTCGACCTTGACGGTGTAGGGGGCGGCCTTGGAGAGGGCGCCGCCGCCGCGGGCGCGGGCCTCCGACAGCATCGACTTCGCCTTGTCCTCGTCGTCCATGGCGCCGAGCTGGATCACCCAGGCGGTGGGCACGACGCGGGGGCCCGACAGGGGCTTGGGCGCCTCGGCGCGGGCGGGGCCGTCGACGGAGGCGAGGCGCGCCTCCGACTTGCCCGTGCCCGGGAAGGGGGACTGGCTCGCGCTCGCCGCGTAGGCCTGGGCGGCCTTCGGCAGGGCGGGGGCCGTCCGGGCGCCGATGCCCGCGCTGCCCGGCGTCGTGGTGGCGCGGCTCGGCGAGATGTCGAGGGGCTGGTTGCGGTCCGTCGAGGCGGTGGCGTCGATCTCGTCGTCGTCCGCCGAGGCGACCTGCGTGCGGGTCCGCGAGACGGCGTCGGCCACCACGGCGGGGCGCGTGCGCTCGGCGACCTCGGTGGTGGGCGCCGTCTGCCGGGCGCCCGCGTAGGCGCGGGGCAGGTTCGAGCGCACGAGGTCGGCCATGATGCGGTCGCGGCCGGCGCCCGACTTGCCGCCGAGCACGATCGCGACGATCTGGCGGTCGTCGGAGCGGGCCGCCGTCATCAGGTTGAAGCCCGAATCGCGGGTGTAGCCCGTCTTGATGCCGTCGACGCCCTGCACGGCCCCGAGCAGGCGGTTGTGGTTGCCGATCACCCGGCCGCGGAAGGCGAAGGAGCGGGTCTGGAAGTAGCGGTAGTAGCGCGGGAAGCGGTCCTGGATCGCCCGGGCGAGGATCGTCAGGTCGCGCGCGGTGGTGATCTGGTCGGCGTCCGGCAGGCCCGAGGCGTTGGCGTAGCGGGTGCGGCTCATGCCGAGCGCCCGCGCCTTCTCGGTCATCATCTGCGCGAAGCGCTCCTCGGAGCCCGCGATGTTCTCGCCGATGGCGCAGGCCACGTCGTTGGCCGACTTCGTCACGATCGCCTTGATGGCGTCCTCGACCGAGATGGCGGAGCCCGGCCGCAGGCCGAGCTTCGAGGGCGCCTGCGCCGCCGCGCGCGCCGAGATCGTCAGGTCCGAATCGAGGGCGAAGCGGCCCCGCTCCATCTGCTCGAAGAGCATGTAGAGGGTCATCACCTTGGTGATCGAGGCGGGGTGGCGCAGCGCGTCCTCGTTGACCGCGTGCAGGGTCCTGCCCGTCTTCACGTCGACCACCATGGCGGCGTAGGGCGGGTTGTAGCCGCCGCCGGCCCGGGCGTGGTGGCGCCGGCGCGCCTCGGCGGGGGAGGCGAGGGCGGTGAGGACGGCCGCCGCGGCGAGGGCGGCCGGCAACGCGCGGGACGTCCGGGAGCGGCTTGAAACGCTACGCATCACGATCGACTGCCCCTGCCGGTCCGGCCGTGCCGGACGGATCGCGCCATCCTCGCGGGCCGGCGCCGTCCGCACCGTGGCTCCGCTGCTTCAGTCGAAAACCGTAAGTCGGCGCGGTTACGGGGCGGTTAATGGATCGCGTCCGATTCGACGTTGATATCGCACTGCAACATAGGCTTGACGGTTTTTGGTGCGGTGCACATATTCGTCGCGCCGGCAGGCTCGCGGCGCCACCCGCACCCCGACGTCCGGTCCGGCACCCTGGCAACACCACAGCAGAGGGGGCGCCCCGCGCGGGTGCCGGACGAGAGACGATGATGAAGCCCCTGGAACAGACCGAGGCCGCCTTCGGAAAGGCCGAGACCGCCCTGAGGACCGGCATGGAGTCGATGCTCGCGAGCCTCGGCGCCGCCTCGAAGACCGCCCAGACGATCGGCATCGCGTGGGTCGACTACACGAAGCAGTCCTTCGAGCACGCGGCCGCCGCCGCCGAGAAGATCGCCAAGGCCGGCACGCTCGCCAAGGCGCTGGAGATCCAGGCCGAGTACGCGAAGGGCTCCTACGAGCGGGGCCTCGCCGAGGCCGCGACGCTGCGCGACCTCTACGCCGCGATGGCCAAGGACCTCGCCAAGCCGTTCGAGAGCCTCGGCCTGCCCAAGGCGGGCTGACGGCGGGCTGACGGCGGCCTGACCACGGCCCGGGCCGGAGGGTGCGAGCGCCCTCCCGCCTGCCCGGCGACCGCGCGGGGACGTGTGCGCCCGCGCGCCCCTCGCCGCCCGGCCGCTCCGGGAGAGACACGGACAAGTGCGCGCAGCCGTCTGGCGAAGTTCGGCCCCGCCCTATAGATTGCCGTCGAAGCGAGCGCGCCTCGCCGGCGCGCCCCGCGAGCGTGACATGCCGCCAGATGGGGTCGGTGCGATTCAGATGTCTCAGGGCCCGATGATGCGGGGTTCCGCAGTCCCGCCCGCCCGTTCCCGGCCGGGCAGCGACAGAGCCGTGACCGTGGCCGCCTCGAACCCGCGCAGTCCGGGCGGCGGCGGCGGGGACGACCGCTCGAACACGGCCATCATCACCCGCACGAAGCCGCGCACGAAGCGGCCGAGCCTGTACCGGGTGCTGCTCCTCAACGACGACTACACGCCGATGGAATTCGTCGTCCACGTGGTGGAGCGGTTCTTCAACAAGAGCCACGAGGACGCCTACCAGATCATGATGCACGTGCATCACAACGGCGTCGGCGAGTGCGGGGTGTTCACCTACGAGGTCGCGGAGACCAAGGTGACGCAGGTCATGGACTTTGCCCGCAAACACCAACATCCTCTGCAGTGCGTTATGGAAAAGAAATAGGCCCCCCAACAGAGGCACGAGCTTTGCCAAGCTTCTCACGCAGCCTAGAACAAGCCCTCCACCGCGCCCTGGCGCTCGCCGGCGAGCGCCGGCACGAATACGCGACGCTGGAGCACCTGCTCCTCGCCCTCGTCGACGACCAGGACGCGGCCGCCGTCATGCGGGCCTGCAACGTCGAGATCGACGCCCTGAAGCGCAGCCTCGTCGAGTACGTCGACACCGAGCTCTCGAACCTCACCGGCGACGGCCGCCAGGACGCGAAGCCCACCGCCGGGTTCCAGCGCGTGATCCAGCGCGCGGTCATCCACGTCCAGTCGTCCGGCCGCGAGGAGGTGACGGGGGCCAACGTGCTCGTGGCGATCTTCGCCGAGCGCGAGAGCCACGCCGCCTACTTCCTGCAGGAGCAGGACATGACCCGCTACGACGCGGTCAACTACATCAGCCACGGCATCGCCAAGCGGCCCGGCGCCTCCGAGTCGAAGCCGGTGCGCGGCGCCGACGAGGAGGGCTCGTCCGAGCGCCCGAGCGGCGACGAGGGCGAGGGCCGGACCAAGAAGAAGGGCGACGCCCTCGACGCCTACTGCGTCAACCTCAACAAGAAGGCCCGCGACGGCAAGATCGACCCGCTGATCGGCCGCGAGGCCGAGGTGCAGCGCACGATCCAGGTGCTCTGCCGCCGCCAGAAGAACAACCCGCTGCTCGTCGGCGACCCCGGCGTCGGCAAGACCGCCATCGCCGAAGGGCTCGCGCGCAAGATCATCCAGCACGAGGTGCCGGAGGTGCTGGCCGACGCCACCGTCTTCTCCCTCGACATGGGCACCCTGCTCGCCGGCACCCGCTACCGCGGCGACTTCGAGGAGCGCCTCAAGCAGGTGATGAAGGAGATCGAGGCGCACCCCAACGCCATCATGTTCATCGACGAGATCCACACCGTGATCGGTGCGGGCGCCACCTCCGGCGGCGCGATGGACGCCTCGAACCTCCTCAAGCCGGCGCTCGCCTCCGGCACCCTGCGCTGCATCGGCTCGACCACCTACAAGGAGTACCGCCAGTACTTCGAGAAGGACCGGGCCCTGGTGCGCCGCTTCCAGAAGATCGACGTCAACGAGCCCTCGATCCCGGACGCGATCGAGATCGTGAAGGGCCTGCGGCCCTACTTCGAGGAGTTCCACAAGCTCAAGTACACGACCGACGCCGTGAAGGCGGCGGTCGAGCTGTCGGCCCGCTACATCAACGACCGCAAGCTGCCCGACAAGGCGATCGACGTCATCGACGAGACCGGCGCCTCGCAGATGCTGGTGCCGGAGGCGCGCCGCAAGCGCACCATCGGCGTCAAGGAGATCGAGGCGACCATCGCCACGATGGCCCGCATCCCGCCCAAGACCGTCTCGAAGGACGACGCGGTGGTTCTCCAGAACCTCACCGAGAACCTGAAGCGGGTGGTCTACGGCCAGTCGAACGCCATCGAGGCGCTGACCTCGGCGATCAAGCTCGCCCGCGCGGGCTTGCGCGACCCCGACAAGCCGATCGGCTCCTACCTGTTCGCGGGCCCGACCGGCGTCGGCAAGACCGAGGCCGCCAAGCAGCTCGCCGCCTCGCTCGGCGTCGAGATGCTGCGCTTCGACATGTCGGAGTACATGGAGCGCCACACGGTGAGCCGCCTGATCGGCGCGCCCCCCGGCTACGTGGGCTTCGACCAGGGCGGCCTCCTGACCGACGGGATCGACCAGCACCCGCACTGCGTGCTCCTGCTCGACGAGATCGAGAAGGCGCACCCGGACCTGTTCAACATCCTGCTGCAGGTGATGGACCACGGGAAGCTGACCGACCACAACGGCAAGCAGGTCGATTTCCGCAACGTCATCATCATCATGACGTCGAACGCGGGCGCCTCCGACCTCGCCAAGGCGGCCTACGGCTTCACGCAGAGCAAGCGCACGGGCGACGACGTGGAGGCGATCAACCGGCTGTTCGCGCCGGAATTCCGCAACCGCCTCGACGCGATCATCTCGTTCGGCCACCTGCCGAAGGAGGTCGTGGCCAAGGTCGTCGACAAGTTCGTCCTCCAGCTCGAGGCGCAGCTCGCCGACCGCAACGTCACGATCGAGCTCTCGGACGAGGCTCGCGACTGGCTGGTGGAGCACGGCTACGACGACGCGATGGGCGCCCGCCCGATGGCCCGGCTCATCCAGTCGACCATCAAGACGCCGCTCGCCGACGAGGTGCTGTTCGGGCGCCTCAAGGACGGCGGCGCCGTGCGGGTCGTCGTGCAGAAGCCCGAGGACGCGGAGGCCAAGGCCGGCGCCAAGGACAGCCTCGGCTTCGAGTTCCCGGCCGGGCCCGTGACGCCGAAGCCCGAGAAGGACGTGACCAACGCGGCCAAGAAGCACAAGCGCTCGAAGCCGCGCGCCACGACCCGCAAGAAGGCGGACAAGGACAAGGGCGGCGGCGGCTCCGGCGGCTCGGGCGGGGTCCGCACCGTGCCCAAGGTCCCGCTCGTCCGCGCCTGAGACCAGGGCGCGGCCCCGCCGCCCGCGACGCGGCGGGGCCGTGAGGCTTTCATGTCCTTTCCTGCGCGTGCGTCCCGGGATATGAGCCACGCGCAGCGCGCCCGACGACCGGGCGCCCTCCCGCCGCTCACCGGGGCGGGAGCATCGCGAGAGGTTCGGGGGGCGCGGCATCGCTGCCCGCACGAGACGAGGGGGGCATCATGAACAGCGAGCTGCATGAGAGCCCCCTCACGCCCGTCGCCCGCACCGCGCCTCCGCCGCCCCAGAAGCTGACCCGGCGCGAGGAGCGCCGCCGCCGCCGACGGAGCCGCCGCCGGGGCGAGGAGCTTCTCGCCT
Organism: Methylobacterium oxalidis; assembly: GCF_007992195.1. GTDB lineage: Bacteria > Pseudomonadota > Alphaproteobacteria > Rhizobiales > Beijerinckiaceae > Methylobacterium > Methylobacterium oxalidis. The sequence continues at coordinate 23,583 of NZ_BJZU01000048.1, read as the reverse complement.
GGGTGCTGGTGCCGATCATCTGCCTCGGCATCTACTGGGGCATCACGGCCGGCTTCGACTTCCTCGGCACCTCGCCCGGCCAGGTCTGGGACCAGCTCATGCAGGTCAAGGCGATGATGGAGAAGCGGGCCTGAGGCCCGCTCCCCGGCCCCCCGCCCGGAACCGGCCTCAGGCGCGCCGCAGCGCGTGCACCGAGAACAGGCGCTCCGGGTCGGTCCAGACGGCGCCCGGCGCCCAGCCGGCCCCGGCGGCGAGGCTCCGGAACCCCTCGATCGTGTACTTGTAGCTGTTCTCGGTGTGGATCGTCTCGCCGGGCGCGAAGCGGAACGGCAGGCCCCCCACCCGGACCGTCTGCGCCCGCGCGCTCACGAGGTGCATCTCGATGCGCGATTCCTCCGCGTTGAACAGCGCCCGGTGCGCGAAGCCGCCGGCCTCGAAGTCGCCGCCGAGCTCGCGGTTGATGCGGGTCAGGAGGTTGAGGTTGAAGGCGGCCGTCACGCCGGCCGCGTCGTCGTAGGCCGCCTCCAGCACCGCCCGGTCCTTCACGAGGTCGACCCCGACGATCAGGCTCGCGCCCGCGCCCAGCACCGCGCCGAACTGCGCGAGGAGCCGGCCCGCCTCGGCCGGCTCGAAGTTGCCGATGGTCGAGCCGGGGAAGAAGCCCGCGGCCGCCGCGCCGCCGGGACCGCCCGCGAGGTCTGCCGGCAGCGCGAAGGGCTTCGTGAAGTCGGCCGCCACCGGCTCGATGTGCAGGGCCGGGACATCGGCCCGCAGCGCCTCCGCCTCGCTGCGCAGGAAGCTCTCCGAGACGTCGACCGGCACGTAGGCGGAGAGGTTCGGCAGGTGGCGCAGAAGCCGGCGGACCTTGGCGGTCGAGCCGCTGCCGAACTCCACGAGCGTCGCCCGGCGGGGCAGCACGGCGGCGATCTCGGGGCCGGCCGCGTCGAGGATGCCGAGCTCGGTCCGGGTCGGGTAGTACTCGGGCAGGCGGGTGATCGCCTCGAACAGGTCGGAGCCCGCCGCGTCGTAGAAGTACTTGGCGGGCAGGGACTTCCGCGCGGCACCGAGGCCCGCCACGACGTCGTCGAGGAAGCCACTCGGCTCCGGCAGCGGGCCGATCGGGGTCGCGTCCGCGAAGACGGGCTTGATGGTCAAGGGGCTCACTCCGGGCGCGAGGGGGAGGTCAGGCGCTGGCCTGCCGGCTGAGGCGCAGGCCGGTGAACTGCCAGCGCTGATGCGGGTAGAAGAAGTTGCGGTAGGGCAGGCGGGCGTGGCCGGCCGGCGTCGCCACGGAGGAGCCGCGCAGCACGAACTGGTTCGACATGAACTTGCCGTTGTACTCGCCCAGCGCCCCCGGCAGCGGCCGGTAGCCCGGGTAGGCGCTGTAGGCGCTGCGGGTCCATTGCCAGACGAGGCCGAAGGCGTCGGCGAGGCCGCCGTCGCGGGCGGCGACCTCCCACTCGGCCTCGGTCGGCAGGTCGCGCCCGGCCCAGCGGGCGTAGGCGTCGGCCTCGTAGTAGCTGATGTGCGTGACGGGCAGGTCGGGGTCGACCGTCCTCATCCCGGCGAGCGTCATGGTGAGCCAGGCCGCGCCCTCGCGCTGCCAGTAGCCCGGCGCCTCCCACCCCTCCGTCTGCGCCGCGATCCAGCCGTCCGAGAGCCAGAGCTCGGGCCGCGCGTAGCCGCCGTCCGCCATGAAGGCGAGCCACTCGGCGTTGGTGACGAGGGCACGGTCGATCGCGCCGGGCAGGATCAGCACGTCGTGGCGGGGCGACTCGTTGTCGAAGGAGAAGCCCTCGCCCTCGTGCCCGATCCGGGTGAGGCCGGCGGGCAGCGCCGCGGCACCCTCCGCGGCCTGCGGCCGGGGGAAGCGCCAGCCCGGGTCGTAGGCGGGCGCCAGCGGGTTCTGCGCGAAGGCGTGCAGGATGTCGGTGAGGATCAGCTCCTGGTGCTGCTGCTCGTGGTAGAGCCCGATCTCGAGGATCGGCAGCACCCGCCCGAGCGCCTCCGGCGACGCCTCGGCGAGGAGGGCCTCCACCGCCTCGTCCACGTAGGAGCGGTAGGCGGCGGTCTCGGCCGCGGTCGGCCGGGTGATCAGGCCGCGGCTGATCCGCGGCTGCCGGGGCCCCGCCGCCACGTAGTAGGAATTGAACAGGTAGTGCAGCCGCTCGTCGAAGATGCGGTAGCCGGGCCGGTGCTCGCGCAGCAGGAACTGCTCGAAGAACCAGGTCGTGTGGGCGCGGTGCCACTTGGTGGGGCTCGCGTCGGCCATCGACTGGACCTGCTGGTCCTCCGGCGAGAGCGGCGCGGCGCGCGCTTCCGTCTCGTCGCGCACCTGCCGGAAGGCGGCGATCCAGGCGTCCCGGTCGACCGGGCGCGCCGTCACCGGCGGCGGCGGGAAGGCGCTGCGCCCGGCGCGCCCGCGGGGCGCGGGGCTCGCCGCCAGGGTGGCTGCAGAAGAGGCTGCCATGCCGATGTTCCTCTGTCCGGCGGGCGGGGAGAATTCCGTCCTCGAAACGCGCCCGGTCCGAGCACATATGTGCCGCCGCGCATTCTGCAACGCTCGCCAACCTCGGCCGGTTCGTCGCAGCGGGGCGGCAGGGCGGCGGGCGTTCGATTGTGCGCAGCCGGACCGACCAGGGCCCTTCGCGGGACGCGGGCCGGTGGTTACCGGGGACCGGCCGCCGGGCGCGGCCTTTTTCAAGCCTCAGTGAGGTGGCCTTAACCCTCGCCCACCGACACTCGGCCCGATTGCACGGTGCCGGGCGCGTATCAGATGCGGATCGATCTCATGGCCGGGGCCACCCTCTCCGCGGCAGCTCTCCACCCGGCGCCGCAGCCCGTGATCCTGGTGTTCGATTCCGGGCTCGGCGGCCTGACGGTGCTGGAGCAGGTGCGGCGGGCGCGGCCCGACGCCCGCTACGTCTACGCCGCGGACGACGCCGCCTTCCCGTACGGGCGCCTCGCGGAAGGCGTCCTCGTCGCGCGCGTGCTCGCCGTGATGGAGCGCCTCCTCGCCCTGCACCGGCCGGACCTCGTGGTGATCGCCTGCAACACGGCCTCGACGCTGGTGCTGCCGGCCCTGCGCCAGCGCTTCCCGACGCCCTTCGTCGGCGTGGTGCCGCCGATCAAGCCGGCCGCCGAGACGACGCGCTCGCGCCTCGTCTCGCTGCTCGCCACCCCCGGCACGGTGGCGCGCGCCTACACGCACGACCTGATCCGCACCTACGCGGGCGCATGCCGGATCAGCCTCGTCGGCTCGCCGAACCTCGCGAACTATGCGGAGGCGGAGCTCGCCGGCGCGCCGGTGGACGACGCGGCGCTCGCCGCCGAGATCGCGCCCTGCTTCGTCACGGACGCGGCGGGCGCGCGCACGGACGTGGTCTGCCTCGCCTGCACCCACTACCCGCTGCTGCTGCCCCGCTTCGAGCGGCTCGCCCCCTGGCCCGTGACCTGGATCGACCCGGCGCCGGCCATCGCGCGGCGCGTCACCCAGCTCCTCGGCCCCGGCGAGCCCGGCGAGGCCCCGGTGCTCGGCGCCTTCACGGGCGGCGCGGGCCTCGGCGAGGCCCTGCGGCGCTCGCTCGCCCGGCGCGGCCTGCACGAGGTCGCCGTCGAGCCGATGCCGCTCACCCTCCAGTGAGCGCCGGCTCACCAGCGCATGTTGCGCAGGCGGCAGGTGCGGCCCATGTCCTGGTAGCCCGCCGGGCAGCGGCGCAGGCAGGCGCCCGCCGCGTACTTGAGCGGCGGCCGGCAGGCGTTGCGGAAGCGCTGCTCCCCGAACAGGTAGGACTGGGCCGGCCCCGCCGCGACCGGCCGGGGCGTGGCCGTGAGGAGCGCCGCCGCGAGGGCGAGGAGGGCGGCGCAGGCGGGGCGAGGCGGCATCGGTCGGTCCTGAGGGCTCGAGGATCGGGACGGTCGTACCCCCAACGCGCGTCGCGCCGGATCGCTCGCCCGCCCACGCGATCGTGTCGTGGAACAGGCGCGCGCCGCTTGCCGTTGGCCGAGCACGCCGCGCCCCGACCCCGGGACGCGGGACCGAAGACGCCCGCCACAGAACGACAGACGAGGAACCCCATGAAGCTCCACGCACCCCTGATCGCGCTCGCGCTCCTCGCGGGCAGCGCAAGCCTCGCGCTCGCTCAAGGGGCCGGCAACGCGCCGAGCAGCGGCCACAGCAGCGGCGCCAGCACCAGCTCCGGCAACAATCCGGGCTCGGCCACCGACCCGAGCAAGTCCTCGACCGGCGCCCGCTGAGCGGCGCCCGGCCGGATTGACGGGTCCGCCCGTCTGAACTATGGACGCACGGTTCGCGGGGCTCCGATGAGGGGCCCCGTGGCTTTTTCACACGCACCCGTGGGCGGCCTCAACACCGCCCTGTCGTCCGCCTCCGGGCGGAAGAGGAGGGCGCGTTCCTCGTAGTGAATCGTGTCAGAGGATACGCGATGTCGAAGCGCGTTCAGGCGAAGCACAAGCTCGATCGCCGCATGGGCCAGAACATCTGGGGCCGCCCGAAGAGCCCCGTGAACCGCCGCGAGTACGGCCCCGGCCAGCACGGCCAGCGCCGCAAGGGCAAGATGAGCGACTTCGGCACGCAGCTGCGCGCCAAGCAGAAGCTCAAGGGCTACTACGGCAACATCACCGAGAAGCAGTTCCGCCGGTACTACGCCGAGGCGATCCGCCTGCGCGGCGACTCGGGCGAGAACCTGATCGGCCTGCTGGAGCGCCGCCTCGACGCGGTGGTGTACCGCGCGAAGTTCGTGGCGACGCCGTTCGCCGCGCGCCAGTTCGTCAACCACGGCCACGTCAAGGTCAACGGCCGCCGCGTGAACATCCCGAGCTTCCTCGTGAAGCCCGGCGACGTGATCGAGGTGAAGGAGGCGTCCCGCCAGCTCGAGATCGTGGTCGTCGCGAGCCAGCTCGCCGAGCGCGACGTGCCGGACTACATCGAGGTCGACCACCAGAAGATGACCGCCCGCGTCACCCGCGTGCCGGGCCTCTCCGAGGTGCCCTACCCGGTGCAGATGGAGCCGAACCTCGTCATCGAGTTCTACTCCCGCTGACCCGTCCGCACAGGACCCGTCGTTCGAGAGGGCCGTCCCGCCGGGGCGGCCCTTTTTCTCGTCGAGCCCGCCGGCGGCCCCCTCAGGAGGCCGCCTCCACCGCGGCGGCCGCCCGGATCGCCTCGAGCGTCAGCAGGGCGGGCTCCGGCCCGCCGGTGACGCGGGCGCGGTCCGCCCCCTGCGCCAGCATCAGGGCGAGGGCGTCGCGCAGCGACGTCCCGGCCGCGATCTCCGGCCCCGCGATCTCAAGGCCCGTGATCCCGGCCTCCGCGAGAGGCCGCGCCGCCTCGCCCGCGGTGAGGAGCGCGAGGCGGCGCAGCGCCCGGTCCTGCCCCACGAAGGCGGCGACGAACGGGTCGGCCGGGGCCGCGAGCAGCCGCTCCGGCGCGTCCGCCTGCACGAGGCGGCCCTCCCGCATCAGCGCGACCTGGTCGCCCATCCGCATCGCCTCGTCGATGTCGTGGGTGACGAGCAGCACGGTCTTCGACAGGCGCCGCAGGATGGCGCCGATCTCCTCCTGCAGGCGCGCCCGCGCCACGGGGTCGACGGCGCCGAACGGCTCGTCCATCAGGAGCACCGGCGGGTCGGCGGCGAGCGCGCGGGCCACGCCGACGCGCTGGCGCTGGCCGCCCGAGAGGGCGTCGGGCCGCCGGTCGCGGTAGAGGGCGGGGTCGAGGCCGACGAGGTCGAGCATCGCCTCGACGCGGGCGGCGATTCGCCTGGCCGGCCAGCCGAGCAGCTCCGGCACGGTGGCGACGTTGCGCCCGACGCTGTAGTGGGGAAACAGGCCGACGCCCTGCAGCACGTAGCCGATCCGGCGCCGCAGGGCGATCGGGTCCGCGGCCCGCACGTCGGCGCCGTCCACCGTGATCCGCCCGGTATCGGGCTCGACCAGCCGGTTGACCATGCGCAGCGTCGTGGATTTCCCGCAGCCCGAGGGGCCGATCAGCACGCAGGTGCGGCCCTGCGGCACCGTCAGGTCGAGGCGGTCGACCGCCGGGGCCGGCGCACCGGGGAAGCGCTTGCCGACGCCCTCGAAGCGGATCACGGGCGCCTCCCGGCGCCGGGCGGGGGCGGCTCAGCAGCCCCGGCAGATCGAGCCCATGGTGGTCCGCATCTTGGAGTCCCAGGCCCGGTTGCGCTCGGCGGCGGCCTTCTCGGCCCTGGCCATCTCGGTGCGCACGGCCGGGCTCAGGTTCGAGCCGGAGGTCGAGGCCGCGGGCGGCTTCGTCACGCCGGTCGCGGTGACCGTGCGGTTCGTCGTCGGCGCCCCGGCCTTGTCGCCGGGCTGCGCCAGGGCGGGGAGCGGGAGGGCGGTGATGAGGGCGACGGCCAGAAGGCGGCGCGGGGATACACGCATGGGGAACGATGCCTCGCGAAAGGTCGGCCCGGCGCTGCGATCTCCGGGGACCGGCGGGGGCGTCTCGCCTGCGTTAGCACGGGCGAGGGCGGGAAATATGGCGTGCGGACGCCCCGCGCTGTGCGGGCCCGCACCGGCCGGGAGCCCGGCGTGAGGCGGCCCGTCCCGGAGGAGGGACCGCCGCGCGACCGGCGCGAGGCGGTCGCCCGCGCCCTGCGCCGGCTCGCCCCGCGCCTGCCCGCCTTCGAGCACGAGGCCACCCTCGACCGGGCGCTGGCGAGCCCGGGGCTGCGCGGCGCCGCCCCCGAGACCGCCGCCCGCCTCGCGCTGACGGCCTACGCCCGGCACGTCTTCACGGAGTACGACGCGCTGCTCGCCGACGGCTACGACCGCGACAGCGCCCGCCACTTCGTCCTCGACGACCTGAACGAGGCGCTCGTCGCCTGGGGCGCCGCCCCGATCCCCGAGGAGAGCGCGGACGAGGCTCCGGAGGACGAGGCGGATGGGGAGAACGCCCCGTGAGGGGCTGCTCCCGCGCGCCCGTGGGAGGTGGCGGGCTCCGCGCTCGTGTATAGGACGGGCAGCGGCGCGACCCGCGCCGGCACAGGAAGATCGGGAGTGCATCGATGCAGATCAGCGCGCGCAACGTCCTCAAGGGCACCGTCGTCTCCGTCGAGAAGGGCGCCACCACCGCCCACGTGAAGATCGAGGTCGCCCCGGGTCAGGTCGTCACCGCCTCGATCACCAACGACTCGGTCGACGCCCTCAAGCTCGCGAACGGATCCCCGGCCTACGCCGTCGTGAAGGCGTCCGACGTCATGGTGGCGGTGGACTGAGCCGATGCGCCGGCCCGCAGCGTTCGGCCTCTCCCTCTGCCTCCTGGCCACCCTCTCGGTCACCGTCTCGGCAGCGCGGGCGCAGGGCGAGGCCGCCCCGATCCCGCCGGCCTGCACGGCCTTCGACTGGTCGCTGATGCGGGAGCTCGCGTGGTTCTCCGCCCCGGGCCTCGGCGAGGTCGCCTCGGGCGACACGGTCGCGGCGGACATGCCGGGCGCCGTGCTCAAGCTGAGGCCGGACGCCGAGGTGGAGTTCCCGGTGCCGCCCTCGAAGGAGCCGGCGCCGGGCACCTACGGCGGCATCCTGCGCTTCCCCGCGCTCACGACGCCGGGCCTCTACCAGGTGACCCTCTCGGAGGACGCCTGGATCGACGTGAGCCAGGACGGCAAGACCGCGCGCCCGCCCACCGCCTTCACGGTGAAGCGCGACTGCCCGGCCATCCGCAAGAGCGTGCGCTACCAGTTCGGGACGACGCCGATCCTGATCGAGGTGAGCGGCGCGAAGCGGGACGCGATCAAGATCGCCATCGCGCCCGCCGAGTGAGGCGGGCGCCCGAGGACGCTGGCCTCGGCCCATGAGCGCGAGTTCTGCCCGGCTGTATTCCCGGGAACACCGGGGATCGCCGTTGAGTCGGTCGCAGCGCCGCGCCGTCCGAAACGACCGCTCCCGCCTCGGGGCGCGCGGGCTCGCGCGCTTCGAGGTGCTCGGCCGCGAGACCGACCGGGAGCTGATCCGGTCGCTCGCCCGCCGCCTCGCGGAGGACACGCCCGAGGCGGAGGCTCTGCGCGCGGTGGTCGGCCGGTCGATCGCGGACGAGCCTCCCCGCCGGGGCGGCATCCTGGCGGCGCTCAGGCGCTCCCCGAGGGTCGGGGCCGATCTCGACCTCGACCGGCCGCGGGAGGAGGGCCGCGCGGTCGATCTCTGATGCGCTACCTGCTCGACACCACTATCATCAGCAACCTCGTCAAGGCATCCCCCTCCGAGCCGCTCGTCGCCTGGATGGCCGGGCGGAACGACGAGGACCTCCACATCGCCTCCCTCACGGTGGCCGAGATCCGCCGCGGCATCCTCGAGAAGCCCGCCGGACGGCGGCGGGGACGGCCCCGCGGCGCGCTCGACACGATCATCGCCGCCCTGGCGCAGGCGAACGATTGCGTGGTGGTCACCGACGACGAGACGGATTTCGGCGGCGTCCGGGTCGTCAACCCGCTTCGCGGGGCGCCGTGACCGGCAGGCCCTGCGGGAGGGCGACGCCGAGGCCGCGTCAATCCGTTGCCCCCGCCCGGCCCGGCCGGGTAGGGTGCGGCTCCCTCACCGGATCGGCCCCAGAATGAACGTCCTCGGCATCGAGACCACCTGCGACGAGACCGCCGCCGCCATCGTCGCCGCCGGCGAGGACGGGCGCGGCCTGATCCGGGCGAACGAGGTGCTGAGCCAGATCGCCGAGCACGCGGCCTACGGCGGCGTCGTGCCCGAGATCGCCGCCCGCGCCCACGTGGAGGTGCTCGACCGGCTGATCGCCCGCGCCCTCGACACGGCCGGGATGCGGCTCGCGGAGGTCGACGGGATCGCGGTGGCGGCGGGGCCGGGCCTGATCGGCGGCGTGCTGATCGGGCTCGTCACCGCCAAGACGCTGGCCCTCGTCGCGCGAAAGCCCCTCCTCGCCGTCAACCATCTGGAGGCGCATGCGCTCACCGCCCGCCTCACGGACGGGCTCGCCTTCCCCTACCTGCTGCTCCTCGCCTCCGGCGGCCACACCCAGCTCGTCGCCGTGAAGGGCGTGGGCGACTACGTGCGGCTCGGCACCACCATCGACGACGCCATCGGGGAGGCGTTCGACAAGGTCGCCAAGCTCCTCGGCCTCGGCTACCCGGGCGGCCCCGAGGTGGAGCGCATGGCGGAGGGCGGCGATCCCGAGCGCTTCGCCCTGCCGCGGCCGATGCTCGGCCGGCACGAGGCGAACTTCTCCCTCTCCGGCCTCAAGACCGCCCTGCGCATCGAGGCGGAGCGGATCGCGCCGCTGGCCGAGCGCGACGTCGCCGATCTCTGCGCGAGCTTCCAGGCGGCCGTCGTCGACGTGGTGGTGGACCGGCTGCGGGTGGGCCTGCGCGCCTTCGCGGAGGTGGCCGGCCACCCGACCGCCCTCGTCGCGGCGGGCGGCGTCTCGGCCAACGGCGCCATCCGCCGGGCGCTCGCCGCCCAGGCCGGCGAGGCGGGCCTCGCCTTCGTCGCGCCCCCGCTCAACCTCTGCGGCGACAACGGCGCCATGATCGCCTGGGCGGGCCTGGAGCGCCTGCGCCTCGGCCTCGTGGACGACCTCACGGCGCCGGCCCGCGCCCGCTGGCCCTTCGCGGAGCCGAAGGCCGCGTGAGGCGGGCGCGCCCCGCGGCGACGGAGATGCAGGCGCGCTGGCGCGACCTCGTCGAGCGGCGCCTGCCGGAGGCGGCGCGCGGCCGGCCCGACTGGCCGGTGCGCCTCGACCACTGCTTCGCGCGGATCCTCCTCGACAACACCTGCGGCGGGCCCTGGCGCGAGAGCGTGGCCCCGCCCGCCTGGGCGAACATGCCGCCCGCGCGCCTCGCCGCCGCGGTGGAGCTCGGTGAGGCGGTGCTCGCCGACCGCGCGGACCTCGTCCTTCTCGACGGGCGCTCCCTGCGCTGGCGCGGCAAGCGCTCCGTGCCGCCCGCCCCGGAGGCTTTGCGGGAGGGCGCGCTCACCCTGCGCCGCTGGCGGCGGGCGGACGACGCGCCCTTCGCCGCCCTCAACGCCGATCCCGCGGTGATGCGCCACTTCCCCGCCCTGAAGACGCCCGCCGAGAGCCTGCGGGAGGCGCGCGGCCTCGACCGGCGCTTCGCGGCGGACGGGTTCGGCCCCTGGGCGCTGGAGATGCCGGGCGAGCCCTTCCTCGGCTTCGTCGGGTCGATGCGCCTCGTCCGGCCGATGCCGTTCCGGGGCGGCGAGCGGGCGGGCGCCGCCGTCGAGGTGGGCTGGCGCCTCGCGCGGCCGGGCTGGGGACGGGGGCTCGCCACCCGGGCGGCGCGCCTCGCGCTCGGCGACCTGTTCGGCCGCTGCGGGATCGGGGACGTCCTCGCCTTCACGGCCGCCGGCAACGCGCCCTCGCGCCGGGTGATGGAGCGGCTCGGCATGCGCCGCGACCCGGCGGAGGATTTCGACCACCCGGGCGTGCCGGCCGACAGCCCCTTGCGCCGGCACGTGCTGTATCGTCTCTCGGCGGCGGAGTTTCACGCCGCGAACGGAGCCGCCGCATGACGAGACCGGACACGCGTTCCATCGGGGTCGTCGGCGGTGGTTCCTGGGGCACGGCGCTCGCCAACGCCGCCGCGGCCGCGGGCCACCCCGTCACCCTCTGGCTGCGCGACGCCGAGGCCGCCGCCCGCCTCGACGAGACCCGGGAGAACGCCCGCTACCTGCCCGGCGTGCCGCTCCACGCGCGCATCCGGGCCACCGCGGAGGCCGAGGCGCTGGCAAGCGCGCAGGCCCTCCTCCTCGTGACGCCGGCCCAGACCATGCGGGGCGTGCTCGGGCGGCTCGGGCCCCACTTCGCGGCCGGCGCCCCGGTCGTGCTCTGCGCCAAGGGCATCGAGCGCGGCAGCGACGCCTTCATGAGCGCGGTGGCGGCCGAGGTGCTGCCCGCGGGCACGCCGGTGGCGGTCCTGTCCGGGCCGAGCTTCGCGGCGGACGTCGCCCGCAACCTGCCCACCGCCGTCACCCTGGCGGCGGAGGACGGGGCGCTCGCGGCCGATCTCGCCCGCACCCTCTCGGGCCCGTCGCTGCGCCTCTACCACACGGACGACGTGCGCGGCGTCGAGGTGGGGGGCGCGGGCAAGAACGTGCTCGCCATCGCCTCCGGCATCGTGGCGGGCCGCGGCCTCGGCGAGAGCGCGCGCGCCGCCCTCATCGCCCGGGCCTTCGCCGAACTGATGCGCTTCGCCCGCGCCTACGGCGGCCGGCCCGAGACGCTGATGGGCCTGTCGGGCCTCGGCGACCTCGTGCTCACCGCCTCCTCGCCGCAATCGCGCAACTTCGCCTTCGGGGAGCGCCTCGGCGCGGGGGCGAGCCCCGAGGCGGCCGCGGGCGGCAAGCTCGCCGAGGGCGCCTTCACGGCCGCCGCCCTGGTGGCGCTCGCCCGCGCCCGCGAGGTCGAGATGCCGGTGGCCGAGGCGGTGGCCGCCGTCGTCGCGGAGGCCGCGAGCGTCGAGGCCGTGATCGCGCGGCTCCTCGCGCGCCCGCTGAAGGGGGAGGCCGAGTGAGCGCGGGGCCGATCCACGCCTTGCCGATCCACGCCTTCCTGGCGGGCTCCGGCCGCGACGGCGCGGGCCGGCGCCTCGCCGACATCCTCGCCTTCGACGACGCCCGCATCGAGGGCGTGCACGACTTCATCCAGTGGTGCTTCCCCCTGCCCGAGGCGAGCCGGGCGGTGCCGGGCGCCCCCGTGCTCACGGCCGCCGAGGCGGCGGCGATCCGCGCCGATCCGGCGGCGCGGGAGGGCCTGCGCGCGGCGCTCGCCCGGATGCGCCGCTTCTACGCCGGCACCGACGGGTGGCTGCGCCCCCACGACCACAACCACCTGCGCATCACCCGCATCCTGGCGGCCGTGCGCGACCTCGCCTCGCCCGAGGAGGCGGCGGAGTTCCACGCCTTCGTCGCGGGGCGGAACGCCGCCTCCGGCGCCCCCGTCAATCCGGGAAGCCTCCGCTACTGGCAGGCCGCGCTCTCCGGGGGATGAGCGGGCAGCGCCCGGTGGGAGCCGCGCCCGAAAGCCTGTAAGGACGGCCCCGCTCACGGGGAAACGTCATGGCGCACTGGCTCTTCAAGTCCGAACCCGCGACCTGGTCCTGGGACCAGCAGGTCGCGGCCGGGGAGGGCGGCACCGACTGGAACGGCGTGCGCAACCACCTCGCCAAGCAGCAGATGATGGCCATGCAGGTGGGCGAGCGGGGCTTCTTCTACCACTCGAACGAGGGCAAGGCGGTGGTCGGCATCGTCGAGGTGATCCGCCCCTACTATCCGGACCACACCGACGCCAGCGGGCGCTTCGGCATGGTCGACGTGCGCGCCGTCGAGGCGCTGCCCCGCCCCGTGAGCCTCGACGCCATCAAGGCCGAGCCGGGCCTGAAGGAGATGGTCCTCGTCAACAACTCGCGTCTCTCGGTCCAGCCGGTGACCGAGGCGGAGTGGCGCCTCGTCCGGGCGATGGGCGGCCTCGGCTGAACACACGAAAGCGTGACCGCGCGCCGCTTTCCCGGCCGTGCGGACGGGTGTTTCTGGGGCGACGGCAACAGCCCGAGTGCCCCGATGGCGATCCGCGAACCGATCCTGAAGCCCGTCCCGATCTCCGAGCTGCGCCCGACGCAGATGACGGTCGGCTACCGCGAGGTCGAGGAGAAGCGCCGCCGCTGGCGCGAGCACCCGGCCGACAAGAAGGCCGAGTTCCTGGGCGCCCACATGATCCCGACCCTGCTCGGGCCGAAGAAGCGCCACTACGTCATCGACCATCACCACCTCGCCCGCGCCCTCGCGCTCGAAGGCGTCGAGACGGTGCTCGTCACCGTGGTGGCGGACCTGCACAAGCTCGACAAGGACGCCTTCTGGACGGTCTGCGACCACCGGGCCTGGGTGCACCCCTACGGCCCGGACGGGGTGCGCGCCGCCTTCAAGGACATCCCGAAGGCGGTGGCCGACCTCGCCGACGACCCCTACCGGAGCCTGGCCGGCGAATTGCGCCGGGCCGGCGGCTTCGCCAAGGACACGACGCCCTTCAGCGAGTTCCTGTGGGCCGACTTCCTGCGCCGCACCGTCAAGGAGAAGCGCATCGCGTCCGACTTCGCGGCCGCCCTCGAGCAGGCGATGGCCCTCGCGAAATCCCCCGAGGCCGGCTACCTGCCGGGCTGGTGCGGCCCGGTCACGTAGGCGGGCGCGAGCCCGTCACACGCCCCGACAGGGCGCGAGCCCGTCACACGCCCCGACAGGGCGCGAGCCCGTCACACGCCCCAATAGGGCGCGGCGTTGTAGTGGCGGTGGATGTGCTCCTCCCAGGCGCTGTCCTCCGCCGGGTCGGTGCCCTCGGGGGTGCGCGGGGGCGCGGCGCGCAGCTGCGCCTCGGTGACGTCGACCACGTAGGCGTCGAAGTCCGGCACGAAGCGCAGCACCGCCCAGGGCAGGGTGTGGTAGCTCTCGCCGAGCCCCAGGAAGCCGCCGAAGCTCATCACCGCGTAGGCGACGCGGCCCGACGCCTTGTCGAGCATCAGCCGCTCGATGCGGCCGACCCGCTCGCCGTCCGGCCGCCGCACGTCGGTGCCGATCACCCGGTCGCTGGCGATGAGGCTGCGCGGGCCCGTATCCAGAGGTGCGTCATTCACTGTCGCGAACTTCCGGTTGTTTCGATGCCCGAAAAACGCCCCGCCCCGCGGCGACGTTCCGGCGCGATTCTCAGCCCTCGACGCGGGGGCTCCCGACCGGATAGCCTGCCCTCCATGCCGAAACAGCCGCGCTTGCCCCGCCTCGCCGTCGCCCTCGCGGCGCTCGTCCCGATCCTCGTCGCCGCGCCCGGCGCCCGCGCCCAGGACAAGGGCAGCGTGAACCCGAGGCCGCTGCCCCCGCTCGCCGACCCGGATGCGCCGAGCGTGGCCGCCAAGGAGCTGTTCGGGCGCGCCGCGACCCCGGCGCCGGGCCCCGCCCGCGCCTACGGCTCCTACGCCAAGGGCTGCTTCTCGGGCGGCGAGGCCCTGCCCGTCGACGGGGCGACCTGGCAGGTGATGCGGCTGTCGCGCAACCGGATGTGGGGCACGCCCCACCTCGTCGACTTCATGGAGCGGCTCGCCGCCAAGGCGCCGAAGGTCGGCTGGCCGGGCCTCCTCGTCGGCGACATGTCCCAGCCCCGCGGCGGCCCGATGCTGACGGGCCACGCCTCGCACCAGCTCGGCCTCGACGCCGACGTCTGGCTCACCCCGATGCCGGGCCACCGCATGAGCCGGCTGGAGCGCGAGGAGACGTCGGCCACCGACATGGTGCGGTCCGACCGCCTCGACATCGACCCGCAGGTCTGGACGCCGGCCCACACGCGGCTGATCCGCCTCACCGCCCAGCAGCCGGAGGTGGCGCGCATCTTCGTCAACGCGGCGATCAAGAAGGCGCTCTGCCGCGAGGCGGGCGGGGACCGCGGCTGGCTCACCAAGGTGCGCCCGATGTACGGGCACAATTACCACTACCATATCCGCCTCGCCTGCCCGGGCGGCGCGGAGGCGTGCGACGACCAGGCCCCGCCGCCTCCCGGCGACGGCTGCGGCGACGAGCTCGCCTACTGGTTCAGCGACGCGGTGCTGCACCCCAAGCCGCCGAAGGTGAAGCCGAAGCCGCGGCCGCCGATGACCCTGGCCGCGCTCCCGCCCGCCTGCCGCTCCGTGCTCAAGGCCCGCTGAGGGCCGGGGGAGGGGCTGGGAGAGGGCCGGAGGCCGGCTACTTGTCGTGGTGGCCGGCAGCGACCCGGTCGGTCAGCGCCATCAGCAGGCCCGAGACCACGAACACCATGTGCAGGCCGACGAGCCAGCCGAGCTCGCGGTCCGTGTTCGCCTTCACGTCCATGAAGGCCTTCAGGAGCTGGATGGCCGAGATCGCGACGATCGAGGACATCAGCTTGAGCTTCAGCCCCGTGAAGTCGATCGTGCCCATCCACTCGGGCCAGTCCTTATGGTCCGAGTGGTCGAACTTCGAGACGAAGTTCTCGTAGCCCGAGAACATCACGATGATGAGCAGCGAGGCGGTGAACGAGAGGTCCACCAGCGTCAGCACGCCGAGGATCGTCTGCGACTCGTTCGAGTCGAGGGCGTGCAGGATGAAGTGCCCGAGCTCCTGCAGCAGCTTCACGAGCAGGACGAACAGGCCGATCGCCAGGGCCGCGTAGAACGGCGCGAGCAGCCACCGGCACGCGAACAGGGCCCGCTCGAACGTCCGCTCCAGCATCGTCGCTCATCTCCTCCGTCAGGGAGCGGCGGTGTCGCACGGGCGCGCGACACCGGCAAGACGGAGCTTGGGCAAGACGGGGCGTGAGCGGCGTCAGGCCGCCACGCCCGTGCCCACCGGGCAGGAGACGCCGGTGCCGCCGAGCCCGCAATAGCCGCCCGGATTCTTGGCGAGGTACTGCTGGTGGTAGCCTTCCGCGAAGTAGAAGTCCTTCAGCGGCAGGATCTCGGTGGTCACGTCGCCGTAGCCCCGGGCCTTCAGCGCCTCGGCGTAGGCCGCCCGCACGCGCCGGGCGGTCTCCTCCTGCGACGGGTCGGTGAGATAGATCCCCGAGCGGTACTGCGTGCCGACGTCGTTGCCCTGGCGGAACCCCTGGGTCGGGTCGTGGCTCTCGAAGAAGGTCTTCAGCACGGCGTCGAGCGGCAGCACGGCGGGGTCGAACACCACGAGCACCACCTCGTTGTGGCCGGTCAGGCCCGAGCAGACCTCCTCGTAGGTCGGGTTCGGGGTGTGGCCGGCCGCGTAGCCGACCGCCGTGACGTGGATGCCCTCGGGCAGCTCCCAGAACTTGCGCTCGGCGCCCCAGAAGCAGCCGAGGCCCAGCACGATCGACTGCATCCCCTCGGGGTAGGGCCCCTTGAGCGGGCGCCCGTTCACGAAGTGGGTCTCGGCGGTCGGGATCGGGTCGGGCCGGCCGGGCAGGGCGTCGGCGGGGCTCGGCATCTCGGCGCGCTTGCGGAACAGGAACATCGTCACTCCTCTCGGACGAATCCGTGCACGAACTCTCGCCCCGATATGGGGTGCCGCGGGCGCGCGCGGAAGCGGGGGCACGCCCGGCGCGGTCCGGCGGCGCCGCGAGGCGGCCGGACGGGGCACCGGCGTCTGGATTGCTCATCTGAACGGCCGATACTGTTTTCGTCTGGTAATCTCCGGTTTCATCAAATACAAATTCATGACCGGCGGTTGTCATCGAAAATATAACTTAGAGAAAGACTTGACTAAAGGCCGCCCCGCGCTAGCGTCGCGTTCGGGGATGCGGCGCGCGGCCTTCGGGGCTTCCGAGCGTTCGGGGGAGAGAGCATGGACAAGGCCGACGCCGCGCGCTTCGCGGGCCGCAGGCGCGCCGAGCGCGCGGAGAGGGGCGAGGCCGACTCGTTCTCGGCGATCGTCCGCTCGACGCACCTGCCGATGATCGTGACCGACCCGCGCCGGCACGACAACCCGATCGTGTTCGCGAACCCGGCCTTCCTGCGCATGACGGGCTACGAGCGCTACGAGGTCACGGGCCGCAACTGCCGCTTCCTGCAGGGCCCCGGCACCTGCCCGGATGCCGTCGCCCGGGTGCGGGAGGCGATCCGGGCCGAGCAGGCGATCGCGATCGACCTCCTGAACTACCGCAAGGACGGCTCGACCTTCCACAACGCGCTCCACCTGAATCCGGTCCACGCCGAGACCGGCGAGCTGCAGTTCTTCTTCGCCGCCCAGCTCGACGTGACCGAGCGCTACCGGCTGGTACGGGAGCGGGAGGCGGCGAACACGGCGCTGCACGACGCGTTGGCGGTGCAGACCACCCTGGTCCACGAGATCGACCACCGGGTGAAGAACAACCTCCAGATGATCGCCGCGATGATCGTCCTGCAGAGCCAGCGCATCGACGACCCGGCGACGCGCGCCTCCATGATGGAGACCCTGCAGCGGGTCGAGGCGCTGAGCACGGTGCATCGCCGCCTGCACCAGTCCGAGTCCGCCTCCCGCGTCGACGTCGCCGGGCTCGTGCGCGACCTCGTGGCCGACATGATCGGCGCGAGCGGGCGCTCCGACATCCGCGTCGCCCTCGATCTCGCCCCGGTGCTGGTCCATGCCGAGAAGTCGGTGGCCCTCGCCCTGCTGTTCAACGAGATCGTGACCAACATCCTCAAGCACGCCTTCCCGGCGGGCCGGCCCGGCACGATCGCGATCCGGGTGGGGCTGGCGGAGGACCTGCGCATCGTCGTCGAGGACGACGGCGTCGGGATGCCGCCGGCGGACGAGCCGAAGGGCTCCTTCGGCCAGGCGCTGATGCGCACCCTGGCCCGCCAGCTCGGCGCCCGGCTCGCCGTCGAGAGCGGGCCGCGCTCCGGCACGCGGGTGGTGGTGGCCATGCCGGCCTCCGTGGGCCTCCCCGCGCCGGTTGACGCCCCGGCGGGCTGAGCCATCTCTGTAGCGGACCCTGCCGAGGTCCCGTCCGCCCGCCGGAGGCCCCCCGATGATGAACCCGCGGCCGCTCCGGATCTTCGTCGTGGAGGACGAGGCGCTCCTGCTGATGCACCTCGAGGCGCTGATCGAGGCCGCGGGCCACGGCGTCGCCGGGACCGCGATGTCAGGGGGCGAGGCGCTGCGGCTCGTGCCCACCCTCGAGGCGGATCTCGCCCTGGTCGACCTGCGCCTCTGCGACGGGGAGACCGGCCTGTCCGTGTGCCGCAGCCTCACCCGCACCCGGCGCATCCCGGTCATCTTCGTGACGGCGAACGAGCGCCGCGTGCCCCTCGGCGACGAGGCGGAGCGCCCGCCCGGCACGGTCGGCGACAACGACCCCGGCGACGACTACGCGGGCGCGCTCGGCGTCATCGCCAAGCCCTACACGCTCCACGGCCTGCAGACCGCGCTCGCCTTCCTGGAGGAGGCCCTGCTCGATCCGCCCCCGAGCCTCGCGCCGCCGCCGGGCCTGCGCATCACGCCGGCCTACGCCGTCCGCTGGGCGCTCGCCGGCTAGAGGCGCGTCAGGGCCGCGTCAGGAAGCCGATCGGCTCGCGGGCCGGCTGGCCGAGCCAGAGCAGGATGGCGCCGAGGCCGAGCCCGAGCAGCGAGGCCGGCGCCAGCGTCAGCGGCAGCACGAGCACCTGCCAGAGCCAGGGTGCCACGCCCTCGACCGTGGCCTGCAGGGCGCTCGCCCTGTCCTTGAACAGGGTGAAGAGGAGGTCGCTCAGCGGCGTCACCCGCAGCCCGTTGTTCGCGATCGAGCTGGCACCGTCGTAGACGAGGGCCACGAAGCCGCCGGCGAGCAGCAGGTAGCCGAGGAAGCGGAGCAGGAAGCGGAACATCGCGCGTCTTCGACCTCGGGGCCCCGTCGGCCGGCCCGGCACGGGCCGCCACCGGCGGTGGAGTAGGGGCCCGCCGAGCCCCGCGCAAGCGAGGAGCGCGCCGCGCGGGCGCGGATCGGAGCCGGGCTCGCGCGGAACGCGGGCCGGCCGGGCGGCGATCCGGCCGGTTGCCCCCGCCGCACCGGCGTGCCACAGCGCCGTCCGGCTCAGCGGGAGGTCGTGCGTTTGGACGGGAGCGGAGGCGGCCTGCGGGCCCTGGCGGAGGCGCGCGGGCCCGAGCTCGTGATCTTCGACTGCGACGGCGTTCTCATCGACAGCGAGCCGATCAGCCTCGGCTGCCTGACGGCGGCCCTCAACGGGATCGGCGTCGCCATCGACGTCGAGACGGTGCGGGCGCGCTTCGCCGGAACCTCGATGCCCTCGATCATGGGGCACGTCGCGAACGATTACGGCGTGGCGGCGCCGGAGGGCTTCGTCGAGCGGGTCAAGGCGGACACGCTCGCCGCCTTCGACCGGGAGCTCGCCGCCATGGCGGGCATCGCCGAGGCGGTCCGCGCGCTGGGCATCCCGAGCTGCGTCGCGTCGAGCAGCGACCCGGTGCGCCTCTCCCACACCCTGACGCTGACCGGCCTGATGCCGCTGTTCGCGGGGCGGGTCTTCTCCTCCGCCGAGGTCGCCCGCGGCAAGCCCTTCCCGGACCTGTTCCTGCACGCGGCGGAGCGCATGGGCGCGCAACCCTCCGCCTGCCTGGTCGTCGAGGACAGCGTGCCGGGCGTCACGGCCGCCCGCGCCGCGGGGATGAGCGTCGTCGGCTTCACGGGGGGCGGCCACTGGGGACACGACCCGGCGGGCGCCGACCTCGCGGCCGCCGGCGCGGCTCGGGTCTTCTCGGACCACCGCGACCTCGCCGCCGTGATCGCCGCCCTGGCCTGAGGCGCGCGGCGAAGGAAGCGGCTGCGCGGGTCCCGTAAAGGCCACGTTTGGCCTAAGGAACCGCGCGCATTCGAAAAACCATACCATTGACGGAGAAGGTCAACGGCACCATCCTAAAGCTGTCGGGCGAGGTCTTTCGATGTCGTTCGGCCGCGGTGATTTGAAGTGTGTAGCTTGCGCCGCGTCATCAAACGCTAAAGCACCGCGAAGCACTCGCGCCTCGTGGTCCTTCGATGAGAGGATGACTTGCCGTGACCGTTTGCCAGATCTTCCCAGGGCCCTCCGCCGCGCGCGCCCGGCCGCGCCGATCCCGCGACTGCTGTCGACGCTGACGCTCATTCCACCGTCACATCGTCCAGCTATCGCACGGCCGGTTCCGATCCGGCCCAGGGAGTTCTTCGTCCGATGCCCCAGCTTCACGCCGGCAGCCACGCCCTCGCCGAGACCCTGCCGCTCGCCGAGCCCTTCGCCGCCCCCTTCGCCGCCCCCGCCCGCGCCCGCCCCTACGGCGAGCGGGCGCCGACCCGCATCATCGAGATCGGCGAGCTGACGGCGGGCATCGCCGTGCCCGAGCACGGCGGCGTGCGCTTCTTCTCGTCGTCCCGCGATTTCGACGCCCTCGACGGCACGGTCTTCCGCAGCGTCGAGCAGGCGGCCCGCGCCGCTCGCGAGCGCGCCCGCCACGCCGCCCACCGTCCCCGCCACGAGGCCGCGCGGCGGCTGCGGGCGGTCTGACGCGGGGGCGGCCGGGGCCCGGCCGCCGACATTCCAGGCCGGAGCGGAGCCTCCCCGGGGCCGGCCCCGGGGAGACGGCCGCGCTCTCTCGGGGGCGTGGGCCTCCTTGCGTGGGCCTCCTTGCGGCGTGGGCCTACTTGCACTCCTCGCGCGTCCTGCGCATCGCCTCGGCGAAGCCGCCGAGGGCGTACTCGTCGCTCGTCGGGTTGCCGCGCTGCGACGTGGTCTTGATCACGAGCTTGGGGTTGCGCGCGCTCATCTCGGCCACGACCCGGGCCTCTTCGGCCGGGTTCTGCAGCCAGGCGTTGCCGTCCTTCACCACGAGGCCGAAGCGCGTGCTGCCGAGGTTGAGCGTCGGGTCGGTGGGGGCCGGGGGCGAGCCCGGCTTCACCTGCGCGGCGGCGGGCTTCGAGGGGAAGCCGAGCATCACCGCGACCTCGTTCTGCACGTTCTCGCCCTTGCGCACCGTCACGAAGAGGTAGGCGGTGTCGCGCTTCAGGGAGGCGGGCGAGCGGGTCGTCGGCTGGGCGATGGCGTAGCACATCCGCGCCTTGCCCTGGCCGTTCACGAAGACGTTCCAGTCCCCGAAGGTGGCGAGCGGCACCGCCTGCTGCATGCCGGGCGGCGCCGCGGTCGGCTTCGGAGCCCCCCGCTCGCGCCCGCGCCGCCGGGAGGTCGGCGCCGGCTCGGCCTCCTGCGCCAGCGCCGCCGTCACGGAGAGGCCGGGGATCCCGGGCAGCGCCGGGGCGGCGAGGCCCGCCAGGGCGAGGGAGCCGGCGGTGAGGCAGCGCGCAACACGAAGCATCGACACATCCTGAGGTGGCGGCACGCGCCGCCGCGTCCCGGCGCCGCCGGGGGGCGGCGGCGCGGGCGCGCGGCGGTCCCCGCGCCGCGGCAGGGCTCGTTCTCGGGCAACTTGTGAAGCTTGGGCGCGCGCTCGGCAAGAGGCGCGGGCAAGAGGCGCGGGCAACAGGGGCGGCGAGGAGGGGCGGCGAGGAGGGGGGGCGCCGACCTCAGGCCGCGTGGATCTCGGCCGGCGGGGCGCCGAGGCCGGCGATCACGGCCGGGGCCGGCAGGCCGGGCAGCGGGCTCGCGGCGGCGGGCAGGTCCGGCGCGGGGGCGGGCGCCTCGACGGGGGCCGGGCGCTCGCGCGGGGCCGGGTCGTTGTAGGGGGTGTTGTAGGCCTTGCGGACGGAGGCCCAGTAGGCGTCCCGGTCGGTCGCGGCATGGCCGGTCAGGGCCGCGTCGATCCGGGCCGCCGCCTCGGCCGCCAGCGCGGCCGTCTCTTCCGGCGTGATCCAACTCTCAAGGGGCATGTACGCTCTCCGATGCGCTCGGACCGCCTCTTAGCGAGGTTCACATAGCTGAGCCGTGAACGCACGCTCATAGGTGAGGGTTGCCTGCACGTTTTTCAGCCCTTTCCCCGGCCAAGCTGTGCAAGCCAGCGGTCCGCCTGGGCGCGCACGTTGTCCGGCGCGGTGCCGCCGTAGCTGGTGCGGCTCGTGACCGAGTTCCCGACGCCGAGCACGGCGTAGACGGCCTGCGTGATGCGGGGCTCGGCCGCCTGCATCTCGGAGAGCGACAGCTCCTCCAGCCCGACGCCGCGGGCGGAGGCCGCGCCGACGAGGCGACCCGTGACGTGGTGGGCGTCGCGGAAGGGCAGGCCGAGCTCGCGCACCAGCCAGTCGGCGAGGTCGGTGGCGGTGGCGTAGCCGGAGCCGGCGGCGCGCGCCAGCGTCTCCGCCACCGGCTCGAGGTCGCGCACCATGCCGGTCATCGCCGCGAGGCACAGCGACAGGGTCTGGAGCGCGTCGAAGGTGCCCTCCTTGTCCTCCTGCATGTCCTTCGAGTAGGCGAGCGGCAGCCCCTTCATCACGATGAGCAGGCCCGACAGCGCGCCGATGACGCGGCCGGCCTTGGCCCGCACCAGCTCCGCCGCGTCGGGGTTGCGCTTCTGCGGCATGATCGACGAGCCGGTGGTGAACCCGTCCGACAGCCGCACGAAGCCGAACTGCGCCGAGGTCCAGACGACCAGCTCCTCGGCGAAGCGCGACAGGTGCACGGCGCAGATCGCCGCCGCCGCGAGCGCCTCGAGGGCGAAGTCGCGGTCGGCCACCGAATCGAGGGAGTTCGCCGTCGGCCGGTCGAAGCCGAGGGCCGCGGCGGTGGCGTGCCGGTCGATCGGGAAGGAGGTGCCGGCGAGCGCCGCCGCGCCGAGGGGGCACTCGTTGAGGCGGGCGCGCGCGTCGGCGAGGCGCCCGCGGTCGCGCCCCAGCATCTCCACGTAGGCGAGGAGGTGGTGGCCGAAGGTGACCGGCTGGGCCGATTGCAGGTGGGTGAAGCCCGGCATCACCGTGGCGGCGTGCGCCCGCGCCTTCTCGGCCAGCGCCCGCTGCAGGTCGGCGGCCTGCAGGTCGAGACTGTCGAGGGTGTCGCGCACCCACAGCTTCATGTCGGTGGCGACTTGGTCGTTGCGCGAGCGCGCCGTGTGCAGGCGCCCGGCCGCCGGGCCGACGATCTCGGTGAGCCGGCTCTCCACGTTCATGTGGATGTCCTCGAGCTCGCGCCTGAAGGCGAGCTGCCCGGACTCGATTTCGGCCTGGACCGTCTTGAGCCCGGCGGAAATCGCGGCCACATCTTCGGCCGGCAGGATGCCGGTCTCCCCCAGCATCGCCACATGCGCCAGCGAGCCGCGGATGTCCTGGGGCGCGAGGCGCTTGTCGAACCCGATGGAGGCGTTGATCTCCTCCATGATCTCGGCGGGGCCGCTCGCGAAGCGCCCGCCCCACATCCGGTTGCTCATGACTCAGATCCTCTCGCCGCACCGGCCCGTCGCGGGAACGCCAGGATGAGGCCCGGTCGCCTCGCCGCCTTCGCCGTGGGGGCAGCCCTCGTCACCGTCCTCGGCGCCGGCCTCGCCCTATACGGGACGGGCCGCGGCGGCAACGGGCCCGACGCCGCCGGCCCCTGCGCGGGCGCCGCCGCGGCGATCGCGCGGGCCGCCCCCCACGCCCGCGGCGAGGTCGCCGCCATGCAGCTCCTCGACACGCCGAAGCCCGCGCCGGACCTCGTCTTCAAGGGGCCGGACGGGGCCGAGACCTCGCTCGCCGCGCTCAAGGGGCGGGCGCTCCTCGTCAACCTGTGGGCGACGTGGTGCGCGCCCTGCAAGGCGGAGATGCCGGCCCTCGACCGGCTCGAGGCCGAGCTCGGCGGCCCGGCCTTCCAGGTCGTGGCGATCAACCTCGACACGCGCAACCTCGACCGGCCGCCGGCCTGGATGCGCGACAACGGCATCGCGCGGCTCGCCTACTACGCCGACCCGGGCGGCCGCGTCCTGCCGGCGGTGCAGCGGGACACGGGCTCCACCGGCCTGCCCACCACGATCCTGATCGACGCGGGCGGCTGCGAGATCGGCGTCATGAAGGGCCCGGCCGAGTGGTCGAGCGAGGACGGCAGGCGCCTCATCCGCGCGGTGCTGGGCTCCGACGCCAGATCCTGACGGCAGGTCCGGAGGGCAGGCCACCCGCGACGTCCCCCCTCGTCCGGGTGAGGTGGAAGGCGCGGGTCCCCTCTCCCGTCCGGGAGAGGTGTTGGC
>NZ_BJZU01000047.1 GCF_007992195.1 Methylobacterium oxalidis | reverse complement strand
CACCCCTCACCCGGTGCGCTCTCGCGCACTCGACCTCTCCCGGACGGGAGAGGTGGGGTGTGCCGCCGCCCCGCGTCGCGATCGAGGGTTGATCCTGAGCCCGCGAGCGGGCAACCGGGGCGGCATGAACAGGCCGCGCCCGCTCTCCGCCATCCGCTCCGCCCTCACGAGCGAGGCGGGCGGCGGGCTCGTCCTGATGGCGGCGGCCGCGCTCGCCCTCGCCGTGGCGAACTCGCCCCTCGCGGAGACCTACGCGCGGGCGCTCCACGCCTATCTCGGCCCGCTGAGCCTGCTGCACTGGATCAACGACGGCCTGATGGCGGTGTTCTTCCTGCTCGTCGGCCTGGAGATCAAGCGCGAGGCCCTCGACGGGCGCCTGCGCACCTGGCCGGACCGGGCGCTGCCGGGCATCGCGGCCCTCGGCGGCATGGTCGCCCCGGCCCTCGTCTACGTCGCCCTCAATACGGGCTCCGGCACGCTGCGCGGCTGGGCGATCCCCGCCGCCACCGACATCGCCTTCGCCCTCGGCGTCCTGGCGCTGCTCGGCCGGCGGGCGCCGGTCTCCCTCAAGGTCTTCCTGAGCGCCGTCGCGATCGTGGACGACCTCGGCGCCGTCATCATCATCGCGCTGTTCTACACGGGCGGGCTCGACCCGCTGATGCTCGGCCTCGCCGCCCTGACGTTGGCCGCCCTCGTCGCCCTCAACCGGGCCGGCGTCGCCCGGCTCGCGCCCTACCTCGTCCTCGGACTCCTGCTCTGGGTGTTCGTGCTGCGCTCCGGCGTCCACGCCACGGTGGCCGGCGTGCTCCTGGCGCTCACGATCCCGATCCGGCCGAGCCCGGGCCGGCCGGAGGACCCGACCTCGCCGCTCCACATCCTGGAGCACGCGCTGCTGCCCTACGTGACCTACCTGATCGTGCCCGTCTTCGGCTTCGCCAACGCGGGCGTGCGCCTCGTCGGCCTCTCGGCCGAGGCGCTCGTCCACCCCGTCACCCTCGGGGTGGCGCTCGGCCTGTTCCTCGGCAAGCAGGTCGGCATCTTCGCGAGCGTGCGGCTCGCCGTCGCCGCCGGCCTCGCCAGCCGCCCCGCGGGCGCGACCTGGGCGCAGGTCTACGGCGTCGCCATCCTGTGCGGCATCGGCTTCACCATGAGCCTGTTCATCGGCGGCCTCGCCTTCGCGGAGGGGGCGCATGAGACCGAGACGAAGCTCGGGGTGCTCGGCGGCTCGCTCCTCTCGGGGATCGCGGGCGCCGCGCTCCTCGCCCTCTCCGCCGGCCGCGAGCGCCGGGGGCGCGCGGCGGCCTCCGGGCCGGCCTGATCGTTGCGGCGCGCGCCGCCGGCCTGTAACCCGCCCATCCGGCCGCGCGCGGCCGCCCTGCACGGAGTGCCGCCCGATGCGCTACTATCTCGGCCTCGCGACGACCTTCCACGACCCGGCGCTCGCCCTCGTCGGGCCGGACGGCGCCGTCCTCTTCGCGGAGGCCGCCGAGCGCTACCTCCAGTACAAGCGCGCCCCGAACTGCGAGCCGGACCCGGCCTCGCGCATGGTCGGCCTCCTGAGGGCGCACGTGCCGGACGGCGCCGAGATCGTGGTGGCCTCGAGCTGGGGCGCGCAGTTCACCGACTTCCTGAAGGGGCAGGCCGGCAGCGGCGCCTTCGACCTCGAGGCGCTCGCCCGCCATCCGAGCACCCTCAACCGCTCCTTCGTGCCCGAGCAGGCCGAGCGCATCTTCATCGCCGACCTCGCCCTGGCGCAGGCGCGGGCCGGCTACGGCACCCTGCTGGCCCTGAACCAGGAGATCCGCGGCGGCGGCGGCCGGCCCCGCGCCCGCATCGCCGGCCAGCGGCGCTACGCCCACCACCTCGCCCACGCCGCCTACGGGCTCTGGGGGAGCCCCTTCTCCGAGGCCACGGCGCTGATCGTCGACGGCATGGGCGAGACGGGGGCCGCCGCCGTCTACCGGATGCGCGACAACCGCATCGAGGAGGTGCGCCGCCACCGCGGGCGCGGCTCGGTCGGCTTCCTCTACGGCCTCGTCACGGACCTCGCCGGCTTCGACCAGGTGAAGGGCGAGGAGTGGAAGATCATGGGGCTCGCCCCCTACGGCCGCACCGACCCGGAGCTGATGGCGCTGCTGCGCCGCCTGTTCGCGGTGGAGGCGGGGCGGCTGCGCTTCTCGGACGAGGCGACCGTGCAGGCGGTCGCCGCCGAGATCCTGGCCCGGCGCCCGGGAGACGCCCCGGAGAGCGGCTGGGCCGACCTCGCCCGCTGCGGGCAGGACATCTTCGCCGAGCTGATGGACGCGCTGGTGGACGAGGCGTGGCGGCTCGCGCCCCACGAGAACCTCGTGATCGCGGGCGGCTGCGGCCTCAACTCCTCCTACAACGGCCGGGTGCTCGGCCGCTCAGGCTTCGCCCGCCTGCACGTGCCCTCGGCGCCGGGCGACGACGGCAACGCGGTCGGCGCCGCCTGGCTCGCCTACGCCGAGGACCATCCGGACTGGCGCGGGCCGCCGGCCGCGTCGCGCCCGCTCTCGCCCTATCTCGGCTCGCGCGTCGCGACCGAGCCGCTCGAGCGGATGGCCGAGTGGGAGCCGCGGGCCCGCCGCCTCGGGCACGCGGGCGTGACGCGGGAGGCGGCGCGGATCCTGGCCGAGGGCGGCCTCGTCGGCTGGGTGCAGGGGCGGGCGGAGTTCGGGCCCCGCGCCCTCGGCAACCGCTCGATCCTGGCGGACCCGCGGCCTCCGCACGCCAAGGACGCGCTCAACGCCAAGGTGAAGTACCGGGAGGCGTTCCGCCCCTTCGCCCCCTCGATCCTGGCCGAGGCGGGGCCGGACTGGTTCGAGGACTACGCCGACAGCCCCTACATGGAGCGCACGCTCGTCTGGCGCGAGGCGGTGCGGGGGCGCGTGCCGGCGGTGGTGCACGCGGACGGCACCGGCCGGCTCCAGAGCGTCACGCCGGAGCGCAACCCGGCCTACGCCGCCCTGATCGCGGCCTTCGCCGAGCTGACGGGCGTGCCGATCCTGCTCAACACGAGCTTCAACGTGATGGGCAAGCCGATCCTCCACACGGCGGAGGACGCGATCCTGATGTTCTACACCACGGGGCTCGACGCCCTCGTGGTGGAGGACTGGCTGCTGACGAAGGCCGTCTGAGGGCTACTCGCAGACCTCGACGCGCTTGTAGACGAAATTGTCCTCGTCGAGCCACTCCTTGCGGCGCTCGTAGTGGCAGACGGGCGCGCGGCGCGGGCGCACCACGATCGCCTCCTCCTCCACGTAGACGGGCCGCGCCCGGTAGGCCGGCGGCGGCGGGGGAGCGGGCTGCGCGCCGTTCATCAGGGCGTTGGCCGCCACGCCGCCGAGCACCCCGCCGGCGACGCCGCCGAGGATCGCAGCGTTCATGCCGTCGCGGGCCGAGACGCCGGGCGCGCCGGCCGCGACGAGGAGGGCGGCCGCGAAGCCGGCCCGGACGAGGATGACGGAAGGGTGGAGGCGCACGCTCGAAATCTCCGGTTCGTGTTGCGACGAATCCAACATCCGGATGTTTAAGAATCCGCGAATGCGCCGCGCACAATCCGGTTGGGCGCATCCCGGAACGGAGAGGAATCCGGCCCATGCGGACACGCCGCCTCACCCTCGCCGCCCGCTCGACTGCCCTCTCGGCCGCCCTCCTGATCTGCCACGCCCTGCCGGCCTCCGCCGCCGAGGGGCCGGCCCGCCTCCTCGTCGGCCTCGACGGCAAGACCTTCTTCCGGCCCGGCGGCTCCGAGAACGGGCCGAACGGGCAGGACGCCCTGGCGGTGATCGACATCGCGGACCCGGCCCGGCCGCGCCTCGCCCACACGATCCCCCTCGACAACTCGGTCTACGGCCCGCCCACCAACCTCCAGATCACCCCGGACGGTCGCCTCGGCCTCGTGGCGAGCTCCGTCCTGATGCGGCGGGAGGGGGAGGCGTGGTACGCGCAGGCCGACGACCGGCTCCACGTCGTCGACCTCGCGGCGGAGCCGCCGCGCCTCGTCGAGACCGTCCGGGTCGGGCGCCAGCCCTCGGGCCTCGCCATCGGTCCGTCGGGCGACCTCGCCCTCGTCGCCAACCGCGAGGGGCGCAGCGTCACGGTGCTGGCCATCGCCGGCACGCGGGTGCGCCCGATCGCCACCGTCGACGTCGGGGACGAGGCGGCCGCCGTCGCCATCGCGCCGGACGGGCGGCGCGCCTTCGTCGCCAAGAACAAGGCCGGCCGGGTCGGCGTGCTGGCGATCTCGGGTGCGGAGGTCCGCTACGACCCGGCCCTCGACATGCCGGTCGGGCCCGGCACCTACGGCATCGAGGCGACGCCGGACGGCGCCTTCCTCTTCACCGGCAACACGGGGCCGGCGCCGAGCGACGGCCACGCCGACACGGTGGGGCTGATCCGGGCCGACGCGGCCCGCCCGGTCGTGCTCGACCATGCCGGCATCGGCGACACGGCCGAGGCGCTCGCCGTCTCGCCGGACGGGCGGTACGCCGCGGTCTCGGTGGTGAAGGGGGCCGCGGCCCCGCATGCCAGCCCGTCCTACACGCCGGGCGGCGCCGCGGTGCTCCTCGCCGTCGCGCCGGAGGGCCGGCTGCGCTACCTCGGCGAGGCGCCGGCCGGCGCCGTCACGCAGGGCATCGCCTTCGACCCGTCCGGCGGCTACGTCTACGTCGGCAACTACGCGGACCGGACGCTCGGCGTCTACCGGGTCGAGGGCGACACGATCCGCGAGACCGGCTTCCGCCTGGACCTGCCGGGCCAGCCGGCCTCGCTGCGGGGCCGGGCGCGGGGCGGCCTCCCGTGAGCGCCGACCATCACGGTTGCGAAAACCGCGTCAGAAGAGCGTCGAGCGTCACGATCTCGATGGTCGGCGGCAGGTCGGCGTACTCGTCCGGGGCGCCCTTGCGGTTCATCCAGGCGGTGGCGAAGCCGAAGGCGGCGGCGCCCGCCACGTCCCAGCGGTTCGAGGAGCAGAACAGCACCGCCGCCGGGCCGACGCCGAAGCGCTCGCAGACGATCCGGTAGGCGGCCGGGCTCGTCTTGAAGGTGCGGGCCGGGTCGACCGAGAGGGTCGCGTCGAGGCGGGGCCCGAGCCCCGCCGAGGCGACCGCCCGCTCCAGCATGGCGGTGTCGCCGTTCGAGAGGATCGCGGTGCGCAAGCCCCGCTCGCGCAGGGCGTCGAGGGTGGCCGGCACCTCCGGGTAGGCGTCGAGGTCGCGGTAGGCGTCGAGGAGCGCTTCCCGCAAGGCCCGGTCGACGCCCGGGTGCCGGGTCAGCGCGACGTCGAGCGCGGCCTCGGTCAGCGACCAGAAGCTGCGGTAGCGCCCCATCAGCCCGTAGACCCAGCTGTACTCGAGCTGCTTCGTGCGCCACGTCTCCGAGAGCGGACCCGCCTCGGGGCCGATCGCGGCGGCGTGGCGCTGCACCGCCGCGTGCACGTCGAACAGGGTGCCGTAGGCGTCGAAGACGGCAAGGCTCTTGCCGGCGAACAGGGTCTCGGTCACGGGGCGGGCCTCGGCGGGTCGGGCCCTGTGAGATGGCGCGGGGCCGGGCCGGGGCCAGAGGGTCAGGCCCGCTTCAGGCGCAGCCCGAACAGGTGCAGCGTGGCGAGCAGGATCGCGCCGTAGAGCGCGAAGCCCGCGCTGCCGAGGAGGGCGAGCACCGCGACCTCGCGCAGGTGCGGCAGCGCCGGCACCAGCCGGTCGGCCACGGGCAGGCCGTAGACCGCCACGAGGGTGAGCGCCGCGCAGGCGACCGTCACGCCGAGGATCGTGACGAGGAGCCCGCGCCCCGGCGCCGTCCAGCCCCGGCGCAGCGCCAGCACCACGAGCAGGACGAGGTTCACCCACTGGCTGACGGCGGTGGCGAGCGCGAGGCCCGTGACGCCGTAGGGGCCGGTGAGCACGATCTTGAGCCCGACATTGACGGCGATGGCCGTCAGCGAGGCGATCAGCGGCGTCGCGGTGTCGTGGCGGGCGTAGAAGCTCGCCACGGCGCTGCGCACCAGCACCACGGCGGGCAGCGCGAGGCCGTAGGCGGCCAGCACCGAGGCCGCGCGGGCGGCGTCCTCCGCGCCGAACGCGCCGCGCTGGAACAGGGCCGTCATGATCAGGCCCGGCAGGGTCAGGAAGGCCACCGTGAAGGGCGCCGAGAGGGCGAGCGAGAAGCCGGCCGCCCGGTTCTGCGCCGCGTGGGCGCCCGCCACGTCGCCCGCCGCGATGCGCCGGCTCATCTCGGGCAGGAGCACCGTGCCGGCCGCGATGGCGATGACGCCGAAGGGGAGCTGGTAGAGGCGGTCGGCGTAGTAGAGGGCCGAGACCGCGCCGATGGGCAGCAGGCTCGCGATGATGGTGTCGGCGAAGGCCGCGATCTGGAACCCGGCCGAGCCGATCACGGCGGGGCCGAGCACCTTGAAGAAGCGCCGCATGTCGGGGTCGGCGACGCGCGGCCGGGCGAGGCGCGGCGCGACGCCCGCGCGCCGGCAATCCCACCAGACGAGGGCGAGCTGCAGCACGCCCGAGACCACGACACCCCAGGCGGCGGCGTAGGCCGCGTTCGGGAACAGGAAGGCGAGACCGAGCGCCGCCAGCATCGCGAGGTTCAGGAGCACCGGCGCGCCGGCGGCGGCGGCGAAGCGCCGGTGGGCGTTCAGCACGCCGGACAGGAGCGTCACGAGCGTCATGAACAGGAGGTAGGGGAAGGTGATCCGGGTGAGCGCGACCGCGAGGTCGAAGCGGCCCGGATCCTCGGCGAAGCCCGGCGCCAGCGCCCGCACCACGAGCGGCATGGCCGGAAGGGCTACGGCGACGATCAGCGCCTGCACGATCAGCATCAGGGTGAAGACGCGGTCGGCGAAGGCGCGGGCCTCGCCCGCCGCGCCCGCCTCGGCCCGGCTCGCGTAGGCGGGCACGAAGGCGGTGTTGAAGGCGCCCTCGCCGAAGATCGCCCGGAAGTGGTTCGGCAGCCGGAAGGCCACCACGAAGGCGTCGGCCACGGGCCCCGCGCCCATCACGGCGGCCATCACCACGTCGCGGGCGAATCCCGTGGCGCGCGAGACCAGGGTCCAGCCGCCGACGGAGAGGATGGAGCGGATCATGCGGAGGCGCCCGGGCGGAGGCCCGCGGAGGCGGCGCGGCGTTCGATCTGGGGGGAGGAAATGACTCGGGCGCCCTGTCTCGGCCGGGTCGGTCCGGCGGCGCGCATCAAGAGCCGGTTTCGCGCCTCATCTCAAGAGGCGCGACGCGCACCCTCGCCCGTTCGGGTGAGGGCCGGGGTGAGGGGGGCAGGGTCCATGTCGGAGACGTCGCACCCCTCGCCCGGTCCGCTCGCCGCGGACCCGACCTCTCCCGGACGGGAGAGGCGGGCCCTCGCGAGCCCTACTTCGCCGCCTCGGCGTACATCGCCTCCACGTGCTCCCAGTTGACGAGGTTCTCGATGAACGCCTTCAGGTAGTCGGGGCGGCGGTTACGGTAGTCGATGTAGTAGGAGTGCTCCCACACGTCGACGCCGAGGATGGGCTTGGCGCCGTGCACGAGCGGGTTCTCGCCGTTCGGGGTCTTCATGATGGCGAGCTTGCCGTCCTTGACCGCGAGCCAGGCCCAGCCCGAGCCGAACTGGCCGACGCCGGCCTGGATGAAGTCCGCCTTGAACTTCTCGGCGCCGCCGAGATCCTCGTCGATCTTCCTGGCGAGCGCGCCGGGGATGGCGCCTCCGCCGTTCGGCTTCATCCACTGCCAGAAGTGGATGTGGTTGTAGTGCTGGCCGGCGTTGTTGAAGAGGGCCTGATTGGTGTTGTAGCTCGCCTTGACCACCTCCTCGACGCTCTTGCCCTGGAGGTCCGTGCCCTCGAGCAGCTTGTTGCCCGTGTCCACGTAGGCCTTGTGGTGCTTGTCGTGGTGAAACTCGAGGGTCTCCTTCGACATGTACGGCCCGAGCGCGTCGTAGGCGTAGGGGAGTTCCGGCAGGGTGAAGGTCATCGGCATCGCTCCGGGAGAGGGAGGCGGCGTCTCGCGAGGCCGCGTCCGCGGGTGGATCCTGTGCCGGCGGTCACGCGAGGCGCGCGCCGTCCTCAAGGCAACGGCCGCTTAGGTAAGTCGGTGCCACGGCCGCGGCAACGCCGAGCCGCCCCGCGCCTGTGCGAAAGCTTGGCCGCGCGCCGCGCCGCCCGCGAGAGGCCCGGAACCGGCCTTTCGCGCGCAAGTCACGTGCAAGTCCCGTGGACGAATCCGGACCGCGGGCGCCGCCGCGCCGTTTCGGATTTTGCAAAACCCGGTGAGGGTTTTACTGTTTCGCGGCCGGGACGTCCGGTCAGTGCCAGAGAGTATCATGATCGTTGCGCTCATCGCGCTCGCCGTCGCCATGATGATCGGCGGCACCGCCTCGGTGATCCAGGGCTTCCCCTTCGTCCGGCTGGAAAGCGGTCTCGCGATGGTGATCGCGGGCGCGACCGTCGCCTCGGCCGGCGCGGTCATCGCGGGCCTCGCGGTGGTGGCCGACCGGATCCGCCGGGTGGAGCGGGCGCTCGCCCTCGATGCCGCGGCACCGGCGGTCCACGATTTCGGGGTGCGCCCGCGCAACGCCCCGGCCTTCGCGGCGGACGCGTTCGCGCCCCGGCCCGAGCCGGCCGTCCCGGACCTGCTGCGCGGCCGCCCGGCCCTCGCCCCCGAGGCCGCGCCGATCGGCGGCGCGGCGCTCGCCGGGCTCGCGGCCGGCACCATCCTGTCCTCGGGCCGCACCACGCTGCCGCCCCTCGGCGCGGAGGCGCAAGGGCACGGGACCGGGGCGGAGCACCGGGCCGAGCCCGCACTGGCCGAGCCCGCACCGGCCGAGCCGGACCTGCCCGAGCCCGCGCTGCACGAGCCGGAACTGCCCCTGCCCGAGCCGGAGCAGCCGGGCGAGTCCGGCCTCGTCGCCGCCCGCCGCGAGCCGACCTTCGAGCCCGAGCCGGCGCCTCAGCCGGACGACGGCATCTCCCCCGAAGACGACCTGTTCGCCGGGCCGGCCGAGCCCTCACCCGAGACGCGGGCCCCGGAGCCCCGCTTCGACGAGGCCGGGGACATCGCGCTGCGCCCCACCCTGCAGGAGCCTTCCACTGGCCCCGAGGGCGAGGCGGAGCGTCCGGGCGGCGCTCCGGACGCGGAGACCGCCGCCGGGGAGCCTTCCGAGCCAGCGCCGCCCCGCGAGATCGTCGGGACGCACGCCTCGGGCGGCAACACCTACGTCATGTACGCGGACGGATCGATCGAGGCGGAGACGCCGCAGGGCCGCTTCACCTTCAACTCCCTCGACGAGCTCAAGGCATTCGTCGATTCCGGCGGCGAGGGCCAGACGCGCGGGGCCGCCTGAGGGCGGGTTCGCGGCGGGGAGCGCTCAGGCCAGCGGGTTCAGGGCGTCGTTGCGCTGGGGCAGCGGCGCCAGCATGGTCAGGCGGAAGCCCTCCGGCGCGTAGTCCGTCGTCACCTCGGCCTGGACCTGCGTGGTCAGCACCCGCTGCAGCAGGCGCGAGCCGAAGCCCTGGCGGCGCGGCGGCTCGACGGGCGGCCCGCCGGATTCCCGCCACTCGAAGCGGAGCGTCCCGGCCGGCCCTCCGGGCAGGAGCGACCACGCGACCGCGACGCGCCCGCCCCGGGTCGAGAGCGCGCCGTACTTCGCCGCGTTGGTGGTCAGTTCGTGAATCGCCATGCCGATCGGCACCGCGATCTCGGAGGCGAGGTCCACGGGCGGTCCCTCAAGGCTCACGCGGCCGTCCGCGGTGCCCTCCATCGTGCCCTCGGCGTAGGGCTTCAGCTCGTTGACGAGGAGGGTGCGCAGGGAGGCGGTCTGCCAGGTGTCCTCGGTCAGCACCGCGTGCGTGTGGGCGAGCGACATGATGCGGCCGACGAAGGCCTCGTAGAAGCTCTCGATGCTGGAGGCGGTCCGCGCCGTGGAGCCGACGATGGCCTGGACGGTGGCGAGCGTGTTCTTCACCCGGTGGTGGAGCTCGCGGATCAGCAGGCTCTGGCGCTCCTCGGCGAGCCGCCGGTCCGTCACGTCGGCGACCACCCCGATCAGCCGCCGCGGCAGCCGGTTCGGCGCGTCGCGCTCCAAGCGGCCCGCCATCTCGATCGTGCGCCACGCCCCGTCGTTCTTGCGGCGCACGCGCCCGGCGACGTGGAGGATGCCGTCCTCCCGCAGCGCGCTGGAGATCGCCGCGCGCACGGCCTTGCGGTCGTCGGGGTGGAGCACCTCGTTGAGGAACTCCGTCTTGCCCACGCTGCCGTCCTCGGGTGTGCGCCCGAAGATCTCGAACATGCGCTCGTTCTCCCAGATCGCATGGTCGTCGAGCATGTGCCACTCGAAGATGCCGAGGCGGGCGAGCGAGGTCGCCACCCGCAGGCGCTGCTCGCGGCCGAGCAGGGCGTCCCGCGCCTCCACCCGCGTGGTGATGTCCTGCACCACCCCGACCATGCCGGAGAGGCCGCCCTCCGGGCCCGCGAGCGGCTGGCCGCGCACGCCGATGATCACCTCGCTCCCGTCCGCTCGGACGATCCGGCACTCGAAGAAGTAGGGCCGGCCGCGCTCGATCGCCTCGCCCACGAGGCCGCCGATGCGGAGGCGCTCGGACTCGCTCAGGCTGGCGCGCAGGTCGCGCCAGGTGAGTGAGGGGCCGGGAGCGTGGCCGAGGATCTGGCCGGCGCGCCGCGACAGGGTGATGCGGCCGCTGCCCGCGTCCCAGCGCCACTCGCCGAGCCCCGCAGCCGTGAGGGCCTCGCGGTTCTGCTCGGCGCGCACCGCCTCGTCCGGATCGACCGACTGCACCAGCAGGGTGCGCCCGGCCGCGCCCGAGCGGGTGACGCGCACCTCCACCGCGCGCCCGTCGGCGGCGCGCCAGCTCTGGATGCCCTCGGCCGGAAGGTGGCCCCCGACGATGTCGGAGAGCGGGATCCCGCTCAGGCGCCCGGGCTCGTAGCCGAGGAGGCGGCACAGGTGCCGGTTGGCGTCGAGGATGCGGTTCTCGGCCGGCGACACGATCGCGAGGCCGACGGCCGCCTCCTCGAAGGCTGCCCGATGAAGATCCCCCGCATCCGAGCCCGGGTAATCCGCCCTGTCGCCCAATCCGAACCTCGCAAGGTCCCGGCAACGTTGCGGGGGCGATGCCGCCCGCCCGCGTGCCGGGCGGCCTCAAGATGGACGCAGCGCCCCTCAGCGGCAAGGCGAGGCCGCGCAACGCCCTGTGCGCAGGAGCACCGAAGCCGGCTTCGTCAGGTCCGGACGAACTCCAGGTAGGTCGGCCGCCGCCCGGCCGCGATCGCCTTCGCCTCGTAGCGGGTGCCCGGCCAGTCCGGGTAGGGCTCCCTCCAGTCCGCCGCCGAGCGCGCCGTCCAGGCGAGGCCCGGGCAGCGGGCGGCGCGCACGAGCGTCCAGCCCGCGTAGTCGTCGATGTCGCTGGCGAAGCGGAACAGGCCGCCGGGCTTCAGCACGCGCGCGATCTCGGCGAGCGACTCGTCCGAGACGAAGCGGCGCTTGCGCTGGCGGCGCTTCGGCCAGGGATCCGGATAGAGCAGGTAGACCCGGGAGAGGCTCGCGTCCGGGAGCGCCGCGAGGAGCGCCGTGACGTCCTCGTCGCGCACGCGGATGTTGGCGAGGCCGCCCTCGTCCACCGCGCGCAGCAGCTTGACGACGCCATTGACGAAGGGCTCCGCGCCGATGAAGCCGATCTCCGGATGGGTGCGCGCCTGGTGGGCGAGGTGCTCGCCGCCGCCGAAGCCGATCTCCAGCCAGTGCGCGCTCTTCGGTTCGGCGAAGAGGGCGGCCGGATCGAGCCGCCCGCCCGGCTCCGGCAGGACGACGCGCAGGCGCGGAAGCAGCTCGGCGAGGCGCTGCTCCTGGCCCTCCCGCAGGCGCTTGCCCTTGCGCCGCCCGAAGAAGGCCCGCTCGGGCGTCTCAGGCGCGCTCCGCCCGGGTGTCGTCACGCAACGCTCCGTGATCGCGCGGCGGTCCGTGCCGGGCGCGACGGGCACCCCTCCCGCGCGGGGAGAGGGCCGGGGTTGTGGGGATCGGCCGTGTCCTGGAGGACCCGCGCCCGGCGCGGGTCGCCGCGCGCGGGGTCCGGGACTGCGGTCAGGCGAGGGCCGACTTCAGCGCCTCGGCGAGGTCGGTGCGCTCCCAGGAGAAGCCGCCGTCGGCCTCCGGGGCGCGGCCGAAATGGCCGTAGGCCGAGGTGCGGGCGTAGATCGGCTTGTTGAGGCCGAGCTTCGTCCGGATGCCGCGCGGCGAGAGGTCCATCGAGTCCGTCAGCACGGCCTCGAGCCTGGCCTCGTCCACCTTGCCGGTGCCGTGCAGGTCCACGTAGATCGACAGGGGCTTGGCCACGCCGATCGCGTAGGCGAGCTGGATCGTGGCGCGGCTCGCGAGGCCCGCGGCCACCACGTTCTTGGCGAGGTAGCGCGCCGCGTAGGCCGCCGAGCGGTCGACCTTGGTCGGGTCCTTGCCCGAGAAGGCGCCGCCGCCGTGGGGCGCCGCGCCGCCGTAGGTGTCGACGATGATCTTGCGGCCGGTGAGGCCCGCGTCGCCGTCCGGACCGCCGATCACGAACTTGCCGGTCGGGTTGACGTGCCAGATCGTGCCCTCGGTGACCCAGCCCTGCGGCAGGGCCTTCAGGATGTAGGGCTCCACGATGGCGCGCACGTCCGCGGAATCGAGGGTGTCGTCGAGGTGCTGGGTCGAGAGCACGATCTGCGTCACCTCGACCGGGCGGCCGTTGGCGTAGCGCACGGTGACCTGGCTCTTGGCATCGGGCCCGAGCACCGCCGCATCGCCCTCGCGCGCCTTGCGGGCGTCGGCGAGGTCCTTGAGGATCTTGTGCGCGTAGAAGATCGGGGCCGGCATCAGCTCCGGGGTCTCGTCGGCGGCGTAGCCGAACATGATGCCCTGGTCGCCCGCGCCCTCGTCCTTGTTGCCGGAGGCGTCCACGCCCTGCGCGATGTCGGCCGACTGCGCGTGCAGGTGGATGGCGACGTCGTTGTTCTTCCAGTGGAACCCGTCCTGCTCGTAGCCGATGTCCTTCACGGCCTCGCGGGTCAGGTGCTCCAGGTCCTTGAAGGTCACCGAGTCGGGGCCGCGCACCTCGCCCGCGATCACGATGCGGTTCGTCGTGGCCAGCGTCTCGACGCCGAGGCGGGCCTCCGGCATCGCGGCCAGGTAGGCATCCACGACGGTGTCGGAGATCCGGTCGCACACCTTGTCGGGGTGGCCCTCGGAGACGGACTCGCTCGTGAACAGGTAGTCGGAACGCGGCATGGGCAGCACCCCCGTTTGCGGGCGCACCGTGCTGTGCGGCGCTCGACCCGGTTCGATGGAAGCCGGGTTCTCGCACCGGCGAGAGGACTCGGTCAAGATGAAATGAAGAACGCGTCCGTTTTAACGGACGCTTCCGCCGGCCTATCAGCCGTTCAGCTTGCGGTCCAGGGCGTGCACGGCGGCGGCGATGCCGCGGCGCGTGTCCTCCGAGACGTTCTCGGAGAGATGGCGCGCCAGCACGTCGACGAGGGCCTGCCAGTCGCCGCCCCCGGCGTAGTCCTGCTGGCGCTCCTCCGCGAAGCCCTGGGGCGGGATGTCGTCGAGGCGCTTCATGCCCTGGAAGAAGTGCTCCAGCGGCACGCCCGTCATTCGGGCGAAGATCTCCAGGTGCACGGCGCTGATGCGGTTCGTGCCCTTCTCGTATTTCTGGAGCTGGGCGGCCGACATGCCGAAGCTCTGGGCGACGCGGCGCTGCGTCAGGGAAGCCCGCCGCCGCTCCTCGGCGATGCGCTGCCCGATATAGGCATCCCGATCGTCGGTCTTCTGGCCTGCCATCGAAGTCTCGTCACGTCCGCCGGTCGCCGAGCCCCGAACGCAGAGCCGGCGTGTTACGCTTAAGGTTCGGCCGTGTCTTTGTCACGGCACGCTGATCCGAATACGTAATACGCATCGCGCGAGCGTGCCACAAACGCCACACGTCTCTCCGTCGAAGAGTGTAGGGCGCGCCGCGCGGCCGGTCATCGCTGCGCGCGGTGGCGGACGCCTCGGCCGCGGTGCGCCAGCGACGCCGAGATCAGCGGCGTTGCATGGAGGCCCCGTCCGAAGACGCTGGCGACAGGGCGGGCGCGGACCCGAGCCGGCGGCGCGAGACCGCCAGCGCGAGGCAGGCCAGCGCCGCGCCGGCAAGTATGTCGGGCAGATAGTGGCCGCCCGCGCCGACCGTGCCGACGATCACGGCGCCGTTGAGCGCGACGGCTGCCGGGCCGATCAGCCGCAGCGGGGCGAGCGCCCAGGCGGTCAGGATCGCGAGGCAGACGTGGAAGGAGGGGAACGTCACCAGCGCGCGGATGTCGCCGAGGGCGAGCGACCGCAGCGCTCCGCTCCGCAGGCGTTCCAGCGGCTCGAGGTGCCAGAGTGCCCCGACGGTCTCGATGTGCCCCGCCGGCACGCGCTCCGGCGCGTAGAAGGCGTAGGGGCCCTGAGCCGGCAGCACGGCCGAGACCGCGATCACGACGAGGAGCGTGCCCGCGAACAGGCGGACGAAGCGCCAGAGCCGGCCGAGGCGGCGGGTCGCGCTGAGCGCGATGACGACGAGCGCCACCTGCGGGCCGCTGGAATGGTAGGCGAGGGCAAGGCCGCGGGCGAGGACGGGGTGCTCCGCCAGGACGCCGAGATAGGCCGGCCAGTCGAAGCCGAGGGCGGCCTCGGCCCGGGCGAGGCTCGCATCCACCAGCGGGAAGGCCAAGGTCGCCGCGAGGTAGTGCAGGATCGCGGCCGGCACGGTCACGGCGATCAGGCAGGCGCTCGCCAGCGCCATGCCGCGCAGGGTCGGCTCCGGGCGAACCGTGCCGCAGTAGGCGGCGGCGAGCAGCAGCGCGCAGACGAGCCCCGCGCAGGACGCGAAGCCGGCGGGCTCCACCTCCACCCGCAGCAGGGCGAGCCACGCCGCGTCAAGGGCCACGACCGCGGCGATCGCGACCCAGAGTCGGAGACCGGGGGCGGCCAGCGCGGACGAGAGCCGGGACAGGCGGGCGAGCCAGGTCCTCGGAGCCCATCGCCGCTCCCATGCAGGCCGATGAGCCGGGCCTAACGTTCCTGCTGTCATGTCCGGGGTCGCTCTCCGCTCGGCCGATACGGCCGCCCGGGGATACGCGCGGCCGCCGGGATGGTTCGCGGGCGCACGGGCCGGATGGTTCGCGGACGCACGGGCCGGATGGTTCGCGGGCGCACGGAGACGACGGTGCGCCGCCGCGCGCGACGGGAGCGGCAACGCCGGTCCGGCCGGATCATCCGGGCCGGCAAGACCGGTCTCCGCGCGATCTTCGGACGCCTCGTCGCTCCATCTCGTCAGATGAGCCCAGTGCTAACGTGCAGAAACGGACGGAACCGCGCGGATCATTACTATAATGGAACCGCTCGACAGGCGATGATTTGTCGAAGTTCGATTTGCGTGAGCGTGAGGCGTCGGTCTGTGTCGATGAAATGCCGAGGACATCGGTATTGTCCGCCTCCCTCCCTGTCCCGCGCGGCGTTGATCGTTGTGCTCGGCGTCGTGCACGGGTCCGCCCTGGCGGAGGATCTCGCCGGGACTGGTGCGGGCGGGCGATTCGACTTGCCGGAGCGGCCTGCGCCGCTCTTCACGTTGCCGCAGATCATCGCGCTCCTGCCGCCCTTGCCCGAGCCGCCGAGCGAGGCCGCGCAGGCCACGGGGTCGGTCGCCGCGCCGGCGGGGCGGGGCGAGACGCGGGCGGCCGGGGAACTGCCGAGGGGCCGTCACCTCGCCCTGAGGCGGGGCGCTCCGCTGGGGAGCGGGCGCGCCACTTGGTATCAGCACCCGGGCCGGACCGCGAGCGGCGAGCGCTACGACCCGGACGGGCTCACGGCGGCCCATGCGAGCCTGCCGTTCGGCTCGCGCGTCCGCGTCGTCAACCGGTCGAACAACCGCTCCGTCGTGGTGCGGATCACCGACCGCATCAACGTGCGGACGAAGGCCAAGCGGAGCTACGTGATCGACCTCTCGCGGGGGAGCGCGCGGGCTCTCGGCATCTCGGGCGTCGCCCAGGTCGCCCTCTACCGGGCGGACGCGCCGCAGGATCCTTAAGGTCCGGACCGGCCGCAGCCCTCGACCCGAGAATGGATGGCGTCCCCGGCAGGGCTCGAACCTGCGACCCCAGGTTTCATACCACCTCGGCTTTCGCCGCCGCCCGCGGAGGAGCGTTCGTGGCCTGGACTATCCCTTCGCCCTAGGCTCCCGGTCAGGAAAGCCCTTAGGCGCCGCCCGTCTAGTCTCTACACCTTCCCGCCCGGCGAGCCGGTCGGGCTTGGCTCGGGATCGGCAG
This sequence comes from Methylobacterium oxalidis, assembly GCF_007992195.1. Taxonomy (GTDB): domain Bacteria; phylum Pseudomonadota; class Alphaproteobacteria; order Rhizobiales; family Beijerinckiaceae; genus Methylobacterium; species Methylobacterium oxalidis. Next base: position 3,173 of record NZ_BJZU01000047.1, on the reverse strand, counting down.
GGCGCGGTGCACGCGCCGTGAGCTTTCCCCGAATTTGAGCGGATCCGCCGCGCGGTTTCCCGGCGCGACGCCCAATTTGGCCTTTAGGAAACCTGTGCTCTGTCCAGCTGAGCTACGGAGACTGAACCGCCCCGTCCTTACCATCATCGCCGTGCGAGGCCAACCAGACCGCGGCGCCCGTCTCCGCGACATCGCCGGCGACATGGCGCAGGCCGAGTTCCAGCGCCCGGACCCTGTGCAGAAGGCTGATGCTCCGCATCGTCGCCGCGATCGCCGCCTCGCCGTAGCGTTCGAGGACGGTGGCGGCCTTCTCGACCTCCTCGGCGCACCACGCATCGAGGAGCGGCGCCTCGCCGGCGGAGGCGGATGCGGCGAGGAGAGCGGGTTCCGGCTGCTTCAGCATCGGCGGTACTCTACCAAAAACTGTATCAAAACACACACTACAACTTTCGTACGGAAGCGACAGGGTCCGGCGGCGGACGGCGGTTCTGTGTCGCGCCGGCCTCAGCGACCGCAAAATCGTCTTCGGAGCACCGCCCGGGGCCCGGATTCCGCTACGATTCCGGTCTCTGGATCGGACGCATGAGAGCACGCCCCATCGATCGCCGCGCGGCGGGCGCCGCGCTCGCCGCGTTGCTGGCACTCCTCCTCGCCGGCGCCCCGGCGCAGGCCGCGCCGCGCCTCGGCCCGGCGGAGTGCCGCGCCGCGCCGGCGCGCCGCGACGCCGTGCGGGAGGTCGCCTCACGCGGCGAGGTCGTGCTCGCGTCGGGCACCCGGGCCGTGCTCGGCTCGCTGCGCTGGCCGGACGAGGCCGAGGTCGCCGCGGCGGCCGAATCGTGGCTCGCTGCCCGGCGCGGCCGGCCCCTCGACGTCGTCGTGCGGGGCGAGGCCGACCGCTGGGGGCGGGTGCGGATCGACGCTGCGGCGGCGGACGGGGAGGAGACGGTCGACCTCGCGGGCGGCCTCGTCGCCGAGGGCCTCGCCCATGTGGACGCGGGCGAGGGCGACGCACTCTGCCGGCCGGCCCTGCTGCGGCTGGAGGAGGCTGCCCGCCGCCGCGGCCTCGGCGTCTGGCGCCGGCCGGTGCGGGAGGCTAAGGACGGGGCCGGGCTGCGGGCCGAGGCCGGTCGCTTCGTGGTGGCCGAAGGCCGGATCCGATCCGTCGGGGTGCGGCCCTCGCGCACCTATCTCGATTTCGTGCGCCGCGGCGAGGACGGGCTGACGGTGACCGTGTCGAAACGCACTTGGCGCCGGCTGCAGGAACATGGTTTCGATGCGGCGGGACTCCGGGGACGCGCCGTCCGGGTGCGCGGCGTCGTGGAGGTCTGGCGCGGCCCGGTCCTCGACGTCGCGAGCGCCGAGATGATCGAGGTTCTGGATTCCGAAGGGGCGGAGCCGCGCGAGGCGGCTGCGGAGAGGGAGCGGGCGCTGCGGCGCTAGACGGCATGAGCGGGGTCTTGCAGGAAGCCGGATCACGGGGTGCGTGCCGCAGAGCGGCGAACGCGGCGGAAAACGCGCGCGGGACAGGATCTCTGCGCCCGCGCACCGAAGGGATCGCTCTCGCGGCCCTGGCGCTCCTCCTCTCGGCCTGCGCCGGCGAGCACACCGGAGCGGTGCTGACGCCCGCCGCCGTCACGGTTCCGGCCGACGCGCCGCGCACCACCGGGCGCGAGCGCTCGGCCTCGGACGCGGACCACGCCAAGCTCGTCGCCTCCTTCGGCGGGGAGTACCGCGCCCCCGGCGCGCTGCGCCTGCTGACCGAGGTCACCGACCGCCTCGTCAAGGCGAGCGACCGGCCGGACCAGACCTACGTCGTGACCCTGCTCGACTCGCCCGTCGTCAACGCCTTCGCGCTGCCGAGCGGGCGGCTCTACGCGACGCGCGGCCTCGTGGCGCTGGCGAGCGACACCTCGGAGATCGCCGCGGTGCTGGCCCACGAGATCGCGCACGTCACCCTCAGCCACGCGAGCGCCCGCACCGAGCTGGAGCTGCGCTCGCAGCTCGTGAGCCGGGTGGTTGCCGACGTGCTGAACGACCCGGCCACCGGCGCGCAGCTCCAGAGCCAGTCCCGCTTCGCCATCGCGCGCTTCTCGCGAGACCAGGAGCTCGAGGCCGACGGGGCGGGCGTGCGCACCCTCGCCAAGGCCGGCTACGACGCGTTCGGCGCCGCGCGCTTCCTCACGGCGCTCAGCCGCACGGTGGCCCTGAAGGCGGGCTCGGGCGGGCCGGGTGAGCCCGACATGCTCGCCACCCATCCGGCCACCACGGAGCGGATCGCCCTCGTCACCCGCGCCGCGCGCCGCATCGGCGCGCCGGGCCTCGGCAGCGACGACCGCGCCCGCTACCTCGCGGCGGTCGACGGGATCGCCTACGGCGACGATCCGGGCGAGGGCGTGGTGCGCGGGCGCCGCTTCGTCCATCCGAGCCTCGGCATCGCCTTCGACGTGCCGGACGGGTTCACGATCGAGAACACCCGCAACGCGGTCCTCGGCACCACCAACGAGGGCAGCCGCCGGCTCCTGTTCGATCAGGTCGAGGCGAGCGCGGGCCAGGACCTCGACGCGGTGTTGAAGGCGACCTGGAACGACGCCCTGGAGGCGGGCTCCGTCGAGAACCGGACCATCGCCGGGCGTCCCGGCGCGACGGCGCTCTCCCGCGGCAAGGACTGGACCTTCCGCCTCGCCGCGATCCGGGTGGGCGACACGGTGTTCCGGATGATCATGGCCGCCAAGGGCGCCACCGACCCGGACCCCGCCTTCCGGCGCTGGACGGGCAGCCTGACGACGCTGAACCCCGACGAGGCGCGGGGCCTCAAGGCGCTGCGGATCCAGGTGCTGCCGGCCGCTTCCGAGAGCGCCGAGGAGATGTCCCGCCGCATGGCCGTGTCCGACCGCGCCCTCGACCGCTTCCTCGTCCTCAACGGCATGGAGAAGGGCGCCGCGCTGAAGGTCGGGCAGGGCTACAAGGTGGTGGTGGAGTAGGGGCCAGGCTTGCGCCTCCCCACCTCCCCCGTTCGGGAGGTCTGAGTCGGCGTCAGCCGACCGGCTGAGGGGTTCGCGCCATCCGGAAAGGTCGCACACCTCACCCCAACCCTCTCCCGAACGGAAGAGGGGGCGCGTCGGGCCCGGTCGTTTCCAAGCTGCGTAGGAGAAGCGCCGCCATCACCTCTCCCG
>NZ_BJZU01000046.1 GCF_007992195.1 Methylobacterium oxalidis | reverse complement strand
AAGGTCTGAGTCGGCGCCGGCCGACCGGGCGAGGGGTGGGACGCTTCCGGGGAGACCTGATGGGCGGCCCGCTCTCAGGCGGCGGCGAGCGCCATCGAGAGCGATTCCTTCTTCATCAGCTCGCGGTAGAAGCCGTCGAGATGGGTCAACTTGTCCGGCGAGCCGTCCTGCACGATGCGGCCGCCCTCCAGCACCACGATCCGGTCGAAGTCCTTCAGGGTCGAGAGCCGGTGCGCGATGGCGATGACGGAGCGGCCCTTCATGAGGTTGGCGAGCGCGTGGCGGATCGCCTCCTCGGATTCCGCGTCGAGGGCCGAGGTCGCCTCGTCGAGGAGCAGGATCGGCGAGTCCTTCAGGATCGCGCGGGCGATGGCGATGCGCTGGCGCTGGCCGCCGGAGAGCTTCACGCCGCGGTCGCCGACGATCGTGTCGAAGCCCTCGGGCAGGGCGTTGATGAAGTCGGTGCAGTGGGCGGCCTCGGCGGCCTTCCAGACCTCCTCGTCGGTGGCCTCGGGCCGGCCGTAGCGGATGTTCTCCCGCAGGGAGCGGTGGAACATCGAGACGTCCTGAGGCACCACCGTGATCGCCTCGCGCAGGGATTCCTGCGTGACGCGGTTGATGTCCTGCCCGTTGATCAGGATCTGCCCGCCCTTCACGTCGTAGAAGCGCTGCAGCAGCGAGAACAGGGTCGACTTGCCGCCGCCCGACTTGCCGACGAGGCCGATGCGCTGGCCCGGCTCGATGGCGAGGTCGAAATCCGAGAACACGGTGCGGCCGTCCGGGTAGTCGAAGGCGACGTGCTGGAAGTCGATCTTGGCGGCGTGGCCGGTGAGCGGCACCGCCTCGGGATGGTCGATCAGGTCGTGCGGCTGCAGCAGGGTGTGCAGGGCCTCCGACAGGCGGGCGGTGTGCTGGGTCGCGTCGACGAGGGCCACCGCGAGGTCGCGGGTCGCGGCGAGGATGCGGATGCCCAGCGTGCAGACGAGCACCACCTGCCCGTTCGTCGCCTGGCCCGCCTCCCACATGGTGATCGCCCAGTAGAGCAGGCCGAGCACGGCGAGCACGGTCAGGATCGCGTGCACGATGCGCAGCTTCTCGAGGTAGAGCAGCGAGGAGCGGCGCGAGCGCATCTCGACGCCGATCGTGCCGTCGAAGCGCTTGAACTCGCGCTTGAAGGCCGAGAAGGCGCGCACCAGCGGCATGTTGCCGACGAGGTCGACCATCTCGCCGTCGACGCTCGCGGCCTTGGCGGCGAAGTCGTGGTGGAGCGGCTTGCCGGCCGCCGCCATCTTGAACATCAGTACCACGACGCTGCCGAAGATCCCGGCGAGCACCAGCGCCATGGTGACGTTGACGGTGGCGATGTAGACGAGCGAGCCGATGGCCGCGACGCAGGGCGGCATCACGTTGAACACGAACATGTTCTCGACCGTGAAGATCGCGTTCGAGGTCGCGGTGATGCGCGAGGCCAGCGTGCCCGGCTGCCGGTCGGCGAAGAAGGAGGGCGAGTGGCCGGTCATGTGCCGGAACAGGTCGCGGCGGATGTCGCCGGTCACGCCCACGAAGGTGAAGGAGCCGACGAGGCTCGCCACGCGCCAGAGCATGTTGTCGGCGGCGATGAAGGCGACGAGGACGGCGAGCGCCCCCCAGATCAGCCCGGCCTGCGGCCCCTTGCTCAGCGCGTCCACCACGCCCTTGAGCGCGTAGTCCGTCGAGACGGAGAAGCCGACGGCGCCGAGCACCGCGACGAGGATCACGATGTGGGGGACCGCGCGGCGCCTGAGGTAGCGCCCGACGAAGGCCCAGGGACGATCGGCGTATTGACAGAGGTCTTCCATCGCGATGGTCATCTCGATTTCAGCGGACCGGCGGGACGGCGAGAAAGGGGTTCGATGAGGCGCACGCGAGAATCGTACCCGAGGCGGCAACGCAAAAGCGTCGCCATACGTTGCAAGCGCCCGCCCTCGCGGCCCGTTTTATTCATCGAACCTGAACGCCAGTTGAGCGGCACCCGTTTCCGGGCCCTCTGCGAGCGTACGCTTCTCGGCGCCTCATGACCGCGGCGCCCGCCGCGTCTCGGGCATGATGAGGGCGACGAGGCCGAAGGCGACGAGGCCGACGACGGCGAGGCCGAGGAAGGCGGTGTGGCTGCCGAAGCGGTCGGCCATCAGCCCGGCGAGCGAGGTCGAGAGCGCCGCCCCGATCCCCATCGCGGTGCCGACCGCCCCGAGGGCGAGGTTGAACCGGCCCGTGCCCCGGGTCGCGTCCGAGACGACGAGGGGCACCATTACGCCGAGCACCGCCGCCGAGACGCCGTCCAGCACCTGGATCGCGACGAGCAGGAACGGGCTCTCGGTGTAGGCGAAGAGCAGGCCGCGCAGGGGCAGGGCGGCGAAGCCGAGGAGCAGGATCGGCCGGCGGCCCCAGCGCTCGGCGGCGCGCCCGAGGGCCGGCGCGCAGACCGCCAGCACCGCCTGCGGGACCATGATGCAGGCGGCGATGAGGGCGGTGGCGGTCTCGCTCGTGCGCAGCGTCAGCACGCTGCCGACCAGCGGCAGCATGGCGGCGTTGGCCAGGAAGAACAGGGTCATGCAGGCGGCGAAGCACAGGAGCGCGCGGTTCGTCAGGAGCGTGCGCAGGCCGCCGCCGCCCTCCGAAGCGCCCGCGCCGGGGGGCGGCGGGGGCGCGTCGTGCACGATCTCGTCGGCCCGGATGAAGGAGAGGGCGAACAGGGTCGGCACGACGAGGGCGGCAGTCAGGTAGAAGACCGCGTCGTTCGAGAGGTAGTAGCCGCAGGCGCCCATCCCGGCCGCGGCCAGGGCGTTGCCGATCGCCTGGAAGCTGGCGTTGCGCCCCAGGCGCTCGCCGGCCCGGGCATGGCCGACGAGGCCGATGCTGATCGCGGCGATGGCCGGCGTCAGCACGCAGCTCGCCGCCGAGTGGGCCGCCATGGCGAGGAGAACGATGAGGAAGCTCGGCCACATGGCGAGCGCGAAGGCGCTGCCCGAGATCGCGATGACCGAGAGCCCCGCCGCGAAGCGCTTGGAGCGGGCCACGTCCACGAAGGCTCCGCCCGGCACCTGACCGAGCAGGCTGACGAGGCTGCCGACCGTGAGCGCGAAGCCGATATCGGCCTGCGTCCACTTGGCCTGCGTGAAGTAGACGGCGAGGAAGGGCCCGAAGCCGGTCTGCAGGTTCGCGACGAAGAAGGCGAAGGCGTCGAGCCCCCGGCGGCTCGCGCGCGAGAGCGACTGCTGGGCGGGGACGGGATCGGGCATCACGTCCGGCGCCCCCTCTACGCTCAGCTCGCTCAGCCGCACCGGGCGGGCTCGGTAATCGGGTCTCGGAACATGGCGGTCCCGTGGCGGTGCTGCACGCCGGCCCTTCGGGCGGGGTGCCGTCATCGATCGGGCGCCTTCTCGGGCGGCTTGTCGGCGGGGGCGGGGGAGGCGGCCGAGGGCGGGGCCGAGCCGGCGGGCAGCCCCTGAGGGGCGGCGGGCGGCACGGCGGGCGCGGCGGCCGGAGCGGCGGGCTGCGGGGCCGCGCCGGCCGGCTCGGCCTCCGGGGCCGGCCCGCCGGGGCTCGCGGGGCCGAGGACGACGATCGGCTCGCCGGCCTTGTACTCGGGCGAGACGCGGACTTGGTTGCGGCTGAGCTGGAGCACCACCCGCCCGGCCTTGCCCTCGGGGGAGAAGCGCAGCGAGCGCCAGTCCACGGCGATCTTGCGCGAGCCGACGCCGAGGAAGCCGCCGAAATCGATGATCGCGGCGCGCGGGCGGCCCTCCTTGTCGATGATCACGTCGATGATGCGGCCGAGTTCGTCGCCGTTGGCGGCGCGCACGCCCTTGCCGAGGACACCCTCGTAATCCTGCGTGTCGAGGACGGTCGCGGGCGTGCCCTGCTGCGGCACGGGCGCCGTCGCGGCCGGTGGGGGCGCGGCAGGCGGAGGCGCGGCGGGCGGAGGCGCGGCGGGCGGAGCCGGGACAGGCGCGGGCTGCGCCGGGCCGGGCGCGACGGGTACCGCGGCCGGCGGGCTCGCAGCCGGCGGGCTCGCGGGAGCCGGGCTCGGGGCCTGGTCGCCGCCCGCGGGCGCGGTCTCCGCCGCCGCACCGGCGGCCCACAGGACGATCGTCGCGCTCGCGAGGATCCGGAAAGGTCTGAACACGCGGCTTCCTCGATGAAGTGGTCGCACCGGCTCCGGGCACAACCGCGGCTGTTCGGGCGGGTTCCGCTGGGCGCGGGCCCGGGCTCTCTGCCCGCCGACCAAGGCGAAGTTGTGGATCCGGGGCGGAGGGCCGGGTGCGGCGCGCAAGTTCCGGGCCGGTGTGTCTTCGCGGGGACGGCCCGGCCTCCACGAGGGTCGCGCCCGCGGCCAAGTCTGGTTTTCGCCAAAACCTCGTCGTACAGAGGCGCCGATCAGAACAAAAGGCCGTGTGTTCAAGGCGGCCCAGAGAGGATCAGACCATGTCTCTCCCGTCGAGGTCCCTGCCGTCCCGAGCCTGCGCCGCGGCGCTCCTCCTCGCCGCGCTCTCGGGCTGCCAAGCGCTCGGCGGCGGCGGCGGCGTGATGCCCGCCAGCGAGGTCGGCCCGCCCCCCTCCATGCGCAGCGGCCTGCCGAACCGCGAGGTTCGCACCGCCACGATGGACGCCGACGGCGCCCCCCTCCAGACCGCGCCGACGCGCCGCCTCGACCTGCCGAAGAACGCCCGCGGCGAGGCGCGGGCCGCGGATGCCGGGCCCCGCCGCATCCGGCGGGACGAGCTGGAGGGCGGAGCCGAGGGCGGTTCCAGCTCCGGCGGCATGGCGCCCGCACTCAGCGCGAGCGGCGGCGTCGGCCTCGGCGGCCGCTTCTGACGGGAGCCTCCCGGTACGCCGTCAGCGGATCTGCGCGACGGCGATGCTGCCCTCCATGAGGCGGAAGCCCACGCCCGCCTGCCGGAGCGCATCCACGGCGGCGAACCGGCTGCGGGCGAGCGGCCCGTCCGCATCCTCCTCCAGGCGTCGGATCGTCGAGAGCGAGAGCTTGCTGGCGTTGGCGAGGTCCGCGAGCGTCCAGTCGAGCAGGCCCCGCGCCGCCCGGAGATGGGAGCCGCGGATCTGATGGTGCAGGTCGGCCCCGACCTCCACCGCCGCCTCGCCGAGGGTGGCGGTGGGCGGGAAGGTGAGGCCGGCCCATTCCCGGATCGTGTCGGTGCCGGACAGGACCGGCACGACGAGGGTGCGGAAGGTGGTGCGGCCGCCGCGGGCCACCTGCGCCGTGAAGTCCAGCGTGTAGGGCTGCCGCCGCTCGCGCAGCAGCGCGTGCTGGCGGAGGACCTCGGCGCGCTCCTCGGCCACGATCGGCAGGTGCCAGTTCCGCTGCAGGTCCTCGGGCGCGAGGCCGGTCAGCTCGCACCAGCCGGGGGCGTGCAGCACCTCGCCGTCCGCCGTGAAGACCCAGGCGACGATCATGCCGTGCTCGAAGATGGCGCGCTGACGCTCGTTCTGCGCGCGGATCGCCAGGGACACCCGCTGCTCGCCCGTGACGTCCAGCACGACCCCGGCGGCGCCGGCCGGCCGGCCCTCCGGCGTGAAGTAGACGTCGCCGCGGCTGAGCACCACGCGCATGGTCCCGTCCGGGCGGATGATGCGGAAGGTGTGGTCGCTCAGGATGCCCTCGTTGAGGATCTGGCTCGCATCCTCCACGATCGTCCGGTCCTCGGGGTGGATCAGGCTGCGGAACAGCTCGTAATCGGGCCGGATCGAGCCGTCCTCGATGCCGAACAACCTGTAGAGGCCCGAAGACCAGACATACTCCTTCCGGGCGAAGTTCCAGCCCCAGTTTCCGGACAGGGCGAACGACTCGACCATGCGGAGGAATTCGCGCGAGGAGAACGCGAGAGACGGAGGACTCATCGAAGAACGTTCGGGGATCAGTTGCAGCGGCTGTTCACTGTTCGCCACGGTGGGCCTCGGTCCGGAGAAGCCTCAAGGCCGAGCCGGGCGCACCAGCCCGCCTCCGGGCTCTCGCCCTCGGACGGCCAAGGCGGCATCGCCCCGGGGCCGGGCGGCTCGGTGGGCAGGCATGGTAAGATCCGCGCCGGCTTCGTCAAACATTACTTCTGAACAATTTATGCTCATCTTGATGCTTACCAAGACTGTTATTGATAAAATTGGTGGTCAGATGGCAAAAACTGTTCAGTTGCTGCCCGTACTTGAAGACAGCTACACAAAAAACCGGGGTGTTCAAGGAAAAACGTCGGTTGCGGTATTTTACCGTAGGTGTTCCCGCGTGAAGACCATATCTCTTCAGGCTGACGGCTGCGCGTTCGAGCCGTGTCTCTAGGTTTCTAAAATTCAATACCTATGCAACTGCAAATTGATCTTTGGCGAGGCAGGGAGATGCTTGCGATGCGGTGACCGTCCGGACGCGCCTCCCTCCACAAGGCCGGCGCCTAGGATACGCAGTCGCGCAGTCGCGCAGTCGCGCAGTCACGCGCGAGCGCCCGCGGCCCCGCCGTGGGGCTGCGGACGCGCGATGGAGCCGGGAAGGATCGGAGGCGGAATCAGGCCGTGGGGGCGAGCCGGCCGCCGTAATAGTCGTCGAGGCGCCCGCCGTAGGCCGGATCGGCGAAGGCGTCCTCGCCCGGCCCGTGGCTCGGCGCGCCGGCCAGGGTGTCGCGGTCGAGGTCGACCACGTAGCCGCCGAGATCCACGCTGTAGGAGAGCGCGCGCCAGGGCAGGGGGTAGTGGCTCTCGCCGAGGCCGAGGAAACCGCCAAAGGCCAGCACGGCGTAGGCGACCTGGCCGGAGACCTTGTCGACCATGAAGTTGTGGACCACGCCGAGATGCTCGCCCGAGGGGTCGTACACGGCCGTGCCCTCGACCTTGTTCGAGGCGATCAGGCGCCGCGTCTCGTCGATGGGCACGCCCTCGGCCGAGGGGTCGAGTTCGAGGGATCCCGGCTTCCGGAAGCTCCGCTCGGTGGGCAAGTCCGTCGGCATGGGCTGATCCTGTCTGGGGATATCGATCGAGGGAAAGTCCTGCCCGCCGGGGCGGTTCCCGCCGCGCTCCGGCGTCCGGCTCTCGGCCCACCGCCTCCCTGGGATCGGTCGCGGCAGATTTTTTCCGAGCCTCCTTCGGGCGGGCGCCGCGCCCGCCGGCGCCGGGCTCCGCCACGGCCGCGCGGAGGGCTCTGGCGCGGCGGCCCGCGCGGTCGCCGGATGGCGGAGGGCCTTCCGCAGGGCGCGAAGGGGCCCCCCGCGTGCCGCCCGGACGCCTCTAAGTCGTTGCGGGGCAAGCGGATCGGCGATCCGTACGCTTCCGCTCGCCCGCCGCCGCCGGGCAGGGCCGGCGGCGGAAGTACAGTTGCTTGCGCGCCAAGATTTCCGAGATCAGGATGGTTTATTGCATTCGGGTGAATCGCAGGGGGATGGATCAGCATCCGCCAGACCTGTGGATGAGGCCGGGGACAACGACAGTTTCCCCTTGGAACGGTCGCAGCACCGCTTAGTTGTTGCAGCTATGCGCCCCGTCCCTCGGGGCCGACACGCGTCCGCGCTCAAGGCGCGAGCATCGGAGGAAACCCATGGCGACGAAGACGGAGACCAAGGCTGCGCCCAAGGCGAAGGCCGCCGCCCCCAAGGCGAAGGCTGCCGCTCCCAAGGCCGGCGGTGCCACCAAGCCCAACGCCCTTCAGCAGCCCCTGAAGCCCTCGGCCGAGCTCGGCGCGATCGTCGGCACCAGCCCGCTGCCGCGCGGCGAGGTGGTGAGTAAGGTTTGGGACTACATCAAGAAGAACAACCTGCAAAACCCGCAGAACAAGCGCGAGATCCTCGCCGACGACAAGCTGAAGAAGGTCTTCGGCAAGGACAAGTGCACCATGTTCGAGATGAACAAGCATCTCGCCGCCCACCTGAAGTCCTGAAGCCACCCGCCGGGACGGCCCCGTCGCAGCGGATCCTCGGCGGATCCGCCGCGACGCCGCCGGAACGAGCGCGTCCGGCGGAAGGCCGCGCCCCTCAGCCGATGTGGCGCAGCAGGCCGCCGTCGACGCGCAGCGCCGCGCCGCTCGTGGCACTCGCGGCCGGGCTGCACACGTAGGCGACCATCGCCGCCACCTCCTCGACGCCGGCCAGGCGCCGGATCAGGGAGGACGGCCTGTGCTCGGCCACGAACTGGCGGCCCATGGCGTGGAGATCGGCGTCCTCGGCCCCGCCCGCCATCTGCTTCATGAACTCGGCCACGCCCTCGGAGAGGGTCGGGCCCGGCAGGACGCTGTTCACGGTGACGCCGGTGCCGGCGACCGTCTCGGCGAGGCCGCGGGCGATGGCGAGCTGGGCCGTCTTCGTCATGCCGTAGTGGACCATCTCCACGGGGATGTTCAGCCCGGACTCGCTGGAGATGAAGACCACGCGCCCCCAGCCGCGCTCGACCATGCCCGGCGCGTAGGCCCGCGACAGGCGCACCCCGCTCATCACGTTGACCTCGAAGAAGCGCTGCCAGTCCGCGTCCGGGATCTCGAAGAACGGCTTCGGCTCGAAGATCCCGGTGTTGTTGACGAGGATGTCGACCGCAGGCAGCCGGGCGAGGAGGTCGTCCACGCCCGCCGCCGTCGCGACGTCGCCGGGGACCGCGAAGAGCTCGCCCGCCTTGGTCTCGGCCCGGAGCCGGGAGATCGCGGCGTCCACCCGCTCCGCGCCGCGTCCGTTGATGCCGACGCGCGCGCCGAGATCGGCGAGCTCGCGGGCGATGGCGTAGCCGATGCCGCCGGTCGAGCCCGTCACCAGGGCGGTCCGCCCGGTCAGATTCAAGTCCATGTGTTTCCCCTGTCTCCGATGAGGCCCCCGCCTGATCCGGACATCGCGCGATTCGCGTGCCCGTCAACCCGATCCCGCGGAAGGCCGCCGCAGCACGCTCGCGAGCGCGCCCGCGGCGGCGAGCGCCACCGCCGACCACAGCGCGAGGGCGACGGCGCGCCCCGGTTCGGCGCCGTGGACGAGCCCGAACAGCACGGCGACGAGGGCCGCGCCGAGGGACTGCCCGGTGAGCCGCGCCGTCGACTGCATGCCGCTCGCGCCGCCGCTGCGCTCGCGCGGGGCGCTCGTGATGATGACCTTGTTGTTGGGCGCCTGGAACAGCCCGAAGCCGAGCCCGCAGAGGGTCAGCCGCCACACGATGTCGGGCACGCTCGGCGCGGCCGGGAGCAGGATGACCGCCACGAGGCCCGCGGCCAGCAGGGCGAGGCCGAGCCCGCCCAGCAGCCCCGGCGGGAACCGGTCGGCGAGCCGCCCGGAGACCGGCGCCATCGCCGCGATGGCGATGGGCCAGGGCGTCAGGAGGAAGCCCGTCTCGGTGCTCGTGAGGTGCAGCACGTCCTGGAAGTAGAAGGGCAGAGCGATGTAGGCCACCATCTGGCTCGCGAAGGACGCGATCGAGGTCGCCATCGAGAGCGCGAAGGCGGGGATGCGCAGGAGGTCGACCGGCAGCAGGGGCGCCGGCAGCCGGAGCTGGCGGCGCACGAAGACCGTGCCGACCGCGAGCGCCGCCCCGATCGCGCCGAGGGCCAGGGGCCGCCCCTCGGCGCTGCCGAGCCCGTCGATGCCGATGATGAGGAGGCCGAAGGTGAGCGCGTTGAGGAGCGCGCTCGGCCGGTCGAGCCGCGCCCCGCTGCGCGGCGTCGCGGGCAGCGTCCGCGAGGCGACCAGGAGGGCGACGAGGCCCACCGGCAGGTTCACGAGGAACAACCACGGCCAGGAGGCGGCGGAGAGGATCGCGGCCGCGACGGTCGGCCCCGCGGCCGAGGCGACCGCGACCACGAGGGCGACGTTGCCGACGCCGCGCCCGATCATCCGGTGGGGGTAGACGAAGCGCACGAGCGCGATGTTGACGCTCATGATGCCCGCCGCACCGAGCCCCTGCGCGATCCGCGCCGCGATCAGCAGGGGGAGGGTCGGCGCGAGAGCGCAGGCCACCGAGGCCGCCGTGAACACGACGAGGCCGCCGAGATAGACCCGCCGGTAGCCGAGGCTGTCGCCGAGCGAGGCGAGCGGCAGCAGCGTCGCCGTCACGGCGATCTGGTAGGCGTTGACGACGAAGATCGCCTCGCCCGCGCCGACCGCGAGGTCGCGCGCCATCACCGGAAGGGCGACGTTGACGATGGCCCCGTCGAGGACGGCGAGCGTCATCGCGAGCCCGATCGCCAGCATGGCGAGCAGCCGCTCGCGCGGGGGCAGGCCGTCCTGCGGCCGCGCCGGGAGCTGCCCCGCCGTCCCGGCCCCGCGATCGGCCTCCTGCTCGGGCACGTGGTGGGCCATGCGTCGGACGCTCCCTCAGGCCCGCGGATATCGCCCGGCCCGCATCGCCTCAAGTGCCCTATGTCACCCCGCTGACGGCGCGCCGCGCCCTGCCAGCCCGGGAGTCCTCATGCGTGTCCCCGCCCTGATCGCCGGTCTCGCCGCCGGTCTGGCCCTGATCCTGGCGCCGCCGCCGGCCCGCGCGCAGCCGGTTGCGGGCGACGCGCCGCTGGGCATCGGGCTCGAGGGCTTCCCCTATCCCTACCCGGTGCGCTTCCTGCCGCTCTCGCGCGATCACGAGGCGCAGCGGCTCGCCTACATGGACGTGGCGCCGGTCGGCCAGCCCAACGGACGCACGGTGGTGCTCCTGCACGGGCGCAATTTCCCGTCGAGCTACTGGCAGCCCGTGATCACCGCGCTCACGGGCGCCGGCTACCGGGTGGTCGCCCCCGACCAGCTCGGCTTCGGCAAGTCCTCGAAGCCCGTCGGCCCCTTCACCTTCGACGCGATGGCCGCCGACACCGTGGCGCTCCTCGACGCGCTGGGGCTGGAGCGGGTGGACGTCGTGGCGCACTCGATGGGCGGGATGCTCGCGGTGCGGCTCGCCCGCAACGCGCCGGCCCGGGTCAACAGCCTCGTCCTCGAGGCCCCGATCGGGCTGGAGGATTACCGCTTCAGCGTGCCGCCGGTGCCGAACGCCGTCCTCCTGAAGCGCGAGGGCGAGCTCACGGCGGACGCCTACCGCAAGCAGCTCGTCACGAGCTACGCCCTCACCCTGCCGCCGGAGGCGATCGAGCCCTTCGTGTCGCTGCGCGAGCGGGTGAAGGGATCGGGCGAGTACCCGCGCTGGCTGCAATCCTTCGTGAACTCCTACGTCGCGATCTGGGGCCAGCCGGTGGTCCACGAGATCCCGCTCGTGGTGGCGCCGACGCTCTTCGTCATGGGCGGCCTCGACCGCAACGCGCCGGGCAAGCCCTTCGCCCCGCCGGAGCTGCAGGCGAAGATGGGCGACAATGCCGGCCACGCGCGGGCACTCGCCGCCCGCATGGCGAACGGGCGCGCCGAGGTGATCGAGGGCGTCGGCCACCTCGTCCACATGGAAGCGACGGACCGTTTCAACGCGCTCGCCCTCGACTTCCTCAACAGCCACTGACGGAGACGGACATGGATGTCGGCTTCATCGGGCTCGGGCGCATGGGCCGGGCCTTGGCCGCCTGCCTCGTGCGGGCGGGCCACACGGTGCGGGTCTGGAACCGCTCGCCGGAGGCGGCGCAGGCCGTCGCGGGCGCGCGGCCGGTCCCGACCGCCGCCGAGGCGTTCGCGGGGGACGCGGCCGTCACCATGCTGGCCGACGACGCGGCCCTGCGCGCCGTCATCGTCGAGGGCGGGCTCCTCGACGCGCCGGATCGGCCGGGGCTGCACCTCAGCATGAGCACGATCTCGGTGGCGCTGGCGCGGGACCTCGCCGCCATCCACGAGCGCGCGGGCGTGGCCTACATCGCAGCCCCCGTCTTCGGCCGGCCCGACGTGGCCGAGAAGGGCGCGCTCAACATCGTCGCGGCGGGCGATCCGGGGGCGCTGGGGCGGGCCGGCCCGCTCCTCGACGCGATGGGCGCGAAGACCTGGCCGTTCGGTCCGGTGCCGGAGCGCGCGAACGCCGTGAAGCTCGCCGGCAACTTCATGCTGGTCTCGGCCATCGAGGCGATGGGGGAGGCGGCGGCCTTCGCCGAGGGGCACGGGGTGGCGGGCGCCGACCTCCTCGACCTCCTCACCAACACCCTGTTCGCCTCGCCCGTCTACAAGGGCTACGGCGCCTCGATCGCCGCCGACCGCTACGAGCCGCCGGGCTTCAACCTGCGCCTCGGGGCGAAGGACATCCGCCTCGCGCTCGCCGCCGCCGAGGCGGTCGGCGTGCCGATGCCCTTCGCGAGCGCCCTGCGCGACAACCTCATCGAGGCCATCGCCATGGGCGACGGCGACAAGGACCTCGCCGCGCTCGCCCGCGTCGCGGCCCGGCGCAGCGGCCGGCCTTGAGCCGGCGCCGCCTCAGAGCGCCCCGTCGCGCACCGCGCCGGGGTCGGCGAGGGCGTGGAGCAGGCCCGCCGCGCTGTGGGCGAAGCGCAGCGTCACCGCCTTGCGGCGGGCGCCGCTGAGCGGATGGTCCTCGGGCTGGCGCAGGATCGCCCCGCCGAAGGCGTCGGCGACGATGAGGCCGGCCTCCTCGGGGATCAGCTCGCAGGGCAGAGTGTGGGGGATCGCGAAGTAGAAGCGGTCGCAGTAGTCCCGGTAGTCCGGCCACTTCTTGTCCGCCCGGAAGTCGGCGACGCTGGACTTGATCTCGACGATGGTCAGCTTCCCGCAGGCCGAGAGCGCGATCACGTCGGCCCGGCGCCCGTTCGCCAGGGAGAACTCGGGCAGGCTCACTTGGCCGAGCTCGGCGAAGAGGCGGCGCACGCCCCGCTGCGTGGCGGCTGCGGTCGGCGATTGCCGGCGGTCCGGCGGCAGCGAGAGGATGGCGGCGGAGAGGGAGGCGGACAAGGCGTGTTCTGCGTGAGCCGTCCCGAATCGGGACGTGCCCATCGAACCAGCCGGAACGGGGCTTGTCACTGCGGCGCCCGCACCGCAGGCGGACCGCCCGGCAGGCATCGATCGCGCGCAGGCCCGGGGCGGAGGGCCGCCCGAGAGCCCTATCCCTGGAACCAGGTCAGCAGGCCGGCGCCCGGCGCCAAGAGCACGAAGGCCCAGACCACGGCCGAGCTCAGGTTGGCGATCTGGAAGTGGAGCCGCTCGACGCCGAACACCCCCGCGATCAGCGGCACCACGGCGCGGGCCGGGCCGAAGAAGCGGCCGAGCGCCACGGCGCCCGCCCCCCAGCGGTGCAGGAACGTCTCGGCCCTGGCCACCATCTCGGGGTGGTTCCGCATCGGCCACATCCGCTTGGCGCCGTCCTTGTAGTAGTGGCCGAACTCGTAGGAGATCCAGTCGCCGAGCGAGGCGCCCACCGCCGCGGCGAGCACCACCGGCCAGAACGGGATGTCGGCCGCGCCGATCAGCGCCCCGATCCCGACCAGGATCACCGTCGCCGGCACCAGCAGCGACAGGAAGGCGATCGATTCGCAGAAGGCGAGAAGCCCGGTGATCAGCGGCGTCCACGCCTTGTGGGCCTCCACGAAGCCGAGGGTCGCGGTGCGCAGGGCTTCGAAGTCCATGGAGATCCTTGCGGGCTTGGTGGCGGGTCGGGGTGCGGCTTGGCGGTTCGCACCGATGTGGCGACTGCCCTCCGGAGCGCAAGCCGTGGGGGCGCGGGTGCGCGGCCCTGCGAAAGGCGCTAAGGGGCGGGTTCGTTCCCGCGTCGCGTTGGGAGGCGCCTCCCGTGAAGGTCCTGTCGATCCAGTCGCACGTCGCCTACGGTCACGTCGGCAACGCCTCCGCCGTCTTCCCGATGCAGCGCCTCGGCGTCGAGGTCTGGCCGATCCACACCGTGCAGTTCTCGAACCACACGGGCTACGGCGCGTGGCGGGGCCGGGTCTTCGACGGGCCGGCCATCGAGGAGCTCGTCGCCGGCATCGCTGAACGGGGGGTGCTCGGCACCTGCGACGGCGTGCTCTCCGGCTACATGGGCTCGCCCGACATCGGCACCGCCATCCTCGCCGCGGTGGCGGCGGTGCGCGCCGTCAACCCGTCCGCCCTCTACTGCTGCGACCCGGTGATCGGGGACACCGACCGGGGCGTCTACGTCCGCCCCGGCATCGCGGAGCTGATGCGCGACCGGGCGGTGCCTTCGGCCGACATCGTCACGCCGAACGCCTTCGAGCTGAACCTCCTCACCGGCCTGCCCACCGGCACGCTGGAGGAGACGAAGCGCGCGGTCGCGGCCCTGCAGGCGCGGGGCCCGCGCGTGGTGCTGGTGACCTCGCTCGTCACGGACGCGACGCCGGGCGACGCGATCGATCTCCTGGCCGGGGAGGGGGGCGCCGTCTGGCGCCTGCGCACCCCGCGCCTGCACCTCGACGTGAACGGGGCGGGCGACGCCGTCGCGGCCCTGTTCTTCGTGCACTACGCCCGCACCGGCTCGGCGGCGATCGCCCTCGGCATGGCCGGGGCCTCGGTCTACGGGCTCCTGCGCCGCACGGCGGAGGCGGGCTCGCGCGAGATCCTCACGGTCGCCGCGCAGGACGAGTTCGTCGCCCCGAGCGAGACCTTCCCGGTCGAGCCCGTGTGATGCGGCGCCCCGCGAACGGCCGCGCCCGGTCCGGCGTTGCCGCCCCGATTCCCGCAAAGCAGGACGCACGCCCATGACCCGACGCCGGTTCGTCACCCTCGACGTGTTCACGGAGGAGCCCTACGCCGGCAATCCGCTCGCCGTGGTGCTCGACGCCGAGGGGCTCGACGGGCCGGCGATGCAGCGCATCGCCCGCGAGTTCAACCTCTCGGAGACCGTGTTCGTGCTGCCGCCCGCCGAGCCGCGCCACCGCGCGTCCCTGCGCATCTTCACCCCCGCCCGCGAACTGCCCTTCGCCGGGCACCCGACGGTCGGCACGGCGGTGCTGCTGGCGCTTGAGGATGGGCGGCCGGCGGCTGCGCGCGCCGACGCCGTCGCCTTCGGGCTGGAGGAGGGGATCGGCACCGTGCCCTGCTTGGTCGAGGCCGGGGAGGGGCGGGGCCGGGCCCGCTTCAAGGTCCCGAACCTGCCCGCCTTCCTCGGCGAGGGCCCCGAGCCCGACCGCCTCGCCGCCGCCCTCGGCCTCGCGCCGGGCGATATCGGCTTCGCGGCCCATCTGCCGAGCCGGCACGACGCGGGCGTGCCCTTCACCTTCGTGCCGGTGGCGAGCCGCGAGCGCCTCGACGCCGCCCGCGTCGACATGGGCGCTCTGGCGGCGCTCGGCGAGACGAACCCGCTCTACCTCTACACGCCGGACCCGGAGGGGCTCGGCCCGCGCTTCCAGGCCCGGATGTTCGCGCCCCATCTCGGCGTGCCGGAGGATCCGGCGACGGGCTCGGCGGCGGCGGCCTTCGCGGGCGTGCTGATGCAGTTCGAGCCCCTCGGGGCGGGCGAGCACGACGTCGTCATCCGCCAGGGTGTCGCCATGGGCCGGCCGAGCGAGATCGCGCTCCAGCTCGTGGTCGAGGCGGGCGCGCTGCGCTCGGCCGAGATCGGCGGCGCGGCCGTGCTGCTCAGCGAGGGGGCGCTCCTTGCCTGAGGCGGCCCCGCTCGGCTTCAGCCTCGCGCGCCTGCGCTGCGTCTCGGCCCGCCTCGTCCCGTTCGAGTGGGCCTGGGCGCGCGACAACGCCGACCTCGTCGCGGAGAACTGGCGGCGGCGCCTTGCCGAGCGGCCCGGCCTGTTCGACGGCCCGGTGCTCCTCGCCTGCGGCGTCCGGATCGCGGACGGCCACTGCGAGGCGGAATTCTTCGAGACGCGCTACGCGCGCTTCATCGCCTTCCGGGACGCCGGCTCGCCGGACGCGCGGGTGGCCAACGCCTTCGCGGCGGTCGTTCCGGTGGCGCGGGACGGCGCCGTGCTCCTCGGGGAGATGGGCGGCCACACCGCCAATGCCGGCCAGATCTACTTCCCCTGCGGCACGCCGGACCGGGACGACCTGCGCGGCGAGGCCGTGGACCTCGCGGGCTCGGCGGCGCGCGAGCTCGCCGAGGAGACCGGCCTGTCCCTGCCGCCGGGCGCGCCGGAGGCGTGGGTGCTGCTGCGCGGCGAGGGGCAGCTCGCCTTCCTGCGGCCCGTCCCGTTCCCGGAAAGCGCGGAGGCTTTGCGGGCGCGCATGGAGCGCCACCGCGCGGGCGAGGCCGAGCCCGAGCTCGCCCGCATCGTGGTCGCCCGCGGCGCGGGCGACATCGACCGGGCGCGGATGCCGGGCTTCGTGCGGGCCTTCCTGGCCGACCGGTTCGCCGCGCGCGCGCCCGGCCTCGGCGCGGCTCAGGGGTAGCCGAAGCGGGCCTTGGCGGCGGCCAGCAGGCTCAGCGCCTCGCCCTCGCGGCCCGCGGCGCAGGCCGCGGAGGCGCGGGCGAGGTCGGCGCTGAAGCGGGCGCCGACCGGCTGGTTGAGGTTGCCGGTGGCGACGTCGCTGTCGACCACGGCCTGGGTCCGCGCGATCCTGGGTCCGCAGCCAGGCCCGTCCGGCGGCACCGCGACCGGCGCGGGCGTCGCCGCAGCGACTGGGGCGGGGGCCGCGGCCTTCGGCTGGCAGGCGCCGGCGAGGCCGCCGAGGAGGGCGGCTCCGGCGAGGGCGAGGCAGGGGCGGTAGGCTGTCACGGCGAGGCATCCCGGTTCGCGCCGCCGGCCCGTGCGGCCGAGCTTGGCGGATCCGGGTTGTGCCCCCCGCGTCCCGGCCGGTCAATCGCGGCGGCGGCCTACTTCGCCTTCTCGGCGATCCCCTTGAGGCCGGCGTCGTAGATCCCCTCGATCACGTCCCTGGCGACGGCGTCCGGCACGCCCTTGGCCGAGAAGCGACCCTCCCAGGTCACCTTCGAGCCGGCGCCCTCCGGGGCCACCGCGAGCGTCGAGGTGTAGTCCGAGACCGGCAGCGGGCTCTCCAGGATCGCGTAGCTGTAGGACATCACCTTGTCGTCGCGGGAGGTCTGCTCCTCCACGATCGCGCCGCCGCCCTTCAGCTTGAGGGTGCGGATCGCCTTGCCGTCCTTCTCGGACGGGGTGCAGGTCTCGACGGCCGGGTGCCAGGTGCCGATGCCGCAGAAATCGCCGATCGTCTGCCAGACCTTGGCCGGGGCTGCGGCGATCGTCGTCGCCTTCTGCACGTCGAGGGCGTGGGCGGGCGCCGCGGCGCCGAGCAGGAGGGCGGACAGGGCCAGCGGCCGCAGGATCTCGCGCGTCATGGGGTTTCCATCCCTGGTGTCACGTGTTTCGGGGCGCCCGCCCCGGCGGGCTCGGCGGCGGGGAAGCTAGGCGGCGCCGTTGCTTCGGCCAGCCCCGCGGATTGCGATGGCGCGGGCGCGCCGTTCACGTCCGCGTTCGGGGCGGTCGCGGAGCGTACCGTCCGGGACACGCCGCCGGCCGCGCGCGGTTGTCTTGTCTTTCGCGCGGGCGGGGGATAGGTACGTCGTCCGGACCGAGCTGCGCTCCCTGGCGAATCGCGTCCGCCCGTCGTGTCCTGCGAGGAGAGACGAGCCGTGGCCCATGCCGGCTCCGCGCCTGTGACCGCCCGCGCTGCCCGTGCAGCGTCGCTGTCGCGCGCGCGCCTCGTCCGCCTTCTCCTTACCCGCCCCTGAGGGCCGTCCGGGCGCGCGCCTGGGCTCTCAGGGGACGCGCACCACGAGACGACAGGCAGAGAGGGCGCCGCCGACCGCCGCGTGCGGGGCGCGCCGCGACAGGGCAAGCGAGACTTCCATGACCACGACTCAGACCGGCTCGGTCAAGGACCGCGTTCTCATCTTCGACACCACGCTGCGGGACGGCGAGCAGTGCCCCGGCGCCACCATGACGCTCGAGGAGAAGCTCGCGGTGGCCGAGCTCCTCGACGCGATGGGCGTCGACATCATCGAGGCGGGCTTCCCGATCGCCTCGAACGGCGATTTCGAGGCGGTGGCCGAGATCGCGCGGCGCGCCAAGCGCGCCACCATCGCGGGCCTCGCCCGCGCGATCCCCGCCGATATCGCCCGGGCCGGCGAGGCGGTGCGCCACGCCCATCGCGGCCGCATCCACACCTTCGTCTCCACCTCGCCGATCCACCTCGCGCACCAGATGCGCAAGAGCCAGGACGAGGTCCTCGAGATCATCCTGCGCACCGTGGCCCAGGCCCGCGACCTCGTGGAGGACGTGGAGTGGTCGGCGATGGACGCGACCCGCACGCCGATCGACTATCTCTGCCGCTGCGTCGAGGCGGCGATCCGCTCGGGTGCCACCACCATCAACCTGCCGGACACGGTGGGCTACGCCACGCCCTCCGAGTACCGCGCCATGTTCGAGGCGGTGCGCGCCCGGGTGCCGAATTCCGACCGGGCGATCTTCTCGGTCCACTGCCACGACGACCTCGGCCTCGCCATCGCGAACTCGCTGGCCGGCGTCGAGGGCGGCGCCCGGCAGGTGGAGTGCACCGTCAACGGCATCGGCGAGCGGGCCGGCAACGCGGCGCTGGAGGAGATCGTCATGGCGATCCGCACCCGCGGCGACGTGATGCCCTTCGAGACCGGCATCGAGGCCACGATGCTGACCCGCGCCTCGAAGCTCGTCAGCCACGCGACGAACTTCCCCGTGCAGTACAACAAGGCCATCGTCGGCCGGAACGCCTTCGCGCACGAGAGCGGCATCCACCAGGACGGGATGCTCAAGCACACCGAGACCTACGAGATCATGACGCCGGCCTCCGTCGGCGTCAGCAAGACCTCGCTGGTGATGGGCAAGCACTCGGGCCGGGCCGCCTTCCGCTCGAAGCTCGACGAGCTCGGCCTGCACCTGGCCGAGAACCAGTTCCAGGACGTGTTCGAGCGCTTCAAGGCGCTCGCCGACCGCAAGAAGCACGTCTACGACGAGGACATCGAGGCGCTGGTGGACGAGAACCTCGCCACGGCGCACGACCGCATCCGCCTCGTCTCGCTCTCGGTCATCGCGGGGACCCGCGGGCCGCAGCGCGCCACCATGAAGATCGACATGGACGGGCGCACCTTCACCGAGGAGGCGGACGGCAACGGCCCCGTGGACGCGGTGTTCAACTGCATCAAGGCGCTGGTGCCGCACGAGGCGCAGCTGGAGCTCTACCAGGTCCACGCCGTGACCGAGGGCACGGACGCCCAGGCCGAGGTCTCGGTGCGCCTCAAGGCCGGCGAGCGCTCGATGACCGCCCGCGGCGCCGACCCGGACACGCTCGTCGCCTCGGCCAAGGCCTACCTGTCGGCGCTGAACAAGCTCTCGGCGGCGGCGGTGCGCCTGCATGCCCAGCATGCGGCGGCCGAATAGGGCCCAAGAATCTTCAGGGCCCAAGAATCTTCAGGGCCCAAGAATCTTGGGCGCCGGGGGTGGACAGCCCCGGGCGCCCTTGGTATCAGCCCGACCTCGCCGCGGACTGGTGGCCGCGGCGGATCGCCGAACAGGCGATGAGGGCGCATAGCTCAGTTGGTAGAGCAGCTGACTCTTAATCAGCGGGTCCTAGGTTCGAACCCTAGTGCGCCCACCAATCATCTCAATGAGTTAGGCCAAACGAAGCTGGCGGCGGCCCTTCTTAGGTAACGCCTGAGGTAACACTTCAACTTGTTATGCCATATGGGACCGTGGCAGCGATTGGTAGGCTTCGGTACCGTGTCTGTGAGCGAGCCCATCCCGGACCGCGGTGAGCATGGGACCTCCATGCGCCGCGGACCAATCGTTCCTCGTTACCTTTTGTGCCAACGGTGCCGGTAGCGCTCGAATTAATGCTATCGATGCCATTGGCGCTATTAGCACAGGGGGCCGTAGTTTTCTGGTCGTAGTGCCTGTCAACGCGAGCCAGCGCTCAGTGCAGGATGGACGGCGTAATTCAGGGCCTTTCGGCCCTTGCCGTCTCCAGCCCGCGTGAAGTGCTTGCGGATGAGCCCGCCCTCGATGAGGAGGGCGCAGGCAGCCTCCATGTGGGCGGCATCGCGCAGCAATCCTCCTATCTGCCGCCGAACGTCACGGGCATTGAACTCTGTGAGGCGCTGCTGCCGAAGGTATTTAGCGAGGAGCATTCCACGTTGTTCGGCTAACGGGATAGAAGCATCCCCAAACACGCGCTCCGCCATTGGAATGAAGTAGGCATTGAGGAGGTCGGCCGCTGCGGTCACTGCCTCCGGAGAGATCTCCTTGGGCTCGCCTGCGGCTGCCCCCCCGCACCACCAGAGGTGTTCCAGTACGGCGGAAAGCCGCAAAGCGTGTCCACGCGCCTTCCCGAGCGTGCCGGCAAGCAGGCCGCTGGCCTCGTGACAGCGCCGGCTCACATCTCGGGCGAATGCTTCGAGGCGATCCTCTGCCTCAGCGGTCAGTGGGATCCGAACAGGCACTGGGTGACCGAACTCGTCAACCGCCTGCACAAGCTCGGTGAGCCGGGCGAAGGCAGACTGCATCGGTCCGTCGTCATCTACACCGCGAGCCAGGGTGAACTCCGGCCGCGTGTCCGGCCAAGCCCACAGCAGGCGCGAAGCGAGTCCATCATCGGGACTGTTGAGGATCATTGCTAGCCTGTCGGGCTGGACGCCGCCGAGCACGCCGATGCTAAGATGACGGATGCGCAACGGCTCGGGGTTCTTCATCCGGTCCACAACATGGGCGCGTCCCCCATACATCTCGATCGCAAAGGCGCGATCCGCTCCGGCGCCTCCGTATTTATCCAATGCACCAAGCCAGCCGGCCAGTTCGTCACGAACGAGCAACAACCCGCGAGGTAGCCCGCTGGCCAAAGCTCCAAGAGCTTCGACCGTAGCGTCAGCAACCCGGATGCGAGGGCGAACCGGAGCGGGCGGCTCTTGGGCGTCGGGCGGCATCGCGGGCGATGGGCTGCCGTGCTTCACAGCGATCTTCACCTCTACCTTCCATGCCTCCCGTTTCTCAGCGCTGGCCTGCTTGATCGTGGCGTGGTCCTGCTGAAGTTGCTCAAAGCTGCTGGCCATTCGATCCTCAGCGAATCGCAAGAGGTTGGACACCGCATCAATGCTCGGCGACTTTGAGGACGAGGGGGGACCAACCTCAGCGCACCACAACAACGGCGGCTCCGACCAGCTCGGGCCCGCCTGCGGCCAGCGCACGTTTGCGATGGCTGCGCCGGCGCTGGCGAGCAGGGCCACGGCGACATAATCGACCGGGCCCGAGGCGCCCGTAGCCTTCCGCTCGCACCAGTTTCTCCACGGACCGAGCAAATGGAGCGGGAATGACGGCGCGGGGCGCCGTCCTGTTCCGAGCAGGCTCAGATCAGGATCTGACCAAAGATCACCCCACCCTGCGCCAATCGTGCCGGTGGCGCCGTTAGGCGACGAGGTTCGATCCCCCCAAGGATCACCCGCGCGAGGGTCGAAGCGTTCCGGCTCAGCGTCGGAGCGGTCGAACTTCATACTCCCCCCTCCGGAGTTTTGGTGGGAGAGCCGGGCTGACCGTCTCGGGTCTCTCGGTCTTTATGTTTGGCCTTCATCTCCTTCAAATCGGCGCAGATGCCTTCCTGCGCACGAGCGGTCGCGATCAGACAACGAATTGCATGGTCGAGACCGGCGTCGTTGCCGATTGCGCAATACCTCTCGATAATCTCGAGGTAGATACCGGATTTCTGGGCTATTTCCGCAATAGTGTCGCGGTAGAACTGAGGTGTGCCAAAGGCAGCCGGTTCATTCATGCCGTCTCTCCTTGAAGGTATACACGCAGCTCCGAGGGGCCGCAAACGTGCGGCAGATCATGCTGCGATCGTGGATAAGCACATCCCTATCAGTGCAGCGCCGTCCAAGGCCGGAGTACCGAGGCCGACAATGGCTGGCCCAGCACGGCGGGCTCATCTAGAGGAGGCAGCACACACAGTGGACACTCTGTAGGAAAGTAATATTCCTGGAGATCTTGATCGCGCCGACGAGAGCAGAATCCGAGCACCTTCGCGCAACAGAAAACCATAGAATGAACTAAACAGGCGTGAATATTAATCGGTCGTCTGCCTAAAATCCTCCCTATTCTCAAAATCTTCGAGATCGGACAATTTCCAAAGCATGCGGCCGTTAATGACAAGAGGGCGAGGAAACCGCAGCGCTACGCTGCGGCGCCAGCGCCAAAGCGCCATCTCGGAACAATTACCAAACCGCTCTCGAACCTGGCGGGACGTGAGATAAACATCAGTATTCTTCATTATTGAATTTCCTAACCGGCCTGATCGTGTGCGCGACCTGGCGCCCGTCAGTCAGGCTTTTAGCGATCGAAGCGCAAGCGGCTGCTCTGCGGAGCTGCCGCCCTCCTCACTCAAGCCGAGAACTTCGGACTTCAGGAAGCACTCCGCATCCGCAGTCATAAGAACAGCGTCATGCAGATACCTAATCAGTGGGGCGACTCCGAGTTTACACGCAAAACTTAATCCGGAGACGACTTCGCCTAGCTTCCCTCCATCCAAGTTTTCCACATAGGCCGGGCGGACCGGCTCGTGAGCACTGACTTAAAGGACGAGCGTTAGCGATGTCAAGCAACAACATCGTACATCGCAATACACACGACGAGAGCGCCAGGAATTAGCCGCCGACGCCAGGAATTAGTCGTCAAAGCCAGGAATTAGCCCCTTTCATGTACCAGTCCTTATTGACACACAAAGCTTGACATATACTTGTGCTTACCAGAAGGCTGCCGCTGGACGCCAAGAAGGGGTGCCCTCCTGGCACAATTCGTAAGGTAAATACCGTTACCGATTTCTGGCAGGAAATTTCAAGCGCTGGGCGCTTTTCTGATGATTAAGGCAATATCTCTTGAGGCACACGAAACATAAAAGACGTTCGGGATTGCGGGATCTACTTCAGCTGCCTTCATCACTTCATAGTCGTCGACCACACTCCGCACAACATCCGAGCGAAACGGTCGCTCGCAACTAGTATTCACTGCCACAGCAAGCTTGCAGTGGCTGCGGAAGGCTAAGGGGCAGATCGCGCGCGCGGCCAACCTTGGCCTGCGGGGCACGAGTCAGCTCACAACACTTCGGAATGCCAAGGACGGATCGGACTTGCCATTCGCTCCAATCTGCTGGGTGCTTATCCGCCATGCGGCTGTGCACCGATCTCACCCGGAGCCCGGATCAGATCGCATCGAGGGTCGTGCGCCGCTCAAGTGCCGAACTCGCCTGGCAGGAAGCGCGCCTTGAGCTCAACATCGGGGCGCGGCGGCAGTGGTCGGACTCAACTCACTGGTTGCGTCCACGGATGAGGTGCAGTCTCCAGGCCTGCTGCGGTGTAGATTGGTGTGGTCATCGGGGCCGGCGACAGAGCGGCACTGTTCGAGGCATCGCGAGATGAGCCGAGGAAGGCAACTTCCTGCCCTCACTCGCCGAGACGGTCCTGCAGATCCTGATGGAGGCCGACGTGAAGGGACCGGTCGGC
This sequence comes from Methylobacterium oxalidis, assembly GCF_007992195.1. Taxonomy (GTDB): domain Bacteria; phylum Pseudomonadota; class Alphaproteobacteria; order Rhizobiales; family Beijerinckiaceae; genus Methylobacterium; species Methylobacterium oxalidis. The sequence goes on along the minus strand of NZ_BJZU01000046.1, from coordinate 5,064 downwards.
GCCGGTCGCTACGAGCGCAGCGTCGACACACGGCTCGGCTCACTCAACCTGAAGATTCCTCAGCTTCGGACCGGCAGCTACTTCCCGGGCTTCCTGGAGCCGCGCCGCACGGTGGAGAAGGCGCTGGTCGCCGTGATCCAGGAGGCGCGGATCGCCGGCGTCTCGACTCGGCGCGTGGACGACCTCGTGCAGGCCATGGGCCTGTCGGGCATCTCCAAGTCCTCGGTGTCGAAGCTATGCATGGAGATCGACGAACGCGTGAGCGCCTTCCTGACGCGTCCGCTCTCGGGCGCGTGGCCCTATCTCTGGCTCGATGCCACCTACCTGAAGGTGCGCGAGGGCGGTCGCATCGTCTCTGTCGCTGCCATAGTCGCCGTCGCGGTCGACACCGAAGGCCGGCGCGAGATCGTTGGCCTGCATATCGGCCCGTCCAAGGCCGCTGCTCCTCCGGCGCTTCTGTCTGATCTGCAGTTGAAACAAAGGCTCCTTCGCGAAGCTGAAGGCGCCACATGCTCCCGTAGCCTGCGCACGAGCTTGGTCCTCTGGCTTGCTCTCAAACGCACAGCTGCCCATGCGCAACCGGGGCGGGAGCAACTCCCGCCACCGAATATAGCGCAATTTGCCCGTGCGTCACCCTAATGTAAAACAGGCAATGGTTCGGATTTAAATCCTTCTTCACAAATGCAAGGCGCCGTCTGACTCAGCATCATCACGTCCAATGCGCGCCAGCACGTCAGCGGAAACTGTTTCCTATCGAGCACCTCCAAGATATTCGCGAGGCTCTGGATGACTGTGTTCGCCGCCGCTGGACCCATGAAGGTCTCGCCATCTTGGTCAATGAGTATATCGAGCATTAATTTTCCTGTTGCAAATTCTTTTGCCTGCAATGTTGCCAGCAATTTCTCGTGGCTGCTGCTAGCTGACTCCGATCTAAGCTTAAAGTATGCGATCGCATCGTCGTATGTGTCAGAGATGGCCTGTCGCAGGATCAGGTCCGAAATGTCAGTTGGCATCAAAGTGTCTCTCAGGCGGCGGGCTGGACGGGCAGCGAGGGATGGAGCGAGGTTCGGGAGGTGGCGATTGCCTCGGGTGCGTTGACATGGTCAGCCAGCGGCCGCGTCTCGGCGGGAGTCTCGTCCGCAGGAGCACGCGAGGGCTGTGCCGGCGGAGGGCAGGTCCCCAGCAGGATCGCCGGAGGCGGGGTGAAACCCGGTCCTGCAGCAAGCAGCGCCATCCGGTACTCGTTGAAGTCGGTGCGGGTAATGCGTGACATTTGGTGTTTTCCGTTCGTCGTTGCTGACGAGCGGTGTGTAGGACGGACTGGCGAGGCTGCGGCCGATCTCGGCTTGGCTAAAACCGAGTTCGGTTTGGCGGTCATCGGCCAAGGCGAGCCGATGTGCGAACTCAGCCCGCTTCGACGAGCGCCAACCGCTCAGTTCGCAGTCATTTCAGCGCCCTGCTGCTGACCCACAGTCCTGTTCGCCGGTTCGGACAAGACCGTTCCGATCCGGGGCTAACTTGAGGCGGTTATCTCGTCGGAACGTGCGTCGCCGGTCTTGTTCTTGAGATGCACGCCGTCAGACTGTTATTGAGCAAGCTCCTCTCCGGCCTCAAGATCAGGCAACGCAGCCTGAATGGGCGCGACCGGCAAGCTTGGGAGGAGCGGGGATGAGCTACCCTTTGGCCGACGGAAGTCTTGCCCCGGGAGAGAGCGGGTCAGCTTTTTGTAGACGGGCCGACTATGATCGTGCGGTGTCTAGCTTCGACTACGAGGCCGCCTTCTTCGCAATCTTTCCGGAAGGGGCCGAGCAGGTGAATGCCTGCCACACCTGCTGCGACCGCCACTCAAGCGACTCCGGACGCATCGCGCTTCGGTACTGCGGACCGGACGAGGCTGTTCAGGAAATCACCTTCGCCACGCTCTCGATCCAGGCCGCCAAGTTTGCAGCCGTTCTCGCCAAGCTCGGCGTGCAGAAGGGCGACCGAGTTGCTGGACTGCTCCCGCGCACACCGGAGTTGCTGATCACGGTCTTGGCTACGTGGCGGCTCGGGGCCGTCTACCAGCCCCTGTTCACCGCCTTTGGTCCAAAAGCCATCGAGCAGCGCGTGAGCGATGCCGGCACGAAGATCGTCGTGACGGACGGCGCCAACCGCGCCAAGGCTTCAGGTATCGCAGAGCTCTGCACAATCATCACCGTCGGCGTCGGGAGAGAAAGCGACGACTTGGATTTCTGGGCCGCGCTGGAAGCCGAGCGTGGTGACGCCGCGCCAGTTCCCTGCAGCGCGGAAGATCCGTTCCTGATCATGTTCACCTCTGGAACGACTGGCCCCGCCAAGCCCTTGCTCGTCCCGCTGAAGGCCATCGTAGCATTCGTCGGCTACATGCGGGATGCCGTGGGGCTCCGACAGGACGAACGGTTCTGGAATCTGGCCGACCCGGGCTGGGCGTACGGCTTGTACTACGCCGTCACCGGTCCGCTCGCGATGGGGTTCACGACGACGTTCTACAACGGCTCCTTCACGGTCGAGGACACGTACCGAACGATCAAACGGCTCGGCATCACCAATCTCGCAGGCTCTCCCACCGCGTTCCGGTTCCTGATCGCGGCTGGGCCCGCAGCCGCGAAGGCGATCGTGGGGCAGCTGCGGGCTGTCAGCAGCGCAGGCGAACCGCTCAACCCCGAGATCATCCGCTGGTTTGCGGAGCACCTAGGCACGACCATCCACGACCATTACGGCCAAACGGAACTCGGGATGGTCCTCTGCAACCATCACGCACTGACCCATCCCGTCCGACTTGGCTCCGCCGGCTTCGCCATCCCTGGCCACCGGGTCGTGGTGGTCGGGCCCGAGGGCAGGGAACTCGGGCCGGGTGAGCCGGGCATCCTGGCACTCGACCGGACACGCTCACCGCTGATGTGGTTCTCGGGCTACTGGCAGCGCGCGACCTCAGCCTTCGTCGGCAACTACTACCTGACCGGAGATACCGTCGAACTTAACCCGGATGACAGCATCTCCTTCGTGGGCCGGTCGGACGACCTGATCAACTCAGCGGGCTACCGGATCGGCCCGTTCGAAGTCGAGAGTGCGCTGATCGAGCATCCGGCCGTCGCGGAGTCCGCGGTCGTCGGCAAGCCCGACCCAGAGCGGACAGAGCTCGTGAAGGCCTTCGTCGTCCTGAAAGCCGGCATCCAACCGGACGCAGCCCTGATGAAGTCGATCCAGGGCTTTGTGAAGGAGCGCCTGTCGGCGCACTGCTACCCACGCGAGATTGAGTTCGTCGACAGCCTGCCCAAGACCCCGAGCGGCAAGTTGCAGCGGTTCATCCTACGCAATCAGGAGCTTGCCCGGGCCGCAGCAAGAGCCGCCGCGACCACGACCTGAACTCCGCTCCTGGAACCACCGCCGCCATGCCGATGGAGCTCGGTTGCTGGTGGGCAGGAAGCTACCCGCCGGCTCAGCGGAATGGCGTATTGCTAAGAGGATTTCAGTGATGCAGGTAGATCCGATCGTCGTGGCAAGTGCCGCGCGCACCCCGATGGGTGCGTTTCAGGGCGAGCTGAAAGCCCTCACCGCCACGGAACTCGGAGCCGTCGCGATCCGCGCCGCGGTGGAACGCGCTGGCCTCGGGGGCGACGCTGTCTCGGAAGTCGTAATGGGCTGCGTCCTGACCGGCGGTCTCGGGCAAGCGCCGGCGCGGCAGGCAGCGCTTGGGGCGGGCATCTCGGACGCCACCCCTTGTTCGACCCTCAACAAGGTCTGCGGCTCCGGCATGAAAGCGGTCATGCTCGGCCACGACATGATCGCGGCAGGCTCAGCCGACGTGGTGGCCGCGGGCGGCATGGAGTCGATGTCGAATGCGCCCTACCTCCTCGATAAGGCGCGCACAGGCCAGCGCCTTGGTCACGGCCGTGTCCTCGACCACATGTTCCTCGACGGCCTTGAAGATGCCTACGACCGCAATCGTCTCATGGGCACATTCGCGGAGGACACGGCGCAACGCTATCAGTTTACCCGGGACGCGCAGGACGCCTACGCACTGGAATCGCTGGCCCGCGCCAACCGTGCTGCGGAAGCCGGTGCCTTCGACGGCGAGATCGTTCCAGTCGGCGCGGAGGTGCGTTCGGACGAGGGCCCGCGCAAGGCCAGGCCGGACAAGATCCCGACTCTGAAGCCCGCGTTCCGTCCAGACGGAACCGTGACGGCGGCGAACGCCTCGTCGATCTCCGATGGCGCGGCCGCACTCGTGCTCATGCGGATGTCAGCGGCCGAACGCTGTGGCCACGCTCCACTTGCGGTTATCCGTGGTCACGCCAGCCACGCCGCGGCTCCGGCTTGGTTCTCGACGGCCCCGATCGGCGCGATCGGCAAGCTGACCGAGAAAGTGGGCTGGTCCCTCAACGACGTGGACCTCTTCGAGATCAACGAGGCCTTCGCCGTCGTCGTCATGGCGGCGATGCGCGATCTTGGCCTGCCGAACGACAAGGTCAACGTCCACGGAGGCGCCTGCGCCCTCGGCCATCCGATCGGCGCGTCCGGCGCGCGGATTATCGTGACCTTGCTAGCGGCCCTCGCTCGCACTGGCGGACGCCGGGGCATCGCCTCGCTCTGCATTGGTGGCGGCGAGGCTACGGCGCTCGCAGTCGAACGTATCTGACCAAGTCTGATCTTGGGCGCGTGAAGGTTCAACGCATCGCGGCCAGTGCAGCTGACCTGTCCGGTCTTTTGGACCGGGTCAGGTGCGAGGCTACTGCATCAGGCGGGGAGCAGTCTGGGCTCGTCACATCGGGCGGCGTCCCGGTTGCCGCGGCTGATCGAGCACCGTAGCCGGAAGGGATGAGCGCGCCCTCTTACGCCGGCTACCGCTTCTCGCGCGATATCGTTCAGCGCGCCGTTTGGCTGTAGCTCCGGTTCACCCTCAGCTACGGTTTCGGTCCGATCGCTGCTCGTTTGGGCATACGTCTTTTGCGCTCGGAGGATTCAGCGACCAGAGCTTATAGTTTCGCTTATGCGCGAGCACCGCAGAGCCACACGCGCTCCGACCTGCCTTGCTGGACGTGCGGT
>NZ_BJZU01000045.1 GCF_007992195.1 Methylobacterium oxalidis | reverse complement strand
CTGGCTGGAGCGTGCCAGCCCGTTGCGTGCGGCGCCCGTCTCCGCACGAGACCCCGTGGCCAATGCTGCCGCCCCCAGAGCGGCCGCGGACGAGAAGAGGAGGGTTCGTCTCGAAGCCGTCAACCTCAAGTGGCTCCAGTCTTCCGCACTGCTCATGACTGGACTCCTCCGCGTCTTGCAATTGTTATAGGCGTTTATATTGCGGCGCAGCAGCAAGGCCGAAGCATCGGACGGTTCGGCGCCTCAATCAAGTCTCAAAGCATAACGAAACGGCCGCCCTATCAAGTGATGCGACCATCGCGCAGGTCGACTGCAGGTCCGCCGGGGACGCCCGCTGCGGGAACCAGAGCGACCAGCGTCCTTCCGCCTGCCGCCCGGCGGACGGCCGGCGGCGCCGGATCATGCCGGCACGCCGTGCGGTCATCGGTTCCATCCCGATCGGACTGCTCGGACGCCCATCCTTCGGGTGCGGAAAAGCAGAAGGAGTCCCAGGACGCACAAAGCGGTCATGGGGATGCCCACGATCCATCGTTCCCGCGACCGGGCCAAGCCACGCAGATGGTCCTGCACGAAGCGTTCGCCCCGACCCATCTCGTTGAACGTCTGCTGGAATGAGGAGATACGCCGCAGTTCTTCCTCGCGCAGAACATCGCCGCGCCAACGCGCATTGCGTTCCATTCCGACCAGACGCTCGACTTCGGCACGATGGCCCCGCTCCGTCTCGGCAGCCTCACGGTACACGCGCCGCTCACCCTCGGAGAGGAACCGTTCCGGCCCTGTCCCAAGCCTATTCTCAACAAGCGCGAGCAGAGGCTGGTCGGCCATAGGTTGGGCCATCAGCCACACGCCCTGAGCTCCCACGACGGCCAAGAGCGCCGTTGCAACTGACACGGCGGCACGTCGGCCGTTCCGACGCCGGGCCTCAGGGGCAGCGAAGAAGAGCGCTCGAGCGCCAGCGGCGACCAGCAGAACCGAAGCGAAGGCGACGACCATGGTCGCTCCGGTCGGCGCGTCCAGTGCGACGGAGGCAGCAAAGCCCAGAACGCTGGCTGCGATCCCGGTGCCCCAGCCGACGCCAAGCGCAACGCTGATCCGCGCGGAGAACAGAGAGCCAATCACAGCCGGAATGATCAGGAACGAGAAGACGAGCAGCACACCAGCGACTGCGACCGAGCTCGTCACCACGAGTCCGAAGGTGGCGTAGAATAGGAAATCCCAGAGTGCGGTGAAACTCTGGCGCCGCTGCAGGCCATCCTCTTCTGTCGCAAGGAAGTGCCGGCGGCACAGCGCATGCACTGCGCCGACCGCCGCGTAGATGAGCGCGAGCTTGAGGAGATCGGAGGCGTTCACCGTCAGGATGTCGCCGACCAACATACGCTTGACGTGCTCGGCACCTTGCGGCGACCGGTCAACCACCAGGACCGCCGCGGCGGTGGCGACGACGTAGAGGATACCGATCACCGCCTCCTGCCCCACCTGCGCGGAGACGCGCCGGGTGACCGTCAGGAGTGCCGCCCCGAGGAGCGTCAGGGCGAAAGCGTAGCCGAAGCCGGCGGCACCGCCCGGCGCATGCCCGACTGCAACGGCGATCGTACCGCCGAGCGCCGACAACTGCGCCAACGCGAGGTCCGCGAACACCACCTTCCGGCGCAGCACCTGGAGTCCGAGCCAGGTGTGGATGCCTACAAACAGACACGCGGCCAGAAACGGCGTGAGAAGAAGCGCGACGAGGTCCGACATGGATGCTTCGGCTTCCTGCGGATCAACGGGGCTGGGCTAGGGCTTCTGCGAGGCGATCGACATTGTAGTCGAACAGCGACAGGTAGTCCGTGGCCTCCGGAACGGCACCGACCGAGGGAGCGAGTACGACGACACGTGCACCGGTGCGCTCCGCGAGGTAGCGCGAGGCTTCCGCTGGCTCGAAGGGCTCATGCAGGATGGCACGCACACCGCTCACTCGCATGCGCCCGGCCAAGCCAGAAAGGCGTGCGGGACTTGGAGCGATGCCCTCCTTCGGCTCGATCAGATCCACGATGTTGAGCCGAAAGCGGCGCGCGAAATAGGGCCAGCCGTTGTGGTAGGCGACGACAGCCTCGCCTCGGAATGGCTCGAGCTTTGCCGTCCAGCGGGTCAGCCGTTGCTTCAGGTCCACAGCAAAGCGCTTCTGCGCGCTGGCGATGGCGTCCTGCCCCGCCGGCGCGATGCGCACGAGCGCCTCGGCAATGCGGGCCGACATCGCCTCCGCATTTGCCGGATCGAGCCAGTAGTGCGGGTTGGCCGCACCATGGGCGTGGCCGGAGCGAGCCTCGACGCTGCGACCCTGGACTTCCAGCAGCGCGATGTCGGTCGAAAGATCGAGGATCTGTTCATTCCTCACCTGACCTGTGTCGCCGGCCTGCCGGATGAGCTTGTCCAGCCACTCGTCGAACCCAAGCCCGACCCGAACGAGGAGTGCCGCCTTGCGGATCATCGCCACATGGCCAGGTCGCGGTGCGAAGGTCTCCGCATCGGCGCCAGGCTGCACGAGGGTCTCGACCCGTACCGCCCCGCCCGACACCGCCTCCGCGATGCTCTTGAGGTCTGGCGTGGTGACGACCACAAGCGGTGCGACCTCCGCTCGTGCAGCAGCGAATGGCCCGGCCAGAACGAAGCCGAGCGCGGCAAGTGCCGCCGCGCTCCATCGCGTCCATCTCATCCCCTCCTCCTGGCCTACTTCGTCCAGAGGTTCTTGGGCACCATGCAGTGGACAGCCTTGTCGCCCTCGCGGTGGGGCGCGATCCGGCAATCCATCGTCATGCTGAGAAGCCCGTAGGCATCGAGCCGCGAGAGCCCCTTCTTCTCGACGATGGTGTTGATCATCGCCATCGAGGCGCCATCCATTGCCTTGCCGAGGCGTGCGTCCCGAGCGACGGTGACGAAGGCCTCGTCCGTGTCCTGCGTCGGCAACGGGGCCGGCCGTGGTGCATCCGCGGCCTTCGAAATCATGCAGTAGGTGCCTTTGACGATGTTGACGACCTCCGAGATCGGGCAGTTCCAGCCGTCGAGCATGGCCTGCTCTGCCCGCTCGGAGGGCACATTACGCTGCTCGATCAGGAACTTGGTGGTCTCAGCCTTGAGGAGGTCGAGCGCCTTGTCCAGATCTTCATCGTAGCCGACCGTGATCCAGTCTGTCTGGGTTTCGATGCGTGGCCACTCGAGCCGCTGTCCTTTGAGCACTTCGATCGTGAGGTTCAGCTCCTTGTAGGCGGTCTCGAGCGCAGTCAGGTTGACTTCGCCGTTGCCCTGGACGGCATGGGAATCTCCTGACCAGAGAAGCGCACCCTTGACGAAGACGGGTACGTAGAGGCTCGCCCCTTCACTGAGTTCTCGGATGTCGAGATTGCCGGCGAACCGTCCTGGCGGCACGGAGGAGTAGCGGCCCGGCTCGGCCCGGGCGACCGCGACTGTGCCGGGGAAGGGTTTCAGTGGAATGGTGATTCCCGGAGCGAACTCGGTCTGCATCTTTTCGAGATCGAGATAGAAGAACTTGATCTGCCCTTCTGGGAACTCCTTCGGGAACTGGCCGAACAGACCAGGTATGTTGAAGTTCATGCCATAGGCGCGTGGCACGATCTTGTTGATGCGAACCCGGAGGACGTCGCCCGGTTCTGCCCCTTCGACGTAGACCGGCCCAGTCAACGAGTGCGGCCCGCGACCGGGATAGTCGGTGCGGGTCTTCTTCACCTGCTCAATCGTGATGCCGGGTACGAGCTGGTTGTGCGAGTGCATCATGGTTTCCATGACGACCGTGTCGCCGGAACGGATGCGCAGCACCGGCTGCTCGGCGTTGTCGAACCAGCCCCACTGGGTCGTGGCAGGCGTCGCGGAGAGCAGGTAGGTCGTCGGGCTGCCCTCCCTGCTGGCCGCCTTCATGCCGGACTGTTCCAGAGGCCCGTAGACGAAAGGCAGAAAGGTTTTGGAATTCTTAGGATCGGCCTGCGGCGGCGCGGTTGGTTGCGGCGGACGTAACGTCTGTCCCTCCGTTGCGTCCTTCGACGCACCGGGAGAGCGTTCCTGATCCTTCGTCTCGCGCGCATCCTGCCGGGTCTGCGGCGTAGTTTGGCCAGCCGGCGCCGCGCCTTCCGCGGGCGCGGGTGGTGCTGTGGTTGGAGAGGGCTGCCTGGGCGCAGTCGGCTGCGGGATCTTCAGGCTCTGCCCCTCGGAGGCATCCTGCCCCGCTCCTGCACCGCCACGCTCAAGCTCCTTCGTCTCGCGAGCGTCCTGCCGTGTTTGTGGCGTGGGCTGGCCAGAAGGGGTGCCCTGCGCTGCCGCACTGCCCGCGAAGGCGAGACTGATGCCTACGCCCGCTACGGCGGCGAGCGATTTCGATTTTGACATTCGGAGCCTCCCATTTCCTTGGATTTGGACGAATCAAGCTTTCACGAGGAGCGTCGCCGATTATTTCTCGCCGCCTTAGCGTAATCTAGCGCGCGCATTCGTCAACAATTCTGAAATGGCCACGCTTCGTATTCTGAAAATCGGCGTTAAATCTTTAGGAGTATTGCCTCTATAAGCTCGCGGGCAAGATCGTTGCTCCCGCTCCCAAATCGCATGGTCCGGAGGCGCATTGCCGCTCCATGTGAGCGCTACGTTGGTTGTCGTCGGAAGCTGCAACTACGTGGCAGTCCCGCTCCTCCATGCTGTTCGCCGGCACCTAAGCTGCTTCAGGTACAAGGCACCTCGGTGATGCTGATGAAGCGTGGCTTCGACCTGCGGGAAAGCAGATCCTTGAGGAGGCAAGCCCCTGCCGGAGCCGATGCGAGCCAAGCACAATTCGGTCTCGGTGTGATCACCGCATGCTGGTTGAACACTCCGCAGATCGCGCCGAACGACCTGGAGGATTTTCGGGATGCCACTACGCTTCTGTCGCTTGGCCGATCAAAGCCGCGCTCGTTCAAGGTCAGAAGCAAGAAGGTGCCCTGAACTCGGCTAGGGTCGCGCTGATCTTATTGGCAGATAGCCGCGCGAATTAGACCCAGTAGTGATGACGACTGAAGGTTGTCATCATGGCGGTCAAGCCAAGACCAAGGCGCCTGCCTCTTGGCGACACGAGCGCCGAGCCCGGCAATTTAGCGTCCATCACGTTCCTCCCATGAACGGGTTTGGTGCCCATTCCCTGAGACTGCATGCCGACCTCTAACGTGTCGCTGACATGTCAGAATAAAACTACACGATTCCCCTACTGTCGCAAGCTGCATTTTGAATCTTAGCGCAGACTCTCGAGCGTGCGCCTCGTGTACCACTCGACATAGTCGAGGAGCGCGTCAGAGGCCCGCCTGGCTGCAGGCTCGTCGTTCTGCGCAACTGCCAGAGCGATCTTCGCATGAAGCTCGCAGACCCGCTGCAGATCACCGAACCGTTGAAAGTGCAGATACCAGAAGCGCCGCGTCTGCGCCTCGATCGGGCCGATTGCGTGTGCCGCGTAGTTGTTCTGCGCGGTCGCCACGATCAGCCCGTTGAACTGCCGATCGGTCGCGATGAAAAGCTTCCCGTCGTCTTTAGCGGCAGCCTCTTCGAAGTCGGAAGCGAGGCGGCGGAACTCGTCGCATGTCTGCGGGTCGGCAAGGCGAGCAGCACGCCCAGCGAGGATTTTCTCGATCTCTCGACGCACCTCGATCATCTTGAGCTGATCGACTAAGTCGATGTCCGAAACGATCACACCCGCCCGCGGAACAACTCGCACAGTCCCCTCAAGCGCCAGCCTTTGCAGCGCCTCGCGGATGGGTGTCCGCCCGATATTCAACTGCCGGTTCAAGGACTTTTCGGAAATGATGCTGCCGGGCGGGATCTGCAACGTGACAATCATCTCTTCGATGATCCGATACGCCAATTGAGACTGCGTCTCGGACGGAGGTGCCAACTCCGCTTTGGATCGCTCGCTATTGTAGGAGGCACCGATCCGTTGCTCCCCGTCCGGCACGCGTTGCTCCACCTCGTTTGCTCCCAGCTCGTGACGGCCTGCTGCAGCTTCGAAGCCCGTCACGTATGGCGCTTCATGGAGCCCGACTCGCGGGTAAGCCGACTGCGCCATTCTCCTCTACCCCGTGGCATTGATCCAGTTCTGGTGGTCGTCCGTATTCCGCTGAAGCAATAGGCCGTTATGCACAACGTGGCTCCGGCAGCCTATGACAAGGTCGAAGCGGAGCAGATGGCTGCTGTCGCAGCGGTGACGCAGGCTATGTGGTCGCTGGCGACGGTGACGCTGCCCCAAGCTCCCGGCACGGCGCAACTGTCGGCGCTGAACTCGGCACATGCCGCGCCTCAGGCTGCCAAACACTCGGGCATGTCCAAGCTGGCCCGTTCGTGCCCGCCGCAGTGAGCCGCGATCATCCGGACCTGCGTGGCTAAGGCGAGCGACGGTGCTGACCCCGCCGCTACTACGAGGTCTGCTTCTTCCTCTAAAGCGGACCACCGAAGCGGCAAGATGGAAGGTCCGGAAGGGGGCACACCGAGGCTTTCACCTGAGCTGCGCAGAATGTCCGATCACCGGCAGATAGAACTCCAAAGCGGGCGGGCTGCTTACGGCCAAAGCCTGCCGGCCGTATGGCGCCCATTCCGGCTGTTCAGTTGACTCGGAAGGTTTCTCGATAGCAGCCATGTGTCGATCGCTTGTTCCTAACGCCGCCAATGTGCAGCGCGTGTCACCCATAAGCTGCAGCGGCCGAGGAACAGCCGTCGCGTACAGCCGGGGACAGTGACTTCGGAGGTGCGGACGGAGATGGTCGTTGCCACGAGTTCCCACGGCTAAAATCCGCGATGAAGCACCGTTTTCTTAGTCATTTTCGGCGCTTAGCCGCCGCTACTAGCTATGCTGTTGCGGTTGTGAGCCTTGCCGCTCCAAGCCTTGCCGCCGACGCCGGAGCCGCGCCTTCCCTGCCGCGCTTTGTTCAGATGGATCCTGGCATCCCCGGCGTCAGCCTCAACGAGCGGGGCATCACGGTTAAGTCGGCCGACGATGCGGTGAAGTTCCGGATCGGAGGCCGCCTGCACCTCGATCCCGCCTTCGGTGGCACCAGCCCGCGGATCGCCGACGGATTCGGCTCCAACATCGAGGTTCGGCGCGCCTGGATCGAGACCTACCTGACGATCAACAACGCGATCGAACTTGCCTTCCAGTACGACGTCAACAACGACCGAACGCCAATCCAGGACGCAGCCATCGGGTATCGCGGCATCGACGGGCTGGTCGTCTCGCTCGGCAACTTCAAGGAGCCGTTCAGCCTCCAGCAGCTGATCAGCGACAACAACACCACCTTCGTGGAGCGCGCGCTGCCCGACGCACTCGTGCCGGCCCGCAACACAGGCTTTGCCGTGGGTGGCTATGGCGAGCGCTGGACACTGACGGGCGGCGTGTTCGGCGGCAACATAAACACCGGTGTTGAGCTCGGCGGCGTTGCCGGGACGGTGCGCGCCACGTACGCTCCAATCCTTAGCGAGACGGAGGTGCTACATCTCGGCATCGCCGGCAGCTTCCGCTCCTATGACCAGAACGACCACAGCCCTTCCTTTTCGTCAAAGCCAGAGGCGTTCGTCTTCCAAACCAGCCTGATTAACACCCGCGCCATCCGGAACGCGGCCGATCTGACCCGCCTCGGCCTTGAGGCAGCCTATCAGAACGGCCCCTTCCGCCTGCAGGGTGAGTACATCCGAGCGGAGGTCGGACGCGACGGTCTGCTGCCGGGCACCAGCTTCGAGGGTGGCTACGTTGAGGGCGCGTGGATCATCAATGGCAAGGGCCGGCGTTACCAACTCAAGACCGATTACGGGGCCGATCTCGCGATCTTCAAAGGCGTCCAGGTGGATGAGGATCAGCGGGTGAGCCGCGGCGGCATCGGCGTCTTCGAGCTTGCCACCCGCTTCAGCTTTCTCGATCTCAAGGACGGCGCGATCGACGGCGGTGTCGAACGCAACTGGACGGCCGGCGTGAACTGGTATCCTGACAAGAACATCCGTCTGATGGCCAACTACATCCACGCCGACGCCGATGGCTCTCCCGCGGTGAATAGCCGGGACATCGACGCTGACATCGCCGAGTTCCGGCTGCAGTTCTACTGGTAGTCCCACGCGCCATGGACACGATGAACCGGATTGAGGCCTGAGATGCTGCCCGATGCGACAGCGTTGCCCTTGTCTGAGATCCTGCTGCGGCTGGGCGCGGCGACGCTGTGTGGGCTCCTGCTGGGATTTGAGCGCGAGTTGCGCGGCAAGGACGCGGGCCTCAAGACCCACTCGCTTGTCAGTCTCAGCTCGGCCCTGATCACGGCATCGGCCTTGAGCATGTATGCGGATGTGCGGGCGCACGGCGGTGATGCAGACCCGCTTCGTGTGATCCAGGGTTTGGCGCAGGCCATCGGTTTCATCGCGGCCGGCACGATCTTTGTAGCTCAGCGCGACGTGAAGAACCTGACCACGGCAGCCAGCATCTGGCTCGCAGCATCGGCTGGCATCGTGGCAGGAGCGGCTCAGTTCAAGCTTCTCGCGGTGGCGATGGGCTTTGCCTTTGCAGTTCTGATCCTGCTCAAGATCTTGGAGCGGTACGGCTTGTCGAAGCGAGATTGAAGCCTGGCTGCATGTTCGTGAAGCAACCTCGGCGGGAAGCGATCCTGAAGACGATCGCGCACGGCGCGAAACCCATCCACCAAGACCTCTGCGCTCCAGAGCCGACCGATCATCACAAGCGGCCAAGTTCCGGTTGGCGTACCCTTCAGAGCATCTCCAGCTCAACCAGCCACCGGTCAGCTCACGAATTGGCCCTTGGTCTCATGCGCCTCAGTGGCTCATTAGGCAGCAGACCGAGGCGCTCTCCAGAAGCTGCCGCGTCACGCTGCCGAAGATCATCTCCCGCATGCGGGAATGGCCGTAGGCGCCTGCCACGATCAGGTCCGCTTGCTTCTCGCCGGCCAAGGTGAGGATCACGGCAGCGACGCCCGCAGACGATGCTTGCCTGAGAAGCGGAACGCAGTTCAGGCCGTGCAGCTTGAGGTGATCCGCGACATCGCGCGCTTCCTCCAGCCCAGTCTCTTCTCCGACCGAGAGGATAAAGACCTCGGCAGCCATTTTGAGAAACGGAAGACTGTCGGAGATCGCACGCCGAGCCTCGCGCGTGTCCTTCCAGGCAACGATGATCCGTTGCGCCGAGACGTGATCGACATCCGGCGGCGCCACGAGCACCGGCCGACCAACGTTCAGGATCAACTCGCCCGGTTCGACGTAGGAGCACCAGTCCTCGACCCCGTCCTGATGATACCGGGTGATCACGACGATGTCGGCGGTGCGAGCCTGCCGCATCAGGAACGCCATCGGGTTCATGCGCGCCGACCGCCACTCCGCATGATTATGCGGCTCGGTGGCGCGATGGAAGAGTTCCTCGACCTTTGCCATGTCCTCGGCCATGCAGGCATAGGCGAGTTCGACGGATTGCGGGTTGATGTAGGCACCCCGGCCATAGAGCCGCGTCGGCAGCGGCTCGCGGGCTGCGACACCGATCAAACGTGAGCCGAACCGTTCCGCCAACTCGACAGCCAACTTCAGGCGCCTTGCAGAATAGGCACCTAAATCCAGAGGAACCATCACGCTCGCGAAAGCCATGGCAGACCTCGATGCGCTCAGAATGCTCCTGAACAGGAGTGCTCTATCGATCGCAGGCGAGGTAAACCTTACATCAATTCGAAGCTACTCGCGAGGCAGACGCAGTCTCTTACGCTCGCTCGCCTTGCTCGGCTCGTCCTCTGAGTAGCCTGGCTATGCTGCGCATCCGCACTCGGCAAGCCAGCAGTCCCACCACGGTGATAAGCCCCTCCAGCTGGAACTCGCCCTTGCCGCAGACGTAAACGCCCCATGAGCGAAGCGGCACTTCAGACCCTTGTACCAGCCGATGCCCAGACGGGCACATCTGTCCTGTCCAGCGACGAGCACGAGGCCCTGAGGTTAGCTGTTATCACGCTTGAGAGCCCCAGCCTGGTGGCTCGCCTCTCGAACTTCGCGGGCCGGCCCGTTGAGTTGATCGGGCACGTGCTCCCTCGTGCCGCCTCAAAGATCATCACACGCGCCAGCCGCGCGGCCCTCAGTTCCGCCCTGCGTCTTGCCCTGACAACCCTGCCCAGCGTTCCTGCCACGCGGGGTCGTCTCATCCACAAGGCCCTTGCTGCTACATCCGGTGCGCTGGGCGGCGCAGTGGGCATCGTGAGCCTGCCGCTCGAGTTGCCGATCGCCACGGCTCTTATTCTCCGCTCCATCGCCGAGATCGCACAGGCCGAAGGAGAGGATCTCGCCAGCCCGGACGTGGCCCTTGCCTGCGTGCAGGTGTTTGCTCTTGGGGGTGGGCGGTCTGAGAGCGACAACCCTGCCGAGAGTAGCTACTTTGCTGTCCGAGCGGCGTTGGCGCAGTCTATGTCCGAAGCGGCCCATTTTGTCGCCGAGCAGGGCTTTGTCGGACAGGGCGCGCCTGTTCTCATTCGGCTTGCGGCTGAGATCGCCTCGCGCTTTGGGGTGGTGGTCTCACAGAAGATCGCCGCGCAAGCGCTTCCTCTGGTTGGGGCGCTTGGCGGGGCTGTGGTGAACACGGCCTTTATGGATCACTATCAAGACATCGCTCATGCTCACTTCACCGTTCGGCGCCTCGAGCGCACCTACGGTCAGGAGGCGGTGCGATCCGCCTACGAGCGGATCCGGATCAGCGAACTCGGTCAGGCGTCCTGATCGTTTCGACAGGTTTCAGCTCGCAGGCGCAGTAGGATTAGGAGCGCTTGCCAGGACGAGGGCTGCAGCCGCAGTGAAGAGCGTAGCTGCGCGTGGAGCCCGGACGCGGGGAGCGTCTGCGGCACGCATTCCGGCGTGCAGCACCAGGTTGTTAGGCGGCAGCAAATGTGAAGCCGGCAACACCTTGAGCGCCGACAGGGGTCGAGCGACGACGTCCGCTTCGCCCATCGACCCGCGGTAAAGCAGCCGGGCCGCAATCGGCCAAAGTCCGACGTGGCTGCCTGCTCGAACCAATGTTTCATGTGGTCAGCAGCAGTTCCCGAAGAGTAATGCTAAGCAGATAGCTTGGTCTCGAGCATCGCCAGCACACGGCGCACCGCCGTAGCCGTCCAAGCAGTGCCTCGGGCCGTCCTGATGTTGCGCCGGTCCAGTCCGGCCGCCAGTTCGCGCAGAGATATAGCTCCTTCAGTACGCAATTCGGCGATGTCTCGGGCCAGATCGTCGGCCCGGCGCTGCGCCTTGGTGGATCGGATCGACGCCGAGACTGCGGCTGCCTTAGCTGCCTCCGCCGGAAGATGATGGGTCGGACCACCGAGCTTGACGCCGCGCTCCTTCGCTGCCGCCAGCGCGGCCTTGGTGCGCGTTGAGATCATCTTGCGCTCGGCCTGAGCCACCACGGCCATGATGCCCACCACCATCTCGTTGGCCTCGGGCATGTCGGCCGCGACGAAGCGCACGCCAGCCCGCTGGAGCCCGAGCAGGAAGTGAGCATCGCGGCTTAGCCGGTCCAGCTTTGCGATCACCAGGGTGGCGTTGTGGAGACGGCAGAGACGCAGGGCCTCGGCGAGCTTGGGTCGGTCGGCACGCTTGCCACTTTCCACCTCCACCACCTCGGTCACCAAGGACCAGGCTCCACCGTTCAGGAAGTCGGTGACTGCCTTGCGCTGTGCCTCTAACCCGAGACCGCTGTCACCCTGGCGCTTGGTCGACACGCGCAGGTAGCTGACGAACCGCCCCTCGACCATGATGCTGCGCCCTGTGTCATTTACCGGTACGACCGTACTGGCTGATGACACAATCCATGGCAGGACACGGCTCAGCGCGTCAACGAAACAATTCCAGCATCACGCTAATAAAACACTTGACGCGCATCTGTAATAGGATGGGCGGGTCTTATTTCTCTAGAATTAATGCTGTTTAATGATCACTATGTGCCATTTATTCTCCCGGAAATTTTGACTATTACTTGAATGATAACGAGACGGCGTCGGTCATCGCACTTCCAGCTGCGCCATCAGGATGACCTTGTTCAAGGCCGCCTTTTTGAGCGTGAGGCTCGCATCAGGATCTCGCAGCGTCTTACCGACGAAGGCGTGCGTCCGAAGGAACCGGGTTAGGTTCAGCGTATGGGCCGCGCCCACGGGCACGAGCCGGCTAGAAGGCGTAGCTATGATCGCATCTGAAACCGCATCCACATCACCTTGAGAGAGGAGCCCCTGCCGTAGCAGCACGTTGATGGTCCGGTCTGTCGCCATAACGGCGAAGCTAGGGCGTGGCTTTGGAGCGTGGAGGGCCGACTGCGGCTGGCTGGGGCCAATTCGTCGTCCACGCTCAAGCGGCAGGCTTCGGTGACGGGCGCGGCTTCGGAACCTCGACGGTAACGAGCTGTCCGGTGAGCGGATTGAGGATGACCATGACGCCTCCTGAACTCGTGTGGTCCGCGAGTTCATGGGGCTAAACCGGCGAGACTACGGCAGTTTCCCGCTCGTGTGCGGATGTGGTTAGCAAGCCGCTAACCACGTAGCGGAACCAAGCGTCAGGCGCGACTCGGCTCTTGGGAGGCAGCGGGCAGGGGCAACAGGTCATGCCGCAAAGGGCATCGGCACAGTCTTGGCAGCAAGCCAAAGGCTGCCAATCTCTCAGATGGTTCGAGGCTCCCGCGTCGCTCGGCAGCATCGCCGGCTGCGGCGTGGCGTTCTGATGGAGGGATCGATGGCGCACCTGATGCAGTCAGTCCGCTCGTACTACGACCATCTTTGCTGGCGGATCGCAGCATCTGCCGCGAGGCACGAAGCCGAGGCAGAGCGCCTGCGAGCAGAACTCGCCAAGCAGGCCGGAGCAGGAAGCGGGAGCGACCGCCAGTTCGTGGGGTAAGCCTCAAACTGGACCGTTCGGTTGCGGGGCAGCTTCTGCGTTGGCCGCCGCTGGTTATCCCCTAGGCTGGCGGCCGAACTCCACCCGCTGCCCTGGCGCAGTGGATGGGATCTATTCCGGGCGCCACAGGGGCCGTGAGTTGAGCCCTGGCATCCTTGAAACCGCTTGAGCATTCTGGTTTGCGAGAATGACGCTGATCCCCGGCAACAGGGGGCGGCTGGGAAGCGCGGAACGGATCATGGAAGGATCGACACGCAGGTATGAGACTGCTCTTGAGACCGCCGAGCGGCAGGTGGCCGAGGCAGAGCAGCGTCGAGCGCGGCAGATCAAGCTGATTGCCGGGCTTGAAGAAGGCGGAGAGGTGCAGGCGCAAGCCCGCCAGGTTCTCGCCGAGATTGACCGGACGCTGGCGATGGCGCTCAGCTATCGGTCGTTCCTCCGCAGCCTTGAGGAGTTATGAGGGAGCATGGTGCCCGCTCCGGAGCCGAGGCGGTTCGATGCGCGCATCAAGGCCCAGACCATGATCTGGCCCGGGGGGCCGAGCCCGTAGTTCGTCGAAGCTAAAAGGGCAAAAGGAAGAGCCCCGGCGCGTGGCCGGGGCAGCAGCGGAGAGGCCGCCTTAGCGGGCCGAGGTCGCAGCGACCTCAGCAACGACGCGCGGGGTCGCTGGGGCACGCGCGGTCAGGGACGGCGTGGTCGTCAGCTCCGACGCCGGACGCACGGCGGCCGTAGCGCGGGCCTGCTCGCGATAGAGTGTCGGGGTGACGTTGATGCGGTCACCTGCCATTGCGGTGCCGGCCAGGGTGACGGATGCGAGAGTAGCCAGAACGAGAGCGCGAGTGGTGCGCATGGGAGGTCTCCAGGTTCAGGGTGGCCGTCTGCGAAGGCGACCGACGAGAGATTGAACCACGGATTTTGTGCGATGCGGCCTGCTGATTTTGCATTGCACCATAATGCGCATTCGCGTGTCCGGAGAACGTATATTGCGTCCGCCTGAGCGCAGATCTTCTTGCAATATCAGTCTGAGATATGCACCCAGCGCGTATGAAATTAGATTTTTACCCGAGCTAATTTTTATTTGAAGACCCGATAAATTGTCAGCAGGTGCTTCTAGTTTGGAGGCGCCCAGCGGGTCGGTTCGAACCCGCTTAGAGCTAGTTCGGCTGGAGCATCCCCAAACTGGGTTGTTCCATTGGGTTCTCAGACCTATTTCTGTCGCGCGTTCCAGAAGCCTGAAACCACTCACCTGTAACGGCTTTGGAATGTTCCAGTAGGGCAGGTCCTATTGGAACGCTGACGCACTGGACCGCAACGGTTCAGAGCAACCTGTGTTAATCCTATGCGCTGATCCAGCGTCCCGCTGGGGAGGCGGAGATGCCCAACCCGTTCATCCGCAAGCTCGAACGCCGCTTCCAGCTCTCGGAGGCGGATCGGCAGGCCCTGATCCAAGCCAGCACCAAGGTGCGCCATGTGCCAGCAGGCGAGGACCTGATCTCCGAGGGAGACGTGCCAGATCACGTCTTCCTGATCCAGCGGGGCTTCGCCTGCCGCTACAAGATCCTGCCGAACGGCTCCCGCTCCATCGTGGCCTACCTGGTCCCCGGCGACATGTGCGACTTGCACGTCGCCATCCTCGGCCAGATGGACCACTCGATCGGCACGCTCTCGCCCTGCGACGTGGTCGCCATCCCACGCGAGACGGTCGAGGACCTCACCACCAACTTCCCAACCCTCAACCGCGCCTTCTGGTGGGCGCCCCTGGTTGACGAGGCGACCTTGCGGGAATGGCTGGTCAACATGGGCCGCCGTCCGGCGGATCTGCAGGTCGCTCACATCCTCTGCGAGGTGCTGGTCCGCCTGCAGGCGGTCGGGCTGGCGACGGAGAACAGCTACGATCTGCCCATCACGCAGGTGGACCTGAGCGACACGGCGGGGCTGTCGAACGTGCACGTCAACCGCGTGCTGCAAGAGCTTCGTGGGCAGGGCCTGATCGTGACGAAGGGCAGGCACATGACCATCCCGGAGTCGAGCGCCTGAAGGCTTCGCGGAGTTCAACCCGAACTACCTGCACCTTGAGCCC
Source organism: Methylobacterium oxalidis (assembly GCF_007992195.1). Taxonomy (GTDB): domain Bacteria; phylum Pseudomonadota; class Alphaproteobacteria; order Rhizobiales; family Beijerinckiaceae; genus Methylobacterium; species Methylobacterium oxalidis. Next base: position 28,672 of record NZ_BJZU01000045.1, on the reverse strand, counting down.
AAGCAGCAGGACCATGGCAGGCCGACCATCGGTGCACGCCCCCCTGCTCTATCCAACTGAGATCTGCAGCGATCAACCTGTGTGAAGGCAGCCGTTTCACATGGGTCCAAGGTAGGTCCCATCATCAGCGGTTCCGACACAGGTGCTGATGGCCGGGAGAGTCGCGCGCTTCCACCTGCAACGCAAGGTGGAGCTGCGATGCCGTCGTCTCCTGACACCCACTCCCTTGAGATGCTCGTCCGCCGCCTGGAGAGCATCGCCACGCTCTCCGACGAGGAGCGGCAGGCCATCCTGAGCTTGCCAGCGAGAACGCGCGTTCTGAAAGCCGGCCACGACATCGTGCGCGAGGGAGACAAGCCCTCACATTGCTGCCTCATCCTCAGCGGCTGGGCCTATCGCTACAAGCTGATCGATCAGGGCCGACGCCAAATATTCTCGTTCCACATCCCCGGCGACATCCCGGACCTGCAGAGCCTGCACATCCACACCATGGATCACAGCGCGGCGACGCTGACGGAGAGCACGCTCGCCTTCCTGCCGCATGAGAACCTGCTCGACCTCACCACCCGCTTTCCCAGCCTCGCGGCCATCCTCTGGCGCGAGACGCTGATCGATGCGGCGATCTTCCGCGAGTGGATGGTCGGCATGGGCCGGCGCACAGCCTTCGAGCGGATCGCGCACCTGTTCTGCGAGCTGTACCTGAAGCTGCAGGCGGTCGGGCTGGCTCAGAGCTATCGCTGCGCGTTGCCGATCACGCAGATCGACCTTGGCGATGCGTTGGGCCTGACGAACGTGCACGTCAACCGCGTGCTCAAGGAGATGCGCGAGCAGGGTCTGATCACGCTGCGCGGCGGCACGCTGGTCATCGAGAGCTGGGATGAACTGATCGGCGCCTGCGGATTTGATCCCACGTACCTGCATCTGGAGAAGCGAGCGGCTGCATGACCCTGAGACTGCAGCCTGTTCGTGTCAGGACTGGCAGCGCCAACGCCGAGAGCCAGCTCGTCTTCGAGGATGGCTCCTCGTCGCGGTCCTCACCCATCTCTCGGACGAGTACGGCGACGACGCGGGCATGTGGTTCTTGGAGGCGGGGTTCGGGCCGGTCGATCATCCGCACGCCCCCAAGTTCATGGATCTCGATGAGGCTCAAGACTGGATCACACGCAAGCTGGCCGGGTTCGCCCAGCATGGCAGGGCCGGCGGCGCTCCATAACGCCCAGCCCGCGAATGGCGGCTGTGAACTCCGGCTCAGCGATACGCTCCATCAGGCCGGCTTGCGGTGCTCCCAGTGGCAACGCTAACGCGCCAGCTGCCGTTATAAGCACCGGCTTTGTGAACAGGAGTGGGGCGCCCACTCGGGGGTGGCGAGAAACACCGAGAGCCGGCGGCCCCATGATCTGCGGGGCGTGGCCGGCGCCTATTTCGGTGCGCTCGCGACCGTGGACGGACTCACCTCCGAGGCGCATTTCAGGGGCATACGCGCGGCTCTCCTCTCACACATGTCGCGAGTATAGGAACCGCCCGCGCGCGCCGTAGCGGGTGGTTCTTCTATGTCTCTACTAACGCACCCTCCGCGGCCCATGCGAGAGCTTCCGGAGACTGTCCGGAGGGCCGTTTTCCCGTACCATAAAGCGACTTTTGCGAAGGAGAGCGGGCCGATTACACGAACGCCGCGCGGTCTCCTACACACTCGGGCCGAGTAGGATGATGCTGGTGCGGAGTAAGCACTCCGCGCCGCTGATCACACCGACGGCTCACTGATGAGATTTGCTCACTCTCCCTGCAGCGCCGAGGGCCTCAAATGAACAGACTTCATTCCGAAGCCTCTCGATAGCTTCTCGGGTTTTTTCAAACTCTTCGGTTTTCATATTATATAAATCAACGAGCAATCGGCGGGCATCTTCGTCATTGCTGCGAGATATTTTTATAATCCTCTTACGAAATGCTTCATCATCTCGATTTTTCTGAGCTGCCGACTCCAGTATTTTACTATTTATGCCGTCGCAGCTATTCATCCATTCGAATGCGCTCAATCGTTCATCAACAAAATTGTCTCCATGTATCAGCAACGAGCCAACAACCGCAGGGACACCGATTAGTATGGCTAGCTTAGGATCTGCAAGCCGAAGCCAATTTCCGGCAAAAGTGGGAAAATGAAGCACGGCCGACCTCGATAAGCTGGCTCTTTGTGTACCGATCTCAACCTAAAAGGTCTAGCGGCCAGTAAATGCTGAGCCGTGCGCAGGAGAGCAGCTGCCTGGGCCGATGGCTGCATCGCATAACGTGCCTTATGCGAATTCCTCAGCCTCGCGCCCACGGCAAAGCCCAAAAAGGAACCCCGCGACCGGGCGGAGGCGGGGCTCAACGATCTTAATGCTGTGCGCGGCACCCCTCTTGTTCGAGGGTCCCGCCAGCCGCTCTAGAAACAGCCAACGGGACCGGCCCACCGATCCTGAGGGGTATGGGGTACGGCAAGCGACGCTACGGTGCGGCGGTATGGTTAATGGGCCGTTAATCGGTGGACGCCCACAGGCGGCGGCACAGGCCCGCCGGCCCGAGCGGCATCCCATTCAGCCGGCTAGCGCCTGCATCTCAGCCACGCCATCGCGCAGGATATAGCCGCGGCCCCAGAGCGTCTCGATGTAGTTCTTGCCCTGGCTGGCGTTGGCGAGCTTCTTGCGCAGCTTGCAGATGAAGACGTCGATGATCTTCAGCTCGGGCTCGTCCATGCCGCCGTAGAGGTGGTTGAGGAACATCTCCTTCGTCAGGGTCGTGCCCTTCCGGAGCGAGAGGAGTTCCAGCATCTGGTACTCCTTGCCGGTGAGGTGCACCCGCGAGCCGGAGACCTCGACGGTCTTCTGGTCGAGGTTGACGATGAGGTCGCCCGTCGTGATCACCGACTGGGCGTGGCCCTTCGAGCGGCGCACGATGGCGTGGATGCGGGCGACGAGCTCGTCCTTGTGGAAGGGCTTGGTCAGGTAGTCGTCGGCGCCGAAGCCGAGGCCCTTCACCTTGTCCTCGATGCCGGCCATGCCGGACAGAATCAGGATCGGGGTCTTCACCTTCGCGACGCGAAGGGAGCGGAGCACCTCGTAGCCCGACATGTCGGGCAGGTTCAGGTCGAGGAGGATGATGTCGTAATCGTAGAGCTTGCCGAGATCGACGCCCTCCTCACCGAGGTCGGTGGTGTAGGTGTTGAAGTTCTCGGACTTGAGCATCAGCTCGATGCTGGCCGAGACCGAGGCATCATCTTCGACAAGCAACACGCGCATCACGGCACCTCGGCGAGGCGCTCATCATACTCTGTCAAGCATACTGGACTGTTAACGGCCACGAGGGTGGCTCTCGGCCGAGCTCGGAGCCGCAGCGGCCTGCACGCCGCACTGAGTTCGTTGAGGAGCCTTATCGTGGTGCGCTGATCGTCATGTAGTGTTCCGCACCGGCCAGAGCTCGCATCTTGATCGCCCGCACCCGGTGATGCCGAACGTGCTGGAGCATCTCCTGAGCGGTTTCTGGTCGGCCTTCCTGCCGGTGGCGAGCGGCGCCAGCTGCCAGCTCGCTTGCGATCGCCTCAGCGATGCAGGCAGCGGCTATGCGGTTGGGCGGCTTTCGGCTCATGGCAACCTCGCGCGTCAGCGACCGCCATGATCGTCTGCCTGATCCTCTAACGACTCGTTAACCATACCCTCTGCATAGGTGCTGTCCGACGACCGGCGAGAGGAAGGGGCGACCGCGGATGTACCGGCGCCCCTTCTTCGAGTTGGAGCCACTCAGGCCTGAGCGACGGTGGCTGGGCAGGGTGGCCTATGGACGTTCTTGAACTCCTCGCCCTCTCAGCGGCTGCCATGGGCTCGCTGTTCAGCATCGGCATGCTGATGGTGTTGTTCTGAGCGGTGCTGCGCTGAGCCTGTCAGGCTCTATCCACCGGCATCTTGGATCGTACCGGAGCTGTGGCTGGCCGTCGGCGTTGTCAATGCAAGGCGCTGGTAGCCCGGAGCAAACGCCATGCAGAAGATCCGAGTACAGACAGCGCGCAACGGCACGCATGCCGTCACCCATGGCAAGGAAATCGTCGTCGCCGGCCTCAGTCCTGATGACGCACAGAACTACGCGGCGTTTCTCCGGGCAGCAGAGCGGATTCGCCAGACACAGCGGCTACCGCGGTAGAGTGGCCCTGAATGTCCGCGACGTCGTTTCCGGCTTAGGATCAGAGCGCAGCAAAGAGGTCGAGCTGTGCCGAGTGCACCCGCTTCCGGCCACCAGGTGGCGTTGGTAGGCTCTCGAAGACCGGCAGCGGCACGTTCGGCTTGCCGTATAGGACCGCGCCGACGACCCGGCTCCCATCACCACGGTGAAAGAGATTGAGGCTGTGCAGCCCTGACCGCAGGATCTCCTGCACCAGCGGCTCGCCTCCAGGCAGCGCTGAGACCGCCTTCAGCAGGCAGGGCAGGCCAGCGGCCTGAACCCCGAGGACGCGAAACTCGAAGGCCTGCGCGCCCCAGATATGCCCCACGGCCGCGGCGCTCGTGTCGGCAAATGGGTTGGCGCTGAACTCAGTCGCGGCTTCGAGGATAAAGGCCGCGATGAGCTGGCGATCGGCGATGTGCTCGGCGCTCAGGACAGAGGCGGCGAGATGACTTTTCGGGACTGACAACCTCGCCCAACTCCCATGCTGCCGACCTAACAGCTAGGCTTGCACAGGAGCGTGGTCGAGGTCGAGGCTGTCGAGGTACGCGCGCCAGCCGGATACCGTGAACACCACACCGTTCTGCACCGGCCCCTCGCGCTCGGCCAAGCGGCGGGCCCATGCAAGATCGGTCGGCATATGGATGCTGACGAGGTAATCGAGCCAGCAAGCACGGTAATCGAACGGCTGCGCGTGTCGAGCGGCGATCCAAGCGAGCACGTGGCTGACCAGATAATAGCGCGGTCGGCCTGATGCGGGCCGGAACCAAGAGGTGGGCAGCTCGGCCGGGCCGATGCCCCGGCACCGCCATGTCGCGAAGTTCCCTCTGTCGATCCGGAGCGCGGCCACGAGCGTGGTGGTGCTGATGACGCTCCAAGGCGGCTGGCCTCCGAAGTCTGCAGCGGAGGCCGATGGAAGGGACGCCAGGGACGTGGCTGGCCGCATGATAGTAGCACCTGCAGCTCTCGTAGACTTGCGTTCGGTGAGCATGTGGCAGGCCCTCAGCATGCCTTCAGTCCAGATCAGGGTTTGCATCATCCCAGAGGACGTACTCGCGCCAGATCGCATCGGTGATCGAGCCAGATGGGAGTTCGCACTCTGACTCCGCCGTTGCGAAATTAGCCCACGTCGCAGGACGAATGCGCTGAAGGATCTCCATCACCTCAGCAGCAGACACTGCCTCGAAAACGATGCCTTTCACCTCTGCTGCACGCTTGCGAATTTCAAATGGTGAGACGTCGAGTTCTAACGTGTGATGAGGATTTACGCAGCGCTCATCTAAGCATCTGCTAAGACGGGGCACCTCATCATAGCCAATGCATTTGAGCTCGGCGTAGACATGGCGAACAGCTGATACCGCATATCCCTTTTCAGGAATGCGGATAGTTGGCATGCCCCGCTCTTGCTGAAAGCAACCTGCGATGTTTCGACGACCTTCATAATCTTCCGGAATGCGGTACGCCTTGTATCTTCGACGCGGTGCCGTGAAGCTGCCCGTCCATAGCCAGCAGGCTGCGCACTCGTCGCGGTGCGCGCCTACAAATTGCATGCTGATCTTCTTCTTTGTCCGTTCAGGAAGATCCGAGAACGGCCGAAAAGTGCGAGCACCGCCTTGAAAAAATGTAGTGGGGGGCATCACCCATTCGCTCCCTATATATTATCCTATCATCCTGAGGATGTTCCGCTTTCCTGATGGTCTGTTTAGGAAATACCCCCCACTACAATTTCCCTTTTGCAGAGCATTCGAGAAAAGGAAAAAGATAATCCCCAAAATTACTTAGCCGCTAGCGGCACCCAACCCCCGGCCAGGTCGGCCGAGGGTTGAGAACTCCCGGTCAGTAAGCCTCACGTCGGTACTCAGCCCATCGTTGACCGTTGTGATACAGTTCTGAATGCAGTTCGCCTATTCGCAGAAGCAGTGCGCGCATCTCCTCATCCGTATCGCCGCCGCCCTCAGGGATATTGTTCAGAGAAAAAGTGAGGAAGTGAATTGATACATAGTCAAAATATCCAACACTTCCGTTGCCCATAACTGTGGGCCATCTTGTGATTGGTGTCAGTCCTTTGTAATAATCCATGTAATTTACGACTAAACGTGCAATAAAAAATATTTTGTGGTCGTATTTTTTATCACATTTGTAGTCTGGATCACGGTATATATATCGAAGCACTCGTTTTGCGAGACAGTATTGCTCAAGCTCAATCTGAGGGCGGGGCCACTTTCCTATAAAATGGCGATAATTCTTCATTTCAGCTTTCATGACGCTTCTCTCCCTTTATGAGTTGCTCAAGCTCAGTCGCAGGAATTAGCACCTTGCCGCCGATCTTTGCGCGTTGGAGGTGCTTATCAATGAAAGTGAGAGACCAGCCGGTCCGGGATCGGACCTCGCGGCGGGACAGATAATCGCCTACGTTCTTCACAGCTACCTTCCAATTTTGCGCTTCTTGCGCTTTTCGAGAGATGTTGCTCTGTGCCTTTACATGCAAACGTGTGTTCATAACTGTTAGGATCTCGCATTTCATCTTCAATCTTCTTTTGAGATCCGGCACCCTTCGCTCCGGCATCTCGTGGTGCCGCGAGGCGTAGGCATCTATCCTGCTGGTAGCGAAAATTCGGAGCACTGCACGGGCTCTCGAGCACCTACTCTGCTCGCGGGAGACGGATGAAGCGCATAGCTTGAGACGTATCGCTGCTTAGCAGCGCGCTCTGAAGCTGACGTCTGCAGCCAAACTGCAAGTGTCTGGTATTGGCGGAGTGTGCTGCTCCGACGCGTGCGCTGGTTTCGGGGCGCACGCGCCGAGGCTACGCAGCCCTAGAAGGTTGCGCCCTCTCGGCTCGTGAGCCACTCGTCAAGATCAGTTCTGCGGATGCCAATACGTCGTTCGCTCAGCTGAAGGATGCGCGGTCCGCGGCCCGCACGGATCAGCCGGCGCATCGTGCTGACGGACAGGCCGCACTCCTGGCACGCGGTGCTGAAGCGGAGGACGCCTCTTGCGGCGACGGTTGGCGTATTCATGGAAGCAGTCCAGTTCAGGGGGACTGGGGATCGGCCGGCGCATGACGCTCGGCCTCCGTCCGACCAAGCCCCCCAGCAGGAGCAATGGCCTGAATTAGAACTTGAACTGAAACTTCGACCTTCGTAGTCGGTCACGGAGCGTCAGGCAAGATCGGAAGTTCGACGCGTGAGTGGTTGCGGCTGAGGCTTGGTCAGGGCGAGCACGTGGGCTGCCCACCGTTCCAAGGCTTCGCGCTTCTCATCCCGGTAGATTGCGCGGTTGTAGATGCCGGCGACGCCGGCCTTGCTACCAGAAATGTGGTTCAAGATTGCTTCGACTACGTGCGGTTGAACCTTCAGCCGGTCTGCGATCGACGTTGCCACAGTTCTGCGTAGGTCGTGAAGTCGCCACGGCGGCATCACCAAGCCTGTGGCAGCGATCCGTTTATCCAATCGCTCCTTGGAGTTCGACCAGCCGCTAAAGCCGCCTACACCCTCCCCAAACACTAGGTCTCGTCCCTCAATCCGAGGCTGTCCGGCTAGGATCTCCAGTGCGGGCCGCGACAGCGGCACCTCATGCGTAAGGCCGTTCTTCGTGCGCGCCGCCGGGATGGTCCAAAGGGCGCTCCGTAGATCCAACTCGCTTTCGACCATCGAGCCAACTTCGTCGCGTCTCTGACCGGTCAGCAGAAGGAGTTGGACGATCCTGCTGTAGGCATCGTCACGGCAGGCATGCCAAACCGCCCGCACCTCGGTCTCGGACAGGACGCGATCACGCGATTTCTCTTCGGCTGGCTTATTCGTGCCGATGACAGGGTTGCTTTCCGCGATCCCCTCCCCGATCGCCCATGAGAACATAGCTGATAGGGCCGATCGGGCGCGCGTGGCTTTAATCCGATGGCCGCCAGACGCCATCGCAGTGAGCAGTGCGGCCACATTCGCGCGCGTGACGCCGTTTACCGGTAGATGCGCTAGCGGCTGCCAATGCTGCTTGAGATGACGTTCGACCTGCTCGAAGGATCGCGGCTTCAGTCGATGCTCGGCATGCTTAAGATAGGCGTCGGCTACGGCACCAACTGTGACAGCTGACTGCGCCCTCGCAGTCTTCTTCTCTTTGTACGGATCATTGCCTGTCGCAGCCCCAACCAGAAGCTCGCGAGCCCGGCGGCGGGCCTCGTCCAGCGTAAGGGTGCCCACCTTCCCAATTACGATCCGGCGGGTTCGCCCGTCCTGGCCCCGATACTGAATCAGGAAGTTCCGCGAACCACCCTTGTTGAGCTTCACGCCAAAGCCCTTGAGCGTGTCGTCCCAGGCGTACTGCTCGCTTTTGTCAGCCGCGAGGGTGAGGCTGTCGATCGCCGCTTTCGTGAACCGCATGGGGCTTGTCCAGGAAGCAGACAGGAAGCAGATTTGCGAAATTTCCTGCCACCTTTTGAGCGCTCGTGGCTACATCGATCTTGAGGGTCTACCGAAAAATCAACCACTTAGGTTGCTGCTGAGGGGGTCTGAACACACGAGCCTTGAGATTGTGGATCTGGGGGTCCCCCGTTCGAGCCGGGGCGGTGGTACCATCGTTTTTTTCGGGCTTTTCGGGGGGTTGGCGTCGCGCCGGCCCCTTTTCGTGTCCGGTTCCGCGTTTCCGCCGAGATGTCCCGTTCCGCGCCGCCCCGATCTGCCCGCGAGCAATCCATCACATCGTGATGAAACTTACCCGCGATGTGGCCCGTAATCGTTCGAAGCAGGGGATTGCTCGTCGCATGATCAGGAGCCGCGATGCGTGCTCGTATTCTGTCAATTGTTCTGGTTTGTACAATAGCCGGGCCGGCCCTCGCGCAGGGTAAACTTCAGCCGCGCCCGCCGGCGCCGCCCTCCGACATCAACAGCGACCAGAAGGCGGCCGAGGTGAAGCGCGCGATCGAGATCGGCCAGGGGCGGCAGCGGGAGGTGGACGCGCGCAACTCGCGCATCTGGCGCCGCTGGGACTACGCCGTCTGCGTCGGCTGCGGCCCGATGCCGAGGCGGTTCCGGATCGTCTACACGACTCCGGCGCGCGTCCTGGCCGGCTTCATCGCGGCGGACGACGACGAGGCCCGAATCCGCGGGCGGCAGACCTTCGCCGCGCGCCTGTTCTGAGGCCGGCCGCGCGGCGCCTCGTCTTCGGAATCTCCGTCTGCTAAGCTCCTGGCGTCGCGAGCGGACCGGGAGCCACGATGCCCGCCGATGTGCAATTCACGGATCTGATGGGCGTGACCGTCATCGCCTGCGCGCTGATCGTGGCGTGCCTGGCGAATACGAGCCGGGTGCCCAGGCTGTCCGAGGAGGAGCAGGAACTGCTGGCGGGCGGCTCGCTCCTGCTGGCCATCCTCGGCACCATCTTCGTGGCCTCGGAATAGGCTCCCGTCCGGGCAGGCCGCGCCCTGCCATTTGATGGGGATTTCGGCGGCCCATGCGCGCATGCTCCTCCCTCAGCCGGGAGGCCGCCATGACGATGAAGACACCCCTTCGCAGGCCGGTGATGAACGACGCTCAGGGTACGATCGCCGGCGGCGCCGTGGTGCTGCTGCTGCTCGCCGGCATCTCCCTCGGCTGGTTCTGAGCGGGCGCCGCGCGGCCGCCTGACCGACGGTCGGGGACCAGCTCCGCGAGCATGAATTTTGCACTTCCTTCGGTCTCTCGCCGCAGGAGACCGGCCGCGTGTGGCCCTTCAGCCCGCTCCGTCACCACGTCCTCTTCTGGCTCGCCAAGCGCGACGTGGGCGCAGCCGACCGTGCCCTCGCGGCGGGGGATGCCGAACTCTCGGCGAGGCTGCTCGCGCGGGCCGACGCGCGCCTGCGCAGGGCCTGCGGCCTCGCGAACTGACCGGGCCGGCGGAGCGCGGCGGGCGCCCTCGAACAGGGAAAGGCCGCGCCCCCGAGGAGAGCGCGGCCCGATGAGATCGTCCCGGCGACGGCTGGGCCGGCGCCGGGGCGGTGCGTGCCTCACTCGGCGGGCTGCAGGACCGGCACCGGCTCGGGGGCCGGTTTGCCGCCGCCGAGGGCGGCGTGCAGGCGGGCCTCGTCGACCTCGCCCTCCCAGCGGGCCACGACGATGCAGGCCACCGCGTTGCCGATGAAGTTCGTCAGCGCGCGGCACTCCGACATGAAGCGGTCGATGCCGAGGATCAGGGCCATGCCGACGACCGGAACCGAGGGCACCACCGCCAGCGTCGCCGCGAGCGTGATGAAGCCGGAACCGGTGACGCCCGCCGCGCCCTTCGAGGACAGCATCGCCACGAGGAGCAGGAGGGCCTGCTCGCCGAGCGAGAGCGGCGTGTCGGTCGCCTGCGCGATGAACAGGGCCGCCATCGTCATGTAGATGTTGGTGCCGTCGAGATTGAACGAGTAGCCGGTCGGGACCACGAGGCCCACGACGGGGCGCGAGCAGCCGGCGCGCTCCATCTTGTCGATGAGCGAGGGCAGCGCGGACTCGGAGGACGAGGTGCCGAGGACGAGGAGCAGCTCCTCCTTGATGTAGCGGATGAGCCGGACGATCGAGAACCCGTTGTAGCGGGCGACGGCGCCGAGCACGAGGAAGACGAAGATCGCCGAGGTCAGGTAGAAGGCGCCCACGAGGTAGGCGAGGTTGGCGAGCGAGCTGATCCCGTACTTGCCGATGGTGAAGGCCATGGCGCCGAAGGCGCCGATGGGGGCGACCTTCATGATGATGTTGACGACGCCGAAGATCGCCTCGGAGAGCACCTTCACGATCTCGAGCACCGGCTTGCCGCGGTCGCCCAGGAAGGCGAGGCCGAAGCCGAACAGCACCGAGAAGAACAGCACCTGCAGGATCTCGCCGCCCGCGAACGCCCCGACCGCGGTGGAGGGGATGATGTTCATCAGGAAGTCGGTGATCGACTGCTCCTTCGCCTTGCCGGCATAGGTGGCGACCGCCTTCGGGTCGAGGGAGTTCGGATCGATGTGCAGGCCGTGGCCCGGCTGCAGGATGTTGGCCACCGCGAGGCCGACGAAAAGCGCCAGCGTCGAGAAGGTGAGGAAGTAGACAAGCGCCTTGCCGCCGACCCGGCCGACCTTCTCCAGGTTCGTCATGCCGGCGATGCCGGAGACGACGGTGAGGAAGATCACCGGCGCGATGATCATCTTGACGAGCTTGATGAAGGCGTCGCCCAGCGGCTTCATGTCGGCGCCGAGCTGCGGGTAGAAGTGGCCGAGCAGGATGCCGATCGCCACCGCGAGGAGCACCTGGAAGTAGAGCGTGCGGTAGAGCGGCTTCGGCGCGGGCGGGGCGTGGGGCGCGGTGAGCGGTGACGGTAGGGCGGCCATGGGCGTTCTCCCTTCGGTTGCGATCTCGGTGGGGCGGCTCGCGGCCGCCGGGTGCACCCGGGAGCGTCGCGTCCGCACTTGCTTTTGGCCGTGAGGCTTGCAGTCATGCCGACGGGGCAGGGCTGCGATACGTGGTGGGAATGGCAACCCGCGTGCCAGCCGAGCGGCCCGGTGAAGATTTTGTTAAATGCCTGATGCAAGAAGGATTTTTCCTGTCGTTCCGGGGCCGGCCCGGGCGCGCGTTGCGGTGATCCGCACGCGGCCGCCCGAACCTGTCCGGGAATCCGCACGCGGCCTCCAAGCGTGACCGGAAGCGCGGCGGCAGTGGCATCATCCTTCAGCCGTGGCGGCCGCTGGCTCTGGCTCGCGGCGCTCGCCGCGATGCTGGCGGCGGCCTGGGCGGGCGGGCGCGCCGCCGAGCGCTCGGCGCTCGCCGATCTCGGGGCCGCCGCCCACGCGACGCTCGCCCTCCAGGTCGGTGCGCTGCGCGCGGAGATGCAGCGGCAGACCGCCCTGCCGCTGGCGCTCGCGGCGGATCCCGAGATCGCGGGCGTGCTGCGGGCCGGCGCGGACGAGGCCCTCGTGGCCCGCGTCAACGGGCGCCTCGCCGAGGTCGCGGCCGCCACCGGTGCGGCCGTGATCTACGCGGTGCGGGCCGACGGGATCACGGTGGCGGCGAGCAACGTCGGGACGCCGCGCAGCTTCCTCGGCCAGGATTACGGCTTCCGCCCCTACTTCCGGTCCGCCATGGCGCAGGGGGCGGGCTCGCAGTTCGCCCTCGGCACGGTGAGCGGGCGGCCCGGCTTCTACCTCGCACGGCGGCTCGGCGACGCGAGCGGGGTCGTCGTCGTCAAGATCGAGTTCGACGCCGTCGAGGCGGGCTGGCGGGAGGCGGAGGAGAGCGTGTTCGTGGCCGATGCGCGCGGCATCGTGCTGGTGGCGAGCGACCCGGCGTGGCGCTTCCGGACGCTGCGCCCGATCGGCCCCGCCGAGCGCGACCGCATCCGCGAGAGCCTCGATTTCGGAGGCGCACCGCTCGATCCCCTGCCCCTTCACCCGGTCGAGGGGCAGGAGGGCCTCGTGCGGGTCGGCGGCGGGCCGCTGCCCGCCCGCGCCGCCCTCCTGCGCGACGCCGCCGTGCCGGGCACCGAGTGGCGGCTCTACACGCTGACGCCGGTCGGCGCGGCGGTCGAGCGCGAGTGGCGCCAGGGCGCGATCATCGCGCTTCTCGCCACGGGGCTCGCGGCCCTCGGGCTCGCGACGCTGCTCGGACGCCGGGCGCGGACGCGGGCGCGCCTGCGCGAGGAGGCCGCCCGCCGCGAGGAGCTGGAGGCGCGCGTGGCGGAGCGGACGCAGGCGCTCAGCGAGGCGAACGGGCGGCTGCGCGCCGAGGCCGAGGAGCGGCGCCGGGCCGAGGCCGAGCGCGAGCGGCTCGGGCGCGAGCTCGCTCAGGCGGGCCGGCTCGCCGCCCTCGGCCAGTTCGCGGCGAGCATGGCCCACGAGATCAATCAGCCGCTCGCCGCCATCCGCTCCTACGCCGACAACACCGCGATCCTGGTGCGGCGGGGCCGCGTCGAGGACGCCGCCGAGAACGTGACGGCGATCGGTCGGCTCACCGACCGGATCGGCGCGCTCACCCGCCAGCTCAAGGGCTTCGCCCGCCGCGCCTCGGGCCGGCGCGAGCCGGTGGCGCTCGCCGAGATCGTCCGCAACAGCCTGGAGCTCGTGGAGGGACGGGCCGCGGCCTCCGGCATCGCGCTCGACGTCGCCCGCCCGCCCGCCGGCCTCGCGGTGCTCGGCGACGGGCCGCGCCTGGAGCAGGTCCTCGTCAACCTGATCCAGAACGCGCTCGACGCCGTCGCCGGCCGGGCCGAGCCGCGCGTCGCGGTCGTCATCCTTGAGGAGGAAGCCCGCATCGCGGTCGAAGTGCGCGACAACGGCACCGGGATCGAGGAGGCGCAGCGCGCCCAGGTCTTCGACGCCTTCTTCACGACGAAGTCGGACGGGCTCGGCCTCGGCCTCGCCATCGCCCGCGGGATCGTCGAGGATTGCGGCGGCACCCTGACGCTGCGCGGGAACGAGCCCGCCGGCACGATCTTCCGGATGGAGCTCGCCCGCGCCCCTGCGCTGGAGCGGCGGGCGGAGAGCGCGGCGTGAGCGAGACGGACAGCGACCGGTCCGAGCGGATCATCTTCGTCGACGACGAGGAGGATGTGCGGCGGGCGAACCGCCAGAGCCTGGAACTCGGCGGCTTCCCGGTGGAGGTCTTCCCGGCCGCCGAGCCGGCCCTCGCGGCGATCCTGTCCGATCCGCCCGGCGTCGTCGTCAGCGACGTCCGCCTGCCCGGGCTCGACGGCCGCGGCCTGTTCGAGGCGATCCAGGCGGCCGACCCGGAGCTGCCCGTCATCCTGATCACCGGGCACGGCGACATCCCGATGGCGGTCGGCGCCATCCAGGACGGCGTCTACGACTTCCTGGCCAAGCCCTACCCGGCCGAGGCGCTGATCACCTCCGTGCGCCGCGCCCTCGACCGGCGGCGCCTGACGCTGGAGAACCGGCGCCTGCGGGCGCGCCTCGACGAGGCGGTGGAGGCGGACCCGGCCTTCCTCGGCATCTCGCCGGAGATCGTGCGCCTGCGCCGCCTCGTGCGCGACGTGGCGGGCGCCGACGTCGACGTGCTGGTCCTCGGCGAGACCGGCTCCGGCAAGGAGGTGGTGGCGAGCGCCCTGCATCGCTGGAGCCGGCGCGCCGCGAGGAACTTCGTGGCCATGAATTGCGGCGCGCTGCCCGACTCCGTTGTGGAGAGCGAGCTGTTCGGCCACGAGGCCGGCGCCTTCACGGGGGCGCTCAAGCGCCGGGTCGGGCGCATCGAGCACGCGCACGGCGGCACGCTCTTCCTCGACGAGATCGAGAGCATGCCCCTGAACCTCCAGGTGAAGCTCCTGCGCGTCCTGCAGGAGCGCACGGTGGAGCCGCTCGGCACCAACGAGATCCGCGCGGTCGACATGCGGGTCATCGCCGCCACGAAGGTCGATCTCGGCCAGGCGGCGGCGCAGGGCACCTTCCGTGACGACCTCTTCCACCGCCTCAACGTCATCACGATCGCGATCCCGCCGCTGCGCGACCGCCGGGAGGACGTGATGCTGCTGTTCCAGCACTTCCTCGCCCGCGCCGCCGGCCGCTTCAACCGGGAGGCGCCGCCCGTGACGGCGGCGATCCGCGAGCACCTGCTCGGCCATACCTGGCCCGGCAACGTGCGCGAGCTCGGCCATTACGCCGAGCGCTGCGCTCTGGGCTTCGCGGGCGGCGGCGAGGCGCACGCCGAACCCGCGGCGGGCCGGACGCTCGCCGAGCAGGTCGACCGCTTCGAGCGCGATCTCATCCGCGACGAGCTGATCATGGCGGGCGGCGACGTGCGCCTCGCCGCCGAGGCGCTCGGCACGCCGCGCAAGACCCTCTACGACAAGATCGCCCGGCACGGGCTGACGCCGACCGACTATCGGTAGCGCCGCGCCCGCCGGAATCCCGCTCAGGCGGCGCGCACGGTGGCGAGGAAGCGGGAGACCTGCGCGCTCAGCTGCTCCGACTGCCGCGACAGCTCGTCCGCGGAGGACAGGACCTGCGCGGCCGCCGCCCCGGTCTCCTCGGCGGCGCGCGCCACGCCGGCGATGTTGGACGTGACCTCTCCGGTGCCGGTGGAGGCCTGCGCCACGTTGCGGACGATCTCGCCCGTGGCCGATTGCTGCTGGCCCACGGCGGCCGCGATCGTGGTCGCCACCGCGTCGATCTCGCGGATGCGGCCGGAGATGCCGCCGATGGCCGTGACCGCCTGTCCCGTCGCGCCCTGGATCTGGGCGATCTGCCCGGCGATCTCGCCGGTCGCGCGGCTGGTCTGGGCGGCGAGCTCCTTCACCTCGGTCGCCACCACGGCGAAGCCGCGGCCGGCCTCGCCCGCGCGGGCCGCCTCGATCGTCGCGTTGAGGGCGAGCAGGTTCGTCTGGCCGGCGATCGTCGAGATCATCGCCACGACGTCTCCGATGCGGGCCGCGGCCTGCTCCAGTTCCTGAACCAGGCGGCCGGTCTCGTCCGCCTCGCCCACCGCAATCTGCGCGAGGGCGGCGGAGTTGCCGACCTGCCGGCTGATCTCCTCGACCGAGGCGCCGAGCTCCTCGGACGCCGAGGCGACCGTGCTGACGTTCGAGGCGGCCTCCTCGGCCGCGGCCGCGACGGTGGTGGACTGGCTCGCCGTCTCGGTGGCGCTCGCGGTCAGGGTCTGGGCGGTGGCCTGGAGCTCGGTGGCGGAGGAGGAGACGAGCCCGACGATGCCGCCGACCACCCGCTCGAAGCCGTCGGCGAGCTCCAGCATGGTCCGGCGCCGCTCGGCCGCCGCGGCCTCGTCGGCGACGCGCTTGCGCTCGGCCTCGTCCACCGCCTTCCTGGCGACCATCGCCTTGATGCCCTCGACGGCGCGCCCGACCGCGCCGACCTCGTCGCCGCGCCGGGCCTCGCGGATCTCGGCGTCGATCTCGCCCTGCGCCATGCGCTGCAGCACGCCCACGAGGCTCCCGAGCGGCCGCGTGATGCCGAACATCGACACCAGGATCGCGGCGAGAAGGCCCGAGAGCATGCCGAGGCCGCTCACGACCATCAGGGTCCTGCGCGTCTCGTTCGTCTGATCCGTCAGCCCGTCCGAACTCTTCTCCATGAAGGCGGTGATGTCCTCTCCGAGCTTGTTGCCCTCCTCGACCAGGGCCGAGAAGGTCGGGTCGATCAAGCGGTGGACGAGGTCGATCGCCTCCGCGTTGCGGTTCGCGGTGCCGAGACGCCGGACCTCCGTGATGTCACTGAGGTACGCTTCCACCCGCCGGTTCTGGGCCTCGATGCGGTCGGTGAAGGTCGGCGACTGGTCGCGCAGGTCCGCCATGATTTTTCTGACCTGCGGGACCGCCGCCTCGAAGCCGGCGCTGGCGCTCTGCATCTGGGCATCCTCCGTCTCCGCGATGATCCGATAGACCCAGTAGTTGAGTTCGAAGATCAGCCGGTTCGCCCGGCGTGCGGACACCGCGGCCCTGGCCTCCCGATCGATCAACTGGCTGTAGGCGGTGTCGATCACCGTCATGCGCGATTGCGCGTACAGGATGCAGCCTCCGACGATGACGGCGATCAGGGCGATGATCGCGATCAGTTTGCTCAGGATCCCCGTGCGCGCGAGAACGGACATGAGACGGCTCCGTGGCGGACATGCAGAGGGCCGACCCGTTCGGCCCGCGTCGCGCCATCTCGGTCCGCCACGGTAAACAATCGATTAAAATGGTGGATTGATTGCTTAAATGTGAGATCTCGTTCAAACTGAATGTCAAGTAATATTGTGTAAAGTCTGAGAGACAGATTTGAACACTTTTTACTGTTTCGGGCGCGCGATGCCTGAGCTGTGAAAGTTTCCCGTGCATAACCCGCCACGGTGCCGCCACGACCTCGGCCGTGTTGTCGCCACATCTGTCAAGATAGATCGGCCTTAACGGGCGTCCTTAACGGCGCGTTGAAGAGGGACTGAGTCGCACAGATGCGCGGTCGCACGGTCGGATCGTCATACGCCTCCTCCGCCAAGCCGCGCTTCGGCGCCGGCCCCGCCGCTTCGTCCGACGCCCTCAGCTTCGGCCCCCAGGTCGGCCGCGACCACGGCAGCCGCCCCGCCCTCACCCGCTCCGGCCTCGCCGTCGCCCTGCTCGCCGCCGGCATCACGGCGGTGCTGTTCGGGTCCGGGACGGAGCTCGGCAAGATCGGCCTGCAGCAGGCCCTGCCCTCGGCCCAGGCCGCCACCGAGCTGGTGATGCCGCGCCCCCGCATCCAGACGAGCGCGGTCCCGATCCTCGACACGCCGCCCGCCGTGCTGACCGCCTCGGCCGCCTTCGCGCCCGTCCACGACCTCGACACCGAGCTCGGCTCGAACGCGGTCGACCGCGTCTCCTACGATTACCTGCTCTCCGAGAGCGCGGTCGGCGACCCGAACGACATCCTCGAGTTCGGGCCGATGAAGATCCGGCGCCACCTCGTCCAGAAGATCGTGCGCGCCGCCCAGACCGTGCAGACCGATCCCGTCCTCCTGATGGCGGTGGCCGACAAGGAATCGAGCTTCATCACGGCGGTTCAGGCCAAGACCTCCTCGGCCACCGGCCTCTACCAGTTCATCGAGCGCACCTGGCTCGGCGTGGTCCGCGACTTCGGCGCGCGGCACGGCCTCGCCCAGGAAGCCGCCCTCGTTGTGGCGGACGCCAACGACAAGCCGTCCGTGGCGGACCCGGCCGAGCGCGCCCGCATCCTGGAACTGCGCCGCGATCCCTACCTCTCGGCGCTCATGGCCGGCGAGATGCTCAAGCGCGACGCCGCCCGCATCAGCCTGCGCATCGGCCGCGAACTCTCCCTCGGCGAGGTCTACCTCGCCCACTTCCTCGGGCCGGACGACGCCGAGGAATTCCTGGCGAACGTCGTCGACAAGCCGAAGGCGGCGGCCGCCAAGCTCCTGCCCGGCCCCGCCCGGGCGAACCGCTCGATCTTCTTCGCCTCCGGCTCCGGCCGTCGGCGCAAGCCCGTCAGCCTCTCGGTCGCTCAGGTCCACGAGAAGTTCGAGGCCATGATGAGCACGCGCGGCGCGCGCTACCGCGACGTGCGCGCGGTCTCCGGCGTGATGGCCTACGCCGACGCCGCGGAGTGAGCGAACCCGCACCGGACGGCGGGTACGGGAGCGCCGTTTCGGGGTAGCGTCGCAACTCGCGAGCGATTCCCGACTTTTCCCCTTCGGGAGTCCGCGCGTCCGCGTGAAGCCGCGGCGAACAGATCGGGGGATCGGCGTGACGAGAACGAAGCACCAGGCAACGGGCAGCGGAGGCCGCTTTCGGCGGCCGGTCGAGACCCTGACGCCCGGCATCCCCCTCGACCAGATCGGCCAGACCCTCGCCTCCTTCTACGACACGCTGGTGGCCGAGGGCGTGCCGGAGCACCTCGCCGCCCTCGTGCGCCAAGTCCGCCAGTCGGCCGACGGGCGAGCGCAGGACGAGGCCGGCGATCCCGTGAGCCCGCCTTGCGCCCAGGGCGGGCGCCTCGCCCTCGTGGTCGAGGACGAGCCCGAGGTCCGGGCGCTCGCGGAGGCGCTCCTCGAGGAGACCGAGCTCAGCGTCGTCGGCTGCGACAGCGCCGAGGCGGCGCTCGCCGTCCTGCAGGCCCGCGGCGGCGAGGTGGCCCTCGTCTTCGCCGACGTGCGGCTCGCGGGCGAGATGGACGGGCTGCAGCTCGCCCGCGCCGTCTCCACCCTGTGGCCCCGGGCGCGCCTCGTCGTCACCTCCGGCCGCTCCGTGGCGCGGCCGGACGTGCCCGAGCACGCGGTCTTCATCCCGAAGCCCTGGCGCGCCCTCGACGTGCTCGTCGAGGCCGAGCGCGCCTCGGGCTCCCCGCCCCCGCCCCTGACCTGAGCGGGCCGGTTTCGCCGGCCCTCGTCCCGACGGAGTAGGATCCTACGCCTTTCGGGGTGCGCGGGCGCACAGGTCAGAGCAGACAAAGGCGCCCCGACGACTTCGGCGGCTCCGCGTGTAGGAAATCTTCACTCCTGATTGGAACCTACGGCAACGCTTGCGCTTGTATAGCAAAGGTTACTGCACAGGTAGGCTCCACCATGAAGACCCTTGCCAGCGCTCTCGCGGGAATCCTCGGTGTCTGTGTTCTTGCCGCCGGCCCGGCCGCGGCGTTCTCGTCCTACGATCCCTACGGGGGCGATGCCGACGACTACTACGCCGAGCAGTCGGACATTTTCGGCGGCGGCTACCGGCGCCAGCCGGCCCAGGGCTACAGCTACAGCCAGCCCGGCTACGGCCAGGGCGTGCAGGCCGCGCCGCAGGCGCAGGTCCAGCCGATCCCGCGCGAGATCGTCTCCTTCAACGCCAACTACAAGCCCGGCACGATCGTGGTCTCGACCCAGGAGCGCCGGCTCTACTTCGTGCTCCCGAACGGCGAGGCGATCCGCTACGGCGTCGGCGTCGGCCGCCCCGGCTTCACGTGGTCCGGCGTGAAGACCGTCACGGCCAAGCGCGAGTGGCCGTCCTGGACGCCGCCCGCCGCGATGCTCGCCCGCCGCCCCGACCTGCCGCGCTACATGGCCGGCGGCATCGAGAACCCGCTCGGCGCCCGCGCCATGTACATCGGCAACACCGAGTACCGGATCCACGGCTCGAACGAGCCGGACACGATCGGACAGGCCGTCTCCTCGGGCTGCATCCGCATGACCAACGAGGACGTCACAGACCTCTACGACCGCGTGAGGGTCGGCGCCAAGGTCGTTGTTCTGAACTGAGTTTTTCCGCCGGGCGATCCTGATCGTCCCGGCTCATCCGAGATCCGAGAAGGCCGCGCCATCCTCCTGACGGCGCGGCCTTTTCCCGTGTTCGGCCCGCGCTCAGGGCACCACCCGGCCGACGGCCGTCTGCGGCGTGCTGAAGGAGGCGATCGGCATGTCGCAGAAGCAGCGCGCACCGAGGGGGCGCGGGCCCGGCAGCGGGCAGGAATAGGGCTGCGGCCCGCTCAGGCCCTGCTGGACGGCGTCGCAGTTCAGGCCCACCGGGCCGCGGGGCCCCGGCCGGGTCGGCCGGTCGTCGCGGTAGGCGCCGCGGGGCGGGCCGTAGCCGTCGTCGTAGTACTGGGCCATCGCGGCCTGCGCGCTGAGAAGGCCGGCGAGCAGGCCGGCGGCGAGACCGAGGCGGTGGGCGGGTCGCATGGCGGTGATCCTCCGAAACGTCGTGCCGTCCCCGCTGAGGCGGCGTGATGCCACCTCCTCCGCAATGCGGGCAAAAGCGAGACGGCCCGCCCCGCGGGCGGGCGGGGCGGGCCGTCATCGATGGTCGCGTGCGGCGTCGCGGGCCGTTCGCCCGCGCGCGGAGTGCCTCAGGAGGCGGAGCGCCTTAGGAGGTCGCCTTCCGGGTCGTAGTCTCGGCGTCCTTCGCGGTCTGCTGGGCCGCGTCGGCGCCCTGCTCCATCGCCCGGCGGGCGTGCTCGGCGTTCTCCTGCATGGCCGCCTTGGCCTTCTCGGCGCTCTCCTGCATCGCGCTCTGCGCCATGCCGCCGAACTCCTTGGCCTGCGCCTGGATCGCGGCGAACTGGCTGCGCACGAACTCGGCCTGATGCTGCATCGCCTCTTGCACGTCCTTGGAGCGGACGAGCTTCTGAGCGAGGTCGAAGGCGGCGTTCACGTTCTGCTCGGCGTACTCGAAGCCGCGGGACGACAGGCCCTGGGCGTTCGTGCGCGCGGTCTCGGCGGAGCCCTGCACCGTGTCGGCCGTGCGCCGGGCGGCGCCGATGAAGCTGTCGAAGGCCTTGCGCGCCTGGTCGACGCTCTTCTCGGCGAAGTCGCGCATCTCGCTCGGGACTTCGTAGTTCGGCGTGTTGTTCATCCTCGTCTCCTCTCCGAATCAGCCGGCGCTCATTGTGCGGTGCACAATAACACGGCTGTCTGCGCATGGCATCCGCTCTGCCCGCCGCCGCCCGGGGGCATTAAGGTTGACATGAGGTAAACGTGTGACGCCCGCTTGAAGTGTCCACCGCTCCGAGGCAGTTCAGCATACAAATGAGGGCGCGGTAACGCAGATTTTTCCAGCCAGACAGGTTTGCATGGCCGACGACGGGTCCGATCCGGACGAGAATCCCGCGAACGATCCCGCCGCTCCCGCCCTCGCGGCCTGGGCGCGGGAGCCGCGGCTCGCCGCCCTCATTGCGGATCCGGCCGCCACCTACTGGGTGCTCGAGGCGGAGAGCCTGCGCCTGATCCGCGCCTCGGGCGCGGCCCGGGCCTGGGCCGGCGCGGTGTTTGCCCCGGACGGCGCGCCTTCCCCGCGCCTCGCCCTGCCGGAGCAGGTGCGCCGGGCCGCCCCCTCCGGCGAGGGCGTGCGCCTCGTGCGCCTGCGCCTCGACCCGCGCCGGATCGCCCCGCCCGTCGCATGCCTCCTCGCCCGCGGCCGTCTCGCCACCGGCGAGCCGGCGCTCCTCGTCGTCCCGACGCAGGCCGCGCCGCCGATGCGCCGCGACGCGGCGGAGACCCTGCCGCCGGCCGTCGACGCGCAGGCACCGGCGGACGCGCCGCCTCCGGTCGACGCGGCTCCGAGTGCTGGCGATGCCCCCTGCGCCGACGAGGCTGCGCCCGCGCTGGCGCTCCCGTCCGCCGAACCCGCTCCTCCGCCGCGGCCGGGCGACCGCTTCGTCTGGCGCAGCGACGCGGCCGACCGGATCACGGAGGTCACGGGCGCGCCGCAGGCGGCGCTCGCGCCGCTGCTCGTCGGCCGGTCCTGGCAGGCGCTGGCCGAGGCCGGGCATCTCGGCGCGGCCGACCCCCTGCTCGCGGCCATCGCCGAGCGGCGAACCTTCCGCGCGGTGCCGGCCGAGCTTCGTCCCGCGCCCGCGGCCGAGGCCATCGGCATCGATCTCTCCGGCGCGCCGCTCGCGCGGAACGGCCACCCCTTCGCGGGCTACGGAGGCTTCGGCCTCGTCCGCGCGGCCATCCCGCTGGAGGACGTGCCCGCCGTGCGGCCGGAGGCGGCGCCCGCGGCGCTCCATGAGGACGCGCCGGAATCGCCCCGGGAGGCCGCCTCCGCGGCGGCGCCGGGGATGGCGGCACCCGCCCCCGAGGCGGAGGCGTCGGCTCCGGGCCTCGGGCCGGCCGTGGCCGCGCTCGCGACCCTCTCCCTCGCCGCCCTTGTGCCCGCCGCCCGCTTCGGCCGGATGTGGACCGGCCGCGACCGCACGCTGCCGGTCGACCGCTCCGCCCGCCCGGGCGGCCCGGTGCAGGCCGACCCGCCGGAGCCGCCCTCCGCCGAGGCCGGGGCGGAGCCGGCCGGGGAGCGGGCGCTCTCCGTCTCCGAGCACGCGGCCTTCCGCGAGATCGCCCGCGCGCTCGGCGCGCGCTTCGCCGGCGACGATGCGCCGGCCGCGTCGGAGCGGCCGCAGGAGGGGGGCGCCGTGATGCCGTTCCCGGCCGCGCGGCTCGCGGAGAACCGGCAGGCCGAGGCGGACCTCGCGGAGGCGCGCGCCCTCCTCGACGCCCTGCCCGTCCCGATCCTCGTGCGCCGGGACGACAGCCTGCTCCACGCGAATCCCGCCTTCCTCGACCTCGCCGGCTTCGCGGACAGGGCCGCGTTCCAGGGGGCGGGCGGCCTCGCGCGCCTGATCCACCGGTCGGAGGCCGGGCCCGAGCCGGGCTCGTCCGCCGACCGGCTCATCACCCGGGAGGACGGCGTGCGGCTGGTCGAGATCGCGCGCGCGGTCCTCACCTGGCAGGGCACGCCCGCCGAGGCCCTCGTCCTGCGGCACGCGGCGTCGGTGCCGCCTGCGGAGTCGGTGCCGACCGCGGCGGCGCCCGTGCCCATCGCGCCGGCAGTTCCCGCCCTGCCCGACCTCGACGCCTTCGACGACGGCGTCCTCACCCTCGACGCGCAGGACCGCGTCGTCGCCCTGAACCGCGCGGCCGTCGAGATGCTCGGCCGCGACGCGTCCCGAGCGGTCGGCCGGCCGCTGCTCGGCCTGTTCGCAGCCGAGAGCGCGATGCAGCTTCGGGCAGCTCTCCACGCGGCCGGCGCGCCCGCCCGCGAGGTCGCCGTGCCGGGGCGCGGGCCGGTCTCAGTGCGGCTCGCGCGCCCGCTGTCGGACGGGCGCCGCCTAGCCATCCTGCGCGATCTCGGCGAGCGCAAACGGCTGACCGACGCGGCCGAGCGCGCCCGCGCGGAGGCCGAGCAGGCCGAGGCCTGGAGGGCGAACTTCCTCGCCAAGGTGAGCCACGAGATCCGCACGCCGATGAACGGCATCCTCGGATTCGCCGACGTGATGCTGAGCGAGCCGTTCGGCCCGCTGCCCGAGCGCTACCGGGACTACCTGCGCGACATACACGCCTCCGGCGAGCACGTGCTCGGCCTCGTCAACGACCTCGTCGACCTCGCCCGGATCGAGTCCGGCAATCTCGACCTCGCCTTCGGCCCGCTGCCGCTCAACGACCTCGTGTCGAGCTGCGTCGCCCTGCTGCAGCCGCAGGCGGCCCGCGACCGCATCGTCGTTCGCACGAGCTTCTCGGCCGACCTCACCACGCTGGTGGCGGACGAGCGCTCGATGCGTCAGGCCGCCCTCAACGTCATCGCCAACGCCATCCGCTTCACGGAAGCCGGCGGGCAGGTGATCGTCTCGACGACCGTGGCCGAGCGCGGCGAGATCGCCCTCAGGGTGCGCGACACCGGGGTCGGCATGAGCCCGGACGAGATCGAGTCGGCCCTGGAGCCGTTCCGCGCCGGCGCGGTGTCAGGGCCGCGCAAGGGCGGCGGCACCGGCCTCGGCCTGCCGCTGACGAAGGCGCTGGTGGAGGCGAACCACGGCCGCTTCCGCATCACCAGCCGGAAGGACGAGGGCACCCTCGTCGAGATGCTGTTTCCCGCCCGGACCGCGATGAGCGCCTGAGCCGCGGCGCCCCGGGCGCGACAAACGCCCGTCGTTGTCATGCTCTCCGCTCCGCCATCGAACGCCGTACCGAAGCGCAGGACCCAGGCTCGCCGGCCGCGCTGCCGGCTTCCGCCTGGCATCGGGAACGCTGCCGGTCTGCTGTTTCGCAGTGCGCAATCGGACTTTCGCCTCGCTTGACAGGCTCGAACCCGCCCGAGCAAGCTCGCATTGTGCTCAACCACTTATCGGCGCCGTGCGGGCGCTTGCGGTGGGTCTCCGTCGAGCATTAAGAAAAGTCTTGGAAGCCCCGGCTGCGCGGCAGATCCCGCGATACGATCGGGCACCTCTCAGGGAAGAAGCGCAATGGACGAGAAGCTGGTCGAGGTCCGCGATAGCTGGCGCGAGGGCGCCCATGTCGACAATGCCAAGTACCTCGAGATGTACGAGGCGTCCGTCGCGGACCCGGATGCCTTCTGGAGCGAGCACGGCAAGCGCATCGACTGGATGAAGCCCTTCACCCGCGTGAAGAACACGAGCTTCGAGCCCGGCGACATCGCGATCAAGTGGTTCGAGGACGGCACCACCAACGTCGCGCACAACTGCATCGACCGCCACCTCGCCACCCGCGGCGACCAGACCGCCATCATCTGGGAAGGCGACGACCCGAACGAATCCAAGCACATCACTTACCGCGAGCTGCACGCGCAGGTCTGCCGGATGGCCAACGTCCTGCGCAATCGCGGCGTGGAGAAGGGCGACCGGGTCACCATCTACCTGCCGATGATCCCCGAGGCCGCCTACGCGATGCTGGCCTGCGCCCGGCTCGGCGCGATCCACTCGGTGGTGTTCGGCGGCTTCTCGCCGGATTCCCTGGCCGGCCGCATCGAGGGCTGCGCCTCGAAGGTCGTGATCACCGCGGACGAGGGCCTGCGCGGCGGCCGCAAGGTTCCGCTGAAGGCGAACGTCGACGCCGCGATCCAGCGCCTCGGCCAGGACGTCGTCGATCACGTGATCGTGGTCCGCCGCACCGGCTCCGACGTGGCGATGGAGCCGGGCCGCGACGTCTACTACCACGAGGCCGCCGACCAGGTGACCGACGAGTGCCCGGCCGAGGCGGTCGAGGCGGAGCACCCGCTCTTCATCCTCTACACCTCGGGCTCGACCGGACAGCCGAAGGGCGTGGTGCACACGACCGGCGGCTACCTCGTCTACGCCTCGATGACCCACCGTTACGTCTTCGACTACCGCGACGGCGAGGTCTACTGGTGCACGGCCGACGTCGGCTGGGTCACCGGCCACAGCTACATCCTGTACGGGCCGCTCGCGAACGGCGCCACGACGCTGATGTTCGAGGGCATCCCGACCTACCCGTCGAACTCCCGCTTCTGGGAGGTGGTGGACAAGCACAAGGTCAACATCTTCTACACCGCGCCGACCGCGATCCGCTCGCTCATGGGCGGCGGCGAGGGCCCGGTGAAGAAGACCTCGCGCGAGACCCTGCGCGTGCTGGGCTCAGTCGGCGAGCCGATCAACCCGGAGGCGTGGGACTGGTACTACCGCGTCGTCGGCGACAGCCGCTGCCCCATCGTCGACACGTGGTGGCAGACCGAGACCGGCGGCATCCTGATCACGCCGCTGCCGGGCGCCACCGACCTGAAGCCGGGCTCGGCGACGCGGCCGTTCTTCGGCGTGCAGCCCGTCATGGTGGACGCCGAGGGCAAGGTCCTCGACGGCGCCTGCGAGGGCAACCTCTGCATCAAGGACAGCTGGCCGGGCCAGATGCGCACGGTCTACGGCGACCACGAGCGCTTCGAGCAGACCTACTTCTCGACCTATCCGGGCAACTACTTCACCGGCGACGGCGCCCGCCGCGACGCGGACGGCTACTACTGGATCACGGGGCGCGTCGACGACGTCATCAACGTCTCGGGCCACCGCATGGGCACCGCGGAGGTCGAGTCCTCCCTGGTGGCGCACCCCAAGGTCGCCGAGGCCGCCGTGGTGGGCTACCCCCACAACCTCAAGGGCCAGGGCATCTACGCCTACGTCACCCTCAACGAGGGCGAGGAGGGCGACGACGCCCTGCGCAAGGAGCTGGTCGCCTGGGTCCGCAAGGATATCGGCCCGATCGCCTCGCCCGACCTGATCCAGTTCGCCCCCGGCCTGCCCAAGACCCGCTCCGGCAAGATCATGCGCCGCATCCTGCGCAAGATCGCCGAGGACGAGTTCTCCTCGCTGGGCGACACCTCGACGCTCGCCGAGCCGGCCGTGGTCGAGGACCTCATCGAGAACCGGCAGAACCGCACGCACTGACGCCGTCACCGCCGCGGTCGCCTTCGCGCCGCGGCGGACCACGCCGCTCCGGCCGGTCGCGGACCCTGAGCGTTCGCGGAGGATCTCGCTCAGGTCCTCACGGTCTCCGCCTGCCGGTCGAATCGTTCGGGATCCTTCGGCTGTGCGTATTCGTGGCCGGCCGCCACGCCGGCTGGCTCGGTTGCGACGTCGAGACAAGTGTGGAGACAGGTCGGCGGCGAACCTGAGGTCGCAATTTTCAAGTGGCAGCCAGGCCAGCGCTCGCGCAAACCTGTTACAAAGCCAGGGCGCCGAAGTTTTGCGGTCGGTTTACGTATTGGGCGAAAGCATGACGTGCGGTACCGTCCGCTCGTCGATGTCCACGGTGCGGCTGCCCTGACGGGGAGCGCTCCGATCGACGCACGTCAACATGGGCGGTGACATTGCCGTTCCAAGCCGGGGTCGCGCTCAGACGGCTCCGGAAACAAAATTCCTGGAGGGACCCATTAATGGCTGTTGGAACCGCAGTGCCGCAGGCGGACGACGCGGTAAGACCGATGACCGCGGGGGAGAAGAAGGTCATCCTGGCCTCCTCGCTCGGCACCGTCTTCGAGTGGTGCGACTTCTATCTCTACGGGTCGCTCGCCGCGATCATCGGTGCGCAGTTCTTCTCGGCCTACCCGGAAGCGACGCGCAACATCTTCGCGCTGCTCGCCTTCGCGGCGGGCTTCCTCGTGCGCCCCTTCGGCGCCCTGGTGTTCGGTCGCCTCGGTGACATGGTCGGCCGGAAGTACACCTTCCTCGTCACCATCCTCATCATGGGCATCTCGACCTTCCTGGTCGGCCTTCTGCCCTCCTACGCCACGCTCAACAGCTACGGCATCGGCTGGGTCGCTCCCGTGACGCTGCTCGCGCTGCGCATGCTCCAGGGCCTCGCGCTGGGCGGCGAGTACGGCGGCGCCGCGGTCTACGTGGCCGAGCACGCCCCCCGCGGGCGCCGCGGCTTCTACACCGCCTTCATTCAGACGACGGCGACCCTCGGGCTGCTGCTCTCGCTCGTCATCATCCTCTCGACGCAGGGCTACGTGAACAACGCCTATGCGCCGACGGTAGTGACGAACCCCGATGGCACCACGACCACGCTCACCGCCTTCCAGGTCTGGGGCTGGCGCATCCCGTTCCTCGTCTCCGTGGCACTCCTGGCCATCTCGGTCTGGATCCGGCTGCAGATGCAGGAGAGCCCGGCCTTCCAGAAGATGAAGGCCGAGGGCACGCACTCGAAGGCGCCGCTCTCCGAGGCGTTCGGCCAGTGGAAGAACGCCAAGTGGGCGCTGCTCGCGCTGCTCGGCCTCACCGCCGGCCAGGCCGTGGTCTGGTACACCGGCCAGTTCTACGCGCTGTTCTTCCTGCAGAGCATCCTGAAGGTCGACCAGTTCACGGCGAACGTCATGATCGCGTGGTCGCTGATCCTGGCCACCGGCGGGTTCCTGTTCTTCGGCGGACTCTCCGACCGGATCGGCCGCAAGCCGATCATCCTCGGCGGCTGCCTGATCGCGGCGCTCACCTACTTCCCGCTGTTCCACCAGCTCACGGCCAACGCCAACCCGGCGCTGTACGCGGCGCAGTCGAACGTGCCGGTTGTGGTCAAGACGAACCCGGCCGACTGCTCGTTCCAGTTCAACCCGGTGGGCACGGCCAAGTTCACGAAGGAGTGCGACATCGCCAAGGCGCTGCTCGCCCGCAGCGCCGTGAACTACACCACCGAGGCGCAGCCCGCGGGCACGCCGACCGTGGTGAGCGTCAACGGCAAGGACTTCCCCGTGGCGGATCCGACCTTCGCCAAGGCCGTCCCAGCCGCGCTGACCGAGGCGGGCTACCCCTCGGCCAGCAACAACCCGACCGTGATCAAGGCCGCGAACCCGCTCGACGTGTTCACAGGCCAGAAGCTCATGGTGATCGGCATCCTGACGATCCTCGTCCTCTATGTGACGATGGTCTACGGCCCGATCGCGGCGGCGCTGGTGGAACTGTTCCCGACGCGCATCCGCTACACCTCGATGTCGCTGCCCTACCATATCGGCAACGGCTGGTTCGGCGGCCTCCTGCCCGCCACCGCCTTCGCGATGGTGGCCCAGACCGGCGACATCTACTACGGCCTCTGGTACCCGATCGTGATCGCGCTCTTCACCTTCGTCGTGGGACTGATCTTCATCCCCGAGACCAAGGACCGCGACATCCTCGCCTGAGGCGGGATCACTCGGACCGAGACACGCGAAGGCCCCGCCGCGAGGCGGGGCCTTTCTCGTATCTGCCTTCCCCGTCCGGGAGAGGTCGCGCGCGCGTCGGCGCAGCGGGCGAGGGATGCGAGCTTTTCGGAAACGGCGAATCCCTCACCCCAACCCTCTCCCGAACGGGAGGGGGAA